>JAFAGA010000084.1 GCA_023423045.1 Bacillota bacterium | reverse complement strand
ACCTCTCTGTTCAATAAGATTTTTTACTAACCGTGCAAAGTCAGTAATCTTATTTTACACTGAGGTATTCTTTTCTCAACCTTCTTTCTTGGAATTCCCTATATTTAAATTATACAGGAAGCTCCTTAATAATTTTGCACAATTTTTATCCAGAGACAATTTATCATTTGTTAAATATTTACAATTTATATTCTAAAGTAATTTAGTAATAAGTCAAGAGTAAAAACGTTTTCATATGGGTTTTTAAAGAAAAAAGGTTATCTGACATACACTCAAATTCAATTTTCCCTAGAAAATCAAAAAGAATGTATTCAAATAACCTTAATATCCTATTTCTCAGAAAGTCTGCTTATTATTTCTACAAGCTGCTATCACCTCAATTGTCAGGCTCCTTCAAGCATGTCACGCCTGCGGTATCCAAGATAGCCAAGTATCATTAATACTATGCTGATCACTGTCATAGCAGCAAAGACTGCCCCATCAAATTCATCCACCGGCATCCTCGGAATCCAGCTTTGAACCGCCGTTTTTGAAAACCATTCCGGCAAATCTAAAATTCCGCTAAAATAGTTTAACATAAAGGAATAACCCAGATATGCATAAATCACTTTCCCCAGTCTTGGCATCCAGCCTAAAGCCAGAGCCGCAAGTCCTGTAAAAAATAATACCGAGGGCAGGAAGTTATAGCCTGCTGCGATGAAATCACCCATATTCATCGTGGAACCTTCCCCCATGGCAGAAACCGCCGTGCCTCCAAGGCCCGCGGAAGCCAGCATAATTCCCGCCACTCCGGCAACGACTGCCAGAATAACACTTGTAAAATAGAGCTGAGCCCGGGTCACCTTGGTAGAATAAAGCTGGCTCAAATGCAGCCTCGATTCCTCTGCAAAAAGCTTATTGACAATGGCAATCGGCAAAATGGAGACTAAGCCGATCATTACCATCATAATGGTTCCGGTAAATGATTCTTCAATGGAAACACCCGCCAGAGTGAACATTTTGCTCATCATCTCGTTGCTTTCAAGGAACGCTTGCATATCCCCATATATTGATCCATAAGCAACTCCCAGAATTGCAAAAGCAATCAGCCAGCTGATCATCACACCCCTGTTAATCCTAAACAGCAGACCGGGTACGGATAACAGAGATTTTTTTGCCGCCCCCCGACCTTCCCTTTCCGGTAAGTAACCGGCTCCCATATCACGGCCGCCTTCCAGGGCGAAAGCGACTATTACCGCAATTATACTGAAAACGATTGCTAAGACCATGGGACCCCAATTATTTTCAGTAAACGGATAGGTCAAATAAGTCCAGCCCATGGGATTGAACATGGAGAATTGAATATTGGATACGTCTGTTCCCGCGCGAACAATGTAGAGAAGCCCTATCACTCCCAGGGAAGTGCCTGTTGCACCAGATGAGGTGGGCATGATTTGCGCCGTGACTAATGCAAGCACCCCTCCCAATATACCTGCCATTCCGATTGATGCACCGAACAGGAGCGAGCCCCCGCCAGAGATCGTCTCCGCACCAAACCCGACCATAACTCCTCCAATCAAAAGTGCTAATATAATATTAATAAGTACTGTTTCAACGATTACTGCGAGGGAATTGGCCTGGCGTCCTACTTGAAAGGATCGAACCAGTTCCGTGAGCCCATACTCTTCTTCCCTGCGGGTATGGCTCACAACATGCAATGCTGCCATAATCATCGCAAACAAACCGCAGAATAAGAGCATTTCGTTTGCATACATTGCACCCAGAGTATAATCAGCCGCACTTACCGGTGTAGGGCCTACCATAGAAATCATGGCAGGATTTTGCATGGTCTCATACATCCCCAGCAAGCCCTGACCCTTGCCGATTTCTTCAAACGCCGGTACAAAACCACCTGAAAATAGGCCCAAGCCCAGAATCCAGATAATAATTTTCTTCCAATCACGTTTTAGATACTGTATAAACAGTGCGTCCCAACGTGCAAATTTTTCTTTCATCATATTTTCCTCCGTTCCAGCTCTCAGACTTCATAATGGCGCATGAATAAGTCTTCCAGCGTTGGCGGCACCGCTTCAAACTTTTTAATACCCAGCTTTACCGCTTCGGACAAAATATCATTGATATATTCATTATCTACAGAGAATACCGCCTGATCACCCGTTTGTCTGAAATCATGAACACCCTTGACAGATGTCATCCCTGACACATTGCCTTTTGTTATCAAGGTAACCGTAGAACGCGTTAAATGGCGCAACTCATCCAAGGTACCGGTCTCAACGACTCTGCCCTGACGAATAATGGCTACCTTATCTGCCAGACGTTCCACCTCGCTCAAAATATGAGAGGAGAGCAAAATCGCCTTCCCCGCACGCTTGATCTTCTCAACCTCATCCTGAAAAACAGCTTCCATCAGAGGATCAAGGCCGGAAGTCGGTTCATCAAAAATATACAAATCCGAGTCAACGGACAAGGCCGCAATCAAGCCGACCTTTTGGCGGTTTCCCTTGGAGTAGCTCTTTGACTTTTTCTTAGGATCCAGTTCAAAGCGTTTAATCAAATGGTCACGCTTCTCCCTGTCACCGCCTCCATGTAGTTTTATAAATAAATCAATAATTTCACCGCCTGTTAAGCTGCCCCAAAGAGCCACATCCCCCGGAACATAGGAAATCCGCTTATGTATCTCCAGGCTGTCCTTCCAAACATCCTTGCCAAAGATCTTCACATCACCGGCATCACGATTAATAATTCCCAGCAGGGTACGAATCGTAGTTGACTTACCTGCACCATTGGGTCCGATAAATCCCACAACCTCCCCGGCATTTACCGTAAACGTCACATCATGCAAAGCTTTAAACTTACCAAATTTTTTTTGCAATCCCTGCACTCTTACAATCTCATCCATAATGCTAAAACTCCTTCTAAAATATTTTTAAAATAGCTTTATAAGGTACTTTTCAGTTTAAGGCAAAGTTTAAACTCACAGAGCTGTAAATCCGAACTATGTACGGATGTATAGTTCATAATATTGCTATTTCAGCTTTGTTTTAAACGAAAGTTCGATTATAGGTCCAATTATATATCCTTTTTACAGTACAGTCAATTGAAAAAACCGAGATTTCAAACTACTTTTTATTTGATAATTCGGAACTATTACTATATAATAATAAAAAGAGGTAGATATGAACTAAAATCTCCTATTAATACTTACTATTATTATTTTCATTATAACAGATAGAAGGCAGGAATCATAGATGAACGGTTATGAAAAACGGACACTTGAGAAAAGGAATCGTGTTTTAAAGGCAGCCTTTGATTTGATGAATCAGGAGGACGGCATAGAAAACTTAACGATGGATGAGATCGCAATGTATGCCAATGTCGGCAAAACATCCATTTTTAAGTATTTTGGAAGCAAAGAAAATCTGATCCATGAAGTTTTTAATTATTTCTTAGATATGGTAGGAAATTCGGCCCGGGAAATTATGAGCGAAAATAAACCTTTCGAGGAAACGCTCATCGCTATAACCCAGAATAAAATCCATTATCTGGACAAGGTCAACAAGCAATTTTATTTAGCCATGATGGATTTTTATACAAAGGAGAAAGGCGGGGACTTATCCTCGATCATGCAGCAATATGTCAAAGAAAGCAACGGCGCCATGCTGGATTTATTTCATCGCGGACGCAAAGAAGGCAGGGTTGATCTGAAATATTCAGATGAATTTCTTCTGCTTTATTTTCAGGCTCTTGTTGAGGGGATCTCCAACCCGCATATCTACACAAAAATTCTTCCTTATACGGCTCAGTGGACCGAATTGCTGATTAAAGGCATCGCACCAAGATAAATGAACCAAAGGGATGCAGTGGTACGGTCAAAGGGCTTAAAAGCGGTAGTACCAATCAAGGGTATCGGAAGATCGTAACCGGCTTGCCGCAAATTACAATCTTTTGATACCCTTGATTCATAATATACTATATCCCTTGGATTAACTTCTCAATAATCTTATCGGCGCTGTCATATAATTCGGCAGAGAAACAGCTTCCTGCCTCTACGGCCTGTTTTATTTTCAGAGGAAGCGTTTTTTCACCTATAACAATGCTTCCTGTGATCTTGTTCTCTCTTAATACAAACAGGATATACTGTCCCGGAAGCTCCCTCTCATATACCGTATACTCTCCCTCTTCCGGAAGAAACTCTCCAATGCTGAAGGTATCCAGTCCCAGAACCTTTAAGATCGTAGACATTGGCACACCTTCAAACACTGCATTTTGACCAAGTATATTCCGAGCCGCAACTTCTCCCTGTATCTGTCCAACCTTCCACAGACCATACAGAATTCCGGCATGCTCACACACATCACCGGCAGCATAGATATTCTCTTCGGAAGTCTCCATGTTATTGTTTACTGTAATTCCCATATTGACCGCAAGACCGGCTCTGGCCGCAAGCTGTGTCTCCGGTCTGACGCCGGCAGTTACAATGACCAGCTTCGCCGGCAGGACTTCACCGGTGGAAAGCCTTATCCCCTCACATTCGTCCTTCCCCGTAATCTCTTCAATTACCACGCCTTCCCTTACTTCAATTCCCTTCTCGGCGAGATATTCCTTCAGAAGCAAAGAGCCTTTCTTATTGAGCTGTCTGGGCATCAGCCACTTTGCACTTTCCAGCAGAGTCACTTTGATGCCTCTCTTGGCGATGGCTCCGGCTGTCTCAAGTCCAAGAATTCCTCCTCCGATGCAGATGCAGGCTTCAAGCTCCTGTATCTTATTAAGCAGATAATCTGCATCCTCCAGCGTTCTTACGGTAATGACACCCGGAAGCTCCTTTCCGGGGATCGGAGGCACAAAGGGGCGTGCACCGTTGGCAATCAATAGCTTATCATATGGGATTACAGTTCCATCGTTCAACTGTACCGTTTTACTGTCCTTCTTAATCTCTTCCACTTCTTTACCAAGAATAAAATTGATCCGTTTCTCTTTATAATAATCCATGGGATGAATCGGGAGGCTTTCTTTCTTCGTTTCCCCTGCAAGATATCTGGTCAGGCTCACTCTGAAATACGGCAATAAGTTTTCCTTAGAAATTAAGGTGATATTTGCGTCCTCCGAATGCTTTCTGATCTCCTTTGCACAGGACAGACCTGTGATACCGCTGCCGATGATCACAACCTCCATCGTATTGCCGGACTTTGTATCCGACTCCTCTTCCAAAGTGAATTCACTGGCCGGCGCACCGCAAAGGGGGCAGCTCTCAGGAGCCTCCTGGCCTAAATGGATATATCCGCATAGATTACATACATAACTATTCATTATTATCCCTCATTTCTTTTGTTTTTCTTAGATGACCTGTAATTTCTCTTAACATATCATTATCTCAATAGTTGAAAAACCTCTCTTGCAATATTGCCCGCTTTGTCAACTATAATAACCACATACTTGTCTTTTAATGCAATCCCCTATACTTCCCGAGCAAATGCCTGAAAAGGATTGGTCCGTGTTAACCTCCGAATGGTGTCTTCATCCACGCCCGCTTTTGACAGCTTGGGAAGAAATTCGTTAACCAGATAAGTATATGACTTTGGTTCGCCACCCAATTGCTGCGCCGGATCATACCAGCCTCTATCCTGACTTAGCAGCAGCTTGGATTCAAAACCGGCATCGAGCATTCTTAAAATCAATTCAATATACCGTTCATCCGGTTCACTTCCAATGCCGTCATATTCAATCCAGGCACCCCGTTTTACCAATTCCAGATGTAATCCAAAATCAGGTTCTGCCTGGGTATGTATCCATATAAACCTCTCTGCACTATAACCCGCCTGCTCCATGATATCCAGCTGATCTCTTGCCACCCTTCCTCTGATGGTATGACTTCCGATCACAGCATCTGCATTCTTCGCACTTCTGGCAGCCGCCCGTAAGACTTTCGCTTCATTATGGCTGATGCCATCATCTCCTGCGCTTAGTTTAATAAAGCCGGCCCGAACTTTAGTGCCCTCCATTTCATTGGTAAGCTCCTCTGTCATCCATTCTTCCAGGTATTTTTCATCTGCTTCCCGCACCCATTCCGGCAGCCAGGGTTCCCGATAAACTCCGGTTGGTACGATCAAGGGATAATCTTCCGCCAAAGAAACCGCCTTTAAGATATCCGCCCTTCTTCCTACTCCGATTGGTCCGCAATCCACGATTACTCCGATACCTGCTTCCCTTGCCTCGCGAAGATATGGTCCCATAAGGCGGACAACATCCTGGGTTTCCGCCTGGGCATACCCTTCCTGTTCCGATGTTCTCAAATCGACAAATACATGCTCATGGGGCAGTATCATACCCGCTTGTTCTAGATCCAGATTTCCAAGTGTAGTAACTAATTTTTTCATACTTCCCTCTCCGCTGAATATTTAATGTGTCTATCCAGATTATATAGCATAATCCATTCCCTGTCCAGAACCGGATGAGGGGTCCGGCTTCTACATCTATCGGTCTATATCTGTATATAACCAAGAGCCAGCTTGCTGACTCTTCGCGCCCGAGCGGATTGCGTAGCAATAAAATTCCTCTCCGCGAAGTGCGCATCGTGCACGGAGTGCTTTTTGTATCATAGGCGTATTTTCCTGTAATATAAAAAAAATAGCCCGACGCCTTGAAGGGCATCGGACTATTTTTTTAATCACATGCAGTTTCAGATTATATTGAAAAAATCTATTTTGACAATTTATCAATAATAGTGATTATCTCTTGAATTTTCTCTCGTTGCTCCTCTGATTCAAAGGCGCCTTGTACACAACTTCCCAAATGATCATGAAGTACATCTCTGTTAATATTGCGCAATATCGCTTGTGTAGCCATAAGCTGATTCGAGATATCAACACAGTACCGGTCATCCTCAACCATTTTTAAAATACCATCAATCTGCCCTCTGGCCGTTTTTAAAAGACGGGTTACTTTTTCCTTGTCTGTCCTCATGTTCTCCCCCTCTCTGGCATAAATATAATCAGGCAATTGCGAAACTGCGGAACGATACCAGCTTCGCAATTACCGAATAAATTCAACTTGATTATCTGAATAAACCTTTCTTTTCTGTGATGGAAACAACCTTAAAATCAGCCTCTTCTAAAGCATGGATAAAGGTTTGATCCTCCACATCTTTTGCAAGATTAACTACCGCATTCTTTTTCTTAAGGTCTACTTTCGCTTCTACTCCATCAATGGAATTCAATGCCTTTGTCGCTTTCGCCACGCAGTGCTCACAGTTCATGCCTTCAATTGCTATTATTTTCTTCATTATTATATCTCTCCTTTAAAATATTTATTATTTTGCATGCTTGGGTTTAAATAATTTTAATCTTAACGCATTGGATACAACAAATACGGAACTCATACTCATTGCTGCCGCCCCAAACATGGGACTGAGCTTCCAGCCGAGGGCTATGAAGAATACTCCGGCTGCCAGCGGAATTCCCAACGTGTTGTAGAAGAACGCCCAGAATAAATTTTGTTTTATATTCTTGATGGTAGCTTTACTTAATTGAACCGCTGTAACGGCATCCAATAAATCACTCTTCATCAGAACGATATCTGCTGATTCAATGGCAACGTCGGTACCTGCTCCAATGGCAATACCTACGTCTGCTCTTGCAAGCGCAGGCGCGTCGTTAATTCCATCGCCAACCATTGCAACCTTTTTGCCGCCTTCCTGTATGCTGCGGATCTCTTTTTCTTTGTCTTGCGGCAACACTTCTGCAACAACCCGGTCAATGTGCAGCTGTCTTCTAATTGCTTCTGCTGTTTTCTTATTATCACCGGTAAGCATTACTACATCAATTCCCATGGATTTGAACCGATCTATGGCTTCACGGCTTGTGGGCTTAACCACATCCGCTACTGCAATGATTCCTAAAAGTTTCTTATCATCTGCAAAATATAACGGTGTTTTTCCTTCCATGGCAAAGGCATCGGAAGCATCCTGGAAAGAACTTACATCAATCTTTTCATCATTCATCAATGCCAAATTACCTGCAATGTATTGTCTTCCGCTTATTTTACCAATGATACCTCTGCCGGAAACTGCATTAAATTCATCAACATCTCTGAACGACATTCCTCTCTCTTTTGCCTTTTCAACAATGGCTTCCGCCAATGGATGCTCTGAAGGTTTCTCCAACGATGCGGCAATTTCCAAAAGATTTTGCTCACTTTCTCCTCTAGCTGTAATGATATCCGTAACAACAGGCTTTCCTTCTGTAATTGTACCGGTTTTATCCAGAACAACCGTATTGATCGTATGCAGGCTTTCCAAAGCTTCTGCGGATTTAATCAATATTCCATTGGATGCCCCCTTACCTGTTGCAACCATGATGGCAACCGGAGTCGCTAATCCCAGCGCACAAGGACAGGAAATAACCAAGATTGAAATACCGATGGATAATGCAAATTCAAAGGGATATCCCAAAAGCAGCCATACAATCGTAGCTGCTACTGCTATGCATATTACTACGGGAACAAAGATTCCACTGATCTTATCTGCCATCTTTGCAATCGGAGCTTTCGATGAACTGGCATCTTCTACCAACTGAATAATCTGAGCCAGTGTGGTATCATCTCCAACCTTTTCTGCTTTAAATTTGAAAAATCCGGTTTTATTTATGGTAGCAGCGATTACCTTGTCACCTGCATTTTTCTCTACCGGAATACTTTCCCCGGTCAAGGCGGATTGATCAACCGCTGAATTACCCTCGATAATAACTCCATCTACGGGTATACTCTGCCCCGGCCTTACTACTATTATATCCTCTTTCACCACATCTTCAACAGGAATTTCAACTTCCCGTCCGTCGCGAATAACAGATGCTGTCTTGGGTGCAAGATCCATTAATTTGGATATCGCCTCGGAAGTTCTGCCTTTCGCTCTGGTTTCCAGCAGCTTACCAAAAGTAATCAAAGCCAGGATCATTGCTGCAGATTCAAAATATAGATCTTTAGAATATTGATGGACAATGTTTAAATCATTATGACCCAGGCCATATCCGATCCTGAAAATTGCAAATACTCCATATACCAATGCCGCCCCTGAACCTATTGCGATGAGTGAATCCATATTGGGAGCACCGTGGAATAAGGTTTTAAAGCCAACTCGATAATATTTCCGGCTAACATAAACAATTGGCAATGTAAATATCAATTGTATAAAAGCAAAGCTTACTGCATTTTTATCCCCCATTAACCAATCAGGGTGAGGAAGATGAAACATATGCCCCATTGATACATACATGAGTGGAATTAAAAACACAAATGAAACTATGGTACGCTTTTTCATCTCCTTTATTTCTTCTTCCACCGGATTAACTGCTTTTTCTTTTTGCTTGCCGGCACTCGCTCCGCGCACAAATATAGAAGCATTATATCCTGCATCTACAACTGCATTGATAATTTTTGTGTTATCCATAGCAGCTTCATCGAAATCAACAGTCATACTATTAGAAAGTAAATTTACATTGACAGACTCCACACCCGGAAGCTTCCTAACTGCTTTTTCCACATTAGCGGAACAGGAGGAACATGTCATGCCTGTTACATTAAACTTTTGATTCATAGGGTCACCTCTCTATTTATTATATCACCCCACCCCGGTGGGGGTGTATAAGTGAATAATATACCCTATCTTATTTTTTGTCAATAGCTTTAGAATTTTTTACTCAAATACTTGACGCAATTCAATCCGTCCCTCCCCCATACCCTTGCGGGTCAGGCATCCGCAGCGCCCATTTTATTACAGGCATAACACTTTATGGACTTCTTGCTGTATCTTTAAAATCCTTTGTGCAGTAAATTCCGGATAGTCTTTAAACCATTTCATATTTAACGGCGACGGATGCGGCAGGATATAGGCAGGCTTTCCATTTATTTGTTTATCTTCAAAGGCTAATGTTGTTATCTTCTCGCCCGGAAAGAAAAACTCTGCTGCAATTCCGCCAATAATAATGTAAATTTCATTATTGATCAAATCCATTTCTTTAAGAAGCCATTGCTGGGAACAGATCTTAGGCGGGCGGCGGTCCCCTCCGCCAGATGCCTTTCCGGGATAACAATGAGCCATCGAAACAATATAGAAATTATCAGGATTATAAAAGGTCTCATCCGATATATGATACCATTCCTTGCGAAGTTTTCTTCCGCTGGCATCGTTAAACGGCCTCCCTGTCTCATGCACACGTTTAGACGGAGCCTGACTGATTTGCATGATTTTAGCATTACTCTTCCCTAATATAATGGGGCGCGGTTCAAAACCGAAGGTATCTTGACATAATCGGCATTGTGATATCTGATTTTGTAAATGGATAAGTTTTTCTTTATTATCTTTATTATGGTTTTGATTCATGGCAGCACCTTTACTATTATCTTCCTATTGTTACTGAAATCATTTGCTTGATGATAACTCTTATCTTAGGAGAGAACATAAAAAGAATCTAATTCACCTCCGCCTTTTTGGAACTGTATTTTACCTGAAGAATCAACGGTTCATTTCAGCCGTTATGGTAACCGTGGTTCCTATTCCCTCCACACTGTTTTTCTCCTCTATTTTATCAGTTAGCATTCATGGAGGATTGTTTAATTCATTCACTCCACCCCTGCAACCACTTCCACTCCGTTAACCATCATATTGTATAATGCCATTGCATTCATCAAATCA
>JAFAGA010000075.1 GCA_023423045.1 Bacillota bacterium | reverse complement strand
GGTGGATATTGTGCGCGTAAAAATCACATTGGCATGTACAGATTGCAAACAACGCAATTACAACACGACCAAGGAAAAGAAGACACATCCAGACAGAATGGAAACAAAGAAGTATTGTAAGTTCTGCAGAACCCACACACTACACAAAGAAACCAAATAATTAGTCTGAAAGGAAATGCAAACATGGGAGAAGTGACAAACACTACAGCCGAAAAAGCTCCAAAGAAAAGCTGGTTCAAGGGTTTGAAATCCGAATTTGCCAAGATTATCTGGCCGGATAGAGATGCTCTTACAAGGCGAACCGTTGCTGTCATTATTACCACCTTTATCTTAGGGTTAATTATTTACGTACTGGATTATGTAGTTGAACTCGGTATAGGAATCATTTTAGGATAAGGGTGAGGATATGTCAGAGGCTAATTGGTACGTTGTTCACACCTATTCAGGGTATGAGAACAAAGTAAAAGCGAACATTGAGAAAACAATTGAAAACAGAAAATTGCAGGATCAGATTTTAGAGGTATCTGTTCCGATGCAAGACGTGATCGAGGTAAAAAACGGCGTTAAGAAGCGCGTGCAGAAGAAGATGTTTCCCGGTTATGTGCTGCTCCATATGGTAATGAATGATGACGTATGGTATGTGGTTCGCAACACCAGAGGTGTGACAGGCTTCGTTGGTCCCGACTCAAAACAGCCCGTTCCGTTATCGGATATTGAGATGCGCAGCATGGGAATTAAATCTGATGAAGTCTCCGTTGATTTTGAAATCGGTGATACTGTTACGGTTACCTCCGGAGTGTGGGAGAACACAACAGGGCAGATTAAAGCAATCAACGCCCACAAGCAGATTGTTACAATCAGCGTGGACATGTTCGGACGTGAAACCCCGGTTGAAATCGGTTTCGGCGATATCAAGGTCCGCAGATAGTTCAAAACATCAATTCGCAATTATGTAACTTAGGTTAGTTACGTGGGAGGGAAATTCCCGCAAACACCACATTATCAGGAGGTATGCTATCATGGCAAAAAAAGTAACAGGTTATATTAAATTACAGATTCCAGCTGGCAAGGCGACTCCGGCTCCCCCGGTAGGTCCCGCACTCGGTCAGCACGGCGTGAATATTGTACAGTTCACAAAGGAATTTAACGCAAGAACAGCAGATCAGGATGGTATCATTACACCCGTTGTAATTACCGTATATGCAGACAGAAGCTTTAGTTTCGTAACAAAGACTCCGCCGGCAGCCGTATTGATTAAGAAGACTCTTAATCTTAAGTCCGGTTCCGCAGCTCCTAACAAGACAAAGGTTGCAAAACTGTCTAAAGCAGATCTTAGAAAGATTGCAGAGCTTAAGATGCCCGATTTGAATGCAGCAACCGTAGAAGCTGCGATGAGCATGGTTGCAGGTACTGCAAGAAGCATGGGCGTTACTGTTGAGGAGTAGACTAATGATCAGTGCCCAAAAATGTGCTTTTCAGCATGTTTTGTGTGCATCAGTTCGTTAGAACCGCAGTGACTGAATAGTCATGAATAAGAATAAAACAGCATGGTTGAAAGATACGATGCGATTGAGAATCTAATAACGTGGGAGGATATGCAGACGGAAAGCATGTTTGCAGGCAAATTCGGCGTATGCCGTATTCGCTCAACGGTTTTCGAAGAAATCCGTTTTCTCCGATAAAACCACTAGGAGGTTTATAGAATGAAAAGAGGAAAGAAATATCAAGATTCTGCGAAGTTAATCGACAGATCAGTTCAATATGATGCAGCAGAAGCAATCAGCCTGGTTAAAAAATCAGCGGTTGCAAAGTTTGACGAGACCGTGGAAGCACATATCAGACTTGGTGTTGACGGACGTCACGCTGATCAGCAGGTTCGTGGTGCGGTAGTATTACCTCACGGAACCGGTAAGACAGTTCGTGTACTGGTATTTGCCAAGGGCGACAAGGCAAACGAGGCATTGGCCGCTGGCGCTGATTTTGTTGGTGCAGATGATTTAATTCCCAAGATCCAGAATGAAAACTGGTTTGAATTCGATGTAGTTGTTGCTACCCCTGATATGATGGGTGTTGTTGGCCGTTTGGGCCGTGTTCTCGGACCGAAGGGATTAATGCCAAATCCCAAGGCAGGCACCGTTACAATGGATGTTACCAAGGCAGTTAACGATATCAAAGCCGGTAAGATCGAATATAGATTAGATAAGACCAATATCATTCACGTTCCGCTTGGTAAGGCTTCCTTCACCGAGGAGATGTTAAATGATAACTTCCAGACCTTAATTGGCGCTGTTATTAAAGCGAAGCCCTCCGCAGCCAAGGGACAGTATTTAAGAAGCGTAACTCTGGCTTCCACCATGGGCCCTGGCGTAAAGCTGAACACAGCAAAATTAAGCTAGGAAGTTAATAAAAAGATCTAAAAAGCTTGGTCAATTATTGCCGATGATGATTTTAGGGGTTGACACCATGAATGGTTCATGCTATAATCCGATTTGTGCTTAATACTAATCTCCCTTTATTGGATGTTAGTATACGTCAATTGACAAGCGATAACAGCTGCCGAAGACAGTAGGTGCCGTAAGGCATAAGGTATTACCGCCTACCGAGGGAAAGTTGATGAGAATCATTAGGATTTTTCTGACCTCTTTCTGCTTTGGCAGAGAGAGGTTTTTTATTGTCTAAGACGATAGTCTGCATATTGAAACAAGGAGGTGTATAGAATGGCAAAAGTTGAATTAAAACAACCGATTGTTGAAGAGATCAAAGGTTATGTTGGACAGGCGAAGGCTGCTGTATTAGTGGACTACCGCGGCTTAACCGTTGCTCAGGATACAGAGCTTCGTAAGAAATTAAGAGAAGCTGGTATTGTATACAAAGTATACAAGAACACAATGCTGAACTTTGCATTTAAGGGAACAGAATACGAAGCATTGGCTAAGGATCTGAACGGTCCTACCGCTGTGGCTTTTGGTATGGAGGATGCAACCGCTCCTGCAAGGATTTTACTTGAATGCTCCAAGACAATGCCGAAGTTAGAGTTCAAGTCCGGTGTTGTAGAAGGAACTTACTACGACGAGAAGGGTATTCAGGTTATTGCAACCATTCCTTCCAGAGAGGTTCTTATTTCCAAGCTGCTTGGAAGCTTGCAGTCACCTATTACAAACTTTGCTCGTGTCATAAAGCAAATCGCTGAAAAGCAGGCTTAATTAACCGAAGCAATGTAAATAGGTTGCTTCACAAATTGCTGGGAAGCAGACTTAATCAACAAAACAAATATAAATAATGGAGGTAAATAATAATGACAACTCAAGAGTTTATCGAGGCAATTAAAGGCCTTACCGTATTAGAATTAAATGATTTAGTAAAAGCATGTGAAGAAGAATTTGGTGTATCCGCAGCAGCAGGTGTTGTAGTGGCAGCAGCAGGTCCCGCAGCAGCAGCTGAAGAAGAGAAGACTGAGTTCAACGTAGAGTTAACTGAAGCCGGTGCAAATAAGGTTAAGGTTATTAAGATCGTTCGTGAAGTAACCGGCTTAGGCTTAAAGGAAGCTAAGGATCTTGTAGACGGAGCTCCTAAGGTAGTTAAGGAAAGCGTAAGCAAGGCAGAAGCTGATGAGCTTAAGGCTAAGTTAGAAGCAGAAGGCGCAAAGGTTACATTAAAGTAATTTAAAGCAATTGCTTCAAATGACATCCTGTCCCACTGGGACAGGATGTTTTTTTAATTCCATAGGAAATTGCGTTCTATGAATTAAAAAGCCCTCCGGGCAGGCTGAACTATTACCAGGATTTCGACATGTTACTACTTTGTATTGAAGAATTGGAGCTAACATGGTAGAATAGTTAAAAAGTCCCATCAAGGAGTTACTATTGTATGATACATTTGTCAGCGTTATCTTATGCAGCGGCAATTCTGTATTTTATTGTCGGCTTTAATGCATATAAATTAAACAAAAAATCGGAATTATGCAAGCTTTTTCTTGCTATGAACCTATCTATGACAATATGGTCATTTGCATGGGGCTTTCTCTATTTGACCGAAAATGTGGTGGATTATTCCTTTTGGAATAAGGTATCCGCTTTCGGCTGGTGTACCTTTGAGGCAATTGTGCTCTATTTTGTGATGGTGCTTACCCGGAACAGGCTGATAAGGAATTGGTATGTCAAGCTGCTGGTATTGCTGCCCGCGGTAATATCCTTATATATGGTTCTTTTCCTGTTCGGGCCGGGAATTGATACCGACCCTTTGATTGCGGCTATTTTTTACAACGGCAATTTTATTTATAATTTTTCTTATTTGTTGCTGAGTATACTTATAATTATTCACTGGGGCTATAAATCCCGCAGTAAAATCCAGAAAAAGCAGGCATGGATCATTTCTCTCAGCAGCTTTATTCCCTTTATGCTGAATTTGCTGTTTCAGAATATTCTGCCAATGATGGGACTGTTTCGGCTTCCCAATATGGGACAGATATTCACGCTTATTATGCTGTGGGGTGTCAATTATTCAATTATTCAGTATCAGTTTATGTCGATTCCGACTGCGTTAATCACCAACGAACTGTTTCAGGAGCTGAACGGACTGACATTTCTGCTTAATCCCCAGGGATACATAATTAAAACCAACAGGCAGGTTCAAACCCTGCTGGAATACCGGAACGAAGAGACGACCGACAGACCGTTTACGGATATCATACAGCATCTGGAGATAAAAAAGCTTATGGAGGATTGCGAGGCAATTCATCAGCCGGTGAGGTTGACGGAGCTGTTTCTTGCATCAAAGACCGGTAAATTACTTCCCTTTAATATGTCGATTGTTCCACTGCATTCAAAATCAAATCTTCTGCTGGGCTTTTTGGTTGTAGGGGAGGATATGAGTGCCACCAGGGGGTTGTACGATGAAATTGAAAAGCATAAATTAACCAATGAAAAACTGACCAACAGTGAGAAGCTCTCCAGCACAATTCTGGAGATTGCACCGGTGCCAATCCTTCTGACAAGCAAGCACACAGGGCGGATCATGTATTTGAATACCCAGGCCCAGGAACTCTTTGGTGAGGATAAAACAAAACTGATCGGAAGCGATGCGACAGAATATATCATCGATACACAGGAAGAGGAGAACCTTCTGGAGCTGATCGGTTCCGGGAGGACCATTAATAACAAGGAAGTTGTAATAAAAAGAAAGAACGGCTCCGAAATCCAGGGGATATTGACCATGATACCATCGGTCTACCAGGAGGAAGAGATATCCCTCTCCTGTATTATTGATATCACCAGCCAGAAGAAAATCGAAGAGACTCTGAAGCAGAACAATGATAATATCAACAAGCTGAACAGTGAGCTTGTCATGATGAATAATATACTGATTAACAAATCCATTAAGGATAGCCTGACAAATCTGTATAATCACCAATATATCAACGAGGTATTGGAGAACTTGCTCCTTAGAACAAAGCAGGATAAAAGCAATCTCTGTATTATGATGCTGGACATCGATTATTTTAAGAGAGTGAATGATCAATTTGGACATCTGGCCGGAGACAAGGTTCTGGTCACCATATGTGAATTGATTTCCAAGAATGTGCGGAAAGAGGATTTTATCGGAAGGTATGGAGGGGAAGAGTTTCTTGTTATCCTTCCCGGGCTCCGGCTGGAAGCGGCGGCAAGAGTTGCCGAGATCATACGCAGGAGTATCCAGTCCCATGATTTCGGACTGAATGACCAGAGGATAACTGTAAGCATTGGCGTGGCTCACTATAACGGAGAGACCTCGAATGTATTGATCAATAGGGCTGATATGCTGTTGTATCAGGCAAAATCTAAGGGGAGAAACCGAGTCGAGATTATTTTGGAAGAAAGAGCGGGATAATTGACTGACAGAAGGAGTGTTCTATTTTGAAGAAAATAAAGTGGTATCATATTGTATCCCTGGTGTTAGTATTGTTTCTGGTTCTATTTATTCTGAGTGCTGTCTTTTCCTTTTATGGCAATCCGGTTACAAAGACCATCGCGTCCTCCGGGATCAGAAAATATGTGGAGGAAGCCTATCCGAATATGAATTTGGAGGTGTCAGAAACCGGTTACAACTTTAAGTTTGACGAATATATATCCCATGTCCAATCAAAGGATAGCACGGACACCAACTTTACGGTAAGGTGGGAAGCCGGAAATATTACAGATACCTATGAAGAGGATGTAATAAATTGCTGGAACACCTATGAGCGGCTGCAGCGGGAGTTCAGTAAGGTGTTGGAGGAGATGATTGCCAGGGAGTTTCCTTATGAAACATCAATGGTTTTTGGAGATTTTGGTAGGAAGGGGGAGGGTATAAACGGATTGGAGCTGGACATGCCCCTGGATCTGAAGAAGCTTCCCATCCCGGCGACACTTACGATCTATTTCTTTGGCAGGGAAATAAACTATGAACTGTTTAAGGAAAGGTTCCTGGAGATCTCTGCTATCATGGAAAGACATGAGATCGATATTTCGTACTACAATGTAGTGATGCAGGAACCCCAGGAGGATGGGGAAAAGCCCAAGCCTGACGGACAGAGCATCCATCTTTTTGATTACCCGGCGCAGCGGCTGGCTTCAGAGAAGCTTGTGGATGATATCAAGGAACATATAGCCCGGTGGGAGAAAGAGCACGAAAAATAAGACATGCCATTCTGATTGCTCCTTTTTGTATTTCGTCCCCGGATTTTTGTATGCAGCTTGTGGCATATTCCTAAGGTGCTGGAAGTAAAATAGGACAAGCCGGGCTTCATTTATATATTGATAAAATAGAACAAGAAAGCTATAATTAGGGAGGGCGTACCGTATTTGGGTGCTCAAAATCAGTAATAGGTAACGTTAATTAACCTGATACTTCCGTGGAGGCTTGGTGATTACTATGCATAAAAGATTTGTAAGTGCAATGGAGGAATGTCCGATTATTGCAGCGATTAAAGATATGGATGGCTTAAGCAGATGCTTGGAATCAGATAGTAACATAATCTTTGTATTATTCGGAGATATCTGTAATATATCCCATATCGTAAAAACCTTAAAGGATGCCGGAAGAATTGTTATTGTACATATTGATTTAATTAACGGCCTTAGTTCAAAGGAAGTATCGGTGGATTTTATTAAGAATAATACGGAAGCGGATGGCATTATATCAACGAAGGTCGGCTTGATCAAGAGAGCAAAGGAACTGGGGTTATATACGATTCTGCGGTTTTTTATCATTGATTCCATGGCCTTCGAAAACATCAGGAAACAGAGTGAGTTGGTAAAGCCGGATTACATTGAGATACTGCCGGGTGTTATGCCCAAGATAATCAGTAAAATTAAAGAAATCAGCTCGGTTCCTATCATTGCAGGCGGTCTTATCTTAGATAAAAATGATGTGCTTGCTGCGCTGTCAAAAGGAGCGGTTTCGATCTCCACTACGAATCAGGAAGTTTGGTTTATGTGATGCAGCATTCTGGATGATATGCATATAATGTAATAGGAATTTAGATGATTTATATATTCTTGTTGCGAAGGGATCAAAAATCTGGTATTATCAAGATAGAAATAAGTGTTGGAACAGTGGAATGAACCACTGCTTCGATAGTATACTTCATAAAGTACAATTAAATATTGAATGCATGAGACTTAGAGCCAAGCAGAAAATACCATAGTTTATGGTGTTGTTTGTTTGGCTTTTTTTATGTGTGAAAAAGGAGAATTAGCATGTATGATGTAATCATTATTGGTGCCGGTGTGATAGGAAGTGCGGTAGCAAGGGAGCTGATGAGAGGTGACAGAAAGGTAGCGGTTCTGGAAAAGGGAATGGATGTCTGTGAGGGAACCTCGAAAGCAAACAGTGGTATCGTTCATGCGGGCTTTGATGCTGCACCGGGCAGTCTGAAAGCCAAGCTGAATGTGGAGGGCAACAAAAGAATGGAGGAGTTATCCAAGGAACTTGATTTTTTATTTCGACAAAACGGTTCTCTTGTTCTTTGCTTTCATGAGGAGGAGAAGGATAAGTTGCAAGTGCTTTACGATAAGGGAATAAAGAACGGTGTGCAAAAGCTGCAGATTCTATCAGGAGAAGAGGCAAGGAGGCTGGAGCCGAAGCTTTCACAATCAGTAGCAGCGGCTTTGTATGCTCCCACAGGGGGGATTGTATGCCCCTTTGGACTTACGATTGCTTTGGCTGAAAATGCATATGTGAATGGTGCAGAGTTTTACTTTAATACAGAAGTGACAGCGATCGATAAGAAGGAAGGAGGCTATTTGCTTCATTCTACCAAGGGGGTTTTTGAAAGTCGCATTGTTGTAAATGCCGCAGGCGTTTATGCGGACAAAGTACACAATATGGTCAGCGAAAAGAAGATGACGCTGATTGCAAGAAAAGGAGAATATTGTCTGTATGATAAACAGGCTGCAGGATTAGTATCAAAAACTATCTTCCAGCTGCCTACGGAATATGGAAAAGGTGTTCTAATCACTCCTACTGTCCACGGAAATCTTCTTTTAGGCCCTACTGCAGAGGATATCGATGATAAGGAAGGGCTATTTACAACAGGGAGAGGGCTGGAGGAAGTGATGAAGAAGGCAGCCTTAAGTGTGAAGGAGCTGCCCCCCATGCGTCAGATCATTACCTCCTTTGCAGGACTTCGTGCCCATGAGGCTAAGGACGATTTTATTATTGAAGAAGTAGAAGATGCAGAAGGCTTTATCGATGTTGCAGGCATTGAATCCCCGGGATTAACATGTGCTCCTGCAATCGGAAGCTTTGTCGCAGAATTGGTTCACAATATAGCACCTGCCAAGAAGAAGGAGGATTATATAAGCCAAAGAGTTGGTATTAAGAGTATGTCTGATGCATCCAAGGAGGAACAGAAGAATTTAATAAGCCAAAATCCTGCTTATGCCAATGTGATCTGCCGCTGTGAAATGGTGACGGAAGGAGAAATACTGGATGCCATTCACAGACCCTTAGGTGCAAAAACCCTGGATGGTATCAAACGACGCACCCGTGCAGGGTCGGGAAGATGCCAGGCCGGGTTTTGCTTACCCAAAACCATGGAAATTCTTTCGAGGGAATGGGGGACTGATATAAATACCGTCGTTAAATCAAGTGAAGGCTCTTATTTATTGACCGGTTATAACAAGCAGGATAAGGAAAGGGGGCTTCAGGCATGAAATATGATATTGTTATCATCGGCGGCGGTCCGGCAGGACTGGCTGCAGCGCTTGCCGCCAGGGAGCAAGGAACGGAAAGAGTTGTAATTATCGAGCGGGATAAGGAGCTTGGCGGGATCCTAAATCAATGCATCCATAACGGCTTCGGACTTCATACCTTTAAGGAGGAGCTGACCGGTCCGGAATATGCCGCAAGATTTATCCGGAAAGTGGAAGAGGCTGGGATACCCTACTTACTTAATACAATGGCAATCGATATCAGCTGCGGGAATACGGATAAAAGCGATAAGCCTTTTCGATATGAGATAACCTTAATGAATAAAACGGACGGATTATTTCAAATTGAAGCCGATGCATTAATTCTTGCTATGGGCTGCAGGGAGCGTCCGAGAGGAGCCCTTAATATACCCGGTTATCGTCCGGCCGGGATCTATTCTGCCGGTACAGCACAGCACTTTATTAATATCGAAGGCAGGATGCCCGGGAAAGAAGCAGTAATCTTAGGGTCCGGTGATATCGGATTGATTATGGCCAGGCGTATGACTCTGGAGGGAGCTAACGTGAAGGTGGTAGCAGAGGTGATGCCATACTCGGGAGGATTAAAACGTAATATTGCGCAATGTCTGGATGATTTTGGAATTCCCTTGAAATTAAGTCACACGGTGGTTGATATTGATGGTCGAGAACGGGTAAAGGGTGTTACTTTAGCAAGAGTAGATGAAAATTTAAGACCTATTCCCGGTACCGAGGAATATATACCCTGTGATACGCTGCTGCTCTCGGTGGGTCTGATCCCGGAAAATGAGCTTTCAATGAAATTAGGAATTGCTCTCAGCCCGGTTACCTCCGGGCCGATCGTAGACGAGAGTTTACAGACGAATCTCCCCGGTGTATTTGCCTGCGGTAATGTTCTTCATGTACATGACCTGGTGGATTATGTCTCTCAGGAGGCTATGACTGCCGGTAAAAATGCCGCGATGTATGTTAGGGGAGAATTAAAGCTCGGTGAGAAGCAAATTGCTATCAGGCCGGATTACGGTATCCGTTATACGGTACCGGCCTTTATCGATCTGAATCGTATGCCGGAGGAACTAATCGTGCGTTTTCGTGTAAGCGAGTCATTTTCAGGGGTAAAATTATGTGTATATTATCAGGATACTCTTGTAAAGGAAATAAAAAAGCGGATCATGGCACCAGGGGAGATGGAGGAGATTAAATTAAGGAAGAAGGATCTGCTTCAATATAGTGATTTACGACAAATACGGATCGTAATCGAAAAGGAGGTGGCTTGATATGGAAAAGAAAGAGATGGTCTGTATTTGCTGCCCGCTGGGTTGCATACTTAGTGTAATGCAGGAAGAAGAGAGAATTCTTGTTACAGGGAATGCCTGTCCGAGAGGAAAAACCTATGCGATAACTGAAATAACAGACCCACGAAGAATTGTGACGACTACCGTAAGGGTAAGAGGGTGTGATATGCCATTGGTATCCGTAAAGACAAAGGAGGGTATTCCCAAGAATAAAATGATGCAGTGTATTAAGGAATTGGAGGCGATTGAACTTCAGGCACCGGTTAAAGATGGTGATATAGTCAAAGCTGATATTGCCGGTACAGGCATCGATGTGATCGCAACAAAGAATATTGCCTGAGGAGAAGAGTTTTATGAAAAAATATATCATGGCATTGGACCAGGGAACGACAAGCTCCCGGTGTGTCATAATTGATCAAAACGGGAGGGTCATTAGTAAAGCGCAGAGAGAATTTCAGCAGATTTATCCCTGCCCGGGTTGGGTAGAGCATGATCCGATGGAGATTTGGTCCTCCCAGCTAAGCATTGCTACCGAAGCGATGGCAAAGCTTAATATCACAGCCAAAGAAATCGCCGCCTTAGGAATAACCAATCAGCGTGAAACTACGATCATTTGGAATAAGCATACGGGCGAACCGATTTACAATGCAATTGTATGGCAATGTCATAGGACGGCAGATCAGATTGAGAGGTTAAAAAAAGAAGGATTTGATCCTGTCCTTCAGGAAAAGACCGGTTTAATACCGGATGCATATTTCTCGGCTACGAAAATCTGCTGGCTCATGGATCATGTGGAGGGAGCCAGGAAGGAGGCGGAGGCCGGTAATCTGCTGTTTGGTACAGTAGATACCTGGTTAATCTGGAAGCTTACGAAGGGTAAGATCCATGCCACAGATTATACGAATGCATCCAGAACCATGCTTTTTAACATAAGAAGTCTAAGCTGGGATGACGAAATTCTAGAGTATTTTCATATTCCGAAGGTGATGTTACCCCAAGTGAAGCCTTCCAGCCATTTATATGGTTATACGGATAGTAAGCTTCTTGGCGGGGAAATAGCTATTTCAGGCGTGGCCGGAGATCAACAGGCGGCGTTGTTCGGGCAGCTGTGTTTTGAAAAGGGTGATGTAAAAAGTACCTATGGAACAGGGTGCTTTTTACTGATGAATACCGGAAGGGAGGCAATTCGCTCTAAGCATGGATTGTTAACTACGATTGCAGCCGGTACATCGTCAGAGGTGAATTATGTGCTGGAAGGAAGTGTTTTTGCTGCCGGAGCGGTGATTCAATGGTTGAGGGACGGGCTGCATATGATTGAAGATGCAGCGCAGGTAGGGGGCTGTGCTGAGCAGGCAGAGGATACCGGAGGAGTATATATAGTACCTGCTTTTACGGGCTTAGGAGCCCCATACTGGAATCAATATGCGAGGGGGACAGTGGTAGGCATAACCAGAGGCTGCAGCAGAGAGCATTTTATTCGTGCTGCGCTGGAAGCCATTGCGTATCAGACTCATGATGTATTATGCGCTATGGAGAAGGATGCAGATTTATGTATCAATAACTTAAAGGTTGACGGCGGGGTAAGTGTAAACGATTTTCTAATGCAATTTCAGGCAGATATTCTGAATACCAGGGTAAAGCGGCCTGAATGTATTGAGACAACGGTTTTGGGGGCGGGATATCTTGCCGGCCTTGCCATCGGATACTGGAGAGATAAGGAGGAAATCAAGAAAAACTGGATATTATCCAGGGAGTTTCACCCGCAGATGAAGAAGGAGCACACACAGAAGCTATTAAATGGGTGGAAGAAGGCAGTGCAATGTGCATTAGCCTGGCAGGAAGGAGATCTGTAAGCATGAAGAGTTTTCGAATACCTTATGGTACAAGCTATCTCGGACTTGAGCTTGACGAGCAATGTATCAATGAAGTACATATGTCAAAAGCCGAGGAATATAAGGCAGCTTGCTCACAGGAGGAGTTGGTAAGGGGAGCCTTAGCCAAACCAGTTTATTCAAAGCATCTCTGCGATCTGGCGGCGAATGCAAGAACGCTCCTGGTCATTACCAGTGACCACACGAGACCCGTGCCAAGCAGGATCACATTACCGATTATATTGGAAGAGATAAGGAGAAGAAATCCTTCCGTTATTGTAAAGATACTGATCGCAACCGGATGTCACAGACCAACGACTTATGATGAGATGCTGAAGAAGTTTGGAAGGAATCTGGTTGAAAAAGAAGAAATTATTAACCATGACTGCCGTGATACTGATAATATGGTATATAAAGGGCTTCTCCCTTCCGGTGGTGAACTATGGCTGAATTCCCTGGTTGACTGGGCCGATGTCGTAATCTCGGAAGGGTTTATAGAACCACACTTTTTTGCAGGCTTTTCGGGGGGAAGAAAGAGCATTCTTCCGGGCATTGCATCTGAGAAGACGGTTCTGGCAAATCATTGTTCGAAGTTCATAGCCAGTAGCTATGCCCGTACAGGTAATATCAGGAACAATCCGATCAATGAGGATATGGTTTACGCGGCAATTGCTGCAAAGCTTCAATTCATTTTGAATGTAGTAATCGATGGTGAAAAGAATATCATCAATGCCTTTGCAGGAGATCCGCTAAAAGCACATGAAGCAGGGTGTGATTTTGTCAAAAAGCTATCAAGTGTAAAATCTGATAAGGCGGCTGATATCGTAATAACATCCAATGGGGGATATCCGTTGGATCAGAATATATATCAGGCTGTGAAGGGGATGACTGCAGCAGAGGCCTGCGTTAAGAAAGGTGGTGTGATCATAATGGCCGCTGCCTGCAATGATGGCCATGGAGGCGAAGAGTTTTACAAATGGTTTGCTAATGCGAAGTCTCCATCGGAGGTAGCTGGAAGAATAGCCGGAATAAAACAACAGGATACTATAGCTGATCAATGGGAGGCACAAATTCTGGCACGGATTCTGTGTAAATGTGAGGTGATTATTGTTTCGGATAGGTGTGACCGGGAGTTGATCACAAATATGCATATGAAGCAGGCGGATAGTCTGGAACAGGCTCTAAGCTTGGCAAAGGAGAAGGTTGGAGCGAAGGCAAAGGTATCAATTATACCGGATGGGGTCTCCGTTATCGTAGAAAATAGTTAGGGTGTCATTAGATATTCTCACTAGGATGCACTCCTTTTTGGTTGGTAATAAAAATACAATTTTAAAAAATATTGACAGTTTTTAAATGAATGATATAATGAAAGCGTAGTGAGCATAATCAAGCTCGCTTGCATTATGCGATCGGAGCTGGAGATCATGAACATGATTTATGTTCATGATATAATGAAAGCGTAGTGAGCATAATCAAACTCGCTTGCATTATGCGATCGGAGCTGCAGATCATGAATACGTATTTTATTCATGATATAATGAAATTGTACTATTACTACACAAAAAGGGGGGAGATAGGATGAAAAATGATAGTATTTTTGAAATGATAGCTACGGCATACCCCAATTTGCCCCAAAGCGAAAAAAAGGTTGCTGATTATGTAATCAACAATCTTCAGCAGGTCTTAAGGATGACAGTTCAAATGCTTACAAAAGAGGTTGGTGTCAGTGAACCAACCATATTCCGGTTTTGTAATTCCCTGGGATTTACCGGCTTCAAGGATTTTAAGATATCGGTTGCGGAACGTATGACCAATGAGGATTATTTCTTTTCCGATATTAATAAGGATAATTTTAAAAATGATATTCAGGAGCTGGTTACCAGTGTGCTAAGATCGGAGGAAGATACGATTTTAGCTACGATTAAAGGAATGGATTATAACAAATTGAATATTGTTGCCAATATGGTTATTAAAAGCAGTAAAATTTGTTTCTTTGGAGCGGGTTCCTCCGGCATCATATGTAAGGATGCCATGTTAAAATTTATACGGCTCGGAAAATCCGTGTGGGGAATCGACGATTATCATACCGCCTGCAATCTCGTCAGTTTATTCAAACCGGAGGACTTAGTGATATGCGTAACAAATACAGGTAATACAAAGGAGACCGTCAGCCTGATAAAGATAGCAAAGGATAACAGGATACCCACCGTTTCCTTGACCTCCAGTGTACAATCCAAGGTATGTCAATACTCCGATGTGGTACTCAGAACCTATTCAAGAGAAAGCCTATACTCCAGAACAGCAATGACTTCCCGTATCGGTCAATATGCTATGATAGATGCGCTGTTTATGAATGTAATTCATGCCATGGGCTTAGAGTCCATTGATATGCTTGAAAAAACCAAAAAAACTTCAAATAATCTGATTTTTAACTAGTTAACTTACTTACAATGATAAGGTGGAACGCTTATGTTAAATATTAAGAATAATCAAAGACAGAAAATATATTTTCTGTCTTATTTTTTTTACCATGATACATAAAAGGTTCGTAGTATTTGCCTGTTATTTCATTAATGGTTTACAGAGAAGGGAAGAAAATCATGAAAGTAATTGCACATCGGGGCTACAGCGGTCAATATCCCGAAAATACCATGCTTGCTTATGAAAAAGCTGTGGAGGCAGGTTGTGATGAGATTGAGATTGATGTACAAATGACAAAAGACGGTGTTCTTGTCATGCTCCATGATGAAAATGTGGAGAATATAACGAATGGAAAAGGATATATCAAGGATTTAACTTACAGGGAACTACAAAATTTTAATGTAAATGCGAAGTTTGGAGATAAATACGGCTTTCAACCTATTCCAAGACTGGACGAATATTTGGATTGGGTCAGAAAACAGGATGTGACCACCAATATCGAATTGAAAAACCGGAAGTACTATTATAATGGCTTGGAGGAAAAAACACTGGAGCTGGTTAAAAAATACGGTTTAACGGATCGGGTGATGTTCTCTTCCTTCAATCATGTATCTTTGCTCAAATGCAAGCAATTGGCTCCTGGTATTGAATGCGGAATATTAGTAAGTAAGCCGGAGATCTGGAATGCAGGATACTTTGCCAGGGAATATCATTTGGAATGCTACCATCCGGATATCATCAGCCTTACAAAAGAGACGGTAGATAATTGCAAGGAACACAGCATTAAGGTGAATGTCTGGACAATTAATGGAATGGATGAATTACAGAAGATGTATTTTTGGGGGTGCGACGGGGTGATTACTAACTATCCCGACATATGCAAAGCCTGGCTCGGCATGTATCCCGAGAATCATATAAATAACTATGATAATAAAAGATTGGTATGAACGGAGAGGAGAAGAGAAAAATGGTTACAAAGACAAAACAGGTGAATTTCATGGATTTAAAAATGATTACAGATCAGGAAGTAATCCAAAAGGTACCCCTTACCGTAGAATTACGCAATGAAAAAATGATTCTGGAGTTGAAAAGGGATCAAAACGGTTTTGAATGGACACAGGATAACTATATCATTTTAGACACTCTTACAGAAATGGATTCAAACGTTAACCTAAAAATTGAATTCCACTATGGCGATGAGGTAACAAGCCTGGGCTATTATCTGTTGCCGAACAGGCGGGTCAAGGTAGCTTTTAAATTGGATGAGCTGGAATCAAAACGATGGTTTTTACAGACTCGCCCGGGCACCCTTAAGGGGCATGTTGCAGGTAAACCAACTCATATTTCCAAGGTCGATAAGCTGAGAATCGTTCTGGAAAAAGGAAAGAACAATAAAACTTTTACTCTGTATGATATGTATCTTTCCGATTGTCTTCCTAACTTGACAGTAATAGGCGAGCCGTTGGTGGATGAGATGGGCCAATGCATTGATATGGAATGGGAGGGCAAGACCAAATCTACCGTGGAGCTGATTGATTTTTTAAGACAGGAGCTTGCCGCCGCGGAAGAAAATGCAAGCTATGCCAATCCTGCCTGGAGTAAGTATGGTGGCTGGAGGCAGAAGCAATTTGAAAAGAAGGGATATTTTTATACCTATCATGACGGCAGCCGGTGGTGGCTGGTTGATCCGGACGGATATGCTTTTTTTAGTAATGGGGTGTGTTACGGAAGCAGGATGGGCGACTTTGGCTTCGTCGACGGTATGAGGAACTTGTATCAGTGGCTTCCTTCCAAGGAGGAGGCAGCCTATCAAATTGCATGGACGACCGCGGATCAGATCGCTGAATATGTCAAGAGAAACGGCAAAGAGGAAGGGAAAGGAAAGTATCTGTTCAATTTTGCAAGAGCAAATATGATCCGAGCCTTCGGAAGCGATTGGTGGAATGCATGGAATAAAATAAATGTCGCAAGGCTGAAGCAATGGGGCTTCAATACCATCAGTGTCTGCGTTAATAATTATATGGATGAAAATGTTCTGGAATATCTGGACAAAGCGCAAATCCCCTTCACCTGGACCTTGAAGGAATTCCCGAAAACGGATCAAATGATCTTCCGTGATTTTCCGGATGTCTATGACCCGGAGTATAAAAATCGAAGTGAAGTGTTTGCACAACAGCTGAAGCCTTTCGTAGGAAATCCCTATTTAATCGGGTATTTTACGAATAATGAACCGGAATGGCTGGTTCAGCATGATGTTAATATTGCGGAGCGGCTATTGGCACATCCGAACAAATTATTCAGTAAATATGAGTTGGTTCATTTTATCAGGAGCAAATACAACGATAGTATACAATCCTTTAATAAGAGCTGGGACTGCAATTTTAATGCCTTTGAGGATCTCTATACTCCTATGGAGGGCGCGGACAAATTATCACCGGAGGCAGAGTTAGACTTACTTGAATTCCGGGATGTTTTGATCAAAAAATATAGTGATGTTCCGAACCAGGAATTAAAAAATGTGGATCCCGTACATATGAGTTTAGGAATGAGGTATGCATCTGTCACGGAGGAAGATTTCTCCGGTGCAGATACCTATGATCTGTTCTCCTTTAATTGCTACCGGCAGTCGCCCGCAGAAAAATTTGATCTGGCCCAAAAGCTTACCGATAAACCGATTATCGTCGGTGAATGGCACATTGGAGGTTCGGATAAAGGCTTATATGCCAATGGACTGGTTTCTGCCAGCACGCAGGCGGAACGGGGGAAAGCCTGTGTTTATTACATGCAGACTGCGATGTCATATTCAAATTGCATTGGTATCCACTATTTTGAATTTAACGATCAGCCTCTTCTTGGAAGGTTTGACGGAGAGAATATGCAGCATGGACTGATTGATGTATGCAACAAACCTCATTATGAATGCGTGGAAAGAATAAAGGCGTCAAATCTGAACATGTATGAAATATTAAACGGAGACCTCGAGGCAACGAAGGAAACCGGCATCTATGTGAAGCGGTATTAGGAAGCCCTATTTGAAATACCGATTAAGAAGAAGGATGAATTTAACAGGATGAAAGGAGAATATGTGCAAATGAAAAAGAGGAATAAGCTGGGCTACAAACTGAATTCTCAGGCAAATCGTATAACCTGGTCCGCGGAGGGACTTCCGGTATCCGGTCCGGAAAATGCGGATTTTTGGAGGCTTCACATGGATGATGACTATAACCGGGAGATCCTAATCCCCTCCTCCGCGCAGACAGGTACGGTCTCAGAACTGGCCGATGGAAGTGATATCTTCTACGAGTTCCTGGTGGATGAGACCGGCAGAAGGTATGAAGTAAAACTTACGATACATATCCGGTGTAAAAGGGAAGAGATTGAAATGTGGGCAGAGGTTGAAAATCAGGATGATGCCCGCGTGAATGAATTACAGCTGCCCTTCCTTGACCTGTCGGCCGTTTGCGATACCGAGAGGGAAAGGGATGTATTATATCGAAGCCTGGGACTTGGAGAACGCCTGGAGAACCCATGGATGAAGCTGGGCAAATATCATACGGAATATATGGCTGCCGATTATCATGAAATCTGGTCACCGCTCCTGTATCCCCGGCCCTCCAATATGGCTTGGTTTGGCGTGGAAAGCGGAGGGCACTTTTTATATGTTGGCCGCCACGACCTGGAGAAGAGAACCTGCGTGTTCAATGCAGGAATTAATCCAAGAAATACGGACCCGAGGCTGCTCCTGACAATATGCCATTATCCCTTGGCGTTAAAAGGAGAGAAGCTGTCTTGTGCTCACAATATCATCAGCCTTCAGGAAGGAGATTGGAGGAACGGATCGGATATCTATGGTACCTGGGCCCGCGAGCACTGGTTTACTCCTGCGAATAAGCCTCAATGGGTAAAGAACTTCACCGGCTGGCAGAGGATCATCCTGCGGCATCAATACGGAGAGGTGTTCTGGAAATACAAGGATTTACCGCGCCTGTATGAGGAAGGCCTGAAGTATGGTTTGGATATGCTCATGGTATTCGGTTGGTGGAAGGGGCGCTTCGATAACGGATATCCTTTGTACGAGCCGGATCCTCTCTTAGGAGGAGAAGAAGAATTGAGAAAGGCCATCAAGGTAATACAGGACATGGGCGGACGCGTCGCACTTTATACCAATGGCGTATTGATGGATGTGAAATCGGATTTTTATAAAGAAACCGGGTTCAAAATATCGAGAAAGGATATCGACGGTAACGAATATCTGGATCATTACCGGTTTGCCAATCGGGGTACCATACTGCGAACCTTTGGTTATAAAACCTTCGCAGAAGCCTGCCAGGCATCGGAGGAATGGCGGGATAAGCTTCTGGAGAACGGCAAAGTGAAGCTTTCCTTTGATCCGGACTCTATCTTCTATGATCAAATTGGCGGACATCATTGCTGGCTTTGCTTTGATAAGACTCATAAGCATGGAAACCGCGGTGATCTTGATCCGAAGTACCGGGCAGGTAATTTCAAGGCAATGAGAGGGCTGTTAACCGGGGATAAGGCGCTCGGCTCAGAGACTACAGTTGATATATTCGCTCCTTATCTGGACTATCATCATGGATGTGATCCCGGGAATTGGTATGCAGAGAATGTATTTCCGCAAATGTACTTAAGAACCTTTCCGGAGACAATTATGACAAATCGGTTTATTCATGATGAACGTCCAGATTATAAGCTGCAGCTGAATTATGCATTTATTATGGGGTATCGCTTTGATGTATCCATTTATAGAGGCCGCATCATTGGAATTGATGGAATGAATGCTTACGCCGGGCATATCAAAAAGTTAATTGACCTGAAGGAAAGATACCATAGGTTTTTCTACGAAGGGAAATTTGTTGTGAATACAATTTACTCCTTACCCGAGAATATCATCCCGGAGAATATCATTATGACCGAGTATGAATATCAGGAGGAAACCCTGCTTGTGTTTATGAATAAAAGCCATACCTCCTGTAACATCGAATTAGAAGGACAGAGGATTACTGTTGGTAGTGACGATGTATATTGTTTACTTAAGCCCAATAAATAGATAATCTATCTGCAGCCGTCCGATGAGTAATGGCAGAGGAGCTGAAACGGAGCATAAAAAGCAGTACTTGCCGAATTGTTTTAAATGCTCCGTTTTGCAAATCCATATTTCACAATAAGTTCAATTGTTGACGTTTGGTCCATGCTTCCTAAGTAAAGAACGTATCATACATCCTTTATTTGCAATGTTGTATAAATACTACGTGTTTTGAAGTATTTTTAGAGGATACGTATTTATTTTATTCCGGATGAATTAATGTATATAGTAATAATTGATAAGCAATGTCAAATAATGATGATGTATATTGTGCAATACGTAATTATCCTTTGAAAAAATTACTATTATATAATTGACATAAACATATGCAAGTAGTATAATAACTATAAAATAAATATAAGAAGTATAAATACTACATAAAACATATTGAAATTATTCAGCAAGAATAATCAGCTATGTAAAAGGAGAAACATGAATGAATAATGTAGTCATCACCAACAAGAAAACGTGGTACAGAAAATTATGGAAGACAGTGAAACGAAATTATCTGTTGTATTTGATGATTTTACCGGGGATTTTATACATCGTTGTTTTTAAATACATTCCAATGTATGGACTGACAATTGCTTTTAAGGATTATAAAATCACCTCAAGCTTATTGGACGCAGCGTGGATTGGTTTTGATAATTTCACCGATCTGTTTCACCGAAACGCATTTCAGCGTGCATTCTTAAATAATATAATCATCAGTTTGTCTAAATTATTCTTCGGTTTTCCGGCACCCATTATTCTGGCGTTGCTGATTAATGAAGTAAAAAGAAATAAGTTAAAGAAATTAGTACAGACGGCAGTAATTCTTCCGAATTTTATCTCATGGATCGTAATTTACGGTTTAATGACAGCAATCTTTTCACCGAATACCGGTGTCGTATCAAGTGTAGCCGCATTCTTTGGTTATCATGGAGAGTTCATTAATCTGCTGACCAATAAGGAGACCTTCCGGGAAGTAATCACAATATCCTATATCTGGCAGGCTGCCGGTATTGGTACCATCGTTTACCTGGCCTCCATTTCAGGAATTGATACGGAGCAATATGAAGCGGCAGCCTTGGACGGAGCAGGCAGATGGCGCCAGATGTGGCATATTACACTGTCGAATTTGAAGCCTACCATTATTACACTTTTGATCTTCCGTGTCGGAGGCATTATGCATGCGGGGTTTGACCAGATATTTGCAATCTCCAATGATATCGTAATTTCAAAGGCGGATATTATCAGTACCTATGTATACCGTCTTGGATTGGAACAAAGAAAGTTCGGCATAGCATCGGCGGCAGGCCTGTTGGAATCCGTAATCGGATTGATACTGGTGTTGATTATGAATAAGGTTGCAAAGATGATTGATAGAGACAGTGCAATCGTATAGGAGAAGGACAAGGTATGAGTAAAAGAGTGCGACATAATAATTGGAAGAAGAAGCAAAGTATTGGTGATAGAATATCGGGCTATGGCATCGGAATTATATTGACTGTATTAGTAATCACCACGATCTATCCCTTTTGGCATGTACTGATGTATTCGGTCTCAGATTCAAAGGCATCCATGGGTGGGGGCATATTCTTATATCCGAGGCAGTTAAGCTTCCTGTCCTATAAGCTGTTATTCAAGACGGAGCAGATTTTTATCGCTTTTAGAAATACCGGAATGAAGACACTTTTAGGAACGCTGCTGAGTGTGATGCTTAGCGCCTTGACGGCATATCCCTTATCTCTTCAGAGATTTAGGGGACGAGGCTTCTTCTCCATGATGATTTTCTTTACGATGTTATTTAGCGGAGGCATGATACCGACCTATTTACTGGTTAAGGATTTGGGGTTGATCGATAACTATTTGGTGTACATACTTCCCGGTGCAATGAGTGCCTATAATATGTTTATTCTGCGTAATTTCTTCCAATCTCTGCCTCAGTCGATGGAGGAAAGCGCTTTTCTGGACGGAGCAAATGTGCTACAGATATTCTATAAGATTATATTGCCTTTATCAAAGCCTGCGCTGGCCGCAGTTACGATGTTCTATGGAATTGAAAATTGGAACTCTTATATGGATGGTATCTTATATATCAATGATTCAAAAATGCAATTACTGCAAGTGTATTTACGCCAGCTCATCAGTGCTGCAGGAGGTAAGGGTTCCCTGGGTGATTTGAATAATCTGAGCACTGCTGCAACACTTACGGAGGATACCATGAAGATGACTGTGATTGCGGTTTCTGTAATACCTGTTTTGATCGTTTACCCGATCTTGCAAAAATATTACACCAAAGGTGTTCTTGTAGGAGCGGTGAAAGGATAAACAAGGAGCGGCACGCTCTGCCAACCGCTCTTATGTTTAATAAAACAAAATGTAAAGGGAAGGTGAAATGTAATGAAGGAGTTAAAAAAAGTAATCAGCATTCTCGTTATTACAGCTATGTTATTTTCTTTGATGGCTTGTGCCAAGAATGACGATGGTGTAAAGGAGACGAAAAATTCGGATCCGGTGAAGGAAGAAGCTGGTACAGAAAAAAAGAACGATGAGGTAACGAAGAAACCTGCAAAGATAACGATCATGATCGAAGGTGATAATACACCAAAAAGTGATAATGCTGTCATTCAGGAGCTGGAAAAAAGAACAAATACCGATATAGAAATCATCTATGTTCCCTTCAAGGATGCACCTACGAAAAGAAGTACCATGGTAGCATCCGGCGATCTGCCGGATATCTTCCTTGTGGAAGGAAGTGAAGCCCAGGAATATATTGATGCAGGTCTGATCGCAGATATCAGTGAATATCTCGAAGAAGACGGTAAAAACATCATGGCTAACGTAGGCGACATTATTTATACCAGTCCAATGAACAAGGACGGTGTTTATCTTATCCCTAACGGTAATGTCGCATATGCAAATAATATGAATATACGAACCGACTGGCTGAAAAACCTTGGTATGGAGATGCCTACGGACCTGGAAAGCTTCTATAATGTAATGCAGGCATTTACTTATAATGATCCGAACAAAAATGGGAAGCAGGATACCTTCGGGTTGGCGGCGAACGCTGATTTCCTGGCCTTTGATTCGATTTTTGGCGCTTATGGCATCCCTGCCTCGGCTACTTCCGCGATTGAGCTTTCCGACGGAACGGTAACCAGCTGGGTAAAGCATGAAAACTTTTTAGAGGCAATGACCTACATAAAGAAATTGATTGATGACGGCTTGGTGGAGCCCGAATGGGCGACGATAACAAAGATGGATATGTTCGGCAAGCTTTGGACCGGCCAGGCGGGTGCGATGAGCTTTCAGTGCGCAGGTCCTACCAACAACTGGATGCCGTCCCGTTATACGGAGGATCCCGTACCAACCTTTGATTTTGGCATTATTGCCGGTCCGGGCGGACAGCATGGAGTTGCTTCCAATTTTGCCAAGGTGAATAAGGGATATTTGATTTCTGCGGATTGTGAAGACATTGAAGCTGCTGTCCGGGTTGCTGATTACTGCATGTCTGAAGAAGGCAATGAACTGTTATATTTTGGTGTCGAGGGTGTAATGTTCCAATGGATTGATGAAGCGGCCGGTAAATACGAATATCTGGGTGAATATACCGATTCTGCTACCCATAGGGCAAACGGAGGCTTTGTATATGCTGAATTTATGAAGCCCAACAATAATTGCGAAATCCGTACCTTGAATGAGCAGAGCAGAATGGGAACCCAACTGGCTTATGATGAAATGCTTCCCTCTGTAAACATTATTGAAGTATTGGAAAGCAGATCGAATTACGGAGCGGATTTAGATCAGATTATTAAGGAAATGTATGCCGCAATGCTCACATCAAAGGGCGACATGAAGGCTATATACGACGAATATATCGAAAGATGGAACAAAGAAGGCGGCTTGGAATATGAAAAGGAAGCCACCGCAGCCTGGAAGGCACAAAATAATAAATAAGGATTATGACTCAGCATTCCTATAAGGGGACATTACCTGTTATGTCCCTTTATAGAATGCAATATACCGTTATTTGGTCGGATTGGAGTAAGCATGGATAGAGTAAAAGCGAAGGCAGGTATCCTTCTCATCGCCACAGAGCGATTTCGAAAACTTGGAGCAGATACTGAGAACGGTACTTATGAATACAGAAAATTAATGGAAGCAGAAGAATATGTTCATGAAATGAAAGCCTTTTGTAATCCTGTCTATACAGGGCAGATTTACAGCAGAGCAGAATTGGAATATGCGATGAATACATTTTTTAATGAGAAGGTAGATTGTGTTTTTGCATTATTTTTAAGCTGGGCTGAGGATTTTCTATGGATTCGGTTCCTGAGGGATATGAGCCCGGTACCAATTCTGTTTGCATGTAAAACCCGGGATCGTATTTCCTTTCAGGATACCTGCGCTGAGAATGATTTTGTTGAATTTTTAAGTGCGGGGGGATTGGTTGGATCTCTGGAGGCATCGGGGTCGATAAAACGGATCCAAAGACCCATGACAGAGACGGTCATCGGAAGCTTACCGGAGATCATGAAAAAAACGAAAAGCTTCGTTATGGCAGCTGCTGCGCGTTCCATGCTTCGAAAATCCTACCTGGGATTACTTGCTTCTTATAATGAAGTGATGTGGTCGACTTATGTGGATCCTTATCAGATCTTTACTAAAATTGGTCCGGAATTGAAATTCCTGTCAGTTGCTGCATTGGTGAATGAGATTGGGGCAGTAGAGGAAGAGGATGTAAAAAATAATTGCAATGTTTTAATGGACCGTTATGAAATGCTTGATGATGTAGAAATGGATAAGTTCAAAGAGTCAGTCAGGGCATCCCTGGGATTGGAGAGGCTTGCAAGAAAAGCAGGGGTCAATATGCTGGTTTTAAATGATGTTGATCCCGTCCTGCTGACAGAAGTAGGACTTCGGCCGGGCTTCTTGCCGACCCCGGTCGGAGGAGACATTCTGGTGGTACCCGAGGGTGACTTGGGCGGAGGGTTAGCAACTTATATATTGAAATTACTCAGCGGAAACTGTGTCAGCTTTATCGAACCGTTTCATATTGATTTGGCGCAGGATTGCTTTGTCGCAGGTCATGCCGGACCCAATGACTATACCGGAGACGGAAAGGTGAAAATCGGTAAAGATGTCAGGTTTGCAAAATCAAATTACAAATATGCCGGGGCTCCCTTTGCCTGGTATGTTATTCCGGCTGGAATAAAAACGATGCTGCATCTGTCGGAATGCAATGGAAGATATAAGCTGGTATGCACATTGATCGAAGCATTGACGTCGGAGCATTTTATCACGTCATACTCTCATGGGAGGTTTCGCCCTGTCAAAGGGACATCACAAGAGCTGTTTGATCAATTGATAAAAATTGGGGTTACACAGCATTATGCAATCGTAGAAGGCGACTATACGGCTGAACTTGAGAATTTGGCGAATATGCTGGATTTTGACTTCTACAACTTATTAACAACCGGTGACGATAAAAATAGGCTCAGAGTGTGAGCAAATGAAAGGAAAATAACAATTATGAGTTTTATGTTTAATCCGTACCCCTATGACGATCCCAAGGCAGTAAACCATATCCAAATCAATGAGGAACTCAAAAAGTCTTTTACACAAACATCGATGCAGACAGTAGATAAAGTGGCGGCTGCTTCAGCAGATATCATTTCAAAGAAGGGTAAATGCATCGTTGGGATTGATGGCTATATCAGCGCTCCGTTTGCGCAATTTTCCGGGCTTCTATCTATTCGTCTGGCGCAGCTTGACGTGAAGGCAACGGTTATTAATACGGAGGATGTGTGGCTGGATAGCGATACACTGCATGAATTACTGCTTCCGTATCTTCCGGAGGATCGGACAGAAGACCCGGTTCTTCTCTATGGCAAATTATATAAAAAAGGCTATGAAAGCTTGATGAATGATGAACGAAAAGAAGGGATCATCGGACAGTTAAAGGATTTTCATGAGAATGGACAGGGTGTATTAATATTCTGCGGCAATGCAGCCCTCATCGATTCCTTCCGTGAGTATTGTGATTTAAAGCTTTTTATCGATATGACCCAGAAGAAGACAATTCTAAATATCCGCAACGGGCTATGCGGCAATCTGGGGGAAAAGGACAGATCCCTGGTGAATCGGATGATTCGCAGAAGCTATTATGTGGATTTTGAGAATGCCATGTCTCTTCGAGGCAAATTAATCAGAAATAACTTAATCGATTTTTACATCACCGGAGATGATCCGGAGAAGATGCAGCTGCTTCCGGTTGTGAAAATGAAGGAATTGTTTGAAATAATGGTGTCTTATCCTCTTCGCTGCCGTCCGGTATATCTGGAAGGGGTATGGGGTGGCTTCTATATTAAAAAGCTTCGGAATCTGCCGAAAGAGATGAAAAACTGTGCCTGGGTATTCGATTTAATTCCCATGGAGGTTTCCATCGTAGCAGATTTGCAGGATATGCAGCTTGAATTCCCCTTTTATTGCTTTGTTCAAACGATAGGTGAAAGACTGATGGGCAGCAAAGCCCACAAAAAATTCGGAGGATATTTTCCGATCCGCTTCAATTATGACGATACCTTCCATTCCAGCGGAAATATGTCGATTCAGGTGCATCCGGATGAAGAGTATGTGACAAAGAATAACCTGGAATTGGGACGCCAGGATGAGAGCTATTATATGGTGGTAACCGGACAGCAGGCAAAGACCTATTGCGGCTTTAAACAGAATGCGGATGTGGAAGAGTTTATTGAGAAAAGCAAACGGGCAGAAAGCGATGGAGAAGGCTTTAACCATGATGAGTATGTTGCATCCGTACCCTCCAAACCGGGAATGCAGTTTTTAATTCCTGCCGGCACCATTCATGCCTCCGGCAGAAATCAAGTGATTTTAGAGATAGGAAGCTTAACAATCGGATCCTATACCTACAAAATGTATGACTATATGCGTAAGGATTTAGAGGGGAATCTCCGCCCCATCCATACCTACCACGGAGATAAAGTATTGCGGAGAGATTTTAAAGAGGATTATGTAAATCAGAACTTCATTCAGCAGCCGAGAGTAATCCGTGAGGATGGGTTTACCGAGGTCATCGTCGGAGAGCATGATTTATTATACTTTAGCTTGCGCAATGTGATATTTGCGGAAAGATATACGGATGCGGCAACGGATCGTTTTCATGTATTAACCCTGGTAGACGGTGAAAAATGTACTATTCGCTCGTTAACCGATCCGGACAAGTTCTTCCGTCAGGATTATCTGGACATGGTAATCGTACCGGCCGGCTTTGGCCCGTATGAAGTAATCAATGAAGGAGTCGGTGTAGTGACAATGCATAAAACTCTTTTAAAGGATGGATTTGAAAATGAATAACGCTTGTTTTCTGGCAATTGATGCAGGTGGAACATATTTAAAGGGTGCTCTTTTCTCAGAAAAGGGCACCCTGCTGGAAGATTGCTTTGTTTCTGTTCCCGTCAACTCCATGGGAGAGGCGGCAGAGATTAAAGCTTCCTATCAAGAGCTTGTAATCAGGCAAATAAAGCGGTCACTCCACATGGGATTGGAAATCAAGGGTGTTGGGATCTGTATCCCTGGACCCTTTGATTATGCAGAAGGCGTTTGTAAAATGAAACACAAATACCCATCAATTTACGGGATCCCTCTGCGGCCCTGGTTTGAAGAGCTTATCGGTGGTATTACGGTGACATTTGTTCACGATTCCGAGGCCTTTTTAAAAGGTGCGATTAAACTGGATCATTCGAGTTACCATAGGGTTGCTGGTGTTATTATTGGCACCGGCCTGGGTTTTGCTGTGTCACAGGATAATCATGTGCTTAGGAATCAAGCGGGCGGCCCAAAGATAAGCATATTCCAGAGGCATTATATGAATGGGGTAGCTGAGGATTACGTATCCAAGCACGGTATTATCAATCGATATCGGGAACAAAATACTAAAATAGGCGGCAGGGATGTACATCAGATTGCTATTGCAGCTAAGAATGGAGAGAGAGCTGCAATTCGGGTCTTTCAAGAGACAGGGATGCATTTGGCGGCAATTCTGTATAACATAATTGAGGAAAATGAAATCGAGTGTTTGTTTTTAGGCGGTGCGATTTCGAAATCGGCAGAATTGTTTCTTCCACAGCTGGAAGAAGGCCTATCAGGAATACCATCATTAAAATCAATAAAGAGAGTAGAAGATATCGATAATACTCCTCTTTACGGTATATTCTCTTAAGTATCATTTTACGTCAAGGAACGGAGGGATAATTGGATGGAAGGGATTGAAATCCTGGATGCAATGGAGGAAGGATATCAGAAGAAGATTCATTTTGAATCCTGGCGCGTAGCTATTCTAAGGTATGCCGGCCGATTCGACCAAAATAATCTAACCCGGCTGGAAAGGCATCACTTAACAGATGAGGTTTTTGTATTGTTAGAAGGAGAAGCCACTCTGATTATCGGAGAAAACTGTGGAGAATGCCCTATGGAAGCGAACAAGCTTTATAATGTGAAAAAAGATGTTTGGCATCATATTATTGTAAGCCGGGATGCCAGAGTTTTAATTGTAGAAAATGAGAATACGGGGCTGGAAAATACCGATTATCTGACTATAAGATGAAATTATCCAATACCAAGGAAGGTGAATGTTTTGAGGACAAGGATGAAGAATGGTAACAGAAAAGCCGCGAAAGAGGGAGACCTTCATAATAAAGTATTCCAAGAAACGACGGAACATCATTCGAAAAAAAATAACGATCATCCGGCGGTTGAAAAAGAAGTAAGAAAGACAACTTGGAGCAAATTCCAAAAAATCAGTATTAAACTTTTTGTCGGATTACTTATTCCTGTTTTAATGCTGGCTGTCTATGGTGTTATATTTTATCAACAATCAGAAAAAGCTATTATTCTAAATTATGAAGAAAGTTCAGCCAGCACACTCAATGCAGTTGGCGATTTTATTGATTTCGGATTAAAAGCGGTTGAACAAAAATCATTGGAGTTCCAACTGGATGCCAATGTAAAAAAGTTCTATAACGACAATGCGGATATATCAGATAAGCTGAAATCCTATGATATAGTAGCCGATAATATTATTGTTGTGGAGACTACGAATTCCTTTGTCTCTAATGTCTATATGTTCGGAAAGAACGGAAAAGGTATCCCGAGCGATTCCTTCGATGCCAAGGAAATGTATTCATCCTTCGTGTCATCCGAGCAGGGGAAGGAGTTTGAGAATAAAGGGGTGCTCTATCGGTGGGTCGGAGCGCACAAGGAAATAGATGAAAAGCTGAATGTAAACGATTCCGGGAGCTATGCAATATCCCTGATCAGAGAATTGAGCAAGGGTAGCGGTTATGTTGTTATCGACATCTCCAGACAACGAATTTTAGACATGTTTTCTGAGTATGATATGGGGGATGGAAGCATCATGGGATTTGTGTGCGGTGACAGGAAAGAGGTCCTGGCAAATACAGATGAGTCCAAGGTGTTTGGTGATTTATCCTATTATCAGAAAGCGATGGACAGTGAGGAGTTAAGCGGTTATTCCTATGAAGATTATAAAGGAGAACCGTATTTATTTATCTATAGTAAACTGAACGATATTAATGCAACAGTTTGCGCTTTGGTTCCCAAAAGTACAATATTAAAGCAGGTGGAGCGCCTGAAGAGTTTGAATATTTTATTTGTTACCATTGCCTGTATCTTCGCGATTTTTACAGGAATAGTTATTGCAGGCGGAATCAGCAGGACGATTATTTCACTAATGAAATCCATCTCGCAAGCGTCCAAGGGTGATCTGACGGCTAAATTCGATACCAAGAGAAAGGATGAATTTCTTACTTTATCTAACGGAATCTCAAGCATGATGGACAGCATGCGTAAATTAATCGGAGAAGTTCAGGAGGTAGGCAGCAAGGTCAGTGTTTCTGCAGGAGAACTGTCAACCACCTCTGAGGATTTATTGGTTGCTACCAAGGATATTTCGCAGACCATTGAGAATATAGAACAGGGAATTGTTCATCAGGCAGAGGATACGGAGCATTGTCTTACACAAATGAATAATCTGTCGGATCAGATTAGTGAGGTCTATAATAATACCTATGGGATCGAACAGATTGCCAACAATACCAAGAATATTGCAGGGGAAGGCATCGGAATTATCAATGAGCTGGGTGACAAATCGAAGGCGACCGCTGATATTACCCATAACGTTATTGATAAAGTAGAAGAATTTGAGATGCAATCCAAAAATATCGCCGGCTTTGTGAGTATAATTAATGAGATTGCTTCGCAAACAAATTTGCTTTCCTTGAACGCATCAATTGAGGCGGCCAGAGCAGGAGATGCAGGGCGAGGATTTGCTGTAGTAGCAGATGAAATCAGAAAATTAGCTGATCAGTCCGTGCAGGCAGCTAATCAGATTCAAGACGTGGTGAAAGAGATACATACAAAGACACAAGATACCGTGAATACCGCTAAGCAAGCTGAGAGTATTGTCAAATCGCAGACAGAATCCTTAAATCGGACCATAGATGTATTTAACAATATTAATGATCATGTTAAGGACCTCGTAAGCAATTTGAATAAAATAACAATTGGTATCAAGGAGATCGAGAGTGCAAAGGAAGATACGCTGGTAGCAATTGAAAGTATTTCAGCAGTATCACAAGAGACTGCTGCAGCTTCAGAGGAAATGAATGCAACTGCATTAAGTCAGATTAATTCGGTTGAGCTTTTAAGACAATCTGCTTCTGCCTTGGCATTTGACGCGAGGAATTTGGAGGAGGTAATTAAGGTGTTTAAGATTAGTTAGCCTCTGGGTTGAAATTGTATCACGCAGAGAATACAATGCTGAGAAAGCCCAATATTCAAAAGCCAGGGCTGATTGGGAAGCAGAACATGAGAAATAATATGGAGAAGAAAGCAGACTCACGAATTATAAAAAGACATAATTCGTTCGTTGAAAAAGCCTCCTATCAAGGGAGAAATGCAGACTCATGAATTGTGAAAGGCGCAATTCGTTCGTTAGAAAAGCCTCCCATCAAGGGAGAAATGCAGACTCATGAATTGTGAAAGGAACAATTCATTCGTTGAAAAAGCCTCCCATCAAGGGAGAAATGCAGACTCATGAATTGTAAAAGGCGCAATTCATTCGTTAGAAAAGCCCCCCATTGATGGGAGAAATACAGACTCACGAATTGTAAAAGGCACAATTCGTTCGTTGAAAAAGCCTCCCATGAAGGGAGGCTTTTTCAAATTGTATATATTTGTTTGTATAAATCAAAAAAACTCAATAAATTTGAGTTGACAGTTGAAAAAAAGTATGCTAGTATGAAAGATGCACTATTGTGGTGTTATATGCCTATTATCTATATTATAGCATATATAATTGAAATTGAAAAGTAGTTTTTTATTCAGTTTTAGGATTATGATGGAAAAAGCGCCATCCTGGTCCGACACTTATAAAATCAAGGGGTGAAAACGTCAATGGACAAAAACAGAATGCATCCAATTAAGGTTGGTAATAACGTTAGGATGAGTTACTCCAAGCAGAAGGAAGTCCTGGAGATGCCCAATCTCATTGAAGTACAGAAGGATTCCTATCAGTGGTTTTTGGATGAGGGACTCAAGGAAGTATTTGATGATATTTCTCCGATTGCAGACTACAGCGGACATTTGAGTTTGGAATTCGTGGACTTCGCGTTATGTGAGGATGACATCAAATATACGATAGAAGAATGTAAGGAAAGAGATGCAACCTATGCAGCTCCCTTGAAGGTTAAGGTAAGACTCCACAACAAAGAGAATAACGAGATCAATGAACACGATATTTTCATGGGAGACCTGCCTTTAATGACGGAGACCGGTACCTTTGTAATCAATGGTGCGGAGAGGGTTATTGTAAGCCAGTTAGTACGTTCCCCCGGTATATATTATGCAGTAGATCATGACAAAATCGGTAAGAAATTATTTTCTTCCACAGTAATACCGAACCGAGGAGCATGGTTGGAATATGAAACAGATTCCAACGATGTCTTTTATGTACGTGTTGACCGTAACAGGAAGGTTCCGATTACCACCTTTGTAAGAGCCTTAGGCTATGGTACGAATGAAGAAATCAAACAATTATTTGGTGAAGAGCCGAAGATCCTTGCCAGCTTAGCAAAGGACCCCTCTACAGCAAAGGATCCGACCGGCAGCTATCAGGACGGTCTTCTTGAATTATACAAAAAGCTTCGTCCGGGCGAGCCGCTGGCAGTTGAGAATGCGGAATCCCTCCTGAACAGCATGTTCTTTGATGCAAGAAGATATGATCTGGCTAAGGTCGGCAGATATAAATTTAATAAAAAGCTCCACTTCCGCAATCGTATCACAGGCTTTGTGCTTACGGAGGATGTGGTTGATAAATCTACGGGTGAGATCATTGCGGCAGCCGGAACTCAGGTGACCGATGTGCTTGCCAGACAGATCCAGAACGCGGCTGTGCCCTATGTTATGGTACAAGCGGAAGAGCGCAATGTTAAGATTCTCTCTAACATGATGGTTGACATCACAAATTACGTGGATGTTAGCAGAAAGGAACTGGGGATTACCGAAGACGTATATTATCCGGTTCTTAAAGGGATTCTTGAAAATAACAGCAGCATCGAAGAAATCAAGGAAGCAGTAAAGAAGAACATCAATGAACTGATTCCCAAGCATATTACCAAGGAAGATATCATTGCTTCCATTAATTATAATATTCATCTGGAGTATGGCATCGGCAACGCGGATGATATTGATCATTTGGGCAACAGAAGAATCAGAGCGGTGGGCGAGCTTTTGCAGAATCAGTACCGTATTGGTTTGTCCCGAATGGAGCGTGTGGTTCGTGAAAGAATGACTACACAGGATTTGGAGGGAATTAGCCCTCAATCTTTGATTAATATCAAACCTGTGACCGCAGCTGTGAAGGAGTTCTTCGGAAGCTCCCAGCTGTCCCAGTTTATGGATCAGCACAATCCTTTGGGTGAGCTGACCCATAAGAGACGTCTCTCTGCACTGGGTCCCGGAGGTCTGTCCCGTGACAGAGCAGGCTTTGAGGTACGAGACGTTCACTATTCCCATTACGGAAGAATGTGTCCCATTGAGACACCCGAAGGTCCTAATATTGGTCTGATCAACTCTCTTGCAACCTATGCAAGAATTAACGAATATGGCTTTGTGGAAGCTCCTTACCGTAAGGTTGACAAAGCTGATCCGGTGAATCCGAGAGTAACGGATGAGGTAGTATACCTTACCGCGGATGAAGAGGATAAGTATGTGGTGGCTCAGGCCAATGAAGAGCTGGACGCAAACGGTTATTTTGTTCGAAGCAGCATCTCCGGCCGTTACATGGAAGAAACCTCCGAATATGAGAAACACAAAATTGATTTAATGGACGTATCCCCGAAGATGGTATTCTCCGTGGCTACTGCCCTGATTCCTTTCCTGGAGAATGACGATGCAAACCGTGCCCTGATGGGTGCCAACATGCAGCGTCAGGCAGTTCCGCTGCTTCTGACCGAGGCACCTGCAGTAGGTACCGGTATTGAAGCCAAAGCGGCAATTGACTCCGGCGTATGTGTTGTATCCAAGAAATCCGGTGTGGTTGACCGTGTTACCGCCAAGGAAGTTGTAATTAAGAATGACGACAATACAAAGAGTTCTTATCGACTGGTAAAATTCGCCAGAAGCAACCAGGGAACCTGTATTAACCAGAGGCCCATTGTTGCCCGCGGTGACAGGATTGAAGCAGGCCAGGTAATTGCAGACGGCCCCTCCACATCCAAGGGAGAACTGGCTCTGGGCAAGAACCCGCTGATCGGCTTTATGACCTGGGAAGGTTATAATTATGAAGATGCGGTGCTCCTTAGCGAGCGTCTGGTGCAGGAGGATGTATATACCTCGGTGCATATTGAAGAATATGAAGCAGAAGCCAGAGACACCAAGTTGGGACCGGAAGAGATCACCCGGGATGTTCCCGGCGTTGGTGACGACGCATTAAAGGATCTGGATGAAAGAGGTATTATCCGTATTGGTGCAGAGGTGCGTGCGGGAGATATCCTGGTGGGCAAGGTTACACCCAAAGGTGAGACGGAGCTGACCGCAGAAGAGAGACTTCTTAGAGCTATTTTCGGTGAGAAGGCAAGAGAGGTAAGAGATACTTCCCTTCGTGTTCCTCACGGCGAATATGGTATTATTGTGGATGCCAAAGTATTCACAAGAGAGAACGGAGACGAACTTTCACCTGGTGTAAACCAGACCGTTCGTGTATATATTGCACAGAAGAGAAAGATTCAGGTAGGAGATAAGATGGCCGGCCGTCATGGTAACAAGGGTGTTGTTTCCCGCGTGCTGCCGGTAGAGGATATGCCCTTCCTGCCCAATGGAAGACCGCTGGATATCGTGCTTAATCCACTGGGTGTTCCTTCCCGTATGAATATCGGACAGGTACTTGAGATTCATTTATCCCTGGCGGCAAAGGTGCTGGGAATTGATATCTCCACTCCGGTATTTGACGGTGCCAACGAGTTTGACATTATGGATACCCTGGAGATTGCCAATGATTATGCCAATACTACCTGGGAAGAATTCGATAAAAAATATAAAGACGGCCTGGATCCGGAGCTGGTGGAATATTTGAAGGCCCATCCGGAGAACAGGGATGACTGGAAGGGTGTGCCCATCAACCGCGATGGTAAGGTAAGACTTCGTGACGGAAGAACCGGAGAGTATTTTGACGGTTCCGTAACGGTTGGCTTCATGCATTATCTGAAGCTTCACCATCTGGTAGACGATAAGATCCATGCCCGTTCCACAGGACCTTATTCCCTGGTAACACAACAGCCTCTGGGCGGTAAGGCTCAGTTCGGCGGTCAGAGATTCGGTGAGATGGAGGTTTGGGCTCTGGAGGCATACGGAGCGGCTTATATCCTTCAGGAAATTCTTACGGTTAAGTCTGACGATGTTACAGGACGTGTTAAGACTTATGAAGCAATCATTAAGGGAGAGAATATTTCAGAACCCGGTATTCCGGAATCCTTTAAGGTATTGCTTAAGGAGCTTCAATCCCTGGCTCTTGACGTTACCGTTCTGGATGAGAGCGGCAACGAGGTGAAGATGACGGAAAGCATTGACTACGGTGATTCTGATTTGACTCCATTAATTGAAGGCGATAATAATTTCAGATATGATGAAGGCTATGAAGATGCCGGCTTCACCCAGACCAATGCGGAGGATATCGATACTGAGATCTTCGATATTTATGAGGAGGAATCAGAGGATATCCTGGACGATGGAATGTACGAGGATGAAGAAGAAGACGAGGAACCGGCAGAAGACATGTGTCCCAACTGCGGTGCAGTCGTTGCAGAGGGCAGCAAGCGCTGCAAGGCCTGTGGTGAAACTTTAACCGACAGCTAAGGACCGGAATGTCATAGAACGAAGAAAGCCTGACCGCAGGCGCAAATAAGGGGCTTACGGTCAGGAATAAATGAAGGGAGAGCCAAAGGATGTCTGAGATGATTAACAGTATTCAAGAGATAACCTATGATGCAATAAAAATTGGTTTAGCTTCGCCTGAAAAAATCAGAGAATGGTCAAAGGGAGAAGTCAGGAAGCCGGAGACAATCAATTACAGGACCTTAAAGCCGGAAAAGGACGGACTGTTTTGTGAAAGAATCTTTGGGCCCAGCAAGGACTGGGAGTGCCATTGTGGAAAATATAAAAAGATCAGATATAAGGGCGTAGTCTGTGATCGCTGCGGTGTAGAAGTGACGAAAGCAAGCGTACGCCGTGAGAGAATGGGTCATATTGAACTGGCAGCACCGGTTTCCCATATCTGGTATTTCAAGGGAATACCAAGCCGTATGGGTCTGATTCTTGACCTTTCTCCCAGAACTCTTGAAAAGGTTCTGTATTTTGCATCCTATATCGTATTGGACCGGGGCACTACCGATTTACAATATAAACAGGTACTGAATGAGAAGGAAAGACAGGAAGCCGTTGAGAAATACGGATACAGCAGTTTCCGTCTCGGAATGGGTGCGGAAGCGATCCAGGAGCTCCTTCAGGCCATCGACCTTGAGAAGGAATCCAAGGAATTAAAGAAGGGCTTAAAGGATTCCACCGGCCAGAAGCGTGCAAGAATTATCAAGCGTCTGGAGGTTGTGGAAGCCTTCCGTGAATCCGGCAATAAGCCGGAATGGATGATTCTGTCCGTAATTCCGGTAATCCCTCCGGATCTGCGGCCGATGGTTCAGTTGGACGGCGGACGTTTTGCCACCTCCGACATGAATGATTTGTACAGAAGAATTATCAACCGTAACAACCGTCTGAAGAGATTGCTGGAACTGGGTGCGCCGGATATCATCGTGCGCAACGAGAAAAGAATGCTTCAGGAAGCGGTGGATGCGTTAATCGATAACGGCAGAAGAGGAAGGCCTGTAACCGGACCTGGTAACCGTGCGCTGAAATCTCTGTCCGATATGTTAAAAGGTAAGCAGGGACGTTTCCGTCAGAACCTGCTTGGTAAGCGTGTTGACTACTCCGGCCGTTCCGTTATCGTGGTAGGACCGGAATTAAAATTATATCAGTGCGGTTTGCCCAAGGAGATGGCTATCGAGCTGTTCAAGCCCTTCGTTATGAAGGAGCTGGTGGCAAGAGGAACCGCTCACAATATTAAATCCGCCAAGAAGATGGTGGAACGACTTCAGACTGAGGTGTGGGATGTCCTGGAGGAGGTTATTAAAGAGCATCCGGTTATGTTAAACCGTGCCCCAACCCTTCACAGACTTGGTATCCAGGCATTTGAACCTGTATTGGTGGAAGGTAAGGCAATTAAGCTTCATCCTCTGGTATGTACCGCATATAACGCGGACTTCGACGGTGACCAGATGGCGGTGCATTTGCCCTTATCCGTAGAAGCTCAGGCGGAGTGCCGCTTCCTGCTTCTTTCTCCGAACAACCTGCTGAAGCCTTCGGATGGTGCACCGGTAACGGTTCCTTCCCAGGATATGGTTTTGGGTATCTATTACCTGACCATCGAACGGGAGATGGAAGGCGGTGTTCGTCATCACTATAAGAATCTGAATGAAGCGATTCTTGCCTATGAGAATGGTGCGATTTCGCTCCATGAGATGATTAAGGTAAGAAGAACCGGATTGAATAAGGATGGAGTGGAAGAAGCCAGAACCATTGAATCAACTCTGGGCCGTTTTATCTTTAATGAGATCATTCCTCAGGATCTGGGCTTTGTTGATCGCAACGATGAAGATAATTTCTTAAAGCTGGAGGTTAACTTCCTGGTTGGTAAGAAGCAGCTTAAGCCGATTCTTGAGAAATGCATCAATATCCATGGAGCAACCAAGACCGCTGAAATTCTGGATGCGGTTAAATCCTTGGGCTATAAATATTCCACACGTGCTGCGATGACCGTATCCATCTCCGATATGGAGGTTCCGGATGAGAAGAAGCAGATTATCGCAGATGCGGAAGCAACCATCGAGAGTATTGCCAAGGAATACAGACGAGGCAGAATGACCGAGGACGAGAGATATAATACTGTAATTGAGACTTGGAAGAATGCCGATAAGGTTCTGACCGATACTCTGTTAAACAGATTGGATAAATTCAATAATATCAAGATGATGTCCGACTCCGGTGCCCGTGGTTCCGATAAGCAGATCAAGCAGCTTGCCGGTATGCGTGGACTTATGGCCGATACCTCAGGCCGTACCATTGAACTTCCGATTAAGTCCAACCTTCGTGAAGGTCTTGACGTATTGGAGTACTTTATCTCCGCTCACGGTGCCCGTAAGGGTCTGTCCGATACGGCGCTTCGTACTGCCGACTCCGGTTACCTGACACGTCGTCTGGTTGACGTATCTCAGGATTTAATAATTCGTGAGGTTGACTGCTGTGAGGGTCAGGAGAGTCCCGGTATGTGGATCAAGGCATTTACCGACGGCAAGGAAGTAATTGAGGGTCTGGAAGAGAGAATCACAGGAAGATATTCCTGCGAGACCATCTACGATGCTGACGGTGAGATGATTGTTAAGGCGAACCATATGATTACACCCAAGCGTGCAGCCAGGATTATTGGAACCGGTGTAGACAAGGTGAAGATTCGTACCGTACTGACCTGTAAATCCCATATCGGTGTCTGTGCTAAGTGCTACGGCGCGAATATGGCAACCGGTGAAGCGGTGCAGGTAGGCGAAGCAGTGGGTATTATAGCAGCCCAGTCCATCGGTGAGCCCGGTACACAGCTTACAATGCGTACCTTCCATACCGGCGGTGTTGCGGGTGATGATATCACACAGGGTCTTCCCCGTGTAGAAGAACTTTTTGAGGCCAGAAAGCCGAAGGGTCTTGCGATTATTGCAGAATTCGGCGGAGTGGTAACCATTAAAGATACAAAGAAAAAACGTGAGGTCATCGTAACCAATAATGAGACGATGGAATCCAAAGCTTATTTGATCCCTTACGGCTCCAGAATTAAGGTTCAGGACAACGATGTGCTTGAGGCCGGTGACGAGCTGACCGAGGGTAGCGTCAATCCTCATGATATCTTAAAGATTAAGGGCATTCGTGCTGTTCAGGATTATATGATCCAGGAGGTACAGAGAGTATACCGTCTGCAGGGTGTAGAAATCAACGATAAGCATATCGAGGTAATTGTACGCCAGATGCTTAAGAAGATTCGTATTGAGACTAACGGTGATACTGCCTTCCTGCCAGGCACTCTGGTAGATATCCTGGAGTATGAGGATGAAAATGTAAGAATGCTGAAGGAGGGTCTGGAGGCAGCTGACGGCAAGCAGGTAATGCTTGGTATCACCAAGGCTTCCCTTGCTACCAATTCCTTCTTATCGGCGGCTTCCTTCCAGGAGACCACGAAGGTTCTCACTGAGGCAGCCATCAAGGGTAAGGTTGACCCGTTGATCGGTCTGAAGGAAAATGTTATTATCGGTAAGCTGATCCCTGCCGGAACCGGTATGAAGAGATACCGCTCCGTGAAGCTGGATACGGACACTCTGGATGAGTATATGCTTTCCGAGGAGTTGGACGGCGAAGGCAATTATATGGATGAGTACGGTAACTTTGAATACTCTGAGGATGGGTTCACAGGCGATGAGTATGAAGAGGAAGGCTATTATGAGGCTGAGGACGGCATTGCTGAAATTGTATATAGTGAAAGCGATGAGTCGGAGTATGACGACAATGCTGATAACGAAGGCAATTGGACGGAAGCTGAATTTAACCTGACCGGCATCAGCGAGGATGATTACAGCGACGGGCTGTAAGATTAAGAAAAGCATAGTATAAAAGCAATATAATATAGGAGTCGGCTGGTTCGCGGATAAGGTATTTTATCCCTGTGCTGGCCGACTTTTCTGTGATATAATGAAAGCATAGTGAGCATGATACGAGCTTGCTCGTAAGCATGCGATCGGAGCAGGAGATCATGAACATGGTTTTTGTTCATGATATAATGAAAATGAAACCAGCATGATTAAGCTCGCTTGAAGCATGCGACCGGAGTCGAAGATCATGAGCGTGAGTTTATATTCATAATATAAGGGAATGGAGATGTTGCGCAAGACAAATCCCTTAATAATTTAACGAAGGAGTGACGGGAATGACGGAAGAAGAACGGATATTTAAAGGTATTCTATTTTCACCGGGGCATCCGGATTTACGGGCCATCAAATTGCGGGCTCACAACCTCAGCAGTATGTATAGCCGTACCCTGGAGGATGAAACAGAGGAGCGGGAGGCAATTCTGGAACAATTGATTGGACACAAGGGCAGGAATTGCTTCATACAGGGGCCTGTTTTCTTTCACTATGGAGTTCACACGGTAATCGGAGAGAATTTCTTCGGGAATTACAATCTCACCGTACAGGATGATGCCAGGGTTACCATTGGCGATAATGTCAGCTTTGGACCTAATGTAACGATAGTAACACCCCTTCACCCTCTTATCGCTTCCGAACGCAGACAGATGATTGACCAGAACGGTGAGCCAAAGCGCATGTGCTATGCCAAGCCTGTCACCATCGGAAGCGATGTATGGATCTCTGCTAATGTTACCATATGCGGCGGTGTCACCATAGGAGATGGATGTGTGATCGGCGCAGGCAGCGTTGTGACCCATGATATCCCTGCCAACTCCCTGGCGGCCGGCGTGCCCTGCAAGGTGATCCGCGAGATTACGGAAGCAGACAGTATGCGTTTTCGGCCGGAGATTGCGGAGGATTGCCGTGTGATGGAAGAATAATCTGCTGAATTTGTTAGTTTATGCAGCCCAAAAAAAGATTGCATTTGAAAACAAAGCATTGTATCATGAGAGAGACAATTTGATGTATCTTCGGAAGAAATGATGGATATTCAAATCATGGTAATACCATGATTTCATGTGCAATTTGTCTTGTTGAGAAAGGATGAGGATTCTAGTATGGAATATAGGAAAAGATATGAAGAATGGCTATCTAACCCGTATTTTGATGAAGCGACCAGAGCGGAAGTGGCTGCATTAGAGGGTAATGAGATTGAGATTAAAGAGCGGTTTTTTAAGGATCTGGAATTCGGTACCGGAGGATTAAGAGGTATTCTGGGTGCCGGTGTGAACAGAATGAATTTATATACGGTAAGAAGAGCAACCCAGGGGCTGGCCAATACCATTAAGAAGCATGGGGAAGACAGAAGGGGAGTTGCTATTGCCTATGATTCCAGAAGAATGTCTCCTGAATTTGCTCTGGACAGCGCGTTGTGCCTCGCGGCAAACGGCATTCCGGCGTATTTGTTTGAGTCTCTTCGTCCGACTCCCGAGTTATCCTTTGCTCTGCGTACGCTGGGCTGTGTGGCGGGCATTGTGATCACTGCAAGCCATAATCCCCCCGAATACAACGGTTACAAGGTGTACTGGGATGACGGTGCCCAGGTTACCTATCCAAAGGATGAGGAAATCATCGGAGAAGTGAATGCTATTACGGATTTTGCCTCCGCAAAGATTATGCCGAAGGATGAGGCGGTAAAGCAAGGCCTGTTGACGATTCTTGGAAGCGAGATGGATGATAAATATATTGCGGAATTGAAGAAGTTGGTTGTGAATCCCATCAGTGCCGAGGGCAAGCAGATGAAGATCGTATACACCCCTCTTCACGGTACCGGCAATCTTCCGGTGAGAAGAATTCTGAAGGAGCTTGGCTTTGAGCATGTGTATGTTGTGCCGGAGCAGGAACTGCCGGATTCCGAGTTCTCTACGGTGGGCTATCCCAACCCGGAGGATCCCAAGGTATTCACCCTGGCACAGAAGCTGGCGAAGGAGGTTGGCGCAGACATTATACTTGCCACCGATCCGGACGCGGACCGCTTAGGCATCATGGTGAAGGATGATAAAGGTGAGTTTGTACTCTTTAACGGCAACATGACAGGAGCCCTGATTGCGGAATACGAATTCTCACAGAAGGCTGAAAAAGGCGTACTTCCGGAGAATGCGGCTTTGATTAAGACCATTGTAACGGGAAATATTTCAGATCTCATTGCTGAGCATTATAATGCAAGGCTGATTGAGGTGCTGACCGGCTTCAAGTACATCGGTGAGCAGATTAAGCTGTTTGAGGAGACGGGCTCTAATGAATATATCTTTGGTTATGAAGAGAGCTATGGCTGCCTTGTGGGCACTCATTCCAGAGACAAGGATGCGATTGTTGCGGTGATGTGCCTATGCGAAGCGGCAGCTTATTACCGTTCCCAGGGAATTTCATTATATGAGCAGATGAACCGGATCTATGAGAAGTATGGCTACTTCAAGGAGGATTTGATCTCTGTAACCCTGAAGGGAATTACCGGAATGGAGAAGATTAAGGAAATCATGGGAAGCTACCGCAAGAACCCTCCCAAGGCGGCAGGTGATTACAAGGTACTTAAGGTTCGCGACTATCAGATGGATACAATTACGGATATGGAGACAGGTGAGGTTTCTCCCACCGGCCTTCCGAAATCCGATGTGCTGTATTTTGAATTGAATGATAATGCATGGTGTGCAGTAAGACCTTCCGGTACGGAGCCGAAGATTAAGTTCTATTTTGG
>JAFAGA010000060.1 GCA_023423045.1 Bacillota bacterium | reverse complement strand
ACCTCTCTGTTCAATAAGATTTTTTACTAACCGTGCAAAGTCAGTAATCTTATTTTACACTGAGGTATTCTTTTCTCAACCTTCTTTCTTGGAATTCCCTATATTTAAATTATACAGGAAGCTCCTTCTGGAATATCACATAACACATAATGAATCACAATTAAACCTCAACAAAAAATTCTCCCTTTTTAGTGAAACCCCCATGACAATGGCGTCATGGGGGTTTTACTAAAATATATGGTGTTAACTGTTAGGCATTATAAGTGTAGATAATGATAATCTCTGTTGATCAGCCGGAAGCTTTAATTTGCCGCATTTAAGTAATTCTTTTACAGAGTATAATAAGAACCAGCCGTCAGAGTAAAAGATGTATTGGAGCCCATACGTCTGCATCTTCTGTACATGTTTCGGTGTGTTTTCGATAACGACTTTACAATACCGATTTTTCAGCAGTTCTAATTCTTCTTTGTGCTTTATTCTTATCTTATTGCATATTCCAATAAGTTGTTGTTTTATTGCTTCATCTTTTAACCAGATAACAGCGAGTTTAAACATTCCATTTGCCAATCCGTTCCACATGGGGCCATGCCATTTTTGCATGCTTTCAATATATTTCCGCTTAGGTCCGTTTACCTTCTCGAAACCTGCATTAGCAATATTCTTTCCGCCATCTTTTCGAATAGTGGCAACTTCATCAAATTTAATTTTTTCATTAAAACCTTCATTGCTCCATGCAAGTAAATATAAAAGAAGTCCCCAGATCAAGAAATTCTTATCTTCATCCGGATAATATATTCTATCAGAAGCCAGTAGATCACTTTTCATTAACTCATCAAAAAGTTCACATGAAATGAGCTTTGCCGCTTTTGTATACATTTCTTCCTGTAATCTGACAATTTCAAAGGTATCATTATCCGGCTCATCGATAATCATGTTGGCAAGATATTTATCATCCTTTTTTATTAGAAAACCATAATTCTCCAAAAAGTCAGCTTCACTTTCAACATATACTGGAGAAACACCAAGACTTTCTGCAATTTCATTAATTGTTTTTGGTTCATGATAGGTACAGTATGCGATATTTTGGGATAATACACTTCTAAAAAAGTTTGATGTTCCTCCCATGGTACCGACTGAACCGGAAAGCCCCATTAATGTAAATTTAATCGGATTGAACTTTAATTCGCTAACATTCCTCATCGTTTCCATCCCTTTCCTCATTTCTTGTTTTGCATTAAAAAGGTGCCATTTTACAGTGCCCACCGGAATAGATAAAATATCAGCAATATCCCTTTGCTTTTTGCCTTCATAATAATATAAAATGATTATCCTTCTCTGTATTTTCGAAAGATAGGCAATTTCATTCTGCAGTTTATTAATCATTTCCGCTTCTATCATGATTTCAGCTGGATCATCATTACTGTATAAAATATCTTCCAGATCATTAATAGGGATGCCAAAACTTCTCTTTGCTTTACTCCTGTAATAATTGACAAGAGTATTATGGCGACACTCCATACAAATGCATTAATATTATCTATATCCCTTACAAGTAATGAACTATAAAGCTTTAAGATGATTTCCTGCGTCAAATCCTCTGCATCCTGTAAGTTGGCAGTTTTCCCCAATGCAAAACCATATTTTACTATGCAATCCCTATAGATACAATTGACATGATATTAAATTCATCTGATACCGCTATGTTATTTCCTCATCCTAATACAACCTTATACGCAGCTTTATATGCATCTTAATATCATATGTCAAACAAATTTCATCCCCACCCGTACAACACCTTTCGGGACACCATATAACACAAGATGGAATTCTATGAAATTTCAAATGCATAGCCCTCCCCGTTCAATGAACACCCTCGTTGTGATGGCACAACGGGGGTGTTTGCTTGTTCTTTCATCATGCATAATGTTGAATAATATAGTATTTTATGATATTGTAATATTACATCGATCTATAAGAAGGGTGGTAGCTTGTGAATTCTAATAAGCTTCGTGTTTCTGCGATAGGTTGGGAACTGGCAGATCCAAATCGTGTGTTGCCTACATTTGCCCGCCAGCACTTTCGAATACATTGTATTACCGATGGTTATGGTCATCTAAAAACCTCAGATCAGGAGTTCTTTTTGTCAGAAGGCTCAGGTTTTTTTATTTTTCCCGGTACGATACCGAATTACCATCCGGATCAGAATAAACCATGGGAATATTTTTGGATCAGTATTTTTGGCACCTTGCTGGACGAACTGATTGAACAATCGGAATACACTTATCAGGCACCTGTTTTTCGTTTTAAATGTTCCACGAAAGAAATGCGAACTCTGCTAAGTGAATTGTGCCATGTTGTACTAACGTCAAATAATTCTCCAAATGAAATCGAATTATATATATATGAGTTTTTTCGCCAAATTACACCTTATCAGACCTGCAGTAAAATGAAGTCCCAATATTTTGAACTTTGTCTGGATTACATACATAAGCATTACAGCGAAAACATTACCATTCAGGATATTTCAGAGCATGCTGCAATCGAACGCACTTATTTGTATAAGCTTTTCAAGGCAAATCTAGGTATTTCGCCGCAAACCTATTTAATCAATCATCGCATTGCACAGGCCTGTAAAATGCTTCAATCCACCGATCTCAGCATAACGGATATCGCTTATTCTGTCGGATTTAATGACTTCTCCAATTTTACTCGTCAGTTCAAAAAAAGAGAGAATATGTCATCATTACAATACCGAGCCTTTGGCAGTAAGGCCAATTTGGATTAAGTTTGTATCTACGTTAAAAATGCATCAATTTCAATATTTAAGAATAAGAAAAGAGCCCCTGCTTCATAGTTTTATATCACTATTTTGCAAAGACTCTTTTCTATATATTATTATGCTCCCAGAATACGCTCTCTTGCTGAAACAGCATAGGCAATATTATTTGTCGTAATTGAAAACACATTATTTTGAAGCAAATCATCAATATCCTTAGTATCGTCGACGGTCCAATAGCAGATTCGTATTCCTGACGTATGAAATTTTGCTTTTGCAGCAGGCGAAACAATTCTATACTCAATATTTAATGCTGCCATGGCTTTATCTTTGCTGTTTCTATAAAATTCAATGATTTTATCTGCATCCTGTTCTTCAATAATATTATGATAGAGGTAGAGTTCTTTTTTATCTACATTTAAAAAATAGCTGTATTTTGCATTTGCATCTATCCTATTTTCATATTCTCCTGTAAATACCGCCCGCTCTTCCATATCATATTCACGTAGATTTTTTAGCGCATATTCAAAAACACTTCGTTCTTTCAGATCACAATTCAACTTTACTTTCTCCGGTTCCAGCAGTTTAAGTACATCCTGAAATGTTGTATATCCATCCAATTGATCCCCATCCATTAAATTATGAGACAGATATACTTTTCCGTTATACAATCTAAGATCAACTTCAATGTAATCGACATTTTGGTTTAATGCAGCTATAATTCCTTCCGTAGAGTCTGGTACGGTATTATCACACCCGGAATGAGCTACAATCATCGTTCGGTTCATAAAACTGATACCTACTTTCATCCTTAAATATAAAAGCGGTGCAGTCTTCTCCACACCGCTTTTTATTATTGTTTTATAACATATCAAGTATTACTGAGTTGCAATCCATTCATCCACTTCTTTTTGTGCCGCTGCAAGAACCTCGGCAGGATCTTTTCCATTCAATGTTACCTCTTCAACTGCAGTGGTCAAAATGCTGCGTGCCTGTCCGGAGCGGTATACATAACGAGGTGTCCACAAATACTTTAAAGTATCCATAATAGCAGATACGTTTTTGTCATTTGAAATACCTTCAAAGCTTAAAGCACTCTTAATTACCGGTAAACCTTCATTCTTTTGATTTTCATAGAAATATTGTGCGAAGAAATCCGATGCAGTGAATTTTATGTATTCCCACGCGGCATCCTTCACCTTACTGTTTGCAGCCATAACAACAGGACTTCCAGCAAACATTCCGCCCATACCTTCTTCTTTATTAATGAACAGGCGGGCTACGCCGTAGCGCTCAGACAGACCAAGGGTGTTAATGTTAGTGACTACTGCGGGGTTGCAACGTAAATTAATTGCTATGTTATTCTCTGCTTTCGCAAACAATTCCCCTCCCTGGTTCGCCATAACACCGGTAGGTGCATAGGTAATCAATTCTAACATTGTGTTCATTGCTTTCACCATAGTATCGGTATCAAAGTTCATAACCAGTTCGGATGCTTTATTTCCAGTCCCCCATGTACCGCCATAATACTCATTAATATTCATGAGGGTGTCTCCGGCATCTTTTCCCGAGAATGTTATGCCATAATTCTGCTCACCGGAAACCGGATTAATTCCAGTCATTTTTTTAGCCGCATCGATAATTTCTTCCAAGGTTGGCTCCGAAGATAGATAGGGAACTCCCCAGTTATCAAATATCTGCTTGTCATATACGATAAATCTGGTATCTGCGATCATTGGCAAGCCATATATCTGAGTTTCACTATCTTTTACTCCCACTACTTTCCATCCGTCTACCTGGCCGTCGATGTAAACGCTAAGATCAAACTTGTCCTTATCAATGTAGGGCTGCAGCGGTTCAAGAAGATCTTGTTCTGCAAGAGCTCCTATGCCGGGTGCCTGGTATACGTCTGCTTCTCCGGCAAGCATCATTGACTGGGTCTTCTTCTGATAATCATCCCAACCCATAATAATAAACTGAAGGTCAATATTTTGGTTTTGCTTTTCAAATTCTTCTTCCAGATATGCCACACCTTTACGGGTTTCTCCGGAAACCGGATCTGTAGAATCCTCTTGTTTAAAGTCACCTATGAGCTGTACCTTTAACGTAGTCTTTTCCCCCGGTACTACCGTAACACTTCCGCTGCTGCCAGGGGCATCCTCTTTTTTCTCTTTGGCCGTGTCTGTGGAGCTGCAGCCCTGCAGCAGAGCAGCCGCCATAATTAATATTAGTACCCCTGACAATAGACCCTTCATTTTTTTCATTTTCAAATCCTCCTTTTTAATCAATATTCAAACCGTGAGCCACGGCTGGTATTCCTTCTATTCACCTTTAACACCGCTAAGAGCAATACTTTGAATGATATATTTTTGCAACATAAGAAATACACACAATACAGGAATAATGCCAAGGAAAGCAACTGTCATGGTACTTCCCGCCATTCTGGTTCCACCTTCATAGGAGAAGGCAGAAATCAATATAGGTACCGTTCGTTTGTCATTACCCGTCAATATAACCAATGGCCATAAGAAGGAATTCCAATTATCCATGAACTTTAAAATGACAATAGTTGCAACAATTGGTTTGGTCAGAGGCGCAAATATTTCGATAAAGGTGCGAATTGGTCCCGACCCGTCAATTGCCGCAGCTTCTGAAAGGCAATCCGGTAATTTATCAAAGAACTGTTTGGTCAGCATAATTCCAAAGGCATCAATGATATTGGGTAATATTAAAGGAACAAAGGTATTTACCAGCTTTAATTTTAAGAACAGTTTATACATTGGAATCATACGTGTTTCAAAAGGAAGCATCATTGTTGCTATAATAATTAAAAAAATCCATTTCTTCCCTTTGAAATTTCCTTTAGAGAAAGCATATCCTCCCATCAAAACAGAAACCGTATTCGCAATAACTCCAATTACTGCTACCGTAACAGAGTTTGCATAAGCCTTAAGCATCGCACCATTCTCGGTAACAATTTTAAAATTAAACAGGGAGAAGTTTTTCACTTTAAAGCTTGGCGGAAATGGCGGGTTAATATTTGCATATCTCTCGAATGAGACTACCGTCATCCATACAAAAGGCATAATCAGCAAAAGTCCTGCACATAAAAGTATGATGGTCATAAAAATTCTGATCCCTTTGTTGTTTATTGAATAAGCAATCTCTTCTTTATCAACATATTTCTTCATCTCATTCTCCTTACTGATTCATCTTGGTTAGCTTCATATTAAATAATGTAAATACTAAAATAATAGCGAAGAGAATATAGGAAGCAGCTGATGCAACACCAAACTCATAATTGCCAAAACCACGTTCATAAATAAAACCAACAATGGTATGCAGCGAACGTGCAGGAGAACCCGCAACACCACCAAGTGCATATACTTCGGTAAATCGCTGTAATCCATGAATCCATCCCATCGTGATCAGAAAGGCAATGGCCCCTCCCATCTGAGGAATTGTTATGTACCTATGCGCTTTTAAATTGGTACATCCATCAATAAAAGCCGCCTCATAATATTCCGGTGATATTGCCTGCAGATATGCAAGAAAGATTATGATATTAAATCCAAGGCTTTTCCATATGCTTAAAATCGATGCACCAAAGCGTGCCGATGTGGCATTCTCTAACCAGGAAACGGATGTTATTCCAAACAGTCCCGTGAACTGATTCAAAATCCCTTGCGGATGCAATACAAAAAGAAATAAAGTACCTGCTGCTATCGCGGGTGTAATATAAGGAATAAAAAATAATGCTTTTAGCAGATTCTTATAATGTTTCAGTGAATTAATTACAAGAGCGATCATAAACCCTAACGGAACTACAACAATTAATTGAAAAAAAGTTATAAAAAACGTGTTAAAAACCGATTTACCGAATACTTCATTGCTTAATACATATTTGTAATTGTCCAGTCCCTTCCACGTCTCTATACTGCCATTGGTTTTAAAGAAACTTAATCTTAAGGCTTCAAACATTGGATATGCCATACACACCAGAATACCAATGATGGATGGCAGTAGAAACAGATACCATATCCATTGTTTTGAACCCATGCTCTTTTTTTTCTTACCCTTGGTCATATGTCCTCCTCCGTGTTCTTTTTATTCGTAGTTAAGAAACACTATAATGTTAGTCATATCATATAATCAAACTTGTACTATTTCATGTTTTAATGTTGATTTTGTATTGCTTTATGTTGAACGTATATTTTTTTATTGTTTATGATTATATTTTTCTATGTTTTCTATATTTTTGATTGTGCAATATTACATTTATTGTATAACTTCCAAATCAATCTGTCCCAGCTGCACTCCTACTATGAGATACGAATGAAACAATGAACGTTGAAGCTTTAGAAATTACATTTCAATCAAAAATAATTAAAAAAATCTGATTTCAAATCATCTTAAATGGTTTGAAATCAGATTTTTGATTATCTAAGCAGACATCTACTGTATTCGGTAACGCTAGTCATTTGTACTTCCTTAGACAAAGATATAATTCATAGTTGGACATTATATACAGGATAAAGCATTCATTATTTCTCTTCCAGTTTCATGCATACAATAAATGTTTCCCCCTCGAAAACGTACGGCTCGTCACCATTCCCGCTTGCACAAAAAATATGTGTCGGCTTGCCGTTTTCATCAAACAGCAGTGACGGTCTTTCCAAATTGCATTGCACCGTTTCACTGCCGTCCTTCCATTTGATTTTTCTCGAATACACCATAGGATTGGGTGCAATTTCAAAATCCATACAGTCATCACTCTCTGCGTAAAATCCGCTTCCCCAGTCGCCGGTTATACCGTGAGAACCATTTTTGCTGTCATCTTTTGCTATCAGGCAGAATTTCTTTTTGTCTGTATCGTACCATATAAATGGATCTTCAATATGAAAATCTTCATCTTCGAAGTTGAGAATGGGTTTGTCTGAAAGTCTTATAAATTCTCCTTCGGGGCTGTCTGCAACAGCAATACCCAGCTGAAGAGGTTTACCAATTGCTTGACGAGATTTGTAAATCATATATGTTTTCCCGTTCGGAAGGATCGCAACGGAAGGATTCGTCGTTATTGTACAATCCCAAAAAGAACAATCTCTGGGTTCAATCAAAGGTGTATTGCGCCTTAAGAATTCTCCGTTGATATCATCTGCGACGGCAATACCCACACGTTTTCTGTTCCATGTCTCCAATGCATATTCGTGAAGAATGTTCTCACCACTTTGAGGAATATCTCCACTATAAGTACATCCCATATAGTAAAGATAGAATTTCCCATTATATTCTTTGATGCAAGTATTGTGTGTATTCATACCATCAAAGAATTCTTTGCCACGGCGCGGAAGAACAACATTATTAAATTGATAGGGTCCCTCCGGTGTGTCAGATACGGAATGAATGATTTCACTGTTAAAAATCCAACTCCATCCAAACCCCAGTTTTTTATCCCATCTTGAAGAAAACATATGATATTTGCCGCCTGATTTAATTACCGAACAATCCCATACATAATAATCATCGAATTTTAACGCTGTAACAGCCTCACTTACTTTATATTTGAAATTGTCTGTCATAACCTTATACCTCCTTTATTTAATGTTAAGTTAAGTACGAATTCTTTCTACATTGCGATTCATAAGCTTACGTCCGACATTCTGATAAATCCATCTTTTCAGCGGTGACAGCCGCTGCTGATATTTCTTAAAGAATTCATCAGGTGAATTAAATACGCCGAAATCGTGGTTGATCCCTTCTTTTTGAATGTAGGTATCATTGGCATTCCACTCTATTTGCGGATTTTGAAAGTTATCTTAATAAGAGGCTTCTCTGAAATGATATATCCTGTCTCAATTGTCCCTTTTAGCAAAACCCCCATACCAATGGTGTCATGGGGGTTTCGGTTGGAATAAGCTTATTTAAGAGGAACCATCACTTTTTCGTACTGGTAGTGCCCTGCGTCCACAGTCATACGGCACATCGTGATCTCCAAATCAAAACGCCGCTTACCGCAGCTGCCAGGATTGAGAAACAGCACTCCATCAATAACCTCAGCGGAATATTTGTGAGAGTGTCCATAGACCACCACATCCACATTTGTCAAGCATTTAGGGATATCTTTCTTGTTATGGATGATGAAGAAGCGCACGCCTTCAATTGTGACAGTAATGCTTTTAGGCAGGGTTTTTGCCCATTCCCTGTCATTGTTACCACGCACCACATGGGTCTCTCCAAGCTGTCGCATGGACTCGACAATGTATGGGGTGTTGATATCACCGGCGTGGATGGCGCAATCGGCCGCAGCCAGTTCAGCAATGACGTACTCTCGCAGCAGGCCATGGGTATCGGATAGGATTGCAATGTGCTTCATGTATTCCTCCTTCTATATTCAGCCAAGAATCCAGGGCCTTATCAATATATCGGCATTTATTCCATTGCCAATACTATTATTCACAAGACCAGGATTTAGATCCCTGGCCCATGCTTATTATTCCCATTATCCAAACGGGTAAGCAGCACAATAATTGTGAATCTAAAAGCACCGCTCAATCAATTATTTCATCCATTTCCTCCATCTTCTCCTGATACTTCACATAATTCTCAATATACTCCTCCAGCATACACTCTTCCCTAATCAACTGAGCATTTATTTCATTCAATTTAGCATAATCACAAGCGATTTCCGGACTTTCCATCAATGCTTTTATTTTGTCGATCTCCCTTTCCGTCTCTTCTACCATCACTTCCAGCTTTCTCATCGCCTGTTTCATTCTGTCTTGAGCCTTTCTATCCCACTCTTTTCCTCTTGGAACTGCCTTGGAGATGTTTGCCCGAACTGCAAACTGAACGGAAGTTTCCGCCTCCATGGAGGGGAGCTCCCTTTCTATATATTCCTGATAACCAAAAGGATAATAATTCACCTTATCCTTTTCCAGTACCAGCAGCGAATCTGCTATCTTTTGTACAAAATACCGGTCATGGGATACGAACAGAACGGTACCTTCATAGTTCATAAGCATAGCCTCCAGCGCTTCCTTCCCAACGATGTCCATATGATTCGTCGGTTCATCCAGAATAAGAAGATTGGGTCTTTTCTTCAGAATTTTGGCAAGGCTCAGCCGAACCTTTTCTCCTCCTGACAGCTGACAAACCTTTTTATATACTGTGTCCTGAGTAAATAAGAAGCAGCCGAGAGCAGAACGAGCCTCCGACAAAAGCATATCAGGGAATTCTTCGCAAAAGTCCTCCAGTACAGTCCTGTCATTCTCATTCTGGGCAAGCTGTTGATCAAAATAGCCCGGATCAATTTGGAATCCGTAGAAAAATGCTCCTTCCAGCGGATCAACCTGTTTCACCAGCGTTTTTAGAAGTGTCGATTTTCCGATCCCGTTTTCACCGATCACTGCTAGCCTCTGCCCCTTCTTTAGTTCAAAACTCACTTCGCATAGCGGCTTGTCATAGCCGATCATGAGTCGGTTTACCTTTAGAACCTCCTGCCCTCCTGCTCTTAGCGGCTTAAACTCTGCACGAAAGGTCTTAAGGTCGTATTTTTCCGGTGCCTCAACCCGGTCCATGTGTTCGATCTGCTTCAGCTTGGATTTGGTCATCGCTACCTTGGTTGGATGATGCTTATACTTCTCGATTAATGTCATAAGCCTTGTGATTTCCTTTTGCTGCAATTGATAGTCTTTCTGCTGCTTATCCCAATTTAACCTCTTCTGCTTTACAAATGCCGAATAATTACCCTGATATCGTGTCATCTTCCTGTGCTCGATTTCATAAGTGACATCTGATATCTTATCCAAAAACATTCTGTCATGGGAAATGATAACCACCGCTTTGGGATATTGCTTTAAATACCGCTCCAGCCATTCAATCGTAGGCAGATCCAGATGATTGGTAGGCTCATCCAGCAGCAGAACATCGGGCCTGCTTAACAGAAGCCGAATAAACGCCAGCTTCGTTTTCTGCCCGCCGGAAAAGTTTCTTATGGGACGTTTCAGATCCGTCAGGGCAAATCCAAATTTGGTAACAACGGTTTCCATTTCCGATTGATAAGTATAACCTCCGAAGCTCTCAAATAGCTCCAGTATTCTTGAATAACTCTCCAGCACTTCCCTCGACTGGTCTGTTTCCATCCGGATACAAAGCTGTTCCAGCTTTACCTTCCATTCAAGCAAGGTTTCAAAGGCTTTCAAAAGCTCTTCCTCCGCTGTTAAATCCTCATTCTCAAAGCTGATCTGCTGTAAGAACCCAATGGTTGTATTCCCTGTCTTGCTGATCCAGCTGTTTTCATCACTGTCCAGGTTATCCAGCGGAAGTATTCCGGCAATCAGCTTAAACAACGTTGTCTTTCCACAGCCGTTTCGGCCGACAACTGCGATTTTCTCTGTATTTCTTATTTCAAAATTAATATGATCCAGTATGACATCGGATGCATATTTTACAAGTCCGTTATTGATTTGATAAACCATGGATATTCTTTTCCTTTCTTTAAAACCTCTGCTAAATCGGCTATTTAAAGCACAAAAAACTGCCGGATCAGGTTAGCTGCTGCAAAACCTGTCTGACAGTTTTATGATTCAGTCCAATCAGAAAAGACGTCAGTTTCACTAACGTTTTTTCATGATACAACATTCCTAATATATAAAAAAACTGCAGACAGGCCAATGCTGCTGCAGTCACATATCAATGGATTTAATCCTGATCACTTTTTCTTAAACCAGGGTGCCAAAATGGGGTACTCAAACTAATCCCCATGAAGAATATCATGAGAATTATTGAATATAATTTGGCACCAGCTGTTTTAAGAAATGAGACCTCCGAGCAAAGCATAGCCGACATTTTTAAATTGTGGTCTTTGCGCGGAGATAAGTCTCACTACTATAATCTTAGTTGTAGGTTTCACAGAATTGTTCCTCTCTATCTTATTTCGTCATTTTGGCCATGAACTTCGTTCCTGGTCTCCAGCTCCGATCGCATGCTCAAAAGCAAGCTTGCATCAGGCTCACTACGCTTTGATTATATCATGAATATAAAACGCATTCATGATCTTGTTGCTCCAATCGGAAATCGCAAGCAAGCTTGCATTTCCTCATTCCGCTTTCATTATATCATATCTCCCCATAAATGCAAGTGACTAAACAGATGGAAGCCTGAAATATCCACCCTCCTCTGGCGATAACATCCGCACAGCAATGCTTTTTTTGATTTATAATCAGCTTCTAACCTAACCTCGGCATACACTGCAGGATACTCAATTTTCATCAGAACGCCAACGAATGGTATATGCCAGCGAGACAAGCGTATAAGAATCAGGAAAATATTCGTAAGCCCTCCTCAGCTGCCTCTTTGGGATTTTCCTTCTCGAAATCTCTTGATTAAATATCTGGCTAATAATACTAATATGGCTGCTATGACTCCTATCCCTCTCACACTATTAAATGAGGATTTAATTAGAGCCACACCAAACAGTATAAATAAAACAAAGCCCAGGAGGATTGCAATCAAATGCCCGGTATCCATAGGGCGGCTTTGACCGCCATTCCCTTGTAAGGGATCACGCAGTTCTTTCACAATTTTGTTAATTCTCATCTGCGTTCCCAATGCAAACCTATGTTTTGTAATATAAAGCGAGTATTGGCTGATAATTTGTACAAGACATTCTTTTACCTCGCTGTCAGAGGGATTTATTCTCAGGTTGTCAAGGAATATTCTTTCGGCTTTTTTTAGATTACCCATCTTAAAATAGCATTTACCGGCCAATGTCAGAAGTTCATAATTATACCGGCCTGAGTTGCTTATCATATTACATATTTTTAGGGCCTCCGTATAAAGTCCCACATCATAATAGACGTTTGCCTTGTAATAATAGATATATAGGTCATTTGGGTTTATGGCGAGGGCTGATCCGAATTCATATTCCGCTCTTTGATAGTCCTTGGTTCGCATGTAAAACTCTCCCCTTAGACAATGGAGATCCGGATCTCCTGAATATAGTTCGGCTGCTTTATCAAGATACATCTCCGCATTTTTGAAGTCGTTGTTCAATAAAGCCATAAAAGCTGTTTCCCGATAATAAACATACTCCCCATAATTGATGTTTAACCTTCTGTCAAAGCAACAATAACGAAGGACTCTTTTATTCCCGATTTGAAGAAAAAGGTAATCGGCAAAGGCGGCTTCATAAGTGCTTCTTATATATTCCTCCTGAGCACTCCATTCAAAATAACGGTTCAGATATTTCCATATATTCCTGGGTAACAGGCGGTTCATTGATAAAAATTCCAGCATCCTTCTGTTTACAATTTTCATCGCATCCAGATTCCATATGATAACACTGTTTAATAATTCTTCCCAATTCTTAAATTCAATTCTTTCAAAAAAATTCTGATAGAGCTGATGTACCTTATCAAAAAACTCGCTGATTACACCTTCGACCTCATCCTCCTGCACAGAATAACCGTCGTCATACAATGAAGCAGCGTCTCTGCCATCTTCCGGATAATCCATCCTTTGGCCTGCATTAATATGCTGCTCCCGACTGTTCTCTTCTGCATCCTCATGGCTTAGAGCTTCTGCATTCGGGCGGGGCGCATAATTTTTCACATATTTTAGCAGCCTGTCATATGCTTCCCGAAGCTCCTGATATCCCTGCGGATTATCCTCCGGATGATTTAATTTCAATTGTTTCGCATATGCTTTTTTGATCTCAGAAGCATCCAGAGTAGGTTCGATGCCCAACTTTCCCCAGTCATTCATCAATAATCAAACCACCCTTCCAATGCTTCCAGTTTTTCTCTCACTGCCTTTGCTGCTTTTCGGATTTCCAGCTCATTCTGCTTATCCAAAATACCTTCATAGTAATGCAGCAATTCTCCTATATACTCTCTTCTGTCACCCAATGCCTCCTCATAGAGCCGTTCCCCCTTTGCAAGAAGAAGTATATTTTCCATTTTATCTCTGGGGTGTATCTTGATTTCCTGCAAAGCGATTAATCTTTGTTCGATTTCTTCCTTAGTCATGGAACCGGCATTTTGTTCTATCACTAAGGACTTCTTTTCTCCGGTTTTTAAAACAGTAATCTCAACCTCCAGGATACCGTTAATATCATAGGTATAGCGAACCTCGATCACCTCTTCGCCTCTTTTTGCCGGGGCAATTTTGACAGGTAATACTCCCAGATAAATATTTCCGTCTACCTTTCGATTTTCTCCCTGATATATCTTAAGGTTAATCTCCGTCTGCCCATCCCTGATTGCAGAAAGACGTTCCATCCGGCTGACCGGTATTGGTGTATTCCTCTCTATAATGGGCAAAAAATGCCCGGATTCGTATTTTCCATCCGATGTTTCCCTGGCTACAGAGGTACCCAGAGTATATGGACATACATCCGTTAAGATAATCTCATCTAATGCTTCGTTTCTCTCTTTTAATGCCACCTGAATTGCTGCGCCTAATGCTACTGTTTCCTCCGGATTGATATTGCTATAGGGAAGCTTTCCAAACATTTTACCCACAGCAGATCTTATTAACGGCATTCGGGTTGCCCCTCCAATAAGTATAACTGTGTCGAGATCGGATGGCCTTAAATCCGCATCCCTCATGGAACGCTCAATTGGCCGGCGAAGCCTGAGGAGCAGCGGAGTCATCAGTTTCTCAAATTCCGGTTTACTTATTTCACGCTCTAATGTCACTCCCCTGTACGTAAAGGTCATACTGCCGATATTTTTTTCTCCCAGCATTCGCTTACACATTTCCGCCTGCTTATAAAGTGCTGATTTTTCTTTCGTATCCAGCATGTCCATATTGATATTTTCATTTTTTACGAAATAATCAACAATAAGATTGGTAAAATCCTCACCGCCCAGATAGTTATCACCTGCGATTGCCCTTACTTCCATGATCCCATCAAACAGCTCCAGAATGGAGACATCAAATGTCCCTCCTCCGAGGTCGAAGATCATTAACTTTGTTTCATCTTTTTCCTGATGAAGCCCATAAGCGATAGCCGCAGCGGTTGGCTCACTGATTAGCCTTTCCACGTGAAAACCGGCCAATTCCGCAGCCTGTTTTGTTGCCTTTCTCTGTTTGTCATTAAAATATGCCGGAACACTGATCACAGCCTCCTTCACTTCTTCATTGAAATATGACTCCGCATCTGCCTTCAGTGCTTTTAGTATAAGAGCGGAAAGATCAATGGGAGTGAAAACATATTTTCCAAGACAATATTGTTTGTCCGTCCCCATATAACGTTTAAAACAGGATACAGTCAAATGCGGATGCGTGATCAAGCGTTCCTTCGCCACCTGTCCTATCAGTATTTCATTATTTTCGTCAATGCTGATTATGGAAGGTGTAAGATTCGAGCCCAGGACATTGGGAATGATAACCGGTCCATCTTCACTCCAGTATGCACATAGGCTGTTTGTAGTTCCCAAATCTATTCCAATTGTCGGCACGTTTATTCTCCTTTTCATCAAGCAGTATTAAAACATCATATATAAGAAAAATAACGGCTATTACACACGTTCAGCCGTTATAATTCATCAATCCCAAATTATCTATCTTACCATTAACCCAAAATTCCACCCAGGAGAATCAGGATTGCTATCAATGTCGCAATCGAATTAATGACAATCGCTGCTACTGCCATACCTCTTTTTCCTGATTTTAATCCATATGTAAAAGCAAGATAATAAGAACTTACATTAACTAACAAACTTAATTTTGATCCAAATACCAGTACAAGTGCGCCTATTGATAACCAGAATGCAATGACTGCATTTCTGTCATTTGTTTTATTGATTTCCTGTAATACGGCAGAATTGGGTTGAACATACGCTCCATAAGGCTGCGCATCTGCCTGCTCAGAGCTTTGAGCGCCCATATATTGCTGCATCTGCCTGTCCTTCTCCAATGCTCCCAGCAGAGATAGAACACTGTTATAATATGGTATCTTATAAGCTGACCCCACTAATTTTCCATCGCTGATATCATGTTCTTTTCCGATTTTGCCAAGCCAAGCTTCTATATGCAATACTCCGTTGTTGTACCCATACTTAAAGCAACGCATTGCTCCGCCTGTTTTGTAAAAATCTTCTCCGGCTTCATTCACAGGTTTAAAATCATTTTGTCTTAGGTATGCTTGTATTGAATTTTCGACATATACGGGGTCCATATCCAGTTTGATTTCATTGACATACCTTTTTCCAGCTCTTTTTCCCATTCTTCTTGTCCTTTCAGTTGCCATTAGTGTTAATTTCTGCATATAAAATTTACATTATCTTTCATATTATAACATTTTATACATGATGTGTAAATAATATTGCATTTTTTTGTATATTTAGTCTATTTTCTACTGGCTGTTGCTCTCCTTTAATAAGCTCCGCGATACAATGGTGCAGCGGGGGTTTTAGATGCCTCGGCATATGCCCCTCTGATTTCCTCTACAATCCACTCGGGAATCGGTTCAGGCTGTGCCTGCGGTCTGGCAATATAGTAACCTTGCACATAATCCACACCCATTCCGATGAGGGTTTGAAGCTCAGCGGCAGTTTCCACACCCTCGGCGATTACACCGATGCCGCGGCTTTCCGCGTAGGAAAGCATATTCTGCAAAAGCTTGCGGCGGTTCATATCAGAATCCACATTATGTACGATGGAAATATCCAGCTTTACATAGTCGGGATTGATTCGCAGCAAAGCTGCCTCAGAATTATATCCGGTCCCAAAATCATCCAGTGCGACCTGACATCCCCAATCCGCAGCCCATTTCAGCTTGCTGCTGGTTTCCGCCTCCGTCGAACGCTCCTCCTCCGTGATCTCAATCACCACCCGCGGCAGCAAATGAGAAAACAGCTCCTGAACCCACTGGCTATCCTTTTCATTCAGCAATTGGTTCGAGATTGAATTCACAAACACGCGGACACCGGGTTCCAAGCCGCTCAATTGCTCAAATTCATCAAGGCTGCGCCTCCATGTAAGGCTTTCAATGCTGTAAAGCTTGGATTGCGCTTTGGCCAGCATCAATACCTCGCCCGGAGTTTTGATTTTCTGCATCGTCGGACGCATCAGGGCTTCATAGCCAAACACCGCTCCGGTCCGTGCATCCACAATCGGCTGAAAATGAAAGGTTACCAGCTCCTGATCGATCAGGCGGTTGATTTCCTCCTGATTATGGATTAAGTAAGAATCCTTGTTGTAGCGCTCCAGATCAAACTCTCCGAACTCTCCCTTCGTCGTATTTTTCACCTGATACATGGCAAAATCAGCGTATTTAAGAAGCTTTTCATAGGAAGTAGCATGATCCGGATACCAAGCAACACCAGCAGACGCACGGATATTGATCCGGGAATGGTCCGGCAGTAAGAATGTCGTATGGCGCACGCCTTCCTCCAATCGGCGAATCATCTTCTGCACCTCCTCCCGGGAGGAATAACCAGAAAACAACACATAAAATTCATCTCCGGACATTCGGGCAATCAGTGCCTGTTCCGGTGAATAATGCCGCAATGCATCTGCCACTCTGCGGATGTATTCATCGCCGCAATCATGACCGTAGGAATCATTAATAAATTTCAAATTATCCAGGTCAAGCATCACCATTGCCGCAATTCCAAGCTCTTCCGGGTTCTGGAAACGTTTAGCCAGTTCAAAGCTGAATGCACGTCTGTTAAGCAAATCGGTCAATGAATCATAATCCCGCTCCCGCTCCAGCTGATGGCGCTTCAAAATCTCCTGCGTGATATCACTCACGACGCCCATGATGCGCTCGCCCGTATTGACAACCTTCAGGCGCAGCCAGCGTTCTTCTCCTGTCTCCCGTGGTATATGCAAGATTTTGATCTTGTCGTCCTCTGTCCGATCTTCGATCCGATCATCCAGGGTAGCGAGCAGCGCATCAAACTCCTCTCTTTTGATGGTCCCGTCGCTCTCTAATTTATTTTCAAATCCAAGCATATCGAAAAAGCTGTCGGTACAAAACATCCGATTGGAATCCAGCTGAGATTCAAAAGCTCCGATTTCTACACCCGCCATATCAATGATCTGGGAAAGGCGGCTCGCCTCATGGGCGACATGTGCGCTTAGCGTTTCAATCGCTCCCGAAAGCTCATCGATTTCTGAAATCCTAAGCTTATCCAGCATAAGTTTATGCCGGGGATCACTCTCGCGAAGCTGTACCAGCAATTGCGTAATCGGCCTTGCCAGCAGCAGGCTGGCCGCCCATGCGGCAGTCAGTCCCAAAAGCAAAGAAAGGCCCCATGTCATCCAGATGGAATCCATCATTCCATGAGAAAATCCCAGCAGCTGTTCTCCCTCCAGCATTCCGATCAGAGCCCAGCGTTCATTCTCAAAAGGGGTATTGGTATTATAAAGCTCAAAATACTGAATACAGCCATATACCTTGTCCTTGCCGCGGAAGTTGCTGTCCGCCACCTCATAGGTATCGGCATATTCCTCCTGCTTTTTGAGCTGCAGCCGTGCCGACTCGTTGAAGAGGTGCTTATAGAATGGTCCCGTAGAAAGCTGTATATCAAAAGTGAGCGTATCTTTGCCAGACATGCCAATAAGATACATTCCCTGTTTTTCCGTATTCAGCTCACGATATGGAATCTGCTTGCCAAGATAATCCGTGGATATTTCCACTCCTAGGATCGCATGAACCTTCCCTGTCCTATCACGGATCGGCATCGAATAGGTAATGATATCAATACTGTCTCCCTGAGAGCGAAAAGCCGGACACCAATAGCCCAAATCCTTTTCACCGATTTCAGGATGGGCAATTGCCGCCTCATACGGCTTTCTAAAGTAGCTCCAGTTATCCGGATTATTTGGATCAAAGCTCATATATGACCGCCAATTGGAATCAAGGGGAATTTCAAGTTGCTTGGAAATACTCGCCGGAGCATGGAGCAGCAGCAAGTCCGAATTATTCACCGAGCTTGTCGCCGGATCCATATCCCGTATATAGAGGGCATACCTTTGCAGATGGCCCGCCTCATTATAAATCTCCCCATCTGTCAGGATGAGAAAAACACCCGTCACAAGATTGCGGCGCAGTAAACCGATCAGTTTCTGAGAGCTTTGCATCAAAATTTCGTTTTGATAAATACCATCCGTAAAATCCGTCTCTTTCCCGTCCTGCTTCTGATCAAATATAGTACCGATATCAGCCGCTGTCGGGTCCAGGTTGGACCAGCGCCCCAACATTTCGCCTTCCAGATAATTACGTCGATTAATCACTTGTCCGTTCAGAATATCAAATGCATTATGATTTAGCTTTTTGATCGTACCGCCCAGAATGATATTAACGGAAAAAAGCCCTGCCTGTACGAACAACGCAATAATGACCGGAATCAGAATACGGCTCATCATAGAGCGACCGGATTTCTTTCCCTTTATTTTGACTCGTTTCTGTTTCATCTGTATCCTCTTCTTATTCGTCAGCACCGATTTCAGCACGAACCTTGTTGATAAAGTCCTGATACCATTCCCGGAAGTTTTGATCTGTTGCATATAATGATGCTGCCGCTTCCATGGACATTCCGCTTTCTACCAGAGCGTGGATCTGTGCATAATCATCCTTTGCCCGATCAGAAAGGGAATGTTCCATTACCTCACGAACTTTAGAGGAACCTGAAAATGCTTTTTCATAATGCAGCGTATATTCATTGACAATGCCGGCAGATGTTGTAAGTGCGTCCCTAACCGCAGGAGCAAGTGCATGAAAGTCCTTTGACTTTTCAATATGCGCCACATTGTTCGCCTCTTTTTTTACCGGAAGATAGGCAGAGGATATTGCAAAATCAATATTACACTCCTCCCTGGTAAACCATTTCAAAAAAGTGGCCGCCGCCAGTTCAGTCTTCGGGTCGGAGGCGATGACTGACATGCCCGCACCCTGCTGAATTGCACTCGGCTTCGCCCCCTCAAAGCATGGGGCGGGAAATACTGCAGCTTCAATCGGATAGCTGGTATCGTCCTCCAGTGTAACCTCCTCCGGAAAATAGTACGCGCCGGGCGTAGAACCTACTAATGCAATGATATCTCCTGTTTTTGCATCATCCGAGCGGAACCGTCCATACGCACCGAACCAACCGTTAATATAGGGGATGTAATAGTTGTCCCATATTTTACGAAAAGCAGCTTCATCCGGTTCAAAGGAAACCGTGCCGCCCTCTTTGGAAAAGAGAGCTTCTCCCGCCAACTGATAATATCCAAGAATAATATAGTTCGCCATGGCATCCCGCCCAAACATTGCCTTGCCGTCATCGGGAACATCCGGCGTCTTTGCATCTGTCCACTGATAATAAGCTTTTGATGCTTCCACAACCCCCTCAATTGTCCTCAGCGTCTCCATCGATGTGGCCGTTTCCGCAGCAAATTGATCCCAGTCTGTTTTATTGATTACCATAACCTCAGTTGATTTCGCGGTAGGAAAGATTTTCAAGCCCTCCTTCCCTTCAAAGCGGCCTTCCTCTATATAGGCATCCACATACTCGTCCAGCTCCTCTTCGGTAAAATAGCTGCTTAAATCCGCCACCATTCCCCGCTGATCCAAATCATACAGCGTATCCGTATAAGCGGCAAACATAGTCGGCACATCACCCGCACCTACCTTTTTATCGACCGCATCATGCACCTTTTGAAACAGTTCATTGACATTGCCCTGTCCAAAGGCCTCCACGATGATCCCCTGCTCCTGTCCTACCGTCTCGTTGAAATTTGTCACAAGGTCATCAAATGCCAGCTTCTGGGGTCCGTTATAATAATGCCATATCTCGATTGAAACCGGATCATCGGGGTCCAGCTTTCCCTGTACTCCCTGACCCGTACAAGCGCCCATCAAAAAAGTCACACATAAGGCAGCTGCAATTACCTTACTGACATTCGCTATGGAATCCTTCATTCATATTTTCCTCCTGAACATTTTCATTCTCTGATACCATTTGGCCCCTATGTGCGTCCCGCTTCGTTCGGCACTGTAGTTTGCTTACCAATATTATACTACATTTATGGAAAAAATGAAGTTAAAATGCTGGTTTTTGTCATTTTTTACCCCACTGGCATCCTATTCCCCTGATTTTCGGAAACAAAATCAAAACGAAACTCAAAACCGTGCGTGTCAGACATAAAAATACCATTACATACTATCCAGTCATGCAACGGTATCTTTGTTTTTACATTAGTGCCCAATTAATTCAGAACCAGAGTCTTAAGCAATATTAGATCAATTTTCCGCATTGGCGAATATTTCGGTGTTTCGATAGCGCAAACTTGTTATTATTGAATTTAAATCGTTTTGCATTAATGCGGCTAAAATCGAAGTTCATGAACTCTATGCTTGTATTTATGATATAATAAAAGCGTAGTGAGCATGCTGCAAGCTTGCTTGTGAGCATGCGCTCGGAGCTGGAAATCGCCGCCGCTAAGCTTTCATTAACCCATATTACACAAGGAGTTTAACAATGAATAAGAATAAAAGAAACAAAACAGCGTTCCTTCTTGCCCTGCTTGGGGTTGTAACAATATTGTTTATATCGATATTTCTCCTTATACAATCCACTGCATCTGATAATAACAGAAAGCCAACCGTTATTCCGGGCATTACACCCACGGATGCTTCCGACCCTACGTCAGAAACTATACCAACCGAGGTACCTAACCCTACTTCGGAAGCCACACCAACAGATTCATCGAACTCTGCTTCAGAGGCTGCACCTACAAATGCTCCTACCCCTGCTTCAGAGATCACACCTACGGCTGCCCCTGCTCCCTCCGATAAAATAAACAATACACCTACCCCCGCAGGAAAAGCAACAGTCAAGCTGCATTTTATTAATATCGGCCAGGGAGATTCCATTCTGATCGAAGATAATGGCCACTTTATGCTTATTGATGCAGGAATAAACGAAAAGGGAACTACCGTTACAAAGTATCTTAAAAAGCTTGGAGTAAAAAGACTGGATTACGTTATCGGCACTCATCCGCACAATGATCATATCGGAGGGCTGGATACTGTTATTAATGCGTTTAAAGTAGATCATGTACTCTTACCGGATGTTTCGATTGATTCAGAAAATTACGAGGATGTACTGGACGCCATCGCAGATAATAACCTTGTTATCACAAGGCCTGCAGTTGGGGATACCTATACTCTTGGCAGCGCATCCTTTGTCATAATTTCTCCAAACGCATCCAGTTACGAGTCCTTAAACGATTATAGCATTGGAATAAAGCTTACCTATAAAAGTAATTCTTTCCTGCTCGTAGGAGATGCCCAGACTGTCTCAGAAGCCGAGATGCTTGAGAACGGCATCGATTTATCTGCCGATGTATTAAAGCTTAGCCATCATGGTTCTTCTACCAGCAGTACAGTTAACTTCCTTGATGAGGTTGACCCGAAATATGCTGTAATCAGCGTTGGGAAAGGAAACAAATACGAGCATCCGCATTCAGCAACCATGCGAGCTATGAAGGAACGGGCCATTAAGCTTTACCGGACAGATAAGCAGGGCAGCATAGTCTTCACCACAGACGGTAAAAACATCACGGTGAATGTGAAGCCTTATGCAATTACTTCTTCTGACATGACCTCCGACGCCGCAGAGAAAGCAGCAATAGCAAAGGGTTATTAAATCAGTAACTGCAATGTTTTCGTGATATCCGAAAAATCATTCACCCATATCACCTCTATCCCTATTCGGGAGAAGTGATTCGCTGCAATCGTAAGATCTCTTGCCGTCATTGCGTCCTTAGTAAGGATGGCAAAATGCGTCTTTTTCTCTTTCTTAGTCATCTCAAGCAATCTTCTGATATTGGGATCGGCTAAACTGCATCCGACAAACAGACATATGTTTTCACGGAAAAATGACAGCTGGCTCGATATCTGCCAGCTGTATGGCTGATTGTACAGTTCATTATAATTTTCTTCCGTCAAATAAACAGACTTCATATACCTGGAGTTCAGATGGGATTTTGCTTTCACCCTCGGCATGAAGCCGTGAACATGATATATGGACAATCTATCATCTATGGAGCAATTACAATCGTAAAGGATATGATAAGGTCCGGATATAATCCAGGATTTTCTCCATCGCCTCTCTCCCGTAGCCCCGATTCTGGTACTGCTCTCCGATCATCACAAACCCCACCATTTGCTCATCGGCATAGATGGCAAACGGAAGCGGACAGCACTCGTTGGCGGCAAGAACATAGCAGGAAGCAACGCTTGACAGATTGGAGGCAACGACCGTACTTTTCATTTCCCATCGTCTGGGCTTCGCCAAAAGAGCGGATCGAATTGTATTGTTTGAGGGAGGCCAAATAACCGAACAGGGAACCCATGAAGAATTAATAAGACAAAACGGAGTATATGCGAAGATGTACCGCAGCCAGGAAAGCTGGTATGCCGCATAAACTATATCGAATAATTAAGCTGAACCATAGCCTGTATAATACAAATTGCGTGAGGCCCTGTTTTCAAAATCTTAGAGCTTCACGCAATTCAAATATTTTCACCTAATCCTCTTTTATTTTCTCCCTGCATTGATAGGAATATCCCGAACCTTAGCCGCTTTCCTTTCCGCTACTTAAGCTCTGAAAGCTTGCTTTGTCCGAACTCATACTCCTCTGGAAAGTCTCCATAGCGATCATATTTTGGGGTCTTACAGTAGTAGACATACTCTCCCTCCACATCAATGCTTCCGGAAATATAATGTCCTCCCTCAAACTGAATGGTGGATTTATCCCCAGTATCAATGAGATACACCTCAACCGGATCCTCATCACAGTCAAATACTATCTTAAGATAATTCCCATCCATATCTCCCCTGCTAAAGTAAGCAGAGCCATTGATTCCTTCTATCTCTTTGGCCGCATCCATATACAGGCCGAAATCCTTTCCGTTCGTTCCGACAGAATATATCCCGGTAGGGTAAATGCCATAAAATACACGGTCAGAATTTGCTGCAAGCAATTTAAAGACATGGGAATCAATCCATTCATAGCCCTGGGCCTCAAGTTCCTCCCCACTCACGCTATGCAATGTCTCAGCCATATAATTCACAATCTTATTCAGCTCCATTCCTTCCGGTGCTTCTTTCAGCGCTATAAAGAACAGATCCTTCCCGTTGGATTTCAAATCATAGATGTATTGTGCCGCATAAACCTCAATCTTATTTTTTCCGTTAAAATTAATATGATACAACCGGTCCGTGGACTTCTCCTTCGAGTTATAGTAGGAGCTCTTGTTGATATAATAGATCCCATCCTCTGCCATGACCGCCTCAAGGGAATCAATAGAATCCAGCTTTACCAGGGTTTTCTTTTCTCCTTCCTTGCTGATTCGTATAATTTCTCTGGTTTTTCTTTCTAACGCCAGGACATCCTCCTCATGGATTCCCAAGATCGTTGCCGTACCTTTGTACAATCTTATCTTATTCTTTCCGTCCACTCCAACACGGTAGATATCCTCGGCAGAATGATAATAAAGATTGCTTCCTTTTAAATAAAACTGGCTGGAGCCTAAATAGATCTCCCCTAAATCAACCAGCTTTGTCACCTTGGAGGTCTTTAGGTTTTTTGAAGCAATGAATGCCTCAGTAAACTTTCCTGATTTGTAGAAGAGATAATTTCCCTGTTGGAATGCCGTCATACTATGAACCACCTCATCCGAGGGAACAAAGTCGGAGTCCGGGCTTGGAGTTACAGTCGGAGCAGGCTTTTTGGTAGGCGTCGGCCCCGTCGTGGGCTCCGGCTTCCCCGTGGCTGTAGGAATTGCTGTAACCTCCGTTTCGGAAGGTGTGGGTTCTGCTGTGGGCTCTGCTTCCCCGGGTGCCGTCGGTTCCACATCCTCTTCCCCGCCTGGCACCGTCGGCTCCGCCGAAGGCATAGCGGAGGGTTGATTTATCGTATCTTCGTCTTTGCCATTCCCGCCGGGGGCTTCCTCTGCCGGCCCCTTGCATGCTATGGCTGTCATGGATATCGCAAATAGCATGCAAAACAACCCTATCCATCTAGATAACTTATATCTTTTTGACTTTTTTGAATTCCATAAATCGTTGCCACACATCACTAACTACCTCCTTATTCAGCATATTGTATTAACAACACTAAATATTAGACGAGATTGCCGTACAAATCGTTTCATTCTATATGAAAGCTGCCTTTTCCTATCTTCTATCATATTCATGTCTTCTGTCATTAGTGTTTCATATGCTTTCTATTAATATGTTTCTCAAATATACCCTTCTAATACGTTTCTATGCATTTATCAGTTTTTATCAATGCAATTACCGACTTTTATCAGTGCAATTACGGCTTTTATCAATGCAACTACTGGCTTTTATCAATGCAATTACTGGATTTTACCAATGCAATTACCGACTTTTATCAATGCACTTACGGCTTTTACCAATGCACTTACTGGATTTTACCAGTGCACATTTAACTGCGTTTTATTTTAGTCTTCTCTGGTGCTCAACAACAGAATAGGCTCGATATCCAGATTTCGATTAACGAGGATTACCGAGGCTCCAAGCATAAAGAAGCAAAGCAGGGCAGGAACAATGAAATAGAGAAGTCCTGCCGCACCCGAGCTATCCATCCCAAGCTGATTCAATGCTTCTGAGTCCGTCTCCTGCTGCGCCCAGCTGCTATACATCGTACTGTAACCCGCGGAATTTGCTGTGCCCATTTTCGGCATTTGCCTGATAAGGCTTGAGCCTATGATACTTCCCAGGACAGTGGAGACAATGGTCAGAAGCATGATGCCGCTGATCAGGGAAATCCGGCACTGACCACGGCTCATTCCCAGGGAACGTTCTATTGCCGTGCGCTTTTTCTGCTTTACAACAAAGAAATACAGCAAAAGCATAAAAATAGCCAAAGCGGAGAGAAGGCCTATCGCCCCTAATAAAACTGCGATATCCTTTGTTCTTCTCAAATTACCGCTGACTTGTTCGTAACCGTTATCGTCATAGGTGATTTCCAGCAAGCTGCTCTCCGGCACGGCTTCGGTAAATGCCGCCTCAAATTTGGCAATGGATCCATTGGGAATCTGGAAAGATGTATTCGTATCCAGCATCGGGCCAAAATCAAGAATGTTATTTTCATCCGAGGCCTTCACTGACTCGGACGGAATGATTACCATGTCACGTCCCATCTCAGTTCTTCCAAGGAAGCCTCCCAGCTGTCCGCCGCTATACCGGTAGATGCCGGCAATTCTGTATTCCTCCTCCCAGAACACAGGATAAACCTCTCCCTGCGCATTTAATAACGAAAACCAGATTGCGCCATATCCATAGCCGAATACATGGCTTGCATCCTCCCCATAATGTGCGAAATATAGCGGAAGTGAAATCATATCGCCCACCGTGAGGTTGTTGGCTCGGGCAAAATCTGTTGTAATCATGCATACAGCCTCTCCGCTTTCGAATTCCTCCGCTGTAATTTCCTTGCCGTCAATGACAGCGGCTTTTCCGCCATGAAATGCGGGAAGAAGTTCCAAGCTGTCCGTAGGCAGAACCGGTATGCTTTCATCGATTTGGTGAAGTGTTTCTATAAACTTAATCCAATACCTGCCACGGCCTGTCTGATAGAAATCTTGCGTGACCTCCTCGCAGGACAGCGGCTCGCTCAAATTTAATTCACTTTCCAGCTTTCTTCCTGTTTTATCAAATTGGCTGGAATATATACTTCCCGACCATGGGACAAATTCAATCTTAGTACCCATCCGCGCTTCAGCATGTGTATTGTCATACAGGGAAAGGCAGGCGATGTATGTTTTTTCAGCATAGAGAGGAGCAGGGTTTTCCTTATGGTGGTCACAATACCATAGCTGTTGGCTGCCAAAGGTTTCTCCCAGCAATACCTTTCCGATATTAACACGCACCGGCTGATTCGGGACACAATCCTCTTCCGGACTGAACTCCAGAATGATGTACCGCTCCGAAAATCCAGATCCCTCGAACATCTTATGATAATCAGGCATATACGCACCATAAAAGGGACGTTTTTCCGGACCGCTGAGGTAATTCGCACCTTCAAATTGCAGGATCGTTTCCGGCAGCAGCTTATTATACACCCGCTCATCGATGTTTGTATAGCTCTTGGATGCGGCATCCCACTGACCGGTAATTTCTATGGCATCCTCCTTCTGTGTGACCATGCCGATGGTAGTGAAGCTTTCTTCCACAGTCTTCAGCTTTTCAGCCGTACTAATCCACAGATGAAGCCCGAATACCAACAGCGCCGTGCTCATAGAGCACAGCAATAAGAATAATATCAGCTTAAATGGGGTGCGTAAGAGCTGCCTTATGCTATTAATCATATTTCTTCCTCCCGCAAATGCAAACCCATATCGGCATGGGTATTATTGGTTTTTCTCCATTGTCAGATTGCCGTCCGTCATCCGATAGACGATATCCGCCTGCGCGGCAATACTCAAATCATGCGTCACCACGATAACGCAATAGCTTTCCTCCCTCACAAGCCTCTTCAAAAGCTCAATGACAATGGTTCCATTTTCCGTATCCAGATTTCCTGTAGGCTCATCGGCCAATATCACTTCGGCTCTGGAGGCCAAGGCCCGTGCAATGGCTACGCGCTGCTGCTCCCCTCCGCTGAGCATCGCAGGAAATTTTCTGTACTGCTCTTCCGTGATGCCGACATTGCCAAGCAGGGACTTCGCCTGTCCGGCTGCTTCCTTTTTTGCTCTGCCCGATATTTGCATGGGATACATAACATTTTCCAAAACGGTCAGAGCCGGAAACAGATTAAATGCCTGATAAATAACTGAAACATTCTCCCTGCGGTGCCGTTCCGTTCCTATTTCCCTCAGATTCTTACCATCCACACAGACCGCTCCTGCGGTGGGTGCCCCTAAGCCTGCCAGCATGGACAAAAGCGTGGTTTTTCCACTGCCGGAGTGTCCCACAACCGCATAAAATTTATGTTTTTCAAAGGTACATGAAACATTTTTCAATGCCTGCACCTTTTGATATTTTCCCTGATAGGTATAGCTTACATTCTCTACCGTTAACCGTTCCATAGCACACCCCCTGTCCCAATAATAAGTCAATCAATTTTTGTCAGAAGCGCCAAGGTATCAAAGCGCAGCAGCAATGCCAGTGCTGCCCATATCCCGATACATGCGCACCCCAGGAATAAAATACAAACCGGCAGCATATTGGATATCCCGACCCCCGCCATGCCCGCCAGCACCGGCAACGCGAATATACAGCCGCCCAGGTATAACAGGAAGGTTTCCAAAAAGCTTGACGCTGCACTTACCAATCCCGGACGTCCCAAGGAACTGGCAATCGCCATCTCCCGCCGGCAGCTGCGCAGCGTCAGAAAGGATACCAACAGGATTAATGAAATAATAGTTATGAAAAAAGGAATCCAAAACCATCGGAAGGTATTTATATTCTCAAGAAGCTTGGAGGCGGTTTCGACAAATATCTTATCCTGTACGATCAGTCTGTCTCCGCTGCGCCTGTCCTCCGACTTCGAAAGCACTTCCCCAAAATGCTTTTCATTCATATAAGCCTTAAACTCATTCAGCTTTAACGGGTTTTTAACTATACAGCGGGCCGAGTCATAATAAAAAGCATTGCCGCTTTCCTCCACCGTCAGACGAAGCCAGTTTATCGGCACGATCATCTCCTCTGTATCATCTCCTTTGCCATTCTTCGAGAATATGCCGATGACCGTCAGCTCCGGAGCCCCTATTCCAATAAACTGAAAGGAGGCCCCATCCCTGTTATACTTATAGATATACATTGGAAAAGATAAGGTATCTCCTATAGATACATCATGCCGCGCGGCATAGGATTCACTGACGATGCAAAGGGGCTCTTCCCCCTCCAGATAAGTTTCATCCCGCCCTTGTGCAAAGGTGATTTCTTCACCGCTAAGAAAGGGCAGCGCAAGCAGAGAGTTTGCCCCGGAAATTATGGTGTCGCAAGCCTTTACAGGCTCCACCCGGTTGATCAGTTCTAAATTTCCGCCGGCCCGTGCTGTATAGGCCGGTTCCGCAATATCAGCTGAAAGCAGGGCATCCAGACTCTTTACCGGTATCTCCAATCCGATTTGCCGGGAGCCGTTCCGGTTGGTCACCTGTGCAGTAATCTTCGTCGTATCGGCAAGTCTTTTCAGTGTTGCCTCGTTCCTTTGGATATTTCCAAGGTATAAACCGACAAAGGAGACCAAAAGTGCGGCAATTCCTGCGGACAGCAGGCTTCGCCCCTTATTGCGCCAAATACGGTGCCAAATTTCCGATATAAAGAACAATTCCCATCATCCTTTCTCTTTTTATTCGGCGGCTCATTTCTTATTCTTTTGCTAATATCATAAATAAATGTTCAAACAGCTTATCCCTGTGAATCTCATAGACATAGCGCATCCAATGCCTGCTGTCATCAAAACGGTAGCTGCCGCCATACTCCGGTATCGGGCTATGCTCCAGGCGATCCTCCATAAAATCCCCCTCCAACAACCATGCAACTGCAGTCACATCCCAGATTACCCTGCTCCAGCAGCTTACTCCCATGCTCTGCCCTTCCTGAATGGTGGCATCAATCAAATAGTCGCACAACCTGTTCTTTCCCCTCAGCCAGTGCTCCAATTCCGGTCCCGTGGTCCGAAACTCAGAAACCACGCCACCACAAGGAAGCTGCACCAACGGAACACCGCATCCAAACACTACTCTTGCCCCTGCCACATCCTGAAACAGGTTAAATTCCTTATTATCCATCCAGTGATATCCATTACCTCCAAGCCAGATGAGTACAATGCGGTCGATAATACGTGGCTCCATCAGAATCGCAGAAGCTACATTTGTAATGGCACCTATGGCAATTACATAGAGAGGGTTCTCTTCCTTCCGTTCCATTGCACGTGCGACCAGATCCCTGGCCGCAGGAGAATCAACCGCCTCCGTCTCACCTGGCAGATAGGTTTGGGAACCCTTATAGGTAACCGCGCAGTAGTCTTCCCTGCCGATGATTTTTAGAATCCTCATAATCTCGTCGTAGCTTTTCTCCATTCCGTCTTTGGGGCCGGAGGATCTTTCATTGGTAAAGGGTGCGGCATAAATTGCCTTCAAATTCAGCTTATCCTCCGACTTTATCAAATAGGACAATGCAAACTGGTCATCAATTTCATTAAAAGTATCCGTATCAATCACTACATCAATTTTTCCGGCAGGCTTCACCAATCTTTTCAATAATTTATCATTATCCATAGGCTTCTCACTTTCTTATCATATCTATGCTTCCATTGATATTCACTTAAAAATATTCCGGCTTATCATTCCGTTATATCATTAATAATATATAGCGTCAATAGATTGAAAGCAAATTTTACGCGGCAAAGGGGCCGTTCCTTTGCATTAATTATGCATGCAGAGAAATGGCCCCTTATCAATATACTCTTTTATTATCAATCCGATATCCGCAGATCACCGCTCACTGAGCTTACGGTAAGATCACTTCCCTGATTGCCGAAGGTATAGCTTCCTGTTTTGAGGTTCCGCTGATGAACACCGTTATAATTAATGTATAATTCTCCGGAGGTGGTCCTGGACTGGATATGGTATCCGTTGGAATTATTATTTAATTTAACATTGACATCACCGCTGGTGCTGCTGGCTTCCAGCACAATATCTCCAAGGCTTCTGACTTCAACGCTTCCGCTCTTAGAACTGGCATGGCACCTTCTCAGAGTGCCCCGCACCTTAATATCCCCGCTTGCGCTGCTGGCACATAAACCGTCTCCGGTTATATCGGGAAGATCTATATCACCGCTGATACTGCTGATGTCGGCATTATTCATGATGCATTCTTCCACATGAACATCTCCGCTGGTGCTTCTGAGCTTACATTCTTTCACTTTCACTGCGGTAATATCTAAATCACCGCTTAAGGAGCTGCTGTCAATGATGTCGGCATTCAGATTGCTTGCTTCCACATCTCCGCTGGTGCTTTTTAAGGAAAGGAACTTCACATCAAGATTCTTCGCCTCTACATCACCGCCCGTGGTATCAGCATTCAACCGGATGCTGTTGATGTTCTCGAGGCTGATATCTCCGCTGAATGCTTTAACTTTAATATCTGTGGTACAAACCCGGTTGACAGTAATATCACCGCTTGCCGTTGCCGCCGTAATGCGGTCCGGATTTACATCGGCTATCTCTATGTCCCCGCTTGCGGTTTTGATGCTGACATTGCTCACATTCTCAGGTATTTCCGCATTGATATTAATGGTGTTCTGTTTCAGGTTAAATAAAAATACCGCTTTCCCTACTCTTCGGATTCCGGCATAGACCGTATTCCCCTCCTTGTAGCTATAGAACTCATACATCTGTTTCTGCCGGTCATTTCCATTGTTCTCATAGTCAATATTAATTTTATGGTCAGAGGATCTTTGCAGTGTAATGTTCGCACATATGCCATCGATAACCAGGTTCAATCCTGTGCTGTCTTTTTCCTTTACCTGCTCTTCATCCACGTTTCCATCTGCATCCTTTGTTTCCTCAGGCATGTTCCCATCAGCGGTATCCGCCCCATTCCCTGAGATATTTTCTTCGGTTGTATTCTTCTCTTCCTCATTATTCCCATCGGCAGCAGTATACTCTTCGCTGCTTTTCACACCTTCGGCTGCTTCTGAATCGCCGGCCTTATCCTGCGTATCTGCCTGTTCACCGGAGTTATCTTCTGCTGAAACTTTGGCATCCGCAGTTTCCACACCCGCATCCGAATCATAGCTTACATGATCCCTCTCCGTTTCTTCTGTTTCTTCCGACGCCTCATAGCTTCTTGATACATTCTCACTGTATCCTTCCGCCTTTCTGTTATTAAAGTCAAATGGATCCGCACCCTGATGCTTAAAATAGCTGTCGGTAAATTTGTTAATGGAGGAGGTTGCCTGGTCCAGCGTGCTCTTTAAAGTATTCCCAATCTCAAATACATCAATTTTACTGATTGCATCGCCTGCCGAATCCAGGGCACTATTGATTGCTTCACCAATTTTCTCACCGTCTATATAGTGAATGCCGCTGTACCATTCCTTGAACTTCTTATTCTTTGAATCCGACGTATCTTCTTCCGTCTTTGTCTCCTCTTTTTTGTCTTTCATTGCGCTGGTGTTATAGACCTCTTTGATTTCTTCAACCAGATCGTCAATTTCTCCAAGCTCTTCACAGATTTGCTCTTCGCTTTTCCCGTTTTCAATTCCAACCTGAAAATGCTCTTCATAATCTGATATGATTTCTTCCATTACACTTTCATTCGTATTCTTTAAAGCTTCCTTTAATGCACTTAAGTATTCCAGCTTATTCATATCCATCCTCCTATTCTATAATATCCTGTACAACCTTTACGAAATCCATCCATTCCTTTTTCTGAGCCGCCTGATGTTCTCTTCCCTTTTCCGTCAGGTGATAATATTTTCTGGCAGGTCCTTCCCCCGATTCCACCAAATAAGTCTCCACATAAGAATCATCCTTGAGACGTTTTAAAATAAGATACAGGGTTCCTGTTGATATTACCATCTGCTTGGATATCGCATCCGTTAATTCATATCCGTAGCGATCCGCCTCCACCAGTTTTGAAAGTACGCATAACTCTAATACTCCCTTTTTAAATTGTGCATTCATACGTCAACTCCTTTCCGCTTGACTTGCAAGCCGGTTCTTTCTCCCGAGGTTACTGCTCCAATGCTTCGCAAGAAAGCTGTTTTACTGTTGATTTGTATATTTTTTAATTTTAGTATATTATAACACCAACTATTATTTAATGCAATATAGTATTTATAATATTATATAATACATTGTATTATACTAAGCTACTTCCTATTTATTATCCCTGCACTATAATTGCATATCATCATTTTGAGTGACAGCTCTACTTTATCGCTGTCACTCAAAATGCAAAAGGAAAAAGCAATGAGCTTTCTTCTTAAGCCAAATTTACCAACAGGATATTTTTTTATTGAGATACTCGATTATTTCATCCTGCTTCATACTGATTTGCTGCATGGAATCCCGGTGGCGCAGCGTGACCATATCGTTTTCCAAAGTGTTATCATCCACTGTTACGGTAAAGGGAGTCCCGACCGCATCACCCCGGCGGTAACGCTTTCCTATATTCCCGGCATCATCATAAGAAACCATATAATATTTCTTTAACATATGGTAAAGCTCTGATGCTTTTTCTCCATGACGCTTTTTTATCAAGGGCAGTACATTAATCTTAATTGGCGCCAGCATCGGATGGATTTTTAAAACCTGTCTTATATCTCCCGTCCCCAGCTCTTCCTCCACAAGAGCCTCGTGAATGAGTGCCAGAAAGATCCGGTCCAGTCCATAGGTTGATTCCACAATATACGGGATAAATTTCTCCCGGGTATCTTCATCATAATATTCCAGGCACCGCCCGGAATATTGTTGATGTCTGGACAAATCAAAGTCTGTCCGGTTATGCGTACCGTTGATCTCTCCCCAGCCGAAGGGGAATAGATATTCAATATCACAGGCCGCTTTTGCATAATGCGCTAACTTCTCATGATCGTGAAAGCGTAAATGCTCCCTGGCAAGCCCTAAGAATTCAAAAAACTCTGTCCCATAATTCTTATAATACTCATACAATTCTTCATCATTCCCTTGTCTGCAAAAGGTCTGAAATTCCATCTGTTCAAATTCAATTGTCCGGAAAGTAAAGTTGCCGGGTGTTATTTCATTGCGGAATGCCTTTCCGATCTGTCCGATGCTAAAAGGCAGCCTTGCCCGCATCGTTCGCATAACATTCAAGTAATTCACGTATTCTCCTTGAGCATTTTCCGGCCTCAAATATATCATATTGGAACTGCTTTGGGTCACTCCGCGTTGTGTGGCAAACATCAAATTAAATTGGCGGATATCGGTAAAATTGGATTTCCCGCACTTTGTACAAGGTACCTTATTTTCCAAAATATACTGCAGCATCTCTTCCTGAGTCATTCCATCGGTATTTACAGCAGCTAAAAACTCGCTGATCAAATTGTCCGCCCGATGCCTCGTCTTACACTCCTTACAGTCCAGCAGCGGGTCCGTAAAGCCGGACAGATGCCCGCTGGCCTCCCATACCGCTGGATTCATCAATATATCCGAATCTATTTCATAGCTGTTATCCCTTTTTTGTATGAAATAATACCTCCAGGCATCCTTGATATTATTCTTCAGCCTTGTTCCCAGGGGCCCGTAATCCCAGGTATTGGCCAGTCCGCCGTATATCTCGCTTCCTTGAAAAACAAACCCGTATTGATTACAAAATGCTACCAGCTCCTCCATCGATAATTTTCTCATTTCTCTGCCTCCTAAATTTAATAATTGGTTTATCACAGCCAACGTTCTCCCACATGCCCGAAAAACATATTGCCATACTGTTGCGAAATAAAAAAAGCCCGCTCTAAGCTTTTTGCTTAGGGCGAACTTTGTGTCCGTGGTACCACCTAATTTCAGAATAGAATACTGCGTAATCTATATCTGCACTCTTACAGCACAAAAAATCATTCTTATGCTGCTTCCTTCGATAACGGTGGAATCTCCGTTGGCCTCTACTCGGATTATTAATCCTTTCACACCACAGCTCCAAGGCGCCTTCCATACGACTGTCATAAAGATTCACACCAACCATCTTCTCTCTGACACGACATCACTGATTGCTTTCTGTCGTTAATCCAATCGCATCTACTATTCCTTGTCATTGCTTTTACATTTTTGCACATCTTATCATGAAGATCAGAAAAAGTCAATCTATTTCAGACAGTTTTGCCTAGTCCTTTTGCCTAGTCAATTTTAGAGTTGTGTTATTGTTCAGCTACAGTATTCTGAACTGTAACACAATTCCAGTGATTATTTCCATCATCCGCCAACGAACAGGTGATAGAACTGAAGAAACAATCATATGATGAAATGGTTATCTTGTTTTCATAGAGGGCAGACGGATGAAGTATATAAAAATTATGGTACTCAGCAGGAAGAAAATCAAAAAAACCCTTTTGATCGTGACAGCCTCCGTCACCGGTGTCTATTTACTCGTCTCCCTGTACTTTACAAACCACTTTTACTTTCAAACTGCCATTAACGGAGCCGATCTATCCCTGAAGGCACATGGTAAGGTTTCCGCTGTCATCGGCCAGTTCCTTCAGGATTACACACTTCAGTTATTAGAAAGAGACGGCGGCACGGAAACAATTACAGGCCGGGAGCTTGGAATGCAATATAATCAGAATTCCAACCTGTCCCAGGTTAAGCATTCACAAAATCCGTTTCTGTGGTTCCGGTCATTATTTAAAACCAATATCTATCAGGTAAATAATCTATACCACTATGATAAATCTCTGCTGGAGCACAGGATCAGTCAGCTCCAATGTACGAATAAGACTGTAATTGAGCCCAAAAATGTGGATTTTAAATATACCGACGGCTCTTATGAAATTATCATGGAACGCTATGGAAATAAAATTAATTCTCCCTCCCTTATTAAGGCAATCATCCTATCCCTGTCGGAAGGAAGAACCAAGCTGGACTTAAACCGTATGAACTGTTATGAGAACCCGAAATATATCGCCGCTTCACCAAAAACCTCAGAAACAAGAAGCCAGTTAAACAAATATGTCTCATCAAAGATAACCTATCGCTTTGGCAGCGCAGCCGAGTATGTGGACGGAGCCACAATTAACCGATGGCTGAGCGTGGATGAAAACCTGGAGGTAATCATTGATCAGGAAGCAATTGAAAAATATGTGGGTTCCTTGAGTAAAAAATATAACACTGTCGGAATCCACCGGGAATTTCAAACCTCCACCGGCAGGAAGGTGGAATTAAAAGATGGATTGTATGGCTGGAAGATCAACCGGGAGGGTGAAGCCGAAGCGCTGTACTATAATATCAGGCGCGGCGAAGTAATTGAAAAGGAGCCGGTCTACTCACAGACCGCAGCCTCCAGAGAAGGAAACGAAATCGGAAATACCTATATCGAAATCAACATCACAAGACAGCACCTATGGTTTTATAAAGACGGAAAGCTCATCGCCCAGGGCGCTGTTGTCACCGGCAATCCCAACAGAAATAATGCTACGGTGGTAGGCGCCTATATGCTTAATTACAAGCAAAAGGGAGCAACCTTAACAGGCCCCGGGTATGAGGCAAAGGTAACCTACTGGATGCCCTTCTTCGGCAATATGGGTGTTCACGATGCTTCCTGGAGGTCCCGCTTTGGCGGAGAAATCTATAAAAGAAACGGCACCCACGGATGTGTGAATGCCCCATTTTATCTGGCAAAGACCATATTTGAGAACATTGAAGAGGGAACGCCCGTCCTTGTCTATGAAGAGGACAAATAACCCGGGCGCGGCCCTTTCACCAGATCCATAAGCCCCCGCCACAGCATCATATCAATCAAGCCGGACGGGGGCCTTCTTTTCTTCTAGTTAGCTGCTATTCTGCCTGCAATGCCTTTAAGTTCAACCTGTGGCGCTATACCATATCGCTTTTGCGCTGAGCCGGACAACCTAACCTATGATCGCCCGGTCAAAGAATTCCGGCAGATGAAAATTAGGAACCGGGCTGACGATGGGAGCATAACTGGCATAATGCTCCGCTGACGCATCCTCACAAATCTTGAAGAAGTTACAGGTAAAGGTATCTCCCTGCTTCAGCGGCGCTCTCCCATACAAATCGCAGATTAATTCCGTCGGTATCCGAAGCAATACGCTCCACTGGGTCTCCTCTATCAGTGCTTCACAGCAGGCACGCCAGGAAGTACACTCCTTCACCGCCTTTCGGTTTCTGCCTGTGCCAAATTCTCCAAGCAGCGCTCCATAGGAATTCATCTCAAAATTCAGGTAACCCGTCTGCGGCTGCTCAGGAGCAAAATCAAGAAATGCCTCCAAAGCACTGTCTTTATAAACCGGATCATCATCCTGTGTATACCTTCGCAACGGTTCTCTCTCCAGAGCTGTCATGGATATTACCAGCCCATAGCCCTCCAATAAAGCCATCTGCCCATAAGCCTCCGGCCGATAGCTCTTCGACCATTGGTAATGGCTGATATGAAAAACCGGCGCAGACTCCAACTCTTCCAAACTCTTGATAAGCTTGACCTGATAGATACTACCGCCCCCCTTCTCTGCCGGAACTCACTGTATAGCCATCCGGATTATTTTTCTGCCATCGCCACGCATCTTCACACATTTCCTCCAACCCTTTGGCGGCACGCCAGCCCATTTCCTTCTCTGCCAGGGACGGGTCCGCATAGCAGGCTGCAATATCTCCCGGACGGCGTGGCTTGATTTCGTATGGGATTTCCTTCCCGCACACCTTGGAAAATGCCTGCACCAAATCCAGTACACTGTAACCGCTCCCGGTACCAAGATTATATGTGCGTATTCCGGGCTTGTGAGCCAATTGTTCAATTGCCTTCACATGTCCCTTCGCCAGATCCACCACATGGATATAATCCCGTACCCCGGTTCCGTCTGGCGTATCATAATCATTGCCAAATACTCCGAGCACCGGAAGCTTGCCGGCTGCTACCTTGGTAATATAGGGCGCCAGATTATTAGGCAAACCCTTGGGATCCTCGCCGATCAGTCCGCTGATATGTGCCCCAACCGGATTAAAATAGCGAAGAATAATCGTATTCCATTCCGGATCGGCATGATAAAAATCCCCAAGGATTTCCTCCAGCATTAATTTGGTTCTGCCATAGGGATTCGTTACTGACAGCGGAAAATCTTCCTTAATGGGCACAGTGGCCGGATCGCCATAGACCGTCGCCGAGGAGCTGAACACAATATTCCTGATATCGGCCTTACTCATCTCGTCACAGAGAATTAAAGTTCCCGTGATATTGTTCCAGTAATATTCCAGGGGCTTGGCAACTGATTCTCCCACGGCTTTTAACCCTGCAAAATGGATTACCGCATCGATTTGCTCCTTCTCAAACACCTGGTGCAGCGCCGCCCGGTCCAATAGATCAACATGATAAAAGGTAACTTTTTTACCGGTGATTTGTTCCACCCTGTCCAGGGATTCTTTAGAGGAATTACACAAATTATCTACAACAACTACCTCATATCCCGTCTCCAGCAATTCCACACAGGTATGACTTCCAATATAACCGGCTCCGCCGGTAACCAGAATCGACATCTATATTGCCCCCTTCCAATCTACATATACTTCTCCACAATTTGCTTCATCGACTCCCATTTATGCTCCATATCCGCAACCAGGGCCAGCTGGGTTCTGCAACGGTCCAGATTATGTCCTTCCCTGTGTATCCGGAAGTAAATATCCCCCTGAAGATAGTCCGTTAAAAATCTCATTCCGCATTCCAGGGTCATAAGCTTTGCTCCCATGGGCAGCATCTCGATCTCTTTCTTCGTGAGGCTTCCGTCGCAGCCTTTCAGAAACCCTTTCGTATACAATTCAAACAAGTCCAGATTTAAGGACACTTTGGATACATCCCTTTCATCCTCCTTGGCCGTATTTGCTCCGAAGCGAATTGAATCACCAAAATCATTGATTGCCAGCCCAGGCATGACGGTATCCAGATCAATGACACAGATCCCCTTTCCCGTTTTTTTATCCATCATGATATTATTTAATTTGGTATCATTATGGGTCACCCGAAGCGGCAGTTCCCCCTTCTCCAGAAGGTCCGTACACACCCTCATGTCTGCTTCCCTCTTTTGGAGGAATTCAATCTCCGGCTTTACATTCTTCACCCGGTCCAGGACATCCTCCTCCACTGCACTAAGAAATGTCTTATAACGAAGCGGAGTATTATGAAAATCCTTAATGGTCTCGTATAGAGTGCTGGCATCATATTCTGCCAAAAGATGCTGGAAGTGTCCGAAGGTCACAGCGCTTTCGTAAAAATCCTCCGGCTTCTGCACCGCCTCGTAGCATATGGCGTCTTCGATAAATCGGTATCCCCTCCAATAGGAACCAATACTATCCTTATAATAGGGCTCTCCGCTCCTGGTATAAATCACATTCATCGTCTCACGGCTGATGTCCCCATTATTTTCTGCTATCTTCTTCTTAAGAAACTCCGTAACCTGGCAGATATTGCTCATCAGCTGCTCCGGGTTTTTGAAAATCTCATGATTCATCCGCTGCAGAATATACCGTACCCTTTTCTCTCCCTGATCAAAATATACAATAAAGGTATCGTTGATATGCCCGCTTCCGTATCGCTCATGGCTGTGATAGCTACCTTTAAAGCCGATAGCTTCAATGGCTTCCTCCATTTTTGCGCAATATTCCTCTCTCGTCATATTTACCTCGTTTCCGCGCTGCTTTTTTTCGCATCATAAGTTTGTGGATGCAATGCAGACACAAAAATATAATCCAATTACCACAGCGCCGTCCTTTTTCTCAATATCAGATAAATCAAGTTTCTTTTGCCTTCTTCCACAAATGATCCGGATAGTTTCCCTGCTTCTTAAGCTCTTGTATCGCCTTTACAACTGCTTCCTTATCCTCTTTATAGGTAACCCCATACCATTTGTCCCGGGACCGGAGCACCTCTACACAGGCCTTTCCTTCCTCCAGCAGCTCTCCGACTACGGAGGGCAGAAAATATTCTGATTTTAACGGATTCTTTTTTGCTTCCGTCTCCAGAAAGATGAGGAACCGTTCCTCCAATTCCTTTAATATGCTCTTCGTAAATCCCCACAGATTCATAGAAACTACGCTGCCCTGAGGCAGAGTCACCCAGGTCTTGCCATCATCCTCCGTATAAACCGTCAGATCACCCTGCTTCTCAATATGCGTTCTTTCTTCGATCGCCAAAAGCTTTCCTTCCCCGGACACCGTGCACACGCCCCTTGCCACATGCCCATGCTCTGTCAGAGTATTCTCCAGGATATAGCCTACCATTGTATAGCGGTATTTTTCATCGTCCCTGCTTGCCGCAAGAGCATCATAGATCATGCGAAATGCTTCCCTGCCGTAGTAGTCATCGGCGTTAATTACCGCAAAGGGCCCGTCAATCACATCTTTACAGCAGAGTATGGCATGGCCTGTCCCCCAGGGCTTGCTTCTTCCATCCGGTATATCAGATGCTGCCTGCGACAGATCTCTTTTCGGAATACATTCCAGCTCCTGGTATACATACTCCACCTCCGCCAACGCTGCAATGCGGTTGCCGATTCTCTCCTTAAAATCCGCCTCAATCTGCTTTTTAATAATAAATACTATCTTTTTAAATCCGGCTCTCAAAGCATCATAAATTGAAAAATCAATAATCAGATGCCCCTGCTCATCCACCGGATCGATTTGCTTGGGCCCGCCATACCGGCTTCCCATGCCTGCTGCCATAATTACCAATATTGGCTCTTTCATAACTACCTCCCTTTCCTAATCTATATCATAGGATAATTCACCATCCATGTCACGGGATATTTCATATCTACATCATAAGATATTTCATACTTATATCATAGGATATTTTACTTGTAATTTCATTGTAATATAGTATAATCATTAGTAATATCGTATGATTTTTACTATATTACTATAAAAAGGAGCTCCGATGACACATCAGATTGAACTAATTACTGTTTTGAAAGAATTGCACAATATCTCCGGCTTTCGGATATCCGTATATGATACGGAGCTCCGGGAAATATGCGCCTATCCCAGGGAATTGACCGGCTTTTGCTCCTATGTCCAGGAACATAGCGAAGGGAGGCAGCGCTGCAAAGCATGTGATGCGAGAGCCTTTCATACCGTTAAACAAACCGGGGAAGCTTATATTTATCATTGTGACTTCGGGCTTCATGAGGCGGTTGCCCCCCTCTATCATTTTGGCGTACTTTCCGGCTATCTGATGATGGGACAGACCCTGGACACCTCTCCGGACAGCCCTTGCCGTGTATATCAGGCATCCCGGAATTATGTCTCTGATCCACAACGGCTGAAGCAAGCCATTGCCCGCATTCCTATCAGCTCCATGGATAAGATTGCTTCCTGCATCACCATCATGAAGATCTGCGCTTCCTATATTACCATGAGCCACGGCTGGAAAGCGCCGGATCAGGAGCCTGCCCTTCGGCTTCAGCAATACCTTCATCAGCATTATGCCTCTCCCATTACCATTGACAATCTCAGCAATGTATTCCTGTGCAGTAAATCAACCCTATCCTCCGTATTTAAAAAAACCTTCAAAAAGACAATTATTGAATACCTGACCGAGATACGGCTGAAGCACGCAATGGAGCTGCTGGACAATCCGGCGCTGACCATAAAGAATGTCTCCATTGCCAGCGGTTTTACGGATCAGAACTATTTTACCAAGGTATTCCAAAAGCATTGCAGCATGACCCCAAGCGAATACCGGAACCGAGGGAGGGCTTAACGCAAGCCGTATTATACTCCTTACAAGCTACAGATTTGATTCAATTATGGCCTTGTATGGCAAAGTAGATCTTTTGATATGAGCCGAAATGATATAAAGCACAGAAACATCCATGATTTTCTTCTTGAACATTGGAACTGAGCTCAAGGCACAGCCCGTTATTACTTCTGATGAAATAAAAACAGAGGAACAGCAACTCTTCTTCCATTGAACTCAAATCTCGGTCTTTATAAAACCGGTCGGAATGGAAAGCTGCTGTTCCTCTGCCCTTAAAATATTATAATTTCATTATTTCATTGCTTCAATAATTGCCAAATCCCACTTCCCAATCGTGATGACATCCTCCGGTCCAACCTCTCTTCCTGAGAAAAGCTCCACCCCTGCTTTCACGGCAACCTTTTTCTCCTCCCCGGAATAGTTCAGATAATAGATGATCTCATTCCCCTGCTGATTGGTTCCTTTGCGGATTACAACCGGAAACTCCGCACCAGATGCCGCCTCTAAAAGCCCTTCCTCCGACAACACCTTTGTCAGCAACGCCTTCAAATATACGGCACCGGTCATACACCCAAGGTAAATTGCCCGTCCTTTTCCAAAGTCATTTTCTGTAATCGCTGCATATCTTCCCCAGTTATCATGCCCATAGGAAGCCAGCACTCTTGCACCCTCCGGCTGGAGCAATTCCATGAACAATTCCGCCCTTCTATCCCGAGGCTCCAAAGTGAACAAATCATCTTCTAGGCTGACATTCTCCGGCAAAGTGAACTGATCATAAGTAATACCAAAGCACTCCTTCAACAGATAAGGCTGATCCTCCGTTCTTACCTTTATATTTTCATCCACAAATCCGGTCTTAAAGGTGCTTACCAGACAACCTCCGCGCTCCGCATAATCTTTCAGCCGCTTCAGGGTATCTTCCGTTGCAGAATACATAGCCGGCGTAAATATCACCTTATATCGGTCTAAATCCATTTCCTTCGGACCGATAATATCACATTCCACATTCAGCTCAAATAATGCATCATAAATCCATCGCACAACATCGTTATATTTCACCGCCCTACTTTGTCCGAAAGCAAACGGAAAATATTCCAGCGCCGTCAGCGTTTCGTTGCTGACCATGATCGCCGCCTGATTCTCCTTCTTCAAATGAATCAGCTTCGCACTTAATTCCTCAAACTCCCTGCCGATCCTCTTCGCTTCCCGATAAACGGCATTCTCCTTCAGATTATGGCTGAGTACTCCCTTCCAGTAAGTCTCAAAAGAATTATGGATGGAATGCCAATGCCAATACATCACCGCATCCGCACCGCTTGCCAAATGACTGAAGGCCTGCAATCGAAGCTGCCCGTCATAGGGTGTCCAGTGAGGAAAGCCCTGTGCCTCCGTCTCCAGCACAAAGTAATTATCCCTCCGAAGGCACCTTGTCAAATCTCCTCCAAAGGCAATCTCCTTTCCGGTCAGATGATCCTGTGTAGGATGATAAATATCACATCCTGCCTTAGTCAGACATTTTGCTGCTTCAAAATGATCCACATCCGGCTGAACCCCGAAGGAATATCCGCGCCACTCAAAATCAAAGTTATGGGTCACAAATTGATCCTGCCTTCTATACTCATCCACAATCCTCCGCTGACAACTAAGGAATTCTGTCACCAGGCTCCTTTGGAACTCCGCAAATGCGCATCCAAGGCTTCCGTTAATTGTCCCGATTACACTGGGAAACTCCTCCCATGTATTAATCCGGTTGCTCCAGTAAGCAAGCCCAAAATCCTGATTGAGCCGCTCCAGATCTCCCTCATACTTCTTTTTCATAGATGCAACAAACATTTCCTGCACATTGGCACTGCAGGTGCCATAATGCTTGGTTTCATTATCCAGTTGGAAGCCTATGACACAGGAATATCCCTGAACTGCTTCCATCAGCCTCCGGATGATCCGTTCGGCAAAAAAGCGGTAATCCTGATTGGTAATGTCCATAATCTGTCTTGCTCCGTAAGGGCGTCTGTGCCCTGTAGCATCCATGACCATAACCTCCGGATATTTTTTCGCCATCCATGCCGGAATCGCATAAGTAGGTGTCCCTACAATCACACTGATTCCCGCTTCCTGCATCGCATCCAGAACCCTGGTCACATGGGAGAAATCAAATATTCCTCCCTGCGGCTCCTCCGTGCTCCATGTAGACTCTGCAATCCGGACCACATTAATCCCGGCTTCTTTCATCATACGAATATCTTCCTGAAGCCTTTCATACGGCATATACTCATCATAATATGCTGCTCCATATAACAACCGTTCCATTCCGCTATTTTCCTCCTTCTCTCAAAGAGCCTCTTTTATCCTTCACTCCGGTTCTCTGCCCGTAACAGTTCTGCCTGTGTCAGGGAACGCCATGTCCTCCTTCCACAGGCAGAACCATTAACGCATATTACAGCACAAGTGTAGCCATCGAGTCCGCATTCATCCGAATCGTGACTATTTCTCCATTAACATAGATCCCAATATTTCTCAACTGCCCTTCATTCGTCAGCACAATCACCTTCCCGCCATCAGGATTAACAAATGCCGCCTGATGAAGTCCTTCCGTTGCGGAGCTTGTAAAAATACGTTTCGCTCCCCTCTTCACAAACTTGCTGAAATGTCCCATTGCCCAATACTGTGCGCTATAAGATATCTCCGCCGTCTTTGAATCCACCGTCACAATACCGCCGCACGGGAATGGTCCGATATTCGGCCTTCCCGCCTCATCCAGCGCTAAGTTCCACGCCGTAATGGACCGGCACCAGTTATTTGCAACCTCCGCAAAGATTTTCCCCCATTTGCACAAATCCGTATAATAATGATTGTTAACATCCGGCCCCCCCTCAGTCCAATACAAATGAACCTCCGGATGCAGCTCCTTCAATTGCTCCATCATATTCGCCGAACCGCCATACCCATGGAAAGCAACACCATCCGTCATTGCTTTAAACTCGGAATCTTCCAGCATCCAGTCGGCCCGTTTCCACAAATCATAATTATGATCAAGAATCCACATTTTCGTCGGCAATCCATGTTCCTTAAGCATCGGTGCCATATGGCGCACAAAAGCCATCTCATATTCCGGATGCAGATAGCTGGCCGGCATTTTGCCCACCTGGTCTGTCTCCACCTCATTTTGCGGCGTTAAGGCATCAATGGTAATCCCTGCTTTCTTATATGCCAGCAGATAATTCAAATAGTACCGGGCAAACGCCTCCACATAATCAGCCCGCAGCCATCCCCCATACATCGATCCGCCCGTCTTCATCCATCCCGGAGGGCTCCACGGCGAAGAAAACAAAAACATCTCCGGGTTCAGCTTCTTAGCCTCAAGAATAACCGGTATCATATATTCCTCATCATGAGCAATCGAGAAATTCTTCATCTCAAAATCATCCGGCGTATCATTATAGCTATAGCAGGTACGTGCATAATCGCTCGCACCGACATTGGTACGGCATACATTCAGACCCAGACCCTCTTTGCTGAAAAGCTCACTCATCAGGGCCTTTCTTTTTTCCTCTTCCAGCTGATTCACCACATAGCACGATGAATCCGTAAAAGACACCCCAAATCCCAGCATCTCCTGAAAAGTCCGGCTCTCATCCACCTTGACCAACGCATCCGCTCCCCGTCCCACTAAAGCTCCGTCAACATCTGACTGATACATTGTTCCACCTGTCTCTGTAATATATAGTTTCATTTAAACTCCTCCTATCTCACCCAAAACGTATGAATACTATGCGCCGGTATCACTGCCGAGAACCTCTTCTCCCCATGCTCAAAAGCAAAACATCTTTCATGATTCATATTACTTCCAACCACAAGCACAATCGAGCCGTCCAAATTTTCAAACGCAATCGTATTGCTCGTAAAATGCCCCGCCGTACCCAGCACCTTCGCCCCTTTCTTAACAAAATGCGACAAATGCTTCATCAAATAAAACTCCGGCTGCTTAACTAATTCCCCGCTCTCCGGATTCACCGTACAAAGCGAATTCTGTTCCCACCCCCAGGTAGAAATCCCTCCATCCTGCAGTGCCATATTCCAATAGGTATACCGCTCCGCCCCATTCCTAAAATAAAACCATATCTGGTTGAATATATACTCCATATGTTCCCAGCTATTTCTCCCATCCCCGCATTCACTCTCCGTCTGCATATAGCGCATCTCGGGATAGCTTGCCGTTATCTGCTGCATCACATGCTTTCCGCCCCACTGGAGACCAACACCTGTAATATAACCTCTCGCCTTTTCATCCGATAGGACCGTATTGGCAAACTGATCATAATGTTGAGCAAACGGCGCCGCCTGAGGCATCATAAAATCCACAAAGGGTCCGTTGATCGTACCCAGCCATATTTCTGCAGGCATTCCCGCTTCTTCAAATGCAGGCCCAAGATAGTCCTTGATAAAGTCCCTCATGTTCTCCCCGCTCCACAAACAGGAGGGGAACTTCTGGTCCGCCATCGGCTCATTCTGTACATGAACCTGCGATACAGGAAGTCCTTCCTTCCCATACTCCTGAACAAACCTCACAAAATACCTGGCATAAGCCTTTAATACGGCATCCTCCATTCGAATACGCCCATAATTATACGCTTTTTTGGTCTTCATCCAGGTGGGAGGGCTCCAGGGGGACGCAAATAGGGTAAAATCCGGCTGATATTTCATCGCTTCCCGGATAAAAGGAATGGTATATTTTTTGTCCCGCTCAATTGTAAAATGCTCCAGCTCATAGTCATCCTCTGTCTCATCACAGCTATACCACTCCTTGCTGAAATCATTGGCTCCAATGGGAATACGCCCGTAATTAAAATTGCATCTATCTTCCGAAAACAGCTCCCGGATAAACTCTTCTTTCTGTTTTTCCTCCGCAAGCCCAAGCGCCTCCCAGCCCAGCTCATTAAAACAACCTCCAAACCCAAGAACCGTCTGCCTCTTTTCCCCTGTCAGGGTCAATACATCCTTCGAGGCCTCATAATTCATCACCTGTTCTTCCTTCCAGCAATCATTTTCATAACTGGCAATGTGTGTGATCTTCATTCGACTATCCTTCCTTTCCTATACATTAAGAGGGGCCTTCGCACAGCGACCTTCAAAATCGTGACGCTTCACCAGCCTGTTTCTCCCAACTGCGATAAGCGAAAACTCCTTATGGATCACATATGCGACAACCCCTCTTATGAAGCAATTAACTAAATTGTTTCATCTATCAGTTCTTTTTTTATTTTGTCAGACCAGCCAGATAAGCATCCAGCTGTTCCTGAATTACCTGACGTACCTTCTCAATTCCGGCTGCTTCCATCTTCTCCTTGTATTCAGCCAGACCCTTCTCCATATCCGTATATCCTAATTCCAGAGGCCACCAATACTGCTGATGTACACTGATACATGCGGAATACTCAGTTTCAATGGAAGAAGTATCAATGACAAAGGAACGGAATTTCTGAGATCCAACGCCATCCTTGATATGTGCATCCCATTCCTTCTTCATCTCCGGCACCTCTGCAGGCAAGCCGGCTGAATCACGGTTCAGTTCGGTTGTACGGGCCGCCCACATTGCTGCAGCAGCATATTTATCCGTATTGATCATCTTAACCTGTCCCTGATCATTCAGTTCGTAGGACTCACCCAGAATACCATAAAAGAATGCATCGAATACTTCCTGATCCGTTGTCAGCAAATCCCAGAATGCAAGTGCTCTCTCCGGATTCTTCGAAGTATTGGAAATAACCATCGCATCCTGTGTAAATGACATATTGGATACGTCAGATACATAGTTCGCAAACTTCAAGCCGTATTGGGGCTTTTCAATCGCGATTGAGCCATAGGTATCCACATTATGAATCTTTAAAGCAGTCTTGCCGTTCTTGAGCTTGTCGGAATCAGTGTCAGCCAGTGCGGATTTACTGAAGAAGCCCTTCTGGTTCCAACGGTTCATCATGGTAAGGAAATCCTTTGTTTTATCATACTCATAATAGGTATAGAGCTTCGGATTTTCCTGGGAAGGGTCGATGAACAGGAAATCATTTGTAGAACCCTTAATTGCATACTGACCATGGTTATACATCCAGATATCGTCCATCTCTGAGCCTGAGGAATAGATATCCAGGGGCTCAATTCCTTTTCCGCTTGCTGCCACAAGATCAAGATACTTTTCCATATCCTCGAAGGTCTCCATCTTGCCATCCCAGCCGGTTCCTTCCATAATATCGGTACGGTACATGGCACCATAAGCGGAATAGGTTGCTAAAAGTGTGGGAACGCAGTAGTAGGAACCATCGACGGTTGCCTGCTGCTTGGCTGTATCGGACTGCATTGCATAGTTCTTAGGTGCATAGGTGGGCCATAACTCATCCAGGTTCATGAACGCACCCTTTTTGGCCAGGGATGCAAAGTTCAGCCAGGTTGCTGTGTAGGCCATATCGAATTCTTCTCCCGAGGAGAATAATAAGGGATACTTATTGGCATATTCAGCCCATCCAATCCAATTGATCTTCAATGTAGTGTTCATTTTTTCCTTTAAAAGCTTGTTAAAGTTCTCATTGACGGTCGCCTGACCCGCCGGTTCATTGCTTATTACATATAATACCAATTCCACTTCTTTCGATGTGTCGACACCCTTGGATGTGTCCTTTCCTCCCGTGGCATTACCCTCTGTCTTGCCACTCTCTGCGCCAGGAGTCTTGTCTCCGGCTTTACTGCCGCATCCTGCAAGTAATGAGACAAGCATTACCATGACAAGTAACATTGATATTGCTTTTTTCTTCATAAATCCTCCTTTTTCCGCTGCACTTGGCAGCATTAAGCATTATAAACTGATAAAGCATGTATCATCACATCGGTTAACCCTTGACAGAACCGATTGTAATACCTTTTACAAAATACTTCTGGACAAACGGATATAAAAGAATGATCGGTCCGGTTGCCACAACAGCCATCGCCAGCTTAAGCGTATTGGACGGCATACTCTCCACCAGAATTCCCGCCTGAGCCGCAATCCGTGCCAGTGCCTGGGTCTTCTGAAGCAGGTCATAGAGCATGTACTGCAGCGGATATTTTTCTGAAGAATTGATATAGAGCATCGCGTTGTACCAGTCATTCCAATAGCCCAGGGCCGTAAATAAGCCGATGGTTGCCAATCCTGACTTTAACAGCGGCAGAATTACTCTGATAAAAATCTTGAACTCTCCTGCTCCGTCAATCTTTGCAGCCTCAATCAGCGCCACTGGTATATTCGAGACGAAGCTTCTCATAATCAGCAGATAAAACACATTCAGCATACCGGGCAGGATCAGCGCAAGCAGGCTGTCCTTCAAATGAAGATACTGTATATAGAAAATGTATGTGCTGACCATACCGCCGCTGAACAGGGTGGTAAAGTAAAAGAAAAAGGAAAACTGATTCCTGTACTTAAAATCCTGCCGGCTGATTACATAAGCCGCCAGCGTCAGCACGAACAAGCCCGCCGCTGTTCCAACCCCTGTAATAAAGAAGGATACACCGTATGCCCTCAGTATTGTAATGGGTGTCTTAAACACAAGACTATATGCTTCCAGCGAAAATTCCTTCGGCAGGATCCCATATCCGGTAAACCGGATGGCCTGTTCTGACGAAAAGGAGCCTGATACCAATATAATAAACGGCAATAAGCAAAGTAAGGCAATTAAGCCAACCATCAAATAGCTGATTATATCAAAGCTGACTCTTGCAGGCCCTCTTTTAATACTTTGTGATTTCACCGATTGTCCACTATTCATAATAACCTATCCCTCCATTCACGATGCAATATTTAAAATAAGGCCAAATCCTTATCCATCTTTTTAACCACCTGATTCACCAGCATAATAATTATGAAGCATAGGAGCGATTGGTAAAAGGTAGCCGCTGCAGTCATTCCAAAATTCGAGTTCTGCATCAGGGACCGGAAAACATAGGTATCAATTACATCAGTAGCGTTATAAAGCTGTCCGTTATTTCCGACGATCTGGAAAAACATCTCGAAGTCCCCGCGGAGAATACGTCCGATCTGCAACAAGAACATGGTGATAACCGTAGGCTTTATGCTTGGAAGAGTAATATAGCGGATTCTCTGAAATATATTGGCTCCGTCGATTTCAGAGGCCTCATAGCACTCACCGTCAATTCCTGTGATTGCCGCAATGTAGATTACTGAATTATATCCGCACCATTTCCAGGCATTAAACACGCAGATAATAACCGGCCAGGCGGCAGGCATGGAGTAGAAATTAATCGACTCACGCCCCAGACTTTTCATAATACTGTTGATCAGACCTGTTTCATAATTAAATAAGCTGTATACAAAGGTTCCTACAATAACCCAGGAGATAAAATACGGAAGAAAAATGACTGACTGCGATATTTTCTTGAAATACCTTCCTTTCATTTCCGAAATAGCAATCGCTATGATAATTGCTAATCCCTGTGAGGTAATTAAATTCAGGATGTTATACAGGATCGTATTTTTTGTAATCAGCCAGCCTGTTCCTGAGGAAAACAGGTACCTGAAGTTCTCCAGACCGTTCCATTCGCTCCGGAATACACCCAGGTTAAACTTATAGTTTTTAAAAGCAAGCACCAGCCCTGCCATCGGCATATACAAAAGGACGAATACAAGAATAACCATAGGCGCAATCATCAGAAACAGCGCCTTGTTTTTTTTGAACTCTTGTGCAAAATTTTTCATGTATTTTGTCATGAAGCATCTCCTTTATAATATTTGTACATTTTTATCGATTTATTAACAGTATACCTGTTCAACTTGACAAATGTAATGGGACAAAACTATGATTTTACTGACATTCTTGTGTAACGCACCCGGTATCATAGGTTAAATGCTATATATTAGCAATGATCAGTATGCTTTAGGAACGGCTCTAATATTCAAAAAGCAGGAAGCGGCAATCCATTTTTTGCAAAAAAATACTGCTGCAGAAAATCCTTCGATTTCCCGCAGCAGCATTTTTAACTGCATTTTATTTTGTATTCATGCCTTCCGCCTCTTCCACCGTCATTGCCGGAATCCGAACCGTCACACAGGTTCCTTTTCCCGGTTCGCTTTGATAGGATACGCCGTATTGTTCTCCAAAGAACAGCTTAATCCGGAAGTTAATATTTTGCACTCCATAACCATGGGTGGATTTGTGGGTGTTTTGCTCAAAGATCCTGTCCAGCTGCTCCTGTGTCATGCCGCTTCCGTCATCCCGGATAAGAAAGATTACCTCCTCCTGCTCTCTCCGGACATCGATTGTGATATGGCATTCCTTGATCATACTGTTCTTTGCGATCCCATGCATGATGGCATTTTCCACAAAGGGCTGCAGAATAATATTAATGCAGCCTAATTCCGATACCTCTTCCTCGCAATTAATCTGAAGATAGATTGCATCATCAAAATGATAATTTTCAATCCTTACATAAGACTTTACATGCTCCAGCTCATCGGCAATTTTCACGATCTCCCTGCCTTTATTCAAGCTGATCCGATAAAATTTGGAAAGGTTTTGAACAATTGTAACAATCTCCGCCGCTCCATGGTCCCTGGCTTCCCAGTTAATCAGATCCAGAGTGTTATAAAGAAAATGAGGGTTGATCTGTGCCTGCAGCGCCCGAAGCTCAGCCGACTTCACGCTTTGGCCGAGCCGGTACTGATTCCGCATCGAAACTCGAAGCTCCTGTGTCATATACTTAAATTGCTCGAATAGCTTTCCGATTTCATCCTCCGATTTATCCTCTTCATCGGTCAAATTCCATTCGCCCTTCTGCAGCTGCATCATCTGATTGCTCAATCTGGTCAGCCTCTTTGTATAATAGCGCGCCAGACTATAGGAGACCAGTACAATTGCCGGGAATATCAATATCACAAATAGTGCAAATACCAGAAGCACAACATTTCTTTCATTATAAAAGTCAGCCTTTTCAATCATGCTGACAAGAGTCCAGCCTGCATCACTGATCTCCTGTCTTCTTACCAGATACTCTCCAAATCCTTCAAAATTCACATCAACCCAGCCTGTTTTCCCCAGCATTTGCTCCTTATTCTCTTCCGATATCCTAATATACTCCGCCTTCTCTGAGACAGAGGACGCAATGATCTCATCCCGGTTATTAATCAGGTAGCTGACACCCTTCCTAGTGATATCCGAATTGCGCAGTATTGTCTCCAGCTCTTTTATGTCTACACTGACCCTCGCAACACATTGAACACCACCCTTATCATAAATCATTCTCAGCAGGGCAACCTGTTCCATATCCAGATTACCCCGCCGCACTGTCAGCACATCGGAAAAATACAGATTCCCGCCCAAACCGGAGGAATATTTTGACCATTCAATGTCCTTCGGCAATTGGGAGCTCGGGAAAAAATGATAGTTGTTTTCCGAATATATCATCTCATCCGGAACATATAACGAGCAATAATACATGCCGTTGGATAAATCAATGGAAACAATGATATCATCGAGCCTCCAGTACTCCCGGTATTGCTGTGCCTGTCCCTGCTGCTCAAATACACCGCCATCAAATACCTTCTGCAGCTGCTGATTTGTTCCTAACAGGATCTGTACATATTTCATATTCTGTACATGATTGTTCAGATATGAGACGGCCTGCTCATAGGACTGGCTCGCTGAATACATAATCTGTTTGGCATACCGTTCTGCTATAATATGATAGCTGACAAAGGATAAGAGCAACGCGATACTCAGTAACGGAATAGAGAAGGTTATGGTCATTTTAGTACGAATACTTCTATGGGCGAACCAGGAAACCATTTGCGGCATTACTATTTTCACAGAATATTCCTCTCCTTGTATTCCTGCGGCGTGATCCCCGCCTGATTTTTAAAGATACGTGCAAAATAAGCTGCATCCTCATACCCGACCATATCGGCAACCTGATATAATTTCAGCTTTGGGTCCATAAGGAACGACTTTGCATACTCGATCCTCAATTTGGTAAGATACTGGTTAATCGTCATCCCGGTATCCTGTTTAAACAAACTGGACAGATAGGTCGGAGCCAGAAACACTTCTTCAGCCATTCGATTAATATTAAGCCCTTTCTCCTGGTAATGCTTATGCATATATGCGATCACCTGCTTGACCGAGAGATTGCTTCCCAAATGTTCGGAGGCTTCCGGGTTAAACACCTCCTGCACATACTGAAGAAGCATCTCCCTGATCTCATTAAAAGTTGCCGCCTGCCCCAGAATATAGGTGTATTCCACATTAAGCTCCTTCGTCTTTGAGCTCTTGGTGAGATTGTTCTTTTCCGCATCTCTGATATGATTGTAGATCATCAGACAGATGTTCCTTACCGTACTGTTTAAAATGGCATGTTCTTTGATGAATTCGTCAAATATCCGATTTAACGCCTGCTCTGCGCCCCCGGCATCCCTCTTTTGTATTGCTTTTTTAAGGGAGCTCTCTTCCTCTTCTCCCAAATCCTTCTGCCAGTCACAAAAGACTTCCCTCTCCGTAGCGCTGGTGCCATACCCAAGATAGGATAAGCATTGCAAGGCCTGCAGTGCGGATTGATAGGAATTCATCAGATCCTTAATATCCGTGTATAAGGCCCCGATTGCCAGAAAATGAGCTTTATGCTTTCTCTGCCGCTTTGCCAGCTCCCGCAGATTAGTAAGTACCAATCCGTTGTCTTTTAGTTCTGTACACTCTTTCGATTCCGTACCTTCTGCTGCCAGGTAGAGCAGCATGAGCGCACTATCCATAAAGTCCGTGTAGACATAGAAACCCGGACACTTCCCGGACAGCCCTGCCGCCTCTTTATACCATTTTGATATGGCATCCGGACTATCCTGAGCATCCGCCCAGCGGATAATGCAGATACGGTATCCCTTACACCGGTCGGTCCAGAGCCCTGCCATTTTGAGGATTGCATCGTTATCTTCACCGGTGCTCCGGTCCCTGAGAAGGGACAGAAAGGTTTCATTCTTAATCAGGTCCAGACTCTTTTCATAATTCTTCTGCATGGATCGCTGCTCGCAAATAGCGAGGTAACGTTCCACCGCCTTGCGAATCGCCCCGGTCAGCTCCTCCAAATCGATGGGCTTCTCTACGTAGTGAATGGCTTCCAGTTCAATTGCAGCCTTAAAGTATTCCTTTTGGGCGTAGCTGCTGATAAAGATGATTTGACAGTCCGGCAGCCTTTCCTTCAAGACGCGACACAGCTTAATGCCATCGATCTCACGCATTCTTATATCTGAGATGACAATATCCGGATGGTATTCCAGGGTCATTTCCAATGCCGTCTCCGCATCCTCCGCACTGAGAATCTTATCTATTCCAAGCTCCGACCAGGGAATATGCCTCAGTAAACCATTTCTTGTAATCCGTTCATCTTCCACTAATAATGCATTAATCATATTTCCCCCACTCCCGCACATGCATATCATGCCCGTTTTTTCGCACCTGAGCTCTTTCATGAAGAGATACGTTAAGATTATCTTTTAACTTAATTCTATTATCCGCTCTGTATTTGCGATTGTCAACAATCCTTTTCCCTGAGTATTCCCGTTGCAGGCATTGCTTACCGTTCAGAACTGTAACAGGCATTGAAGTCAGCTTTAGCATAACATTAATTAAAGAGAGGCCTTATCCTCCATCGGATAAAAGCCTCTCTTTAATTAAATTTTATTGAAATGGAGCTCCTAGCTCTACATTATGTCATTGATTCTGTCAATCGTAAACGAATAAGATATGTCCCTGCCTGCATCAATGCGGTATGGAGCTTCTACATCCGCTCCCCAGCTATTGATTCCACCGACTCCCCGGACCGCTCCCAGGATGGATACCACGGTTCTTCTTGGAGGCGGAAGCTCCTCCTGATGCGTGGCATTCTCCAGTTCCTGCGCAGTATAGGGAATACAGGAGAACGCAAATTCTTTGTCTGCGCAGGAAAACTTAAGTCCGAACACACTCCGGTCCCGATTGGAATTATCCTGAGTCGCATCCCTGAATACCTTCAGCCATTTGGTTCCCATATGGACATTACAGTCCTGGGGCACCAGGTATCTGGTAACCGGCAGACCTTCCACCTCATAGACTCCCGGCACTCCTCCGTCCATTCTGTCCGGATAGGTTTCTCCCGAAAGCCCCTCATAGCGGTAGCCGCACGCCTTGGTCGGAAGGATAAACCGCATGCCGAACACAGGAAGCTCCGGTAAAGAGGTATTACCGTGGTAATGCAGACTCACCCGAATCGTACCGCCCGCGGCCACCTCATAGGTAACCTCAACTTCTGTTGCCGGTACGGTAATTGTCCGGTAGGTAAAGGTTATCTGCAGATGCTCTGCCGTCTCATATCCCGAATACCGGTTGTTTAACGGTGCGGTAGGTGTATCGATCCTTGTGCCATCCACCAGAATATCGATTTTAATGCATTCCTGGAACAGATCGGCACTCAACCACGTCCCGGAGCGAAGCGGAAACTTATTGCCCCGGTCATTGTCCGTGGTAGCACGCCAAAATGTGGGCTTCGGGACCCGGTAAAGCCACTCTCTTCCATCAACTACCAGGGATTCCATACCGCCGTACTGATAAGAGAAGATATAATGAAATCCCTCTCCCTGTACCCCCAGGGTACAATCACCGTAGATAAGCTGCAGCAAACTCTTTTTGCTCTTCATTTCATGCCCGATATTTTCCATAATAGTACCTCACCTCCTGCAATGCCGGCTTATGCGTCCGATCGGCAAATACAATGCCGTCTCCTGAGAATTCGTAATCCGAAGGTCGGTCATCAAAATCCCCTCCGTACCGGAGAACTCTCTCCCCGGTAACTTCATCATTCACAAAGATCGCCTGATCGATAAAATCCCAGATAAAGCCGCCCTGGTACATCTCGTACCGGTCCAGCAGTTCCATATAGGATTTCAATCCCCCAAGGGAATTCCCCATATTATGCATATATTCGCATAACAGGAAAGGTTTCCCCGGATTCGACTCCAGATACGCAGCAATTTCTTCCGGTGTCGCATACATACGGCTCTCCATATCCGAGACAGAAGCATCATATGCCCGGTTATGGAAGACTCCTTCATAATGCACAAGACGCCCGGGATCCTTTTCCTTAAAATAACGGTTCATAGCCTCAATGTTGTCTCCTGCATAGGATTCATTCCCCAGGGACCAGAATAGAATGGAGGTATGGTTCTTGAAGGTCTCAAAATTGGTTCTGGCCCGATCCAGCACCGCTTCCTTCCACTCCGCAATGCTGCCGGGGACATTCCAGGAAGGCTCCACCGCGCCCATCTTCTGCCAGGAGCCATGGGATTCCAGATTGGTTTCCGCCATCAGATAGATCCCATGTTCATCACACATGCGGTACCAGGAAAGCCGGTTCGGATAGTGGCTGGTACGGACGGCATTGATATAATTCTCCCGAAGAATTCCCATATCCTGCTCCATTTCCTCCTGAGTAATGCCTCTTCCGCTCACAGCACTCCATTCATGGCGGTTTACCCCGTTTATGATCAGTCTCCTGCCGTTCAGCAGCATGATCTTATTCTTGATTTCAATGCGGCGAAAGCCTATCTTATAGGGCACCAGCTCAACCAGCCGGCCTTCTTTATCGAAGCACTCAAGAGTGAATGAATACAGATAAGGATTTTGATTATCCCAGGGAATCACTTCCTCCACTATCTCGGGAGAAAAATGCATCCTTTCCTGGAGCGGCAGAGATTTCTCATAACATATCCTTCCGAGATGATCCCTTAATACGGCGACCGCTTCCCCCTCTTGTATAAGGGAAGAGGTGATCAACTCTATGGATAAGCTGCCCGATGCATTCCCCTCCAATAACTCCGCCTTGATCCAGATATCCTCCACATGGATCTCCGGCTTTGCATATAAGGTTACATCCCGGAAAATCCCGAAAAACCGGAAAAAGTCCTGATCCTCCAAGAATGCCGCGCTGCTTCTTTTATGCACTTCAACGCAGAGCAGATTCCCCTTCTCTCTGATATACGGGGTCAAATCAAATTCTGAAGGAGTAAAGCTGTCCTCCGCATAGCCGATGAATTCCCCGTTCAGCCAAACATACATTGCCTGCTCCACACCTTCAAAACGAATGCAGATTCTCTTATTGCACAATCCTTCCTGAAGATCAAAGTACTTACGGTAGGAGCCCACCGGATTATAGGAAGCATCACTAAAGCTCCCTTCTTCTCCCTGATTGCTCCCCAGGCTGTATGCCGGCCTACGAAATAAATGCCCTTCCCAGGGATACATGGTATTAATATAATGGATCTTATCGTATCCTGCGAGTTCAATATGGCCCGGGACAATAATCTCGTCAAAATCATCCGCCGTATAGTCCTTCTGATAGAATTCAGCCGGCCTTGATGCTGCATTCTTCGAATAGCAGAAGCTCCATATCCCATTCAGGGACTGCAGTAATGCATTTGTTCCTGCATATTCTTCTTCCCGGCTCTGGTAAAATTCATGATCGCTGTGTGCAGGAAGCTGATTAACGCGAAACACCTCCGGATCATCCAAATATTTAATGTCTGCCCTCATACCTGTCTTCCTTTCTGTCCATTTTCTTTCCTATCATTCGTTAATTATATCTGATTATTCGTTTCTTATCTCATTATACCATGTCCGCAGGCGTCCATGGTATGCCGCTTTGCGGCAGGATGCGCAAATTTTAACTTCTGCTTTCTTTATTCTGCGTTTCTTATTCTTTAACTGCACCGGCAGTAACTCCGGCAAGAATATATTTCTGGAAGAATATATACAAGACAATGGTTGCACTCATAACAATAATGATACCTGCCGCCAGCAGCTGCCAGGACCCCTGCTGCGCATTGGCATAATTCATGATAAAAGTGGTCAGTGTCCGTAATTTATTCTTCGGCATGTATAAGTAAGGGATATACATATCATTTATAATGTTAATCGCCTTAATAATACAGACAGTAGCAGTTGCCGGAGACAGCAGCGGGAAGATGATCTTCACAAACAACCGGAAGTAGGAGCAGCCGTCAATCAGTGCCGCCTCATCCAATGCCACGGAGATCCCGGAGAGGAACTGCCGGTAGATATAAAGCTGCATCAAATCGGAGGCTACATAGATTACAATAGGAGCCCCGAGTGTGTTATATAGATGAAGTCCCTGAATCAAGCGGAAACGGGCAATCTCCGTCACAAAATTCGGGATCAGCATTCCGATAAAGAATAAAGAAATAACGATTGCTTTTCCCTTGAACTGAAACCGATCGATAATAAAGGCCGTGATCGTTCCGAATAACACGTTAAAAAATATTGAAATAACCATGATAATACCCGTGTTTTTAAAACCAAGAAGCAGATATTTATCAGTCAGCACCTCTTTAAAATTATCAAAGGTGATTCTATCCAGCCCCGGAAGACTTAGGGGGGAGGTAATCACCATATCCGCTTTCGTCTTTAAAGCTGCAAACAGGGTCAGAAGGATCGGAGCTAACACAATTGCTACCATGGACAGGCTTATGATTTGTTTTAATGTCTGAATCAATGCTTTTTTAAACATTCCTTTTCCCCCTATCCCTTAATATTACACCATGTATTATTTTGTTCTGCAAGACATATATCACAACAATCATCACCATAATTGCCACTGCCATTGTGGATGCCAGCCCAAAATTCGAGAAGGTGAACGCTGTTTTAATCGTATATAGAGTAAAGGTGGAGGAAGCATATCCAGGTCCTCCGGAGGTCATGACAAAAGGAATATCAAATACCTGAAGTGCTCCCCTGATGTTATCAAACAGGATAAAATCCACCATCAGCATAATGGAGGGAATCTGGATGTACCGGAACAGATGCAGAGCATTGGCCCCGTCGACCCTGGCCGCCTCCTCAATATCCTGCGGAATGGACTGGAGTGCCGCCATAAACAAAATCACATGATAGCCGCTGAATCTCCAGACCGAAACAAAGGATAGAACATAATTAACAATCTTCGTATCCGACAGCCAGTTTCTGCTTAACTGTCCCAGGTGAACCATCTCCAGTATCGCATCAAAGGCTCCGTTAATCGGTGAAAAGAAGTAGGAGAAGGCATATGCGATCGCAACTCCGTTAATAATGTAGGGCATGAATACCATTGTCTTGTAGAACTTCGCCGCGCGCAGCTTGCTGATCAGTAATACGGCAAAGGCAAGCTCCACCGGAATCATCAGTAAATGCACGATGAAATAAACGGCATTGTTTTTTAACGATATCCATAGATCCTTATTCTGAAACATGGTTATATAATTACTTAATCCGATAAACCGGCTATCCTTGGAAAAACCATCCCAGTTTGTAAAGCTCATACGAATGAGGTCTGCCCCAGGCAGCACGACAAATCCAATAAGGAGCAATACCGGTATAATCAATGATAATACAATAAATCTTTTTCTCTTTTTGCTCAGCTTCGTCATAATATCCTCCCAAATGGATGGGCTGTTGCATTATGCAACAGCCCATCTGACAACCTCACTATCTACTTTATCTGCAGTTTTTGTCTGGCTGCCGCCCATTTTTCATTCAACTGGGCAAGGGTTGACTCCAGATTGAAGCCGTCAATCAGCATCTCAGCACCAAGCTTCTTGTAATCAAAAGTAGTCTCATTCTGGATAGCTGAGAAATCATCTCCGCCGCCGTCATACATGATCAGAACCTTATCAGGATTTAATTCATCCGCTTCTGCGAGAATCGGATCCTTCTCCTTCGGGAAATTCTTCATGGAAGAGGCAGATGTTACATAATTAATATAATCCGGATACCATGCTTCGGAATAAAACCATTCAACAAAGGCAACGGCTGCTTCCTGATTCTTGGAGTGGGTTGTCACACCCATAAAGGAATCGCCTTGAACAATTACATTATAAGGATCGGTTCCGGAATCCCTGGTCGGCAGATAGAAGGTTCCCAGCTGGGATACATCCTCGGCACCGGATTGAATATTTTGCAGTCCCCAATCGCCAAGTGCGATAATTGCCGCATTCTTGGTTGCAAATAAGGTGGTTACCTGATCATTGCCCAGTCCCAAGGGATCCTTGCCAAGCACACCTGAGGTAAACAGGCTGTATATCTTCGTATAAGCATTGCTTATATCGGTCCCGGCCGCAAAGGGTGCGTCCTGTGCTGCCATGGTATTCCAGTTCTGTCCGTTGCCGGATTCCAATGCGGGCATAAACTCCATATAAGGATAATCCGGCCATTCATCCTTCAAACCGCAGGCAATTGCCATAAAGTCCGAATTGTCTTTTCCATAATAATCCTGCAAAGTCTTTGCCGCCTGTTCAAATTCAGACCAGGTTGTGGGTACCTCCACTCCTGCCTCGGCAAACATGTCCTTCCAATAGTACACATATTCATATCCTGCAGTCATGGGAATTCCAAGTACCTTGCCGTCCATTGCATAGCCCGCTGCCAGTTCATTATTGGCTGCTGCCTGGGTTGCGGAAAGATCTAAAAGATAATCTTTAAATCTGGACAAGGTAAAGGGCTTGTTAAACATAATATCCGGCAGCTGGTTTGCAGATGCTCTCATCTTCATTGCGTTCCAATATTCACTGTCATCTTTTATCTTTTCTACTTCAATATCAATATTAGGATATTGTTCCTGGAACTTGGACACCATATCGTTTTCTTCAATAAAGGTATTCAGGTTATTATCCCAGATCGTAAAGGTTAATACACCGCTTAAATCCTCCTTATTAGAAGCTTCCGGCGCTGCCGCCTCCGTAGCGCCCGGTGCCGATGTCGTTCCGGGTTGTTTTTCTCCTCCCTGTTTGTTCTCTTTACTGCTGCATCCCACCAGGGCTGATGCAATCATAGCAGAAACCATAATTGCTGCAACTAATCTTTTCCTCATAAATGAGTACCTCCCTTTTTTTGATGCATTCAGCATAGCAGTAAACGTCTCCCCGCTCCATTTCTTATCTACATTTTTCTTGATCATTTTTCAGATCAATTTTTTCGACTTCCTTGCATTTTGTTAGAATTCCTGACCAAAAGTAAGAAAATCAAGCCTATAATCTGGAAGCAGCTCCAAAAGAATGATAAATCCCCTTATACTTCAACTTTCCTTTCGATACTGCGCCGGGCTGATCCCATTTGACTTTTTAAACATCCGGTTAAAATGCTCTGCATTATTATAGCCCACCATTTCCGCTATTTCATATATCTTAAAGCTGGTGGTCTTTAATAATTCCTTTGCCTTCTGAAGTCTCAGAGCCGTCAGGTAGGAAGTAAAGGTCTCGCCGGTTTCCTTGGTAAAGCGGTTCGTGAAATACTTTTCATTCAGACCTACATGGTCCGCAACCATGGCCAGGGACAGCTGCGCGTTTTCATAATTATCCGCCATATACCGTTTGGCTTTAATAATCACATCCGTTTGCAGGATATTTAGCTTTGAAGCCGAGTATTCCATAATCCAGGCAAAATAATTCGTGACCCACATCTTCAGACTTCTGCTGTCCTCAATCCGTCCAATTTTCTCAAAATAATTATATTCCTGCCCAAAGGCATCTGTAAAATCTCCATTATCTTTGCCGAAGCAGGTGCCGATTGCCAGGATCGCTCCGTAAATCCGATACCTGATTTCTTCAATGGAAGAATTGTTAAAGGATTGGAACAATTTTTCCTTTTCCTGTACGGCATTCTTCTCATCTGCCACATACAGGGCAGCGGCCAGCCTTTCATAATCTCCGGAATAGCGGAGGATCCGGTTGACTCTTTCATGGTCCTGGTTTAAATCAATGATGGAATTCTTCCCCTTCAGATAGCGAAGATCAATTTTATCCCTAAGCTCCCTGACTTGATTATCGAATTCGTCATGGCCGAAAGTCTTCCGGCCGATACAGACGAATATGCGGACCCCAAGCTCCTGCTGCGCCATCCGCTGCAATTCTTCTGCCATATGGGTGATCTTATAGGAATAGTCGGATTCGGTGATCCGGTACAATGCGATCAAGAATACCGAGCTCTCCCGGTAGAGGATACACCTGGATGCAAATCTGGGATTTCTCTCAAAACTGCCTATCAGCCTGGAGGTATCCGCCCCTCCTTTTTCCTTTCTACCCTCATAATCAATGTAGAGGCCAAGAATCGCATAGGGCTCCGCAAAGAATTCCTTGGATCTTTTATTCACTTCCTCAGGAGTCATCTCTTTCCGCAGCAACGAGGCCAGATAATCCCCAGGAGATTTAATTGCGCTGCGTATCCTGTCCTCATATTCATTCACCAACGCCTTCAGCCTTCGAACCATGGCATTAAACTGATGAATCATGCTGCGTATCTCGAACTGTCCTCCTGCGGTGATATGAACCTCCAGATTTCCTTCCTCCACCTGCCTGAGGCCATGACTGATCTCTTCAATGGGCTTTACAATACTTCTTAGAAAATATCTTGAATAATATCCTGCCAGGGACAAAACCAGCACTGCCGCCCCCAAAACCCAGACTGCCGTATTCCAAAAATCCGCCGTCAGCTTGGAAGTAGGAATATAGTTCTCGATATACCAGGTATGATCGTTAAAGCTGATGGGAGATCTCACGCAAGTATACTTCTGCTTCGTAATCTCACTGACGGGATGGGTTGAGAAAATCAGGGTTCCATCCTCCTCGGTGATCTGGGCAATTCCCAACTTATTCTTCCCCGATGTGTAATCCCGGTTATAAGCCTTAATACGCTCCGACACTCCTGCCAGCTGATAGAACATAACCATCTCTATCTTCTGGGATCGGTCTGTGGATACATTGGGCGCGAGGGCAAATACCAGTATTAACGAATCTTTTTTGCTGCCGGTATATAAATCATTGGTTGCCTCCGTATCAAAATAGCCGATACGGACGGTATTCTTTTTCTGCAAAGCGCTCTGATACCACTCGCTCTCCTTCAGCTCCTCCCTGGAACGCTTAATATCATTCTTTATTCCGGTTTCTCTTCCGTCCTTCATAAAAAAACAGACGGAGATAATATCCTTCACCGGCTCCAGCACCAGATTCACTGCCTGGGACAGCTTCTTTTCATATTCGTTGCGGACAGCCAGCTCCTCGCTGTCCGTTCCTGCCGCATATTTTAGAATTTCATTATCATTGGTATATATCATATGGGAAAGCCGTATGGACATGACATCCTCGTCCGATTCCAAATCAGCAATCATCGTCTCCTGCGCCCTCTTGATATTTTCAATTGCCTGATTTTTAAACTGATGATTCAATTCCAACAGTGCCGCAATAAGCACCACAAAAATGGGAATCACGATTAATAACAGAAAGGATAGATAGTACACCGTCTTTAACGGTAATCTTTTTATTTTATCTCTTCGGATCATAATACCTCCATGCTGCTGATTGAAAAAGCAACTTAAATTTATGGATATTCTTATATATTACCATACCCTTATTACGGATACAATCGTTCCCTCCTTGAGTTTCCGTAGATTTATCCACAGAGTCTCGGATTCATAACTCTCTTTATAAACAACTTTCAAATAATGCCCTAAATATAAGGAATCCACTTCCTTTTTGTAGTAGAATAATGGTGTCTA
>JAFAGA010000036.1 GCA_023423045.1 Bacillota bacterium | reverse complement strand
GTAAGTGATTTATCTGAAAAATTCAAAAGACAGGTTGGAGGAGAATATGAAGGCTTTATTATTAAAAAGTAAACAGACCCTTTCTTTAGAAAATGTTGAATTACCGGCTTTAAAGTCCGATGAAATGCTGATAAAAGTTGCCGCATGCGGAGTATGCGGAACGGACATCCATCTCTATAACGGGGAAGAAGGGGCCGGAAGCAGTACGCTGCCCTTAATTATGGGACATGAATTTTCCGGCACCGTAGTTGAACTGGGAAGCAATATCAGCAAATTTAAGGCCGGTGACCGGGTCACCGTAGATCCCAATGTATATTGCGGCCAATGCTTTCAATGCCAACGGGGCAATGGTCATTTTTGTCTTAATGCAGAGGCATATGGAGTATCCATGTTCGGAGGCTTCGCTGAATATTGCATTGTAACGGAAAAAGCTGCTTACAAAATACCGGATAATTTATCATTAATGCATGCCGCCTTAGTTGAACCCATCGCATGCTGCCTGCATGGAATTGACCGGGCAAACATCAAGGTTGGAAGCAATGTAGCCATCATAGGAATGGGCTCCATAGGGCAGTTGATGTTACAGTTGGTCAAAAATGCGGGTGCTGCAAATATTATTGCCATAGAACCGCAAGCCGCAAAAAGAGAAAAAGCTCTCCAGTTAGGTGCGACGATAGCTATCGATCCGTCAACCCAGGATGTCAATCAGGTGACTTCAGAATTAGGCATTGCCTCCATTGACTCTGTTATTGAATGCGTGGGCAGGGCAAATACCATGGAGACTGCCATAGAGATCGCTTCCCGGGGCGCTACGGTGGTTCTGTTTGGTCTGACCGCTCCCAACACTGAAATTCGTGTGAAACCTCTGGAGCAGGTCTTTCGAAAAGAACTTACCATTACCTCCAGCTTCGTCAATCCCTTGGTAACAGATCGGGTAATCGATTTGCTTGCAAGCGGCCGAATCGATGCGGAGGCAGTCATTACCGATATGATACCTTTGGATGAATCCATAAAGATCTTTACTGATGCGGAATATAGAACACACGGCAAGATCCTGGTAGTTCCCAATTGATTTTAGAAAAAGATGCCCATCCAAAAAACAAAAAAAATTTCATGGCTGAGCGAGTGATTGAAGGGGGTCTGTTATGAAACTAAAAATAATTGGTTCCGGAGGCTGTGTCAGTCTGCCCAGGCCACTCTGCCAATGCGGCATATGTACTGAGGCCAGGAAAAAGGGCTTTCCTTACTCAAGATGCGGCTGCAGCCTGTATGTAGAGGATGCGAATCTATTGATTGACACACCTGAAGACATTGTTCATGCATTGAATAATGCAGACATAAAGAATGTCGATCATATCCTTTACAGCCACATCGACCCTGATCATACTATGGGCATGCGGGTATTCGAACAATTGCGTCTGGACTGGCTGGCTACCTCGATTGGTTTAAAATGCAAGAATCCCATCACAGTAGCCTCTTTGTCAACAATTATCAAGGATCTAAAATGTCAGGGAACAAAATACGGTTCCGCTTTGGATTATTATGAACATATGAATTTAGTCAATACTTATGCAATTACGGATCTGGATCTAAATGGCATACATATCGACCTGGTTCCGGTGGATGAAACGGAAAGCGTAGCTATTTTTGTTTTTACCGAGGGCTCACATAAGGTGATTTATGCACCATGCGATGTAAAACCATTTCCCGAAAACGATATCTTCATGAATGCAGCCTGCCTAATCATTGGCAATACCATTGTTGGCGATGAATTGAAGGGCGGTTTTATCCTCGAAAAAGATAATCCTCTGAGGAACGAGCTATTTGTTTTGGATGAAATTGCTGAATTAAAAAGCAAATATCAGATCAAGAGAGTTATCATTACTCATTTGGAAGAAGATTGGGGAAAATCATACGATGATTACATTGAATTGCAGAAGCAACTAGATGGAATTGAATTTGCATATGATGGCCTGGAAATTGATCCTGCTTGTCCGCCAACGAAGGGATAAAATCCATTAGCTTGCCCAAAAAACTAAGGTTCGCCCGAACCTTTTGAAGTATATGACAGGTAACAACATAAGGAGGTCCCCGACCGGGCCAAGAAGATCCGGTCAGCGACCTCTTTGTATTGTTAATAATGCCCCATTACCGGTTTGTCTTTTGTTCTATGCTTTCGATCCGGATCATATTTCTGCCAATAGACCGCCTTTTCATTATACCGGCATCGTCCTGGCTCCTGATATGCACCGTGTCCGAAATATACCATTCCCATGGGTTTCACATGCTCCGGCAAATCAATCAGCTTCTGCATCGTCTCCATTCTGGATGGGATCGGATAAATTCCGATCCATACACTTGAAAGACTGATATCCGTTGATGCAAGCAACATATTCTCAATCGCTGCACTGCAATCACAGACCCATAGATCCTTGTCCTGGCCCTTAAGAGCATATTTCATATTTCCGCAGACAACAATTCCAAGCGGAGCATTGTATCTGGCGAAAACCATCTTATCTCTGATTTTATCTAAGACTTCCTTTTCGTTAATAACTACAAATTCCCACGGCTGTGCATTTACTGCTGTCGGTGCCGAGAACGCTGCCTTCAATAGAATTTCAATTTCTGCATCGGTTACCGGCTCATCCGTATAATTTCTTATGCTTCTGCGATTGAATATGGTCTCTAAGGTTTCCATAAATAATTCGGTCCTCTTCCTTTTATCATTGTAATCCTGAGTGGTTTATTAGTGTTTCACCTAACTTAGTTCCCTGGTTTTCATGCACAAGAGCAGAAAAGCAGACTCCGAAGAATCCGCCATTCATGGTATCCTTAATTATGCGAATGACCAAGTACACTACTAGCGATTATACCGGACTTCGATAAACTTATCAACTGGTTTTGTTGTTGAGGATATCCAAATTACGACCAAGAAAGCTGCTGATCTTATAGATCAATACCACCTTAAATCCCACAGAATCGCCTTCAATGCCTGGGCTGCGGCGGTAAAGGCCGCCGCACCGTCCTCAATCTCCTCGCCGGTATCCTTTGCTTCCTCCAATGAATGAAATCCGATGAAATTCTGCAGATGGGGCTCCAGTGACAGGAATCCGGCATAGCCGGATAACTTAAATTTTAACAATAATTCTCTCAGCCTGCCGTCACCCATGCCGGCCGGCACCACCTTCCCATCCTTCCTTCTGGCATCCTTGATATGAATATAGTCAATGTACGGGCGCAATTGTTCATAGGCTTTTTCCGTATCTTCCTTGCACTGCATAAAATTAGCAAAATCAAATATTCCGCGGAAGTTCGGGCTTGCAAGGTTTTCAAAGAGATCCGCACACCGTCTTGCCGTATCTCCGTAAATCTCTTTTTCATTCTCGTGAAGGAGAATAACATTCTTTTTGACTGCATAATCCAGTATTTTTTCAAGCCGGGCAAACACCTCGCTCCGGTAAAATGAAGGCTCTTTTTTCTCCGGTATAAAAAAGCTGAAGATGCGGATATACCTGGTATCCAAAACCCCGGCAAGCTCCAAAATGTTCTGAAATTGCTTAAAATGTGGTTCAAAATCATCGGTTATTTTTATCTTTCCTATGGGAGAACCGATGGAGGAAACCCCGATTCCGTATGCATCCAGCTGCTGCTTGATTGCTTCTGCTTCCGTGGGTGTATGATCAGCGATATTGCGTCCGTTCACTCCTCTGATTTCTATATGGCTCAGGCCGAGCCCTTTCACTATCTCCAATTGCCGGTTAAAATCCGGTGATATCTCATCGCTAAAACCGGATAAATATAAGCTTTCCTTCATACTCACACCTCCTAGCCCTTATCCCTTGACCGCACCGGCAGATGCTCCTTCCACAAAATATTTCTGCGCCGAGAAGAAAATAACCGTCCCCGGGATCAAGGATATCACCGACATCGCCAGAATCTGATTCCAATTGGCCGCCACCGTAGAATCCAGTGACATACGAAGGGCCAGGGAAATAGGATAGAATTTTACACTGCTGATATAGAGCAGCGGCCCAAAAAAGTCATTCCATGCCCATATAAATTGAAAAATAGCCGCCGAAAAAAGCGCTGATTTACAGATGGGAAGGAGAATAATCCAAAATACCTGAAAGGTATTGCACCCGTCAATGGTGGCCGCCTCATCCAATGCCCTGGGTATACCGCGGAAGAATTGGATGAGCATATATATAAAAAAGGAGTTGCTTGCAAACAGCGAGGGTATGATAAACGGCAGGTAGGAATTGAGCCACCCCAGATTATTAAAAAGCAGATAACGGGGAATGATTAATACCGAGCCGGGAAGCAGCAAAGTTCCGATCACCAGCATTAACAGTGGCTTCTTGAACCGGAAATCAAACCGGGAAAAACCGTAAGCTACAAGAGAGGAAGAAAGCACCATAAAGATGACCATAGGAATTACCATCAAAAAGGTGTTCTTATAGAAAGTAGCATAGGTAAATTGCCCCGTTCCCATCCAGCCCTTGCGGTAGGAATCCCACACCGGCTCCTTTGCCAATAACCCGACGGAGGAAAACAGCTCAGAATTTGGCTTAAAGGAGGAAAACACCATCCATATCAGGGGATATAGCATGATCAAACCCAGGGCAAGCATCGATAGATGGGTCAATAGCTTTGCTATCACTCTCTTCTCTTTTCTCATCATAATGCATCCCCTCCATCTTCATAATAAACTGCTGCGCTGGTAAAACGAAAGAAAAGTATCGTTATCACAAAAATAACTGCAAATAAAATCCAGGACAGAGCGCTGGCATAGCCCATTCTATAATGGGTAAAAGCATCATTGTAGAGCTTAAGCGCATACATATAGGTAGAATGAAGCGGCCCGCCGTTGGTGATAACAAAGCTGCCGGTAAAATCCTGGAAGCCATTGATCATTTGCATCAAAATATTAAAGGAAAGCACCGGTGAAATCATGGGAAGGGTAATATTCCAGAAGATCTGTATCTTCCCTGCCCCATCAATCCGTGACGCTTCATATAGTTCCTCCGGCACCTGCTTCAGGGCCGCAAGGAATAATACCATGGATGATCCAAACTGCCATACGCTCAGAATGATCAGAGTATATAAAGCCATCTTTGGACTGGACAGCCATGGAACGGATTTCAGCCCGACACCGTTTAACATCCTGTTTATAAGGCCGCTTTCCATAAATAGAAACCTCCACAGGATGGAGACAGCTACACTTCCCCCAAAAATAGAAGGAATATAATAAGCTGTACGGTACCAGTTAATCCCGCGCAGCTTCTGGCTGAGAACCATGGCAATAAAAAGTGCAAAGGCAATTTTGAGAGGAACTGCAAGAAAAACATATTTGAAGGTGACCGTTAGGGACTTGATAAACAATTGATCCTTGGTGATAATCTCTATATAATTCTTTAGGCCCACAAATTTAGGGGTATTGGTAACGCTGAAATCCGTAAACGAATAGATGAATGATGCTACCAAGGGATAAAGCTGGAACAGTAAAAACCCAATGATCCATGGCAGTATATAAACATATCCCATTCGATTGCGCTTCTCAGCAGCTGATTTTTTCATAACGCACTCCTCCGTAGTCCTTGCTTGTTCTGTTTCTTAGCCATTAATCCGGCCCTAAGCATGTGGCTTTTGCCGCCTTTGCCATGCTCAGAGCCGGATTGCCTGTTGTCTAATTCTTCAGTGAAGCCAGTTTTTCATTAACTGTATTGATGAAGTTATCTGCTGCTTCCTCGGGTGTAACACTCTTAAATGCTACTTCTTCCATAATCGTATTTACAATCTCTCCGACGATACTATTAGCAGACATTGCCGGTGGCGGGGATGCAGGATCTTGAAGTGTAAACTGCACCATTTCTGCCATAGGAGCGCTGACTACTTTGATTTCCTCCAAGTGGGCCAACGCCTTTTCATTGGTCGGAACAGAACGTTCGGTACCCAGGATCTCAATCGCTTCCGTATCAGTCATCATCCAATTGATAAAGTCGGTTGCGGCATCTGTATTCTTCGATTTCTGGCTGACAGCGACCACCATGGAAGGCTTGGTGTCAATCAGCGTATAACCACCTTCCTCTATGGGAGGCGGCGCTACTCCGATCTTATCGTCTCCGATAATTCCGGCAAACTTTCCGATGGTTCCCGACCAATCCATAACAAAGCCCAACTCTCCGTTAGCCCAAATCGGATTTTGCTCCATCTGGGATGCAAACAAGTTTGCCTCTCCCAAGGGCTGAATTCCGGGTGTGCTAAACAGCTTCTGAATATAAGTAAATGCATCCACCAGCTCTTCTTTGGTTGCAACTACCGAGCTGCTGTCCTCTGCCATCCAATGCTTTCCATTCTTGGAACGCAGATAACGCGTGAATATTCCGGATATGGTCGTGGTCTCAGAAGCAAACAGGTAATCTCCCGGTGCCTCCGCATTAATTCTGGCGGCCTCCTCCAGCAGGGAATCCCATGTAAACTGGACATCGGTAATATTATGTTTGTCAAAAAATTCCTTGTTATAGATAAGCCCAGAACCGTTGGTCCCCATGGGCAACGCTACTATCTTGCCTTCAATACTGCAGTATTCCTCCAGAAAGCTTTGATTGTAGGAGGATAAATCGACAGCAGTTGCAGCTGATAAATCCACAAAGATATCCTTCTGCTGGGACAGATCCGGGAACCATATATAGTCCAGCTGAATGATATCCGGCTCATTTCCGCTTGCTATCTGGGTCATAAGCTTTTGCTGGTAGCCGTCATAGCCCTGGTATTCTCCCTCAATGGTGACATTGGGATGCAGCTCCGTATAGCGCTCAATGGCATTCAGTGTCGCTGCATGCCGGGTATCTCCGCCCCACCACATAAAACGCAGTGTGACCGGTTTGCCGTCCTCCGGCTTGGTTACCCCTGCATTTTCATTTTCCTTCGTTCCCTGATCCTGGGTGGTGCTTCCCTGGTTCGTGCCTTCGTCCGGCTTCTTGCCGGATGCGCAGCCTGTCAGCAGACCGGTTATCATCAATACCACACACAGCAGGCTTATCATTTTTTTCTTCATTGCTTTTCCCTCCATCTCTTATTTTAACCTCTGATACTTCCAGTGCTTTTATCATACTTCCTTGCTGCTATTCTGAAAAGATAGGCAGGATGTTATTAATTATCTTATCATGACCTGCCTCAGTGAAAACTTATCATCTTTTGACAATTATAATCATATCCTGATATGGAACCGGGAAGCCTGTTTCCAGCGCCTTGTCTTCTAAAAATAAATAAATCCGGTTCAAATCATTTTAAGTGATTATAAAACCGGATTTTTATGCTGTCTATCGCACAGTTATCCTGCCTCAGACGGCAGGGGTTTCCAAAGGAATAGCGAAGGAAATGGTACAGCCTTCACCGGGAGCACTTTCAATATGCAGGGACGACTGCTCATCATAAGCCAGAACAAGCCGCTTGTTAACATTAAACAGTCCGATATGCTCTGTTGGAGATATCTCCTCTTCCATAGCCTTCTGTACCTCCTCCAGGCGCTGGGCGGTAAATCCTGTTCCGTTGTCACTGACCGTAAAACGGATCCGGGCACCATCACGCCGGATGCAAATTCGTATCCTTCCGTCCTTGGTGCCGGCCAGCCCATGGGAAATACTATTTTCAATTAAGGGCTGAAGAAGAAATTTAATGCATTTATTCTCATATAACTCCGGTTCTATCTCCCAGAGGTCGATAAAGTCATAATCAAAACGCATCTGCTGTATCTGTATGTACTTTTGAGTATGAAGCATCTCTTCCTGCAATCTTACATAACGGTCCGGATGCACCAGAGTATAATGCAGAATGCTGGTCAATAATTCGATCATCTTGCCTGCTTCGTTGATGCCCCCAGTCAGGCGCATAGTCTTCCAAAATATATTTTTAAGGGTATTGAATAAAAAATGAGGATTGAGCTGGGATTGTAGAAAAGAAAAGTGCATGGCCTCCAGCTTCAGCTTCTTCTCCAGCAGCTGCCGGTCTAACTGATTGCGTTCCAGATAAGTCTTGACGATATTCTGAGTGATATATCCATATATATCATTCCGATTCGGAAGTGCAGGCAGCTCCTCCCCCTTTTCAGCCGCCGAAAGCAGCTGAATAATACCGTAGATATTTTTGGTGGTCCTTCTCGTGAGCAAAAAGGCCAGCGAGGTGCATGCCAGAAGCACTAAAAAGATTACCGCGACGATAATCATTACCATCTCCCTGGACTGGGCATATAATACATCCTTGGGAATAATGGATAAATATTCAATTCCCAGAGCCTCGTTTGATATTCTTTCCACATAAAAGTGATTCTCCAGGTCAGCCGGCTGCAGGGAGCTCTGTTCCAATTCGCTGCCGGTGGCGCAAAAAATCCTCCCCTGAGTGTCGGTCAGCAGGATTGCCTGTCCCGGATAGGTGAGATTGTTGACGTACATACTCTTCAGATAGCCGAGCTGCACATTCAACACAAGAATACCAGCTCTGCCGGGGCGTCCGGAGGTATACAGCCATTTATACAGGCTGATTACATCTGTAGTGTACTGGGTAACCCCGGTATATTTTACAATGGTACGAAGCTCCAGCCATTGCATTTTGTCCTCCTGCATATCCTCCACGCGCTCCAGCCATTCCGTATCCCCCATATTGGAGGTGTTTGCCAGCCCAATCATGGAGGCAAAGAAATTACCGTTGGGATTATCGATATAAATATAAATAGAATGCAAAAAGTCCTTGGAATTTACATTAGAATCAATAAAGGTTTTTAATATATTGGTAGTTAGCCGCTCCTCCTCCGTCGCATATCCGGACAGGAGCACTTTCTCCAGCCGCATCATTACCATCGGAGATATGCTGTAATTCAAGCTCTGAGCATTCGCTTCCGAAAAAATAAGTTCCGTATTTTCCTGAATGCGCTGTACGGTCCGGGTGTTGACATTGTCAATGCTCTTTTTTGTTTCATTTATCGAAAGATATACCGTTAAGCTTCCAATCAGGGAGACGGCTAAAATTACCGGAAGCGACACTTGTATGAAGTTTTTGACGAAGAAATAACGTCTCAATACAGCTCCTCCTCATCCTCCGGATGCACCCGCCCCATTTTCTGAAACCGGTAATCCTTCGGCGAAATACGATAAATTCGCTTAAAGGAACGGGTAAAGTTAGCCGGATTTTTATAGCCCAGACGATCGCTGATCTCATATATCTTATATTGCAGATCCACCAGCAGCTCTGCGGCAAGCAGCATCTTTCTGGATATCAGATAGTCAGAAAAATTGAATCCGGTCTTTTGTTTGAAATAGCGGCTGATATAAGCCGTACTCATATATACGGCTGCCGCCGCCCCCTCCAGGTCCGCCGTGGCTGGCTCCTCCATTATATATTTTATGATCGCGGAGATAATCTTATCGTCGCATGCGCTGCCGGCTAGTGACATATTCTTCCCGGCATCGGGCTCTAAAACACCGTCCTCCCTTTCCTGATCCATGCTCTGCTTCAAACGTGTAAATACCTCCATCAACTCATCATATTCGCTTGATTTAAGAATGTATTCCGTACATTTATAACGCAGTGCTTTTCTGGCAAAGTCAAAATTATCGTAAGCACTGAATAAAATAACATGGGGCCGGACCGGAAATTCTGTTTCCGATATCATTTTTGCAAACTCCAGCCCTGTCATTCCGGGCATAATGATATCGCTAACCACCACATCCACCGGATTTTCCTTCAGATACTCAAAGGCCGTCAGCGCATCTGCAAACTGTGCCACTACTTCAAAGCCAAGGCTGCCCCAGGGAAAGAACTGAGCAAAGCCAGAACTGATTTCCTTCTCGTCATCTACAATGATCAACTTATAAGACATATTCCACCCCCAATACTTTCTCCACTTCAGTATAACACTACGACCTGTATATGGAAAGGTTTGAATCTTCGCAAAAGCCGGTGCAGAAAATATATATCCTGCTCCCGGCTTCCCATGGATTTCTCAATGAATCATTTATAAGGTATTATACACCGCTGTACGCCGAGAAGCCCCCATCAATCGGGAGGACGATTCCGTTGACAAAGCTGGAAGCCCCCTCATCCGCAAGGAAAAGTAATGCTCCAATCAACTCCTGGGGCTCGCCGAAACGCCCCATAGGCGTGCTATTCAATATCTTATGGGAACGTTCCGTCAGACTGCCGTCCTCATTCTTTAACAGCGCTTCATTCTGCCTGGTCAGCAGGAAACCAGGAGCGATGGCATTGACCCGAATACCCACCTTGGAGAAATGCACTGCCAGCCACTGGGTAAAGTTAGAGATTGCTGCCTTTGCACCGGAATAGGCCGGTATTTTAGTCAGAGGAGTAAAGGCATTCATTGAGGAAATATTAATGATACTGCAGCCCTTTCTTCCTACCATATCCCTTGCAAATTCCTGACAGGGAAGCAGAGTTCCGAGGAAATTCAGATCAAAGACAAAACGAATCCCCTGCTCATCCAGGTCAAAAAAAGTCACCAGATCCTTGCCTGCGGAGCTTAAATCCTCCTCATACAGATATTCTTTTGCCGTGTTACCCTTGGGATTGTTGCCGCCGGCTCCGTTAATCAGAATATCACAGGGACCGTACTCCTCAAGAATTAGCTCATGGGCCTTCTTCAGGCTCTCCTTATCCAGAACATCTGCTTCTAATCCCAGCACCTGCCTGCCTTCCGCTTTTAACTGCTCTGCCTTTTTCTCTGCCGCCTCCAAGCTGCGGTCAAGAATTACAACCCTTGCACCACATTCCGCAAAAGCCTCCACCCAATAGCCGCCAAGAATTCCTGCTCCTCCGGTAATTACGATTACCTTATCCTTTACATCCACCTGAAAGGGTATCTTCATCCTGTTTCTCTCCTGTCTCAATTCTAATTTAATCTATCTTTCTTTTACTGATGTTTCGTTACCGTTTAGCACAATCTTTGGTGCGAAAGCTCCTCACCGGGTCTTCTCAAGGGCCTCCCATATGCCGGTAAGATACATGGCTCCCAGCGCCCGGTCATATAAGCCATAACCCGGCCTTCCCTGCTCTCCCCAGATCATTCTTCCGTGATCAGGACGTACATAGCCGTCAAATCCGTTCTTATGCAGAGCCTTCATAATCTCCGCCATATCCATGGAGCCGCAGGGAGAATAATGCGCACTCTCTTCAAAGCTGCCGTCCTCCAGAAGCTTTACATTGCGTATATGCATAAAATGGATTCTTCCCTGGGCGCTGTACTTATCCACCATAGCTACGATGTTGTTAAAATCAGCCGATCCCAGGGAGCCCGTACAGAAGGTGAGCCCATTGTATTTGCTGTCAACAAGCTTCAGGAAACGGTCCAGATTCTCTTCCTTTGTGATAATCCGGGGAAGCCCGAAGATGCTGTAGGGAGGATCGTCCGGATGAATCGCCATCTTCACATCACACTCCTCGGCCACCGGAATGATCTGCTTTAAGAAATACTCCAGATTCGCCCATGGTTTTTCCTCGTCCACATTCTTATACTGGGCAAATACCTGAGCCAGCCCTTCCTTCGTATAGCTGGAATCCCAGCCCGGGAGGGAAAGCTCACCGGTCAGCGGATCCATCTTCTCCAGCTGCTCCTTATAATAGACCAGCGCCGTAGATCCATCCTCCAGGACCTTATCCAGCTGGGTCCTGGTCCAGTCAAATACAGGCATGAAGTTATAGCAGATCACCTTAATCCCCGCCTTCGCCAGCCTGCGGATATTTTCCTTATAGTTCTCAATGTATTTCTCTCTCGTCGGAAGTCCCAGCTTAATATCCTCATGGACCGGAACACTTTCAATCACTTCAAAATGCAGACCGGCTTCCTCCACCGCCTTCTTCAATTTCAGGATGCTTTCATTGCTCCATACCTCGCCTACCGGCACATCATATACCGCCGTCACTATGCTGTGCATGCTTGGAATCTGCCGGATATATTGCAGCTTAACCGCGTCCTCTTCTCCATACCATCGAAATGAGAGTTTCATATCATAATACCTCCTTTGTCTCGTATTATTTTATCATTCTTTGTTTCTTTGAAGTAATTACAAATTCAAATATTGCTTGATATTCCTATAGCAGATACCCTCAACCAGCTCCGTTAGGATCTCCTCGTCCTTCTCATACTCTCCCTCATCCACCAGAGAGCCGATATAGCTGCACAGGATTCTTCTGAAATAATCATGCCTTGCATAGGACAAAAAGCTTCTTGAATCTGTCAGCATGCCGATAAAATACGCCAGCATCCCCTGGCTTGAGACCATCTTCAGATGTTCTGTCATCCCCTCTTTGTGGTCCAGGAACCACCAGGGAGCGCCCAGCTGAAGTTTTCCCGGAACCTGATCCTCACTGAAGCAGTGGGGCAGCGCGGAGAGAACAATATTATCCTTGGGATTCAGATTGTACAGTACGGTCTTGGGGAGGGCTCCTTCCCTGTTCATATCATTCAAAAGCTTCGATAAATGAGGAGCTACAGCAAAATCATTCATAATATCATAGCCCGCATCAACCCCCACCCTTTCCAGCATTACCTCATTATTATTTCTCATGGCGCCAATGTGCAGCTGCATCGCCCAGCCCCGGCGGTGGTATTCCCCAGCCAGAAGCTTCAAGGTATGGTTCTTAAACTTTTGTGCTTCCTCCTCTGTCACCTCGGAACCGTCGTATCTCTTTTGAAAGATGCATGCGGCCTCATCTTCGCTGACAGGGACATAAGAGAGACTTTCCAGAGAATGATCCGAAAGCACCGCTCCATTCTCATGGAAATAATCGATTCTCGACGTCAATGCAGCAATCAGCTTGTCATAGGAGCTGATTTTGGTGTTACTGCTCTCGGACAGCAGCCGGAGATACTCATGATAATCCGCCTTCTGCAGATTTAGCGCCCTGTCTGGACGGAAGGTGGGAAGCACCTGAAATTCATAATTCTTTTCCGCAACCCCACGGTGATACATCAGATCATCGATGGGATCATCCGTGGTACAGATCAGCTTTACCCCGGAACGGCAAATCAGCTTTACCGGAGATAACTCCTCTTCGATTATTTTCCGGTTGCAATATTCATAGATCTCTCCTGCATTTTTCTCCTTCAAAGGTTCCTGCACACCGAAGAATTGTCTCAATTCCAGATTCGTCCAATGATAAAGGGGACTTCCGATCAGTCTCTCGCAGGTTTTTGCCCACAGCCGGAATTTCTCAAAATCATCTCCGTTACCTGTAACGAAATGCTCCGGCACTCCCGCATAGCGCATTGCTCTCCATTTATAGTGATCTCCGGCAAGGAATATCTTTGAGATATTGCTAAACACCTTATCCTCATAAATTTCCTTTGGGGAGAGATGGCAGTGAAAATCATAAATGGGAGCATTTTTTGCAATCCTATGATAAAGCCATCCGGAAGTCTCCCCCTTTAACAAAAAGTTATCGTCAAACATAATACTCCTCCCTTCCTTTTCTTATTGTAATTATAGCTGGACAGCGGCGTCAATCCTATGTTATTCTTGCTTATAGACTTGCAAAAATTGCTTATTTGAAAAACCACAGAGGCTGAACTGTTACGCAAAAGGAGTATCTATGAAACAGAAAACCCATGAGTACTTGACCAGACAGTACATGCTGTCCAGTGATTATGAGGTATTTCATTATTTCAATACGGACCTGGCCAGTGTGAGCCTTCATCATCATGATTTTTATGAATGCTATCTCTTCCTGTCCGGGGATGTCACCTATCTGATTGAAGGCAAATCCTATCCGCTTAAGCCCGGAGACATTGTTCTGATTAATTCCAGGGAGCTGCACCAGGCATATATCAATTCCGGGGAAACCGCCTACGAGCGGTTTGTCCTTTGGATCAATCCGGCCTTTTTGCGTCTTCTGTCGACAGAGAGCACCGACCTGACCCAATGCTTTGAAAAGCCCGGGAGAAAGAATGTGCTGAGAGTTGACTTGGAATGGCAGCAAAGCATCCGGATGCTAATGAATAAGCTGCGTTCTTTGGAGCATTTTCAGGGTCTGGGTGAGGACCTCTTATACCGGGCGTATATTACCGAGTTAATGGTTTATCTCAATAATCTATCTTTCAACGATCGTGTCCGGTTAGATGTGGATGTTAAGAAGAGCAGCTTAATTGACCGTATTCTTGAATATATTAATTCCCATCTGGAGGAGGACATCACCATTGATGCGCTTTCCGAATATTCGTATTTAAGTAAATTTCATCTCTCCAGGGAATTCAAGCGACATACCGGCACCACACTCCATCGCTATATTCTTCAAAAGAAGCTCATTGCCTCCAAAGAACTAATTCTCAAGGATATTCCCATCACGCAGGTTTATGAACAGTGCGGCTTCGGAGATTATTCCAATTTTTTTCGCGCCTTTAAGAAGGAATATGGCATGACTCCCAAGCAGTTCTATGAAGCGATGAAAAAATAGCCGGATGTTGCAGTTTAACTCATATCGGTCTCACCAATTTTCATTATAGTCTATCTACTAATTGCGGCATAAAAAGTCGAGAGGAAATGAACAATTTTAGCCTATAATTATAATCAGAGAGGAGGAGGTTAACGTGGACTGGGTTAAACAGCTTAATAAAGTTATGGATTATATTGATGTCAATTTACAGAGCGAAATATCGCCCTGCCGGTTTTTTGGGGATTGCAGCCGGAGGCGGATGGGGCAGTTCGGATGAGATGGACTATATCTTAGCCGTTACAAATCATGTAGATGTGTCGGGCTGCAACCGTGTCCCTGCCCCCGAGGGAATGGAAGAGTTCTCATATCCTTCCGCAACATGGGTTGTCATCAATGCGGACGGCGAGATCCCAAAGGCAGTACAGGAGGTTTATCAGAATTTTTATTCGGAATGGCTGCCAAGTTCAGGCTATAAGCTTTCAGACCTGCCTGTATTTGAATGCTATATGCAAGAAAAACACCAAGAAATATGGATAGCCATTGAGGAAGCATGACCACTTCTTACTTCACTATGATGGTGCATTTTACGATAACATTAAGGGTATATTTACCGAATATGACTATCATAAATTAGTTGTATATCTGGGGATCCTTCTCGTTAAATGAGCATTTGACGCCGCAAGAACTACGGAGCAATCATGCCGTAGTTCTTTTAAAAGCAAATTAATTTAGATTTGCAAGGAATTAGGTGACTATGCCAAAACGGTTTGGTATAATAGATATCCATGCGGAAGCGGCGGCTGGCTTAATTATCGTATTACAAGTAAGGAGCAATTGCCGGACTGAATGAAGATAATAGGTACGAAAATAAGCAAGTACAACAAGTGAGATAATGAGAGAAGATATTTTGTTTTGTAAGGGGAAAAAGACCATATTTATGCGCTTTGTGGTGTTTTGTAAGCACCTGAAAATTCTTGATAAAAAGGAGATACAAAATGGAAGGAAGAAAATTTATTGATAATTGGGAGATTTGCGGCTATTTTCCTTTTGTTCCCCAACTGGGCATGGAGGTTGAACGGCTGGGAAGAGGAGTAACAAACTGGCTTCCTGCCAGCGTTCCAGGTTCTGTACATGCCGATCTAGTAAAAGCGGGCATCATCGAAGACCCCTATTTTGGAATGAACAGCTTAAAATGCGAATGAGTAGAGAACAGATGGTGGGCATATAGAACAGAATTCGATTTTAATATAGAAAAGGACAGGCGTCAGATTCTCCATTTTGGCGGGCTGGATTATAAATGCTGGATTTATGTAAACGATGAATTCATCATGATTCATGAAGGCAGTTTTACTCCCTTAACACTTGATATCACAGATAAAATCAAGCCATCTGCCAATAAACTTCTGGTTGTATTTGAGTCTGCGCCTGATGAACACAGTCAAGCGGGGCGTGCATCACATACAATGACGCAGAAAAGCAGATTTTCTTATAAATGGGATTTCAGCACCAGAATGGTTCCTGTTGGGATTTGGGATTATGTATATGTTGAAAACCGTGGAGCCGGCGACATTGAAGAGGTGCAGCTGCTCCCTGTTATCCAAGAGGGCATAGGGTTTGTAACAGCAAAGATGCAATCCAACTTTTCTGTCATTGATAAAGAAATGAACTGTGAATTAAAGCTGATCCTCTCCAAAGATGGTCAGGTTCTTTCTGATAGCATGCAAAGCCATATGGTTAGCGAAAAGGAAAAGAAATATGAAATCACCGGATCCTTTCCTAATCCGGAAAAATGGTTTCCTAACGGACTGGGCAAACAGCCCCTCTATGAGGTGAGACTGGAGCTTTTCGTTAATGGTGCGCTTTCCCATTGTTGGGAAGGTCACACCGGGTTCCGGGAGCTTCATTGGATTAAAAACGAAGGTGCTCCGGAAAACTCACTAAATTATTGCTTGCAAGTTAATGGCCAACGTGTTTATTTAAAAGGTGTAAATCTGACCCCTTTTGATATGCTGATCGGAACCGTTACACCGAAAAAATACGAACTGTTTCTTTCCCAAATCCGTGACTGCAATGTGAACCTTGTACGTGTTAACGGAGTTGGGCTTATTGAGAAGAAGGAATTCTATGATTTATGTGATAAATATGGACTTCTTGTTTGGCAGGAGTTTATACAGACCAGCTCTTCCATGGACAGAACACCTCCGACGAATGAGGAATACCTGAAGCTTTTGGAAGGAACATCGGTTTCCTGTATAAAAGAAAAGCGAAATCATGTTTGCCTTGCCTGCTACAGCGGCGGCAACGAGCTTACCAATGCACCGTCGGTTACGGCTACCTATGATAATCCTAATATCCGTTTCCTTCAAAAGTTGGTTGATAAATATGACCAGGGAAGGTATCTGTTCCCTACCTCCGCCACAGGTCCGTTGGAATTTTTGGATTTAAACGCAAAGCGGGGTGATAGTCACGACGTGCATGGCCCCTGGAATTACGAAGGTCCGGAGGCTCATTATCAATTGTTTAACAGTTCGGATTCTCTGCTTCATGGTGAGCCGGGCGCAGAAGGCATGTGTCATATGGACTCCCTTGAAAAATTTCTTCCGAAGGAGGATTTAACCGTAACGTCCATGGAAGAAAACTTAACCTGGCGGCACCACGGCGATTGGTGGGATACTTACGAGAGAGATACTAAGCTTTTTGGTAATATTCCCGATTTAAAAACATATGTCGAGATGAGCATGTTTATTCAGGCAGAGGCAATCAGATATTCTCTTGATTCAAACAGGCGCAGAAAATATCAGAACAGCGGCAGTATGATGTGGGCGTTCAACGAACCCTTCCCTAATGTGTCCAACACCTGCCTCGTTGATTATTACGGCGTTCCGAAAATGTCATACTATGCGGCAAGAGATTCCTATGCGCTGTTGAATATGTCTCTGCGATATGATGCAATCGTATATGACAAAGGCGATAAGTGTAATTTAGGATTGTACATTCATAATTCCCTGACTTCGGACTATGTTCGTTGGAATTTGGATATTACAAATTTAAGCGGGGACAAACTCTTGTCATTTAGCGGAAAAGACAATGCGGCTGCTAATGCAACTACTTTTGTTAAGGATCTATCCTTCGATATCACGGAACGCTTCCCGGAAGTTTTTATGATCAGACTTTGCTTTTCAGGCGCAGATGGGAAAACAAGGCTAAATGAGTATTTATTTTCTTCCAAAAAAATAAATCCATTCGAATCCCTGCTTCATAAACGGGACGTATCGTTAACATGGCAGGTTGTAGAACAAGGGGAGCATGAAATAAGCTTTCTCGTCAAGAACCAGGGAAAGGATACCGCATTATTTGTATCATCCAATCTGTCACAGAATAATGAATTTATCTTCTGTGAAGAAAGCTACAAAAGCCTTTTCCCGGAAGAAGAAAGAATTTTTAAAGTCGTTTCATATGAGGATGGGAGGAGGCTGACTGAAATTGAATTCGGCTGCTTTTTTCAATGTAAATAACTGATAAGTAAGGTGAAGTATATTACAGCTGATTATTGAGAGGATGCCGAAGCCGGATTATGGTTTCGGTATTTTCTCCTCCTGACTGGAGGGTTATCCCATACTTACGCCCAAAGACAAGCTTCTTTATATAATTAAATACAGTAGTGATACGTGAAGAGCAGTAAACATAGCAGTTGAAATCAAGAAAAGCAATTTAATTATTCGTAAAATAATTGCAGGAGGTGAGAAACGATGGGAAATGAACACCATAAAGGTTCGGCGATCGTGGCACAGATGCAGGCTTATATAAAGGCTCATCTGCAAGACCCTATAACATCAAATGATATTGCAAAATCAATCGGCTATTCTCAGTACCACGCGGCGCGATTGTTCAAAGAGGAAACCGGTTTATCTCCATTTGAATATATCCGGCGCGAGCGGCTGATACAATCCGCGCATGTTCTGCGCAGCAGCCAGTCCAAGGTACTGGATATTGCTCTGGATTTTATTTTTGATAGTCACGAGGGTTTTACGAGAGCTTTTACCAACGCATTTGGAATAACTCCAAAAAAATATGCCAGTTATCCAAAGCCTGAAGGTTGGTTGATTCCGTATCGTTATCTGGACCGCCACAAATCTAAATCGGAGGAATGGAAAATGGAAACAAAAACTGCAGTTATTTTTACACAAATTATGGAGCGCCCGGCACGAAAGCTGATCCTGCGAAGAAGCCAAAAAGCAACCCATTATTTTGAGTATATGGAGGAGGTAGGATGCAGAACACCGGAAAAACCGGAACCTTGGGATATTCTTTGCAGCATCAAGGAAGCGCTGTATGAGCCCGTCGGTGTATGGCTGCCTGACAACATGCGGCCGGAGGGAACGGGTCTATATGCGCATGGTGTTGAAGTCCCTGCCGATTATGCCGCTCATATACCGGAGGGGTTTGATATCATTGACCTTGAACCGTGTAAATTCCTTGTGTTTCAAGGTGAGCCGTATGATGATGAAAATTATCAGGAGGCAGTTGGAATTTGTGTGGAGAGGATTCAGAATTTTAATCCTGCTGTCTACGGCTATCAATACGCCGACGAGCTGGCACCAAAAATGCAGCTGGCACCTATGGGTTGGCGGGGATATATTGAGATGCGCCCTGTGAGAGAAGTGCGTTGATTTTTGTGAAGTCAGCCTTGCTTTAATTAATGCAAGGCTGACAGCTTATGCCATCTGCCTTGTACATAACAACTCGGTACCCAATTTGTCCCTTGTTGTGCAGGTATATGCGGAATAACAACGTCTTTATTCTCAAAAAATTAGGCTAGTGCTCACAATTAGGAAAATATAATCATCCTTTATCCTCGTAATATATATTCATAACAGACAGCGCGATTTACTTTTTTGTTTTTATATGTAATATGAGAGATAATATCAAACATACTGCAGTTGGAGGTAAAAACAGCACGCTGTGAATTAAAGCATCAAGATCGGCCCCTGTAGAAGCATAAGGATTATACTCTTGAATATTGTAAATGTAAAATATGCCTCCGAAATAACACATTAGTAATACGATTCCAATTCCAAATAATATTCTTGACCCAATATGTTTTTTAATTTTAGATCTCATTTAGTAACCTCCTGCACAAAATATAAACAATTCTTGATTAAAATCCCATAGATACATTCTGATTTCAAGCTTAGTCCCTAATCTAATAGGTAATTTTCAGCGTCTGACCAGGAAGCGATACCCCTTCGCTGCGGGTAATGAAATGCTTGTCCTCTTCTGAAAATCCGATGGTTTCTCCATCATAGAGCGTCACATCGCAGTCCAACACATAGGATACCATGTTCGCCAGAAAATCACGCACCTCGGAAGGTTGGCCCTTTGCATCCAGTACCTCCATTTCGTCCTTTCCAAACAGAAACATACCATAGGTATAGCAGCAGATGCCACCTTCCCTGCGATATATCTGAAACCAAATCCAATTGAAGATGGGCAACTCATCCTCTTTCATGATATCTGCAAGGCCCACATAGACCTCCGGTTGAAACACGGTTCCACTGGTAAAAATGCCGATGGTATTCTTCTGCTTGCAGCAGCAAGTCATGACCTTGACAAACAGCTTTCCGCGCTCTATCAATGACGGTTCCTTACCCAGCACCACAACCATCAGCGTCGCTTTGTGCGCTTTGGCAACTGCTACAGCGTCCGGCCACATATAGTTATTGGCGGCATTCTCTTCTGCCTCATGGTCGGGGACAGGCGGAAACAGACTGACAGCGACCATCAAATCACCAACACAAAAGACCTGATTATCCCCCTCGCTCTCGTCGCTTTCTACAGTCAGATCCCATTCCGATTTCAAATCGCGGAGCAGCTGCTCTTTGTTCCAGCAAGCCTCCGACAGCAGGGCAGAGCCCACAAAGGAGCCTGCATTTTCTTTGTGCTCTTCCACCTTTGCCGCCTGATCCATCCAGTAGGCACGGATCTGCTCCACCATGGCAGTGGCTTTTTCCTGTGCACTGCTTTCGTGGTATTCCTCCATCCTGCTATACACATGGCCGCAATGCTCCGTCGCATCGCCTTCATAACCGCCGCATATACCCAACAACCACTTGCCAAGTATCGTTTTCTTATACTTAAAGATATAGTATTGCATCTCGTGCAGCTCAAAGCTCCCTGCACATTCAATCTTAGCCGGTGCCTTTCCAAGCTCCTGTGGGTCAGCCAGCCATTCCATCATGGCCTTTTGTGCCGCATTTTTCTGTTTTAAATTCATATTTTTACCTCGCCAAATTCTATTTATAGTCCTCCTGTTAAGCTGATCTTACACTCTTGAATTCTTGTGTTTTACCCACTCGACAGATTGTGTCAGTCCGGCAACCGTTTTTGTTTCAAGAACGATACGGCAATTATGAGAATTTGCAAGAGCAAATTTAGTGCCTCTCTCTGAAAGGTCGTATAACCATTACTGTTCTCTATACAAATTATAATATCTGATTCACCGACAGCCTTTGCACATTCATCACGAAAAGCTACGATGCTTTTCAGGTACTGCTCTTTATATTCATTAAAAAGGAAGACCTTCTTATCGGGCAGCGTAAAATATACGCCCTGGGATAAATGCATATTCAGTATCGGCACACCAAGCTGCTTTGCAGCCTTAATTGTTTCTCTCACCGTACGGCGATAGGCTTCGACGATATAAGGGTTGAAATCACTGATATTCAGGTTTTCATCAAGGTGAATCGAATAATATATGTTGTAACGCTCGGCAACAGCATTAAAATGCGGAATATCAATTTTACTGGTTTGATACTGTGGCAGGTTCATATTTAGCTCAATAAACTGCAACCCCAGCACATGGCAAAGTTCGGCACATTCATCCAGGGTATTTGTTTCAATTAGTGTTGGCATTCCAACATCGATCATCTTAATCTCCTCCTCAGCAAGTATACTATTTTATTTCAAGTTTATATAGACCGGTTGCCGGATCTAAAATAAATCCGTTTCTCCCAAGAAGCTTTATTGAATCCGCGTTTTCAAGAACGGATACACGATGGTATGACTCCATTGTATTTGTTTGAACGAATTAAATCAAGAAAATAGATCTTAACAATAATAGAATTTCTCCTGTGGCTAAACTATATGCCGCTGGTAACTGGCAGGCTGCGAAAATCCACTGTCTGCCGATACATAACGCCCACTTCACCACGGTTTGGAAGATATCCTCATGATACCATGCAGAAAGAAAAGTTATGTCTTTTTTTGTGGTGTAAATCATGGTACTATGGATTTAAGGATTACGCTGACATACCAAAATTTTAAAGAGAGACACAGCAGGTATGCAAAATGCTATAAAATGGAGTAAGATTATTGAGCGGTAAGTTAATGTAATACCTGAGTAATAACAAAAATAAATTATATGTTAAATTTTTTTACTTTATGATATAATCTCATAAACAGAACAAGACCCATCCAATATGAGATAGAAGAAAGGATTTTTTATGGCGAACAAAAAGAAACCAACCAAGGAACCGGTTAAGCAATATATCGATCTGTTTTATATGACACCAAGGCAGGTATCCGCAGCGGATATCGCAGAACTTCTGAGTAACTCCGGGAATATCACCGTGGAGCTATGGGCGGAGATGAATGTTATGGAGCTCCTGCTTCCCAATGGAAGCACTGTGGACCTGGAGGCAATTGAAGCTGACTTTAAGGACCCTTCCGATGCTGCTTTTATAAAAAACCGAGACATTCAAACCGCTTTCGCCATAACTATGTGCGAGGCAGATCTCACCCTGGTAACTCCGTATTTTGAACAGCTTGTGGCAGAATTCTCAGGCTTTGTCTGCGCTGACAGCGAGGATTTTTCACCGGTCTATGCCGGCACTTCTAAGAAAGTGCCCCGTTAGCCCATCATTATTATTTATACCTGTAAGGAGCATAACTATGAATGATAAAACAGCAGCCCTCAAGGCTGCTTTTCCGCATACGATACCTGTACTCACCGGATATATTGTGCTGGGCGCCGCTTATGGCATCTTAATGGACAGCAAGGGCTTCTCCCTGTTCTGGATTATCCTTGCCAGCGTCTTTGTCTATGCCGGTTCCATGCAATTTGTATCCGTAGCACTCCTTGCTGCCGGCTTTGATCCTCTCGGTGCCTTCCTGATGACCATCGCCGTCAATGCAAGACATATCTTCTACGGCATCTCCATGCTTCATCAATATCGGGGGACCGGCAGAATGAAGCCCTACCTCATCTTTTCCCTGACGGACGAAAGTTTTTCCATCCTATGCTCCGCCAAGGCACCGAAGGAGGTGGAGGAGTCCTGGTTCTATTTGTTTATATCTTTGCTGGACCATAGCTATTGGATTATCGGCTCCATCCTGGGAGGTATTCTGGGAAGCCTGCTTAAGATCAATACCAGGGGGATTGATTTTGTGCTGACAGCACTCTTTGTCGTGATACTGATCAATCAATGGAAGCAGACCTCCAATCATCTGCCCGCCATCATCGGTATTCTCAGTGCCATTGTGTGCCGTCTTCTGTTTGGTGCTTCCGATTTTATTATACCTTCGATGATCTGTATCCTGCTATGTGTCACCATTCTTAAAAAACCGATGGAACGGGGGAAAATGTCATGAATTATACCACACCCCAGCTAATTATCTTTTTTATAATTGTAGCCCTGGGTACCTTTTTAACGAGAGCTCTGCCCTTTCTTCTATTTCCGGAGAATAAGCCTATTCCCAAGTATGTAAAATATTTGGCCGATGTCCTTCCCTTTACCATTATTGGAATGCTTGTAGTATATTGTCTGAAGGATATCTCCCTGTTTCAATCCCCTTATGCGCTCCCGGAAGCCATCAGCATCCTGGTGATCGCATTGCTGCATCTATGGAAAAAGAACACCCTGCTCAGTATCGGCGGGGGTGCTCTTCTCTATATGCTGCTTCTTCAATATGTATTTGCTTAGACTATTTCCTGGATAGAAAGCTTCCGGTCCTTGGATAAATCAACATAATCATTGCCGACTTTCACCACCGGTCTTGACAGCGAGAGCCGGTTAATCATGATAACCTCGCCTTCCCGTCCGTCACTGAGGCGTACCATATTATGCATGTAGGATTGGACAATACGCTCCAGGAAAGTCATCAGATATCCTGCATCAAACTTCAGGAAACCGTCCCGCTCGAATTCCGCAATAACATCAAAGGGGCAGATGGCATTGCGATAGCGGCGGCTTGAGGTCATCGCATCGTAGACATCGGCAATTGCAATGATTTTAGCAAACTCATCAATCTGCTCTGCTACGAATCCATTGGGATATCCGCTTCCGTCGCATCTTTCATGATGCATCAGAGCGGCATATTTTACCCGTATATCAATGGGAAAATCCTTCAGCACCTCATAGCCCCTCATGGAATGCGTCTTAATTATTCTGAATTCCTCCGGCGTCAGCTTGTCCGCTTTGGATATGATCTCCCTGGGTATAAGCATCTTACCGATATCATGAAGCAAACCGGCTATGGTCAGGATACGGATATCCTCCTGTGAAAACTTAAGCCAATTGCCAAAAACATTGCAGATCAGGGATACATTCAAACCATGGACATAGGTCAGATCATCATAATTACGAATCCCATGAAGCATCTCAAGGATATGAGCTCCGTTTCTTCCTTCCGATAGAATACGGTTCGTCTCTGCCAGGAGGGCATTAATATTAATCTCTTCCTCCCCGCCAAGGATATGGTTAAAATTATCTTCCACATTCTGGATCGATCCCACATAAGTACGATTAAATTTCTTAAATTCCGGAGTGCTGCGAAGCATTTCGATATAAGATACCTCTTCCACCGGCTCATCCTGCGCTCCATTACGGAAAATCAAAAAACCATAAATATTATAAAACCGCAGTCTGGTAATCATGCGTTCATCCAGTACCGTATTTTTCGGAATAATCAATTGATTATTTGAAGTATACACGTCCGAGGCCACCTTCATGCCCACCTCGGCCTGATCCGTTCTTATTCTCACTGCCTCCATAACATCCCACCTTCCACTTTCTTTTGTATCTTACAACCATTTACTAAATATAATTCTAATCTTCCATATCCGAGTCAAAAAGCTCCATCAGCACTGCACGGCAAGGCGCCCCATCGCAGCCTCCCAGCTTCAGCGGCGGTGCCATCAGGAAGTAATCCCCGGGAGCAACCTCCTCCAGACAAATTCCCTCCAGCAATACCACTTCCCTTCCTAAAAGCTCAAGGTGCACCGGCATCGGCGCTTCCTCGGATCCCACACTCTGGGACTCCACGCCGACCAGGAGTATGTCGTACCGGTTAAATGCTTTTGCCATCTCAAGGGTAATTTCAACCTTCCCCTTAATCAGCAGCCTCTTCCGACAGGTCTGCAGCTTCCTCGCCAATACCTCTTCTTCCTCGCAGTCGTCCAGCTCCACCACCGAACAAGGGCCGATACAGCGGGACAGCTGAATTTGCTCTATTGTTTTACCGCCTTGGTAGAAGTGAAAGGGCGCATCAACATGAGTTGCATTGTGAGCTCCCATGGACAGATTGGTCAGATTATAGGCATCCCCATTGGCCATATCCGACACTCTGCTGTAGGAAGGTGCCAAATCATCGGGATATATGCTCCCGTGAAACAATTCCTGCGTGATATCATAAAGCTTTCTCATTCCATTATCCTTTTTTGATCAACCGTATTATTAGTTCCCATCTTCCAGAATAAGTCCGACAGGGCAATGATCGCTGCCCATTGTTTCACTAAAAATCAAACTATCACAAATTCGATCCTTCAACCGCTCTGAAGCCAGGAAATAGTCAATACGCCAACCGACATTCTTCTCCCGGGCCCTAAACATATATGACCACCAGGTATAGGCATCCGCAGCCTCCGGATATTTATAGCGGAAGGTATCAATAAAACCGCTGTCCAGCAGCTTCGTCATCTTGTCTCTTTCCTCAATGGTAAAACCTGCATTCCTCGTGTTTGATTTCGGATTCTTCAGGTCAATCTCCTTATGCGCCACATTCAAATCCCCGCAGACCACCACGGGCTTCTTCCGGTCCAAATCAAGAAGAAATGCTCTGAAATCCTCTTCCCATTCCATACGGTAATCCAATCTTGCCAGCTCTCTCTGGGAATTGGGCGTATATACGGTAACCAGATAAAAGTCTTCATACTCTGCGGTAATAACTCTTCCCTCAGCATCATGTTTTTCAATTCCCATGTCAAAGGTCACACTGATGGGTTCCTTCTTAGAAAAAAGCGCGGTTCCTGAGTATCCTTTTTTAACTGCTGAGTTAAAATACTGGTGATAACCCTCGAAAGCAACCTGTACCTGCTCCGGCTGCAGCTTTGTCTCCTGAAGACAAAAGGCGTCTGCATCTACCTCTTTAAAGAATTCTTCAAAGCCCTTCCCAAGGCAGGCTCGCAATCCATTCACATTCCACGATATCAGCTTCATATTCTTCCGTTCCTTTCTGATCATTCCTTCTATTGGCAATTCTCTCCCTGTTACATGCTCATAATCACATCATATACCTCAGCTACGGTTAGAGCCAGCCTGTCAGCCCCTGCCTCCTCCAGCTCCTGCCGGCTTCCATAACCGAACAGTACTCCAAGGGATGCGATGCCAACCTTATGAGCGCCTATCACGTCATGCTCCCGGTCTCCCACCATAATCACCTCGGATAAGTCCCTGATTCCGTTTTTCTCCAAGGCATATCGGATAACATCCTCCTTATCAATACGGCTGTTATCCATGGACGCCCCGCAGATATCATCAAAATAATGATCCAGCTCAAAATGCTTCAGTATCCTTTCCGCAAAGACCTCCGGCTTAGAGGTGGCGGTAATCAGCCTTTTTCCTGCTGCCTTCAGCTTCCTTAAAAGCTCGTCCATTCCTTCGTATACTTTGTTCTCAAAGATGCCGGTATCCCTAAAATACTCCCGGTACTTCTTCACCAGCTCCTCTGCCTCGCTCTCGCTAAAACCGTAAAAATCCATGAAAGAAGTTTTCAGCGGGGGACCGATGTGCCGGCAAAGGCTGTCCAGATCCTCAATGAGAATCCCCTTGGATTTCAGGGCATATTGAACTGATCTCGTAATTCCTTCTTTGGGATCCGTGATTGTCCCATCCAGATCCAGTAATATATATTTCATGATTGCCTCCATAATGCACTCCGCCTTGCCACATTAATTCTCCGGCTTCCTTACCTGCTTGATATTTTTTTCAACCTGCTTGCGCGGGAGCATTACCTGATGCCCGCAGCCCAGACACTTTAGGCGAAAATCCATTCCCACCCGGAGGATCTCCCATTCAAAGCTTCCGCAGGGATGCTGTTTTTTTAGCTTTACGATTTCACCGACATTCAAATCCATACTACACCTTCGCCTTTCTATTGCCTAATAAGCTTAATGTCTGACAACATTACACCATAAGCACTGGTGTGCTTATGATGCGGCACTCCGTGCCAAAGATGCGCACTCCCTTTGGTCGGCGCACACGAATATATGCATGATATAATATCTGACGACATTATATCATATTACACGAATTAAGAAAAACAAAATTTTTCTTGCATTTTACAACTATGTGTTGTAGTATATAAATATGCATTACATAGTATTCATTACTACATGTCGCATTTTAATATCTATGTCATGTATTTATCACAAAAGAACCGTCCATAATAAAACATATAACCATGAATAAATTACAAGGAGTTGATTTTATGACAGTTAAAAAAGTAAAGGCAAAAGATCCCGGAAGCGCTATTACCCACCTCATCGGCACTTTGATGGCGGCCTTTGCGGCTACCCCTCTTCTCATTAAAGCAGCACGCCAGCCTAGCGGCATCCATCTCCTGTCGTTGGGAGTATTTATACTCAGCATGATTTTATTGTATGTCGCAAGCACAGTGTACCATACCTTTGGAAAAACCGCCAAGGTCCACCTGCGGCTTAAAAAGCTTGATCACATGATGATCTATGTCCTGATTGCCGGAACTTATACTCCCATCTGCCTCATTGCCCTGGGAGGGCGTACCGGAATGATCATGCTTGCACTGATCTGGGGCCTTGCTTTTATCGGTATCATTGTAACCGGCTTCTGGGTTCACTGCCCCAAATGGTTCTCCTCTGTGGTATATATTGCTATGGGCTGGACCTGCGTGCTCGCCTTTACCCAGCTTATCAATTCCCTGCCGGCGCCGGCTTTTCTGTGGCTTCTGGCCGGCGGAGTTATTTATACCATTGGAGGAGTTATCTATGCCCTGAAGCTCCCTATCTTCAATAACAGGCATAAATACTTCGGCTCCCATGAGATCTTCCATCTCTTTGTTATGGGAGGCAGCGTCTGCCATTTTATTCTAATGTATAATTATATCGCCGTCATGCCCTAGTTGCACTGGTACTTAAGCCTTGGCTGACGGTAAAATAAAGAGTCCCACCCTATGACCTAAAACAATCAGGCTGCCTGCTGTATTCCCAGCAGGCAGCCTTTTGTCATATCTATGTTAAGCAGCCGAATGTTCAGGTAAATTATCACGACAGTAATGGTTCACGCTCTTAATGAGGTATAAGGGATTCGGTTGCGAATTCTCAAAGATATGTACCCAATCCCCATCACTGCCTTATAAATATTATAATCTGCGCGATCTTTTTCACCTCTTCTATATTTCATATTTGTCGTTACTTTCCATACTGTCTTGCGCTGTACCCGAGCGCCTATATACATTATTATACTCTGCAAACCGTTTATATGTGACTGAAAAGGGGAGTATTATAAGCTCTCCCTTCTTCCATCGGATCTGCTGATAAGACTCCCCTTTTCATATATATGAATGTGACATACTCTTCTTTAATTACGGCTTATTTCATTACAGCCTTTTTAACAGCTCTTCCCGCTGCGCCTCAAAGCCGGGTTTTCCAAGCAGAGCAAACATATTCTTCTTGTAGCTTTCCACACCGGGTTGGTCAAAGGGATTCACTCCGAGAAGGTATCCGCTGACACCGCAGGCAAATTCAAAGAAGTAAAACAGCTCGCCCAGGTAGAATTCATTCTGCTCCGGAAGCGTCACGCTTAAGTTAGGCACATTGCCGTCCGTATGCGCAAGAAGAGTACCCTTCATAGCGCTCTTATTGACAAAATCCACGCTCTTTCCTGCAAGATAGTTCAGACCGTCCAGATCCACCTCTTCTTCCTCAAGGATAATCTCTGTCGCTGATTTTTCCACATTGATTACGGTTTCAAACATGGTCCTCTGCCCGTCCTGGATAAATTGACCCATGGAATGCAGATCGGTGGTAAAGTCTACCGATGCCGGGAAAATTCCCTTTTGGTCCTTGCCTTCGCTCTCTCCATAGAGCTGCTTCCACCATTCAGATACAAAATGCAGAGAAGGCTCATAATTTACAAGAATCTCAATACCTTTACCCTTTCTAAGTAAAATATTGCGCACTGCGGCATACTTTAAGGCACCATTCTCCTCAAAGGGGAGATCCATGCAATAGCTTCTCATGCTTGCCGCACCTTCCATAAGCTTAACGATATCCGCGCCGCTGACAGCAATCGGAAGAAGGCCAACTGCCGTAAGCACCGAATAACGCCCGCCCACATCATCGGGAACAACAAAGCTTTCGTATCCTTCCTCTGTCGCCAGATTCTTTAAAGCCCCGCGGGCCTTGTCCGTTGTGGCATAAATTCTCTTTGCTGCTTCCTTCCTTCCGTATTTTTCGTTCAAAAGCTTCTTAAATACACGGAAGGCGATGGCCGGCTCCGTTGTAGTGCCGGACTTACTGATAATATTAATCGAGAAATCTCTGTCTCCGATTACCTCGATGAGATGATTCATATAATTGCTGCTGATATTATTTCCGCAGAAATAAATTTCCGGAGTCTTTCTGATCTCCTTGGAAACACTGTTATAGAAGCTGTGCCTCAGGAATTCGATGGCAGCTCTGGCTCCAAGGTAGGAGCCTCCGATACCGATCACTAAAAGGACCTCCGAATCTGCCTGGATTTTAGCCGAAGCCTTCTGAATCCGGGAAAATTCCTCCTTGTCATAATCAATCGGGAGGTCAATCCATCCCAGGTAATCATTGCCGGCTCCGGTCTTATGGATAAGTTGGTCCTTAGCAGCTACAGTAGCATTCTTCATCATATCTACTTCAGAATCTGCAACATACTTTTTCGCAACAGAAAAATCAAAGGTAACTTTGTTTGCCATGATATCTCTTCCTTTCGTTTTTTTCTTATATTCTAACAAAGTCACACTTATTATTCAATGATTTTTCATTCTAATTCTATATGTAATTTCTTTATGCAAAGAATTCTTTCAAAACATCCTCAATTACCTTATCTTCCTGGCTGTCGCCGGTATTACGGACCTTCCCGCTTCCCTTTGCTGCTTTCACATTCTGAACCGAGGCTTTGGCAGCCGCTTTCTTTTCTTCCGTGGATAACTTATCCATAGCCAGCTTATCCGTGGATAATCTATTCATATTCTGCTGCTTCTTCTCCTTCTGCTCCAGCTCCTTACTTGCTGCAATCTCATCCAGTCCCTGCAATACTTTATTTAAATCCGTTTTCTCCTGGCTGGATTTTAACTCCTCTTCCAGACTATCTAATATGGCTTCCTTCTTCACTTCCGGTATTGGCTGCTTTTCTTCCGAAGACAGCTTCTTCAATTCAGCCTGTCTGGCCTCCAGGGCCTTCCGCTCTTCTTCTATTTTCCGCAGTTCCTCTTCCCTTCGTTTCGCTGCCAGCTTCTTTCTCTCCTCCTGCCTTCTTCGCTCCTCTTCCTTGCGCATCTCTTCTAATTTGCGGCGCTCCTCTTCTTTTCTCTGAGCCTGAAGCTTCTTTTCCTCTTCCTTCTTCCTCTTAGCTTCCTTCCTGTGGTCCAGTTCTTCCTTTGCCTCCCCCTTTGTCTCTTCCTTGGAGGTGACAACCTGCTTCTTTGCTTCCGCTACCTGTGCATATTCGCGGCGCATCTGTTCGTACAGCTCGGGATGGAAGGCCTCCTGTTCCAATCTGACCTTACAAAAATTTTCCAGATAATCCAGGAGGTTGAGGTGAAGCATTCTTTTCTTTGCGGACAGATTAATACTTTTATCCACAATGATAAGTACGGCGCTGGTCAGAATACCCACAGCCCCTGTCATCATTACCAGGTCTTGTCCACAATCAAATACAACCCCGAAAACCGCACTGACAGGCACAATCAGAAGATTCAGGAAAAGAATTTGTCCACCGAAGTTATCCCATGTGGATAACAACACTCCACAAAAACGGTATCTCAATACATTCTTATCCACAAATGTATCCACATTATTCACACCAATTTTTGCCTTATAACACGCCTCAAACCGCATTTTCATAAGCTTAAGAAGCTTATTCTTTGTCTCCGCCGGATTCTCCGATGCCTTAACCAAATTTTTAAATACCAGATTTACGATCAAACGAACCAGCAGCCCAAGTCCGCAAAGACCAGCAAATACATACAAAATGATGTTTTGCTCAAATAAGATTTTGACCATAAAAATCCCCTCTCTTTTCCATAAATTTACATTTATTATAGCTTACAACTGCTACTTTGAAAAGAGAGAGGATGAAAAATCGATAGACAAATTTCTATCTCGGTCCTCATATTCTGATTTAATTTTTTATATCCGGATAAAAGCCGTCATCTTCAGACATGGCTCCATGCGGCATTGCTTCCTTGGCAGATTAATTCTTTTTCACCAGGTCCGGCATATTAAAATAAGTATCCAAACGGTCATTGGCCACTTCCACCGAATAGCTTGTGGTCTCATAACCATCCTTAATAAAGGTCAGCACATGAGCACCAATCACTTTCGGAAAGCTCACCGGCGAAATCCCCTGGAATTCACCGTTAAGATACACGGAAGCACCCACCGGCTTCTGGACGTAGATCAGGTGATTCTCATCCACCACATAATCCTCTCCTGATGGAGTCTGAGTGCCGTTATTTCCGCCAGAATCGGAAGGTGAATTACCATTCTCTCCGTTCGTGCCGGTATCCGGATCTGACCCGGTATCCGTACCCGGATCTGAATTCGGGTCTGAATTGGGATTGGAATTCGTATCCGGATTGGTTCCGGGATTCGTACTGATATTCGGATTTGTATTCGAACCTGTGCCCCCGGTTCCTTCCGTATTCGTCTCCGTTACGGTAGCCTTCCGGTTACTGTTTTCCTTCGGCAAGTCAATCCTTAGGTTCTTGCCCGCAGTATCCACCGTAAGGATTCCCTCATAGGTTACGTATCCCTCCAGGGAAACTACAATATCGTGCTTTCCATAGCTCAACTCCAACGCTCCGGCATAGGTGGTCAGCTTGCCATCCACAAACAGATCCGCCCCAAAGGGAGATATGGTAAAGGTGACCAGTCCCTGCTTAGCGGCATTGGGGCCAAGATCTCCCAAGGTCACCACGGTCTCCTGATTACGGTATACCGTAATATTCTTTGTCGCTGTATATCTCTTATTCTCCACTGTGAGATTGAAGTTTCCTTCTCTCACCATAATTATCATATCCCTGGCGATCTGCTGAATCGTTTCATAGCCGATGGTAATGAAATCGCCAAGAAAGCCCTCGTAATCCTCCAGTTTAACCGTACCGTGACCTCTGGTGACAGTGATGGACCAAATCATTTCTTCATAGCCGCGCACTGTCAGCTCATCCATCGTTGCCAAATCATATACCGTCACAAAGTCGGTACCGTTCAGAATCATCAAGTCGTCCGTATATTTGTACTTTGAGGAGCCGATCTTCATGACACGGCTGCTCCTGTCAATACTCAGATTATTTACCCCCACGTACTCCCAGGCTTTGGTGGATATCTTCAGCTTCGTCAGCTTCGTTCCGTTCCTGGGATGAAGCGCCTCCACCATGGTGCCCAGCGGAAGCTGGCTTATGGCAATTGTCTGATCGTATTTATCCACAATATCCGTCCCGCCGCTGTAGGGATAGGCCAAGCTTTCCTTCCGGTCAATATCATACAGGGTGATTTCCCGGGCAGTCTCGTCAATCTCCGTAACAACACCCAGGATCTCAACAAACGAGCCCTTTGTCTCTTTCACTTCCTGCTCCTGCTGATTCGTATCCTCCCTTAGCTTATTGCTATGTCCTCCGGAGGATCGGACCGAAAACATGGTTGACAGAAGGGCAACGGACAATATTCCGAGCCCAATAATTAAATTGGCAATTAGCTGGCCGTCAATCCGGGTCTTCTTTTTTGCCTTTCGATTTGGCAACTTATAAATTTGACTGTTTATCTGCTTAAACTTTGGTTTCTTCTTCCAATCTCTCATCCATAGTACCTCTGCTTATAGACCGTTTCGTATCCGATACAAATCTCTTATTATAACTCTATTATATCTTACCTGACTAACGCTTGCAATCCCGGTTTGAATCACAGTATTCTCTCCAGTTTCTGAAGAAACATCTCCTTTTTCTCATTCTGCTCTCCGATCATCGTCAGCTTCTGCGTATTTCGCCCGGAGACCCAGGATTTCTTTCCATTATAATAGAAGTTCGTGATCTTCCAGAACTTCTCCGGATATAACAGCAGCACATAGAGCACCTGAAGCTCTTCCTTGGTAATCGGTTTGAGCTGATGATATGCCTCGATCATATTGCTTCCATAGAGAATATCCCAGTCATTTTTCTCCATCACCTTACGAATGAACTGGTAGAGATCAAAGATCTGAAGCCCAATGTATGATTTTTCGAAATTGGTGGTTGCCACCTGGCTTCCCGCCCCGCCCAGCTCCGTAACGGACAAGGGCTGCCGGTTCACCCATCCCGGCGGCACCAGTGTCTTATTCATAGCCTCCGCTTTGTTCTTCAGCATAATAATATTATGGTAAGTGTAATTGCCGTGGCATACACTATGTTCTCTGACCGCACTCTCCATCAGGAAGTTATAAGCGGACCGCGACAACCGCTCTGCCGCCATCAGCCCCTGCTCATAGAAAGCTTCATAATAGTTGAGATAAAGGAGCTCAAATTCATTCTTCTGCCTCTTCTCCCGAATATAGGCCTTAACCCGCTTTAACTCCCGGTTGCGCTTATCAAAGGTTTCCGTCAAATCCGGAGCGATATTATGCTCCAGCTGCTCTCCGGTAAAATCCACATCCTTCAAAATATTATGGAGCCTTGCCAAATTCGCAGCCGCAGCTTCGATCTGGGACAGCTCCTTCAAGTTGCATTCCTCTCCCCAGAACCAATTCTTCATAATATATTGGCAGCCCGCGCTGTCTTCCGAGATAATATCCTCTTCCATGGTCTTGACAAAGAGATCCGTGTTGGAATAGCCATGAAGCAGCAGGTGCTCCTTTACCTTATTCTCAAACATCGCCCGGTTTCTGGAGCCTTCAAAGCACTTGTAAAGCTTCAGCCCGCAATCTGTTTCCAGCAGGAATGCACCTCTGGCCCGGTATATGTTATAAATCTTAAGACGATACTTTTTTAATGCCTCCTGACTTCTGTCCTCCACAGCCCATCCTCCTTACAAAACTTCATAACATAGCAATGCGTGTGACGAGCCAATCCGTGACATGGCGCCTTGTATCCTCCTAGTGATAAAACCCGTCTTACTAATATTATGTTGTGTCATTCCAATTCATGATAACTTATACCATTGCTTTTGGAAAAGTTTTGTATGGGAGAGATTGCCGCTAAAATTGCGGATCAGCTGTCCTTTCTATCCTTTTTCATTCTCTTCTCTGCCAGAGCAAGAAGAGTCTCATATTGGTTCAGCGAGGGCTTCTCCAGGACTTCGGATAACAGATAATCCAGCATCCTGCCCAACTCCCTCCCCGGCTTCATCCCAATGGAAATCAAGTCCTTACCATTGATCTTCAGCTCCTTCTGGCTGACGCATTCCTGTTTCTCCACAATCTCCCGGTACAGACTCCGGGCCGCAGCCAGACGCTGGAACTTTTCTTTGGTATGCTCCGGATTCTTCGCCGAGGTATCGGCCCTGTTTACTTCAAACAGCAGCTCCATATACTCCTTGCCAATTCCTGCGGCGGCCTTACGCATCCCCGCAGGTGTCAAAACAAAACGATAATCATGCCAGCGTACCAGGTGTACCACCGAATCGATGGTATCATTGTCAAACTTTAGGCGCCTTAATATAAGCCGGGCTGTCGCAGCCCCCTTCTCCTGGTGACCATAAAAATGATTCTGTCCGTCCTTGCCCATTGTGACAGTGCCGGGCTTCTCCACGTCATGCAGCAGCATGGTCCAGCGCAGGATAATCCTTTCCCTCAGCGGGAAATGCTTCTCCTCCAGTCTTCCGCCCACCTCGGAAACCGCATGGATGGTATGCTCGCCCACGCTGTAAACATGGTGCATATTCTTTTGCTCCGTCGCCATCATGGCATCAAACTCCGGCAGGATCACTCTCGTAATCCCTGTCTCATAAAGGAGCTTGAGCCGGTCCGGATGATCGGATATTAAAAGCTTGGTCAATTCGGCCCGAATCCGTTCAGCGCTGATGCTCCGCAGATTCCCGGCCTTCTCTTTAATGGCCCGAAGGGTTTGTTCCTCAATGGCAAAGCCAAGCTGGGCGGAAAAACGGATTGCCCGCAGGATACGGAGTGCATCCTCCGAAAATCGTTCCTCCCCGCTTCCGACACAGCGGATGATCCTCTGCTCCAAGTCCTCCATCCCGCCGAATAAATCAATAACACCTTCCTTTTCATTATAGGCCATGGCATTAATAGTAAAATCCCTGCGCTTTAAATCCTCCGTCAGACTGGAGGTAAATTCCACCTGCCTGGGATGGCGGTTATCCTCATATTCACCGTCCAGGCGATAGGTCGTTACCTCGTAATGATCCTTATCTAACAATACCGTAACCGTACCATGTACAATTCCGGTATCAACCGTTCTTCGAAATATTCTTTTCACCTCATTGGGTGTTGCCGAGGTGGTGATATCCCAGTCCTCAGGCTCTCTGCCAAGTACCATATCCCTTACGCAGCCCCCCACGGCATAAGCCTCATAGCCATGGTCCATCAGCTCTCTGATAATATCATTCACTTTACTGGGAATATGAAACTTCATAGATAGCCTCCTTTTCTTAAAACCTATTCCGATTATAGCAAAGCCCCTATACTATTTCAAGAAAAAACCATGGGCCATCCAGCTTGCAGTAACAGCTCAGCCTGCGGTGTTACTGCTTACGGGCTTCTCTTTTCTTTCTGTTTCTTCATATTTTTTTAAGCCTTTTCCCATAAGAGTTTAAGAAATTCTTAAGTTGTATTATTCCCCGCTCAAAGCTATAATTTACATGAGCTGGAATATTAATGTAATTTTATGCTTGTGCCGTATTTCTATAAGGGGAAGAAATATTGCATAAATAGTATGGGGGAGGGGAGAAACATGAACTTGTATATTCTGTTAATATCAATTATCATGATTGCAGCCGGCAGTATTCTTTTGGCTCTGCTGATCTATGCCCTGATTCTGGCAATTATTGCCTTGCGGATCTATATCCGTAAAAACAGATAGAGGATACATCAGAGGAGGAAAATCAAACGTATGCATCCAGAAAATAAACATTACCGGTGGCAAAATGATATCTATAATAAATTCATCAGCAGAAATGCATTGTGTGAAGCCAATGCAAAATCCCTGGAGGAATTGAAGCTTTCCTCCGACTCGATGCTCCGCGACCTCATCGCCACCGGGGTGGTCATTCAGGTCCGGGAACGGTATTATCTTAACGAAGAAAAGGCTATCCGGCATTTTCGCAGACAAAGCCTGACTATCTCAGCGCTTGTGATCGTGTTCCTATTACTTCTTCTGATCGGCTATCTTACACTCACCTAGCATAAAGCGTCTTTTTCAGAGAATTTTTAATATTTTAAATCACTATGAAATCACCGTCAAATAAAAATCGCTATGCGCAGCTTTGATAAGCTATCGCACAGCGATTTTTCAACTTTTGTTTAACAATACTGTCTGCTTATTCCCAATCAATTATAATAACTTTAACTTTCTTATATTTAGATCTGTTTATCACAATTGTATATGTTTTTGTTTTACCATCCGCAGCCTTTACCTTGATGTAGAAGGTATTTTTTCCAACCTTCAGCTTGTGAGTGCCATTCCCTGTCACCTTTGCGGATTTATCCACTGCTGTTGCTTTGATTTCCGCTGTACTCGTTGAATTGCTCACTTCTATGCTCACCTTGCTGCCATCTGCCCCGCAGGTATATTCATTAATCTGCAATTTAATAGGTTAAATCTGCTTTAGTAAGCCTTACCCCAATAAGCCATCACCTTCGCCGGCTTGCCGCAGCAAACGCAGACATCGGAGATTTGCTCCTGCTCAAAGGGCATACACCTTGAGGTTGCGCCGGTTTTATCCTTGATCTCCTTCTCGCAGGCCTCATCCTGGCACCACATCGCTTTGACAAAGCCTGGCTTTTCTGCAATGGTTTTCTCGAATTCGTCCATATTGACCGCGGTATAGGTGTGAGTATCACGATGATTTCTCGCTCTTTCCAGCATCTCGGACTGCATTCTCTCCAAAATTTCACCGGCCTTAACCTCTATCTCATCCAGAGATACTACGGTCTTCTCTCTGGTATCCCTGCGAACAATTACCGCCTGATTCGCCTCAATATCCTTCGGTCCGATTTCCACACGGATCGGGACTCCGCGCATCTCCTGCTCACTGAATTTCCAGCCCGGGCTCTTATCGGAATCATCCACTTTAACCTTGAAGGAGCTCAGCCTCTGCTTCAGCTCGTAAGCCTTATCCAGGACCCCTTCCTTATTCTGGTTGATCGGTATAATCATGATCTGTGTGGGCGCAATTCTGGGCGGCAGAACCAAGCCGCTGTCATCCCCATGAACCATGATGATGGCGCCGATGATTCTGGTGGACATACCCCAGGAGGTTTGATGCACATGCTGCAGGGTATTGTTCTTATCCGTATATTTAATATCAAAGGCATGGGCGAAGCCATCCCCGAAATTATGGCTTGTTCCGGACTGCAATGCTTTGCCGTCATGCATCAATGCCTCGATGGTATAGGTTGCATGGGCACCCGCAAACTTCTCCTTCTCGGACTTGCGCCCCTTAATCATGGGGATGGCAAGGACCTTCTCGCAGAAATCCGCATATACATTCAGCATCTGAATCGTCCTCTCCTCTGCCTCTTCTGCGGTAGCATGAGCGGTATGCCCCTCCTGCCATAAGAATTCCATGGAGCGGAGGAAGGGTCTGGTCGTCTTCTCCCAGCGGACAACGGAACACCATTGATTATATAATTTAGGGAGGTCCCTGTGGGATTGAATTATCTTGGAATATAAGTCACAGAACAAAGTCTCGGAAGTAGGTCTTACACACATTCTCTCCTGGAGAGCCTCTCCTCCGCCATGGGTCACCCAGGCAACCTCAGGCGCAAAGCCTTCTACATGGTCCTTCTCCTTCTGCAACAGGCTTTCCGGAATAAACATGGGCATATATACATTCTCCACTCCGGTTGCCTTAAAATCTGCATCCAGCTGTCTTTGGATATTCTCCCAGATCGCATATCCCAGCGGGCGGAGAATCATACAGCCCCTTATACTGGAGTATTCAATCAACTCCGCTTTCTTAACAACATCTGTGTACCATTGGGCAAAATCCACATCCATTGAGGTTATCGCCTCAACCAGCTTCTTATCCTGTGCCATAGCCTTCTCTCCTTATAATCATATTTTTTAGATTTTTCATTTTTAAACAACAAAAAAGCCCTTCTATCCGCAAGGGACCGAAGAACTCGGCGGTACCACCCTAATTAACTGCCTGCCAGACAGCTCTCTTTCCTTCCGTTAACGCCGGTATACGTTGTATTTCGGGGAACCGAAAGGCTCCTTTCACACAATGCTCCAAGGCCGGTTTGATTACCTCGTCATAAAAAGCTCCCACCATTGCTTCTCTCTCTGAAATTACGACAGTAATCTACTATTCCTCTTCTACGCACTTATCGGATCAGCTCCAGCCGCATTCCGAATAAAGAATCAATAAGCGCCGGCAAATCCGGCCCTTAGTAATGTTAGGCTAATTGTATGCCAGGATAACCACTTTGTCAAGCGGTTATTCCAGGCACTCCTACCGGTATTCACATCTGTCGGCTTACTTGCATTTCCCCTGGTAATTCTCACATCGTTTGATCCATAGCAGCTCATATTCCTCCGGGCTGACAATTCTGGTATCAAAAGCCTTTACGGAGGAAATCCCTGCTTCTATGCACCAGTCCACGCAGGCCTGATATAGCTCCCAGTCCAGTTCGTCTTCATCCCAATATACTTTTACCGACTGTATTCCCATACGGTATGCAGCATATGCTCTTGTGTGCCCATCGGTAAAGATAACTCTTCCGTTCAGCCTCTTAACCGGCAGAGGATCATAAACCTCTGCGGAGGCCGGTGTAAACCATTCCCGGACCAGCTTCAGCTTTTGAGAATTGATATATAGCTGGCTCGGCTGAATCTCCTCCAACTTCATAAGAAAACTTTGTGTCATAAATATATCTCTTTTCCTTTCTCCACACCCTATGTATTGCCGGGCATCCTTCTTCAGATGTCCGGCCATGCATTCACCGTTTGCCCTATCTTCTCTTCGATCTCTATTCCGCCATCTTACGGGGTGTACAAACTCTGCACTCCTCTTAATCCTCATTATAAGTAATCTCTTCTGGCTTTGCAACCTCCCGGGTCTTCTCATTCACCACTTTAAAGACAGTAATAATGATTACCAGACCGACAGGCCCAAGGATAAAACCTACCACCGAAAAAAGCCTCACTCCGATATACATGGAAATCAGCGTATACAGAGGTTTTATTCCTATCCGGTTGCCAATCAGCTTGGGCTCCAGCACCTCACGGATAATCTGGCACAGGAGATAGATTGTAATTAATATTGCCGCCGCATAGATATTGCTGTTCATCAGCATGATTATGGCCCAGGGAATAAAAATCATTCCGCTGCCGATAAAGGGCAGCGCATCCATAATTGCGATTCCTACCCCTGCCAGCACCGCATATTCATTGCCAAGCAAGGTCAGTCCCAATACGCATATGACCGCCACCACCAGCATAATAATGGCCTGGGAGCGCAGGTAGGCAATCCCCGCCTCGGACAGCTTGCTTGTAATCCGGTGAAAATCCTTATACAGGCTATGCTCGCCATATCTTTCCTGAAAGCTGGGCAATTCCTTGGCAATCAGTACGGCTGATACAAAAATAATCAGCAAAATTCCTATAAAGGCCACCACCCAGATCGTTAAGGATATGGTATGCTCCGTTATCTCAGGCATCAGGTTGTTCTTCACCCGGTTCAGCAGCTCCTTCAGTTGATCATCCACCATAGTCCGAAGTGTTCCGTCTTCCAAGCCAAAAAGCTCATCACAACCCTTACAGATATGATCCAATCTGCCTGCAATCAGGTTAAGATATATGGGAAGATTGCGAATAAAAGCAATTGCCTGCTTTACCAAAATATTAATCAGCAAAATGATACTGGTCCCAAACACCGCAAATAACAGGAGCAGAGCCGCCGTCCCTCCGATAATACGCGGCAGCTTAAACCTCCGGTATAAGCTTTCTGTCACCGGCCTGATAATCCATGCCAGAAAATATGCAGCTAAAAACGGCAGAACCAATCCGAGAAGATATCTAAAGCTAAGGTATACCGCTATGGTGATAAGTACCAACAGAATAGGACCTTTGATTCTCGATAATTTCTCCCAAACGGATTTCAAGCGATACACCCCCTTTGACTGGATAACAATTGAATCAAAAAGAGAATCAGTTTAAAATGAATTCTCCTGTGATTATTGTCTGTCAAAGATATATTAATATCCTCGGGGAATACTTGTAAAAATAAAGCTAAAATTATCAAAATATAAAAGTTTCAACCAGGGAAATATTTCTCTGCCGACCCTCCAATATTATTAATAATATCAAAACTCGGTTGAAAATCTGCAGAACTTGGTATATTATGGGTAAATAAGCACTTATAGAACAAATAATAATTTGAGAGGTCATAAACTATGTTAGCTAAATTAAAACCCATCTGTTTTTTCATTATTCTCTCACTGCTTCCAGGTCTGTTTTCTTTTTCCCTTCCATCGGCAAGTGCGGCAACCAAATTTGTCGGAATAGAACTTGAGCAAAAATTAGTAGTAGCAAAGGCTGGAGATAAAGTTAAGCTGTCTCCTATGGGCTATTATTATGTGAAGCTATTTGGGGATGAAGAAACACCGTTCTATGATGATATCAGCAATGTTAAATGGAAATCCAGTGACACAAAAGTAGCTGCCGTCAACTCAAAGGGTGTTCTAACAGCAAAAGCACCGGGCAAGTGTGTCATCACTGCAACCTGGGAAAAGAAAAAAGCCCAGTGCAAGGTCCTTATTTATACGGAAAAAGAATTATATGATCATGTTTTAGATGCCGACATCGCCCATGAAGATGTCTTTATTGCACTGACTACCAATTATTATAAAAACTATGATTTACTGTATGATACCGGTATGTTCGAAGATGTTGCCGAGAAGAAAGTCGAAGCGGCAAAAAAAGCGAAAAAGATTATCGCTGCGGTAGTAACCGAGAATATGTCCGATTATGAAAAAATGATGGCAATCGCTGAATGGATTATTGAGAATATTCAAGTAATTGATAACTATAAAAGTAAATTTACAAAAGCGAATTTGCGTTCCTCTGATAAAAACTATTATTATCTGGATCCTCTTCTATATGGGAAATCAAATGAACGGGGCATCGGTCTGTTGTTTGAACTTCTCTTAAATCTCTGCGGTATCCGATCTGAGCTTGTGCATGGTGCCGGCAGCTTCAATACGGACCAGGGGGAAGAGATCTATCTCACATATAGCAATGCAGTGGAATTAGACGGAGCTTACTATTATTTTAATATTATACAATTGGCCGAAAATATGAAAAGATTTCGTGAGGAAGGTAAAAAAGATCTCTCCTTTTATGATCTGATTGTCTCTGAGAATAGAGCGGTTAAAGAGTTTGTACATATTACTACCTCCATGGAAAAGGAGGATTGGATAAAATATGGCACCAACCCAAGACTTTCAAATTACGATATCTATGGAAGCCATAGGATATCTCTTAGCTATAATCTTAAAAAAGCCGCTACCTACAGTTATTATTTTTATGATTTTTATAATGAATCCATCCGTTTTGTAACGATGAAGGAAGAAAAAGCAAATCAGGTTATCAGCTACAAACCCTGCATCCCCGTATTGCCGTTTTACCCCGATTCTACTGCTGACAAATACAAAGAGATCCTGGACCATGAAGCCTCTTTTAATAGCAAAATAATGCAAATAGCAACTTCCGCTGATACGCTTTATCAGGCGAGGTCGGAGGGTATTCCTGTCAGCTCCTCGGATATTTCCGCTCTGGTATCCGATATCGCTGCTGTTGAAACAGAATTTGCAAGACTTCAAAGCTCCTTTACAAATAAAGCCTTCGTTAATTTCATGAGGAACAAAATTGCTGATACAAAAATCGCCGTAACAAAATTGCAATC
>JAFAGA010000032.1 GCA_023423045.1 Bacillota bacterium | reverse complement strand
AAGAAATAGAGATTTTCCCATGTGATGAATCAGAGCTACCTCTGAAATCAATTTTATTCAATTTTCCAGTGTATAAGAACGGTGGAGATGTTTACGAATTTTTGTGGGACAAAAGTACGCACGTCTCCACGTGGACAGTCTCCGGGAACATATCCACCGCACACACCTTCTCCACCTGATACCCCTTCTCCTGAAGCACCTCCAAATCCCTCACCAACGAAGTCGGCTTACACGAAATATATACAATCCTATCAACCCCAAACCCTATTATCTTATCCAACGCCTTAGGATGAATCCCATCCCTCGGTGGATCAAGTACAATAATATCCGGCTTATCCTCCAGCGAATCAACAACCTTTAACACATCCCCAGCAATAAACTCACAATTACTCAGCCCATTCAAACCCGCATTTTCCTTCGCAGCCTCCACTGCCTCTTCCACAATCTCTACCCCGGTCACCTTACTTGCCACCGGAGCCAGAAGCTGTGCAATCGTCCCGGTCCCGCTATACAGGTCAAAGATATTCTTATCCTTCGTCTCCCCCACATACTCCCTTACCTTGGAATACAACACCTCAGCCCCCAGGGAATTCGTCTGGAAGAAGGAAAATGCCGAAATCTTAAACCGCAAGCCCAGCAACTCCTCATATATAAAATCTCTCCCATACAGCAGCACAGTCTTATCATTCTTAACCACATCCGCCTGACTGTCGTTATAGGTATGCAAAATCCCTGCAATGCTCCCCTTTAACTCCAAAGCCTGCAGTTGCTTAACCAATGGAAGAAAAACATCCTGTGTCCCAGCAAAGCCTTCCTCCTGGGAAGTAGTAATAATATCTATCAAAATCTCGCCAGTCTTAGCCGCTTTTCTCACCAACAAATGCCTAAGATACCCTTTATGTGTAAGCTTATGAAAATAATTCACTCCCAGCTCTGTGCAATAACTCAATACACATCTCAATATTGCATTAAAATCCTCGTCCACAATGGCACAATCATCCACCGTGATAATATCATGAAAGCTTCCCTTCTTATGAAGTCCAAGGGAAAGCGGACCATCCTTATATTCATCTCCGAAAGAGAACTCCATCTTATTACGGTAACCCCACTCAATCGGACTTCCCAAAATCCCCTCATAGCTATATTCCTCACATACCTGATCCAGCAGACGCTTTACCTGCTCCCGCTTCATCTCCAACTGCTTCTCGTAGGACATGGTCTGGTAGCTGCAACCCCCGCAAGCACCAAAATTCCGGCAAGCCTTCTCCCTGGTCTCCAAGGGAGATTTACTTATAACCTCTTTCAGCAATCCCTCCGATTTCCCGCTGCGGATCTTACTGAGGGCAAAGCTGATCTTCTGACCCGGCATGGTATTCTTAACCTGTATCTTCTCTCCTTCAAGCTCTACGAGTCCCTTGTTCGGAAAATCAACCCTTGTAACTACACCTTCATAAATCTGTCCTTTTTTCATCTATATCTGAACGCATATTATTTCCCGCACTGCTTCATCATCACTCATGATATCTCTAATCCTGCTCAATTATGCTGATATCCGGATGCCCGCCATAACCTGCTGAAACTAAATATACATTCTTCCTCCTTCCGCTTCTGCCAATATCATTCTTACCGTAACATATTATAACGGCAAATGCCCTGTCTGTCTACCTTTGCTTCGATAATCGCTTTGCCATTTCTTCCATATGATATTGATTTGTTCCGCAGCAGCCTCCGAAGATCTTAAGACCATACCGATCGCGAAGCTTCTCCATCTCCCTTGCCAATTCTATCGGCTCAGAGCTGACAACATCACAGCAATGATCCAACTCCTCCGGAGAAAGCAGGGAAGCATTTGCCTGAATGCCTTGAAAATGCTTTCTGACCAGCTCAGTCTGATTAAATTCCTGTGCCAATGCCTTCTCCAAATGAATCGGATGAACACAGTTCGTCATATAGGTCACCGGCCGAGTGCGGACAGTCTGCTCCACAGTCAGAATAGCCTCATGTATCGAGGTTCCATCAATCAACCTGCCATTATCTCTGATCATAAAGCTGATAATATAGGGGAGGCCCGTCTCCCCCATGGCCCGCGCCATTCCGATCATCTCCGGCAGAGCCGGCATAATTCCGGCATAGAGAAAGTCTACCTGCTCCTTCTCGAACAACTTTGCCTGCCAAGAGTGAAATTCATAAGCTTCGTTCTCTGACAGCACCTCCTCAGCCCTATAGGCATCTCCTCTGCACCCCATAAGTGCTCCGACAAAGATATCCGGATACCCGTTTCCGTCAGTACTGCTTGATAATCTTGCTCCATGACATCCCTCAATATAGCCTGATTTATTACCTGATTTATTATCTGCTTTGATATCTGCTTTGATATCTGTTTTAGCATCTGATCTAATATCTGAATCAATATAAATATCTCGAATTTCCTTTAGAAAGCTTACATTATCATGTATGACCGCCTTACCCCAACCGGATTTCTCCGCCCGGTCCCGGTTTGCCCTGCGTGTGGGAGTTGTCAGCATAATCGGCAGCTCATAGCGTTTTGCGATTGCTATATACTGCCCATAGATTTCCCTCAAAGCTGCTCTGCCCTTTTCCTGATAGACAAAGCCTGCATTGGCCACAAGCGGATCCGGCTCCAGCCCGTATTCTGTCCTGAGCCGAAGGCCAAGCGCTCCCTCAATTAGTATTGTATCACAGCTATGAAAACACTCCTTAAAATCTCGCATCCCTATCCAAAATCTTCTCCACACTAGGCACGAATAATCAATTCATTCATTTTTCTCTGCAATTCCCTGCGCTTCGCCTCTTCCATCTTTGCCATACTCCTTAGCTTGGTCATCACATTATCCACCTGTCTTTTTACATTTTCAATGCTATCCAAAGAATCGGTGATCTTTGACTGCATACACCAATCTGCAATCAATCCGTCAAAGAAGAAATCTGCAAATTTTCCAAATCCGTCCGTTTCAAAATGAATCTCATTTTGAATCCTCACATCCGCAAGCTCCGTGCGAAACAGGGAGAGCTTTCTTTGAATCACATCTGCTTCCTCCTTCGCATCGTCAATATGGGAATGCTTCATCATATCACTGAGCAAGCCGCCCCCAAGAAGATCCCAGGTTCCCCAGCCCTTCGCCGAGTCCAGGCTGCCCAGGGCTCGTTCAATATGCCCCAGAACCTCCTGTCCCGCACGGATTGCTTCCTCAATTTCCTTCTGATTATTATCAGACACCTTATACTGCTCCTGCATCAGCATAAGCTCTTCCGCTGTTTGGGAATGGGACCTCAGCATATGCTCCTTCTTTTTCTCATATAGGCTATCATACTCTCTCTGACAGTCCTTGTATTGGAAAAGTTCTTCTTCCAGAAGCCTAATCCGCCCATTCAACTGCTCCAGTTCACCGGCTGCCTGCTCATACTTCAGCTTTGCAGCCAACGCCTCCCTTTGCTCCTTCTCTACCCGCTCCCCCATCTTTCCAAGAACAGAATAAAATAGGTGCACTATACTCTGCTTTTCCAAACGTTCTACATCCTCAAGCTCTTCCTCCATTGTAATCCTAAGCTCCTGAATACGGCTTTCCAATTCCTTTCGCCGCCCACGCAGCTCTTCCAGCATGACGCTCAGCTTCTTACGCCGAAACACCTGCTCCTGTACTATTTCCAGCTGTTGATTAATTTCCTGATACATCCTACTTCTCCTTCCATATATTCCATACCGTGGCAACCTAGATAATTATAGAACTCATGCCACCCATTTCTGATAAGCCTGCACTTAGCGCTTTCTGCGGCATACTTCCTTCAGCCTTCTGCAGTCGTTCAGATGCACAATTTGATGTCTGGTAATCGGCATCTGGATAATCCCCGCCACTGTCTTTCTTCCCCAGAAATCCAGCAGCCAGATTGCATCGGGATGCTGGGCGACTCCTTGTACCTGGGCAATCTTCTCTATTCCTTCTCCCGGCACCTTCCGTTTTATTTCCTCCGGACTTAATCCTTCGACAATTTCCCTGGTGCGCTTTCCTACTGCCACCCGGTATTCATATAATCCTTCCCTGTCGACCCCATCACTGAAAGCAATTATTTCATCATCCGTCATAGAATTGCCCGTATCCGTTACGCTTATCCTCATACGCTCCTGCCAGAGCGAATTTAATACCTGCTCCCGTCCGCCCATAAGGTAATTCGCTGTCAGATCCTCAATTCGTGTGATATGCCAGATATTCCATGCCACCGTATCATCCTTGACCGTTGGCATGGTACGAAATTCATGATCCTCCAGCCCCTCCCAGATTTCATCAAAGAAGGTGCCTTCCCTTGCCCCAGATACACCCGCACAATGTACCAGAGAATGCATTCGAAGCAACAGCTCCTGCATCTCGCAAAAATGATCCTTTTTTGTTATTATTTCCTTCAGCCTGGCCTGCAGCGGATTCCAGTCCATACCCGGTCGAAACAATAGATCCCCTCCCCGCTTAATCAAAATCATATTAACTTCAGATTATACCTTTTTCTGCTGTTTGTAAATCTATAATCCATAGCGTGATTAAAATACAAGATATTGAACTCATGGTAGACAGCGATAAGATAATATTCAAACAAACCAATCAAAACGGTTGAGAAATACGGCGATACCTCCTATGATACCGCCGTTCGTCTGTTTTTTCTATTTATGCCTGTGGCTATCCTGCTGCCATTACTGGGTTTATTAACCGCATGGCATATTTTATACTTTATAAAAGCCAACCTTGAACTTTTGATACCAATTCTCCAACCTATCCTGCTGCATTACTTCCAAATACTTTAGTATTTCTTTTGCAAACTCCACCGCTGCTGTTCCGTTTGCGGTAATAAATCCACTTGCGGAAACCGCCTGCTTCTCAATGAAATGTTTTGCTCCTTTATAATGCGGAGCAAACTCCTCCAGATAGGCACATGAATTACCCGTATGCTCTATACGGTCTAAATAACCCTTGTCAGCTAAAAAAGTACAAGCGTCGCATATTGCTGCAACAGGAATTTTCATATTCACACATAGGTCCACAACTGGCTGCACACTTTCATTTTTACCTTTTGACCATGATGTACCCCCAATTAAAATAAGCATTTCAAAGGATGCCGGCAGTTCATTGACTGTATAATCCGGTAGAACGGTAAACCCACTCATTGATTTTACAGGGGTATTGCTGACGGCCAATGTTCTAATAACAAAATTAGTTTCCGCCTTATTCAGTTCTGAACAGACATATGCCCCCTCCCAATCGGCATAGTTTTCTGAAATAAATATAAGAATTTCTTTTTTCATGTGAACTCCTTTTTATTTGATCAGGTGCTTCCTATTTCCTTAGATTTTCCAAGATTTCATTATAACGCTTGGTCGCCAATGCGCTTGGTGCACCCTTTTTACAGAAAGAGAGCTTTGCCAATTTAGGTACAACACGTTCAACTATGATTTGACCATCCCTTGTTTTTGATTTCAACTCTTCAAATGCTTCAAGGAAACGGCTATTATTCCTTGCACAATTATAAAAAGATAAAACATAGACATATTGAAACAAATTATAGTTGCGGAAGGGATATTCAACCTGCATAAACAGCGTTCCTATCCCATAATGGCAGGGACCGATTGGTTTACGAATAACCCAATGCTCGAGCAGAAAATCTACGGCTCTATTAAGCGCCTGCTCTTTGTTAAAATAATCGCTAAAACGAAATGCATCCAGGGCATTCAGCGTAGGCTGCGGATTGGAATACTCGGTTTCTTCTCCATGTCCAAAAGAAAACTTATTACAGCGCCAGCCGCCGTCCTTGTATTGCGTGTCTAAAAAATGCCGAAAGGTTTTTTGAAGTCTGTCATCAGAAGCATATCCCATGTAACACAATACCTTAGCGGCAATTGCCGTTTGACATGGATAAATACTTCCCTTGGGATATATTCTGAAACGCCCGTTATCTTGCCATACACTAAAAATCAGATCAGCAGCCGCTTTCATAACGGGCTCTTCCGGTGATACTCCAAGTTCCAACAGATAAAGTACACTTTCAAAGGTCGAAAACGGCGACCCTTTCAACAGCCGCCGATCGGGCGTTGCCCAAAGGTCAGCCCCATTATCATGCCTATGGGATAATATTGCTTCAACATCTGACAAATATTGATCTTCCGCCATCATCTTGTGGTCCTCCCTAACAGAAAAGCTTTCTTTGTATATCATTATTATAGGTCAAAAATAAGACAACAGTCTGTCATGTTTTATACAACCTTTGCATTTGCCGTAAGAACTGTTTCATTTCCTCACGCAGAGTCTCCGGCGCAATAATTTCTGCCTTATCCCCCAATCCCGCAAACGTGCTGATAACCCATTCAATGTGCTGGGTTTGAAATGTCACAAAAATATCATCCTTTTCTCTTGTCATATTTTCCAGCCCAAAGAAATCGACTGCAAGATATTCCAATGACTTATCCATTCTGACGGTAATGCTTGTACCGCTGCCATCGGCAAAATCACTTTGCAGCGGTGGGATTATGTAGTCCTCCCGCTCAACAAAGGCTTCTTCGCTGATATGTATGCCTGTCATTCTGTTTACTTTAAAGATACGAAAATCATTCTTATATCTGCAATAGCCAAAGAGATACCAATTTCCCTGCTTGAAGATCAGCTTGTAAGGCTCAATGCTTCTGTGATAATAACCGCTTCCGCCGTAGTATTCCATTTCAAGCAACCGGTGATTAGCGATGGCGGTCCGGACAGCTTTGATTTTCTCTATCATTGTGCTGTTATGGTTCCAGGATGAAAAATCAATGATTATATCATTTTCCAGCAGCATTTTATCATCCTGATTGAAACGCAATTTCGCAAGCAGCGTTTTAATTCCTGTACTGTCATCAATGCTCGCAAGACCCTGTATCGCTGCAAGGATAACATTCATATCCTCTTTATTAAATGCGGCTTTATTATATCTAAAATTGGGCAGCAAAGATACTCCGCCGCCAATCCCCTGCTGTGAAGTAACGGGAAATCCTGCACTTGAAAGATCTAACAAATCACGATGAATCGTGCGGACAGATACCTCAAAATATTCCGCCAGCTCTTTTGCTGTTATCTTTTCTTTTTCTAAAAGAATACATAGTATACCAAACATTCGATTGCTTTTCATGCGAAATCACCTCAAGAATAGTATAGAAATACAAGACATCAAATGTCAACTTTTGATTGTAGAATTGCAGCCGATTATGATGCACTATTTCAAAACCTTCCCCAAATCTTGTCTTAAATCTTGTTTTAAATCTTGCCTTAGAACTTGTCCTTAAACTTGCCCTTAAACTTGCTCTTAACTTTGTCCTTAAAACTTGCTCTTAAACTTGTCCTTAAACCCGCTCTTAAACTTGTCCTAAACCTGCTCTTAAACTTGTCCTTAAACTTGCTCTTAAAAATTCTTCTTAAAACTCACCTTAAACTTGCTCTTAAAAATTCTTCTTAAAACTCACCTTAAACTCGTCCTTAAACTTGCTCCAAAACTTGTCTTACAACTCGCCTTAAAGCTCTGTTTACCTTGACAAAGCCTCTGTGCCACTTATCGTTACAGCCTGTGAAAGAAAAAAATCTTTAGTAAATCTCCCGGCGAATAAAAATTCTCCCACAATTACGGTTTTTGTACCTTAAACCGTAATTGTGGGATCTACTTTTCTCTTTCTCTATTTAATTCTTCTCTTACTCAATTCTCCTCATCAGCCGAAAGCCGAATGATTCTTCTTAAATAACCCACTACACTGCGGTATTCGCAAGAACACTGCTTCCTGACTTCCTTGCAGCATTCCTCTGGATCCCCCTCTCTCAGCTATCCCACCTCATCATCACTGCGCACTGCAGATCTGAATCAGCTTGGAGAAAGTAAACAAATTGTACGTAGCCTGAGAATAACCAAAAGCATCTCCAATTGCCGCGCTGTCCATTCCCGCTGCCTTTGCAGCATCAACACCGGCCTTGGCATCTTCCACCACAAGACACTCCCCATGATTGATATTCAGATACTCCGCCGCCATCAAAAACACCTCCGGATGGGGCTTTGATCTGGTAATATTATTGCCGTCCGAGATGGCATCAAAATAATCTCCGAGACCGATCTGCCCCAGAATAAATCTGGCATTCTTGCTGGAAGAGCCGATGGCCAGCTGCAGCCCTCTGGTTCTAAGATGCTCCAGAGTATCCTTAACCTCCTGGCTTAAGTCCTTTTCAGACATCTGCTTCAGAAGTTCCTTATAATTATCGTTCTTTTCTTCCGCCAGCCTGTTTTTCTCCTCATCCGGCAAGGGAGCTCCCTCCCACCGTTCCAGTATAATCTCAAGGCTGTCCATACGGCTTACACCCCTAAGCCGGTTATTGATGGTTTCATCAAAATATACGCCTATTTTATCCGCCAGCTGTTTCCAGGCCAGGTAATGATAATGATCCGTATGGCAGATCACCCCGTCAAGATCGAATATAATCGCTTTATATTTCATTCCCAAACACCTTCCTATCCTATGTTATCTCTCTAATGATAGCACGTCCCAAATCATTCGACAATAGCCAATCAGCGGCTGGCCGAAATAACAATCCGATCCTTCAGCTCATACTTGCTGCCATAAACAGATATCTGCTTCGCCGCTCCCTTCATCAATGTGAAGGTATACTCCTTGGAGCGGACCGTAATCCGGATCCGGCTGTCCTCATAATTCACCTGAAAGCAATATTCTTCCCAGCACTCCGGTATCACCGGTGCAAAATGTATCCCGTCTTCCTTAATTCTCAAGCCGCCAAAACCGTAGACGATTGCCATAAAATTGCCTCCCATGTTGGCTGTATGGATCCCGTCCTTGGTGTTTTTATGGGTATTAAACAGATCCAGCTTGGCAGAATCTCCAAAATACTCATAGGCCTTATCCACCAAGCCCAGCTTGGAAGCCACAATGCTGAAGATGCAGGTGGACAGGGAAGAATCATGTGTCGTCACCTTCTCATAATACTCAAAGGAGTTGCGGATGGTTTCCATCGTCTGCGCATCCTCGAAGATAAAATGAGCCAGCACCGTATCCGCCTGCTTGCATATCTGGTGCCGGTACAAATGCAGCGGATGATAATGCAGCAGCAGCGGGAACTCCTCCGGCGGGGTATTCTTCAGATCCCAGATCTTTTTCTGCAGAAAGGAATCATCCTGAGGGTTAATCCCCAGCTCTTCATCATAGGGCAGATACATCAATTGTGCCGCCCGCTTAAACTCCGCAACTTCTTCCTCAGTTAAAGCAATCTTCTTCGCCAGCTCTGCCAGTTTGCCTTCCTTACCCAAAATCTCGTAAAGCTTCACCGCCCAGCTGAGATTGTATTGTGCCGCAGCATTGGTATAGTAATTATTATTCACCATACAGGTATATTCATCCGGCCCGGTCACTTCATTAATCCGAAAGCTTCCTTGATAATAGTTTCCCACATCCAGCCACAGTCTTGCCGTCTCAAAGATAATTTCCGCTCCCTCTCTTGCAATAAAATCCAAATCCTTGGTGGCCAGATAGTAAGCAATAACAGAATATGCGATATCACCGTTGATATGATAAGCCGCCGTTCCTGAGGGAAAATATCCGGAGCATTCCACTCCCATGATGGTTCTCCATGGGTAGAGCACACCCTTTTTATGCCCTAGGATTCTCGCATTGTCCCGCGCCTGTTCCAGAGTACTATAACGGAAGCCGATGAGATTCCTTGTAATCGAAGGATTGGTCAAATTAAAGAAGGGTTGGATATACATCTCCGTATCCCAGAAATAATGTCCTTCATAACCCTCACCGCTCAGACCCTTGGCGGCAATATTGCAGTATTCATCCTTGCCCACAGACTGCACCAACTGGTACATATTATAATTTACCGCTTCGTTCAAGGCATTATCCCCTTTGATCTCAAGGAAACAATTGTCCCAGAACTCCTTCAGATACTCCCGCTGTGCCAGGTAATGCTCCTCTAATGCAATGCTGCAGGCCTTTTGAAGCTCCTGCTGCGCTGCCAGGGTGCAATCTCCATAGCGGACAGAATCGCAGAATACCGAATATTTAACTAAGGTTATGGTCTCTCCTTCCGTGATGTCAAGCTCTGCCTTTGTCAATGCGCTGTGCCCCTCTATGCAGGTGGTAAGCCTTCCCTCTTTGGACAATCGATGGGCTGCACCGGTACACACCGTAAGCCCTGATATCGAAGTAACAGAAGAGAGATAGGAGGCCCCCTGGAGCAGTTCCGCCTTCACCGGAAGAAGATATTTTCTTGCTTCCTGTGCCACTCTGGGGTCATTGGCGTTGCTGTAGTTAGTTACTTCTCCCATATGGTAGGAAGTAAAGCCGATGCTTCCGCTGAAATTTACTGCCTTCACACTGTACTCAATCGTAAACAGGGGTAGTTGGGTAAAGGAGGCCATCCGCCGGATCACAATCTCCACCTGCTTCCCGGAGGGTGAGCACCAGAGTACTGTTCTTCCGGTGGTGCCGGCTTCCATATCCAGCCATCGTTTGCTCTTCAGCAATTGGCCATCGAACAGGCTGAATGGTTCCCCGTCCACAGTCAGATAGATGGTCTGTGTGTCCGCAACATTAAGCATAGCCTGTTTATCCTCCACCAGGCCGCACAGCTTCTCTGCCTGCTTCATCTCAGCAATGTCGTAAAATCCATTGATATAAGAACCCCGGATCGAATCATAACCTTCCGGATACCCTTCCTCATAATTGGAGCGGATCCCTATATAACCGTTTGCATTGTGAAATACAGTTTCATTTACCATTAAATCATTATTATCCCTGCTAAGGTTATCTATTTCGTAGATTTTATATTGCGCACCCATATTAGTCACCCTTATGGCAGACACTGCCATTTACCTTCCCTTTGAATTTAGTCTGGAATATCCATTAAATAAAATGGATAAAACGTTATATAAAAACTTTAATACAAATCAATCTTTTTGTCAATATTGCATTAATAATTTGCTCATACCTTTACATATTTTGTTTATTTTCCATATATTCAGAATCAAAAAAGACATATGAGATCACTTGTTTTTGTTGATAATCACATGTCTTTACTAAAATATCATTTGATTTTACTTATAATTTACTTATATTTTATTTATATCCATTCTCCCAGCTAAAGAATCCCATCCCGCATCCCAACGCTTTCACGGAAAATAATCTTCGCTGCAATCTTAAAGGTCTCGACATTACGCTGTCCCCGAATATTCTCAATCAAATATCTGGCGGCTATATATCCTCTCTCATAGTTCGGTATGGATATTGTTGTCAGACCCATCGCCTCCGCCAAGTCACAATTATCAAAGCCCGTCACGGCAATATCCTGAGGCACCCGAATTCCGTTATCACGAAAAGCCCTCATTGCTCCAATCGCCATATTATCATTAGCACACACCAGACAATCCGGCAGCTCCCGGCTCAGCATCAGTATCTTGGCTGCCGTATAGCCGCTCTTCTCCCGATAATTGCCGGCAAAATAGCTCTTTTGCTGGAAGTCGATACGGTTTACCACCAACGCATCCCGAAATGCTCTATAACGCTCCTTGTTATCCGCTGTTTCCTCCGGTCCGCCCACAAATCCAAAATTCCTGTAACCGCGGTCAATCAAGCCCTGAATCATCTCATACATCGGGTCATAATTATTCACCACAACACTTTTGATCCAGGGATTATTCATAATACGGTCCAGCACCACAATCGGATAATTTTCCCCTGCAATCCGGTTCAGCGTCTCATCCCGCATCCTCTTATCCAATATGATGCTTCCGCTGGTCAGGCTGCTATTCATGTACTTCTCGCAGGATTTTTCGGTACAGATAATCAGGTCAAAATCGTTATCATTGACATAATCACTGATTCCATTGATAATTTTTAGATAGAAGCTTCGGTCAAAATCACTGAAATTAAACAATATGGTATTAGGCTTTCCTGATTTCAAACCCCTTCCGGCCAGGTTCGGGTGATAATTCATTTCTTCACAGATTCGGAGAATTCTCTCCCTTGTCTCTTCCCCGACATTCTTCTTATTATTCAGAGCATTGGACACCGTGGAAACCGATACCCCTGCGCGCTTTGCCACATCCTTAATTCCAATCATGTATCTTCTCCTTCTCCCGCTATGCGCTCACTCAAAAAATCATCCTTAATGATTAGATAAAATCTTTATATAAAATTATTTTACTGTAAACAAATAAATTATACAAAGCATTTTACATAAGATCGAATTAAATCGTCATAAATATTTATTTCTCAAAAGGGATGCGATATAAGCTGAGGGATATGATATAACCTGGCGCTGTCTCAAGTTATAACATATCCCCTTATTTATTTGCTCGCTAAGTTCATGGTTATATAATCTAATCTACCAACAGACTGATATTGCTTGCATGCGTGTAAGCGTTAAAAATTATTGCCTTTTAAGCTTCGATAGATTGTCCCTCTTAGAGAGGTTGTTCTTCTGAGAAGTATTGTTCTTCTGAGGAGTATTGTTCTTCCAGAAGGGCTTCCATGACTTTCGTATCTCGGATAATCCATGGGCAGGCTTCATAATCGGATACCTGTCTGTTCTTTTCAACGGCTTCCTGCAGGGTCATCCACACAATCTGATAATTATATTCCCTCTCATAATCATCAAGATTTTGACTGCCTGCTTCCGGCTCCACATCGCACAGAAAATAATGAGAATCCATTTCCAGCAGATCATCGTATTCCCCTTTTCTCCGTTCTAAGACCATTCCATATTCTTTTATACTTTTTCTTATTACAGAAAATCCGGTCTCCTCCCGCAGCTCTCTGACTACTGTATCTTCCAATGTCTCACCGTCTTCCATACCGCCGCCGGGAAATTTATAATCACCATATTTGCTGAAGATCAACAAATACAAATTTCCTTTTCTGACAATCCCCCTCGCCGCAGTGCGACGAAATGCCAGGCTGTTTTCATCATAATTATTTAAATCAATTGTTAAATTCATATTCTGTATCTCCCTGGAATAAGTCTGCTAATCTTTCTCTTACATTTGGATCGAAGAAGCTCTGTCCATACTGCTGATTCTATTTAATAATTCATTATATTTGCAGATAAATCAATAATGATTGCAGCATCCATTACATTGGAATCCAGGGAATCCGCTGTCATTCTCTCCAGCAAATGCTTCATAAAGCTTTCCGGTATCGCAACACAACCGGCAGTATATTTCTTACCGGATGTACAATGAACAAAGATAGCGGAACCTTTGTCCGGTATTCTCTCCGCATTGTAATCTACTATTAATGCGTATTTATAGCTGCTTTTATATTGGTACAGCTGTTCCCCATAGGACGGATTCCAGTCAGACTTCACCTCTTTTGTCTGGGGGTAGCCATCGTCCCTTGAAGAAGCACTAACAAATTGGTTATAATACTTGCTGTTTGAATCACTTACCACCCAATGGCTGCTATTTACTTCTACATACGGAATTGTGACCTCCTCCGGTTTTTTGGCAGTACCAAAGGCTGTCGACAATTTGAATAAGCCGGTTGGAGATTTTTTATCTCCCTCCTTAACTTTACCAATTCCGTTTTTCCCGATATAACCCACCGTCGAGAAGTCCAGTATCCATTGACTGTCCGCACCTTTTATATAAAAACTCACATTTGCTGATGAACTGCTTTTTTTATTCACCGATACTATCAATAATTGACCTGCTTCTGCCTTTAATTGAATCAGCTTGCCGGCATCCGTTGAAGATGGAATCCCTGCTCTTTTTATGTACTTGCTCTTGATTTCAGAAAAGCTTCCGCACTCTGTATCATCTCCCCTTATCTTATAGGATCTGACTTTATAGAAATAGGAAGTCCCGGCAGTAATATCCTCGTCATGATAGCTTAATTGCTTCGAATCACCTATTAGAGTATACTTTCCGCTGTAAGAGGAAGATCTGTATATTTGGTAACCATCCGCATCGGATCCTTTACTCCATTGCAAGCAAATACCTCCATCTATTACCTTAAGTTTTGTAAAATTTACAGTGCTGCAAGCCCCATCGCTATGCTTACCGGTGAAGGCAAGAATACATAACACACTTAATGTACCTAATATATATTTATTCATGCCACGTTTCTCTCCTTATCAATTACATTCTCCCGCAGATTCGACAGTTATAAATACATTATATCCATATCATAATAAGAAGAATATGTCAATATGTAGGAAAACAATGATCTCTCCCTTATAACATGAATGGGAAACCGTAAGCTCAACCTACGATTTCCCATTCTTCATTCCTCAATATAAGTATTATAACTCCAGCTTCTTCTGCAAGCCAAAAATTAATTATTCAGCCCTTCCACAATGGCATAATAAGCAATCGAAGTCACCGCATCATCTTCAATAATAAAGGTCAGCTTCGTATCACCAAGGCGGTATACATAAGAGCTTCCCTCTGCGGTATAATCTTTTCCGTAAGCAGCAGTCACTTCATCCAGCGTAGAGCCCAGATAGACCCCCTTATCCGTCGCCACGGAATCATCCAGCAGATTTACATAGGATACATAATCCTTATCCCCATTAGGGTAGGTTCCCACTTCGAAGCCATTATAATAATAGATTTTATCCAGACCCTGAAAAGCACAGCTGGCTGCCTCAAAATATTCCACCGGTTCACCAAGCTCATCAACAATTGGTGCCGCATCAACATTCATCGGTATTGTAACACCGCTGTTTTCAAAGGAAAATCCTTCTGTAGGAGTTTTCACATCTTCAGCTCCCTGATTTATCGGAGCATCTGTCGCACCCTTGTTATCATTCCCCTTTGCTCCGGGATTACCGCAGCCGGTCAGCAGAAGCACTGCTGCCATTAATATCATTAATTTTTTCATTCCGTTTCCCTTACCTTTCATTGAAAAATAATATCAGTTGGATTTCTTGCTGCAAACACAAATCACCGCTAAATCTGTTACCCTTGGATCAGATCAGCCGAAGGCTCCCAGCCTTTCACTACAGGCTACTCCTCCTCGATTGACTGGGCAACTGCTCCGTAGCTCTTTAGATAACCGTATTCCCGAAGCTCTCTTTCCTGATCCTCTTTCATCTCATAGTAAAAATCAGTCTTCTGCTTCCAGATAGACGCCAGCTTCTGATCCTCCCTATGATCCGGCAGCTGGTACTGACTGCTTAAAATCTCGCCCAGGTAATTGCTGAATTTCTCCGCACCGGCCAGATTCATATGCAGGCCGCCGTCATAGGTGTCCGCACTGTAATCGATCTCCATCTCCTCTACATAATCCAGGAAATTGATATAGGTCAGATCATTCTTCTCGGCGTATTCTACAATCTGGCTATCCCATTCCTCATACCAATAAGGATATACGCTGGGGGATTTTATCAACACCAGCTCTATGCCGTTTTCCTTGCAGAGCTTGGTCATCTTATCTAAGTAATCATAGCTGTTGGAACCAAAGCTGTAATCCGCCAGCTTCTTCCCCTTGGGCACCACGGTTACCGGCTTGGTATCGACTCTCATCAGAAAGCCGTTGTGGGACAGGGTGTCCTTATGAAAGAGATATTTTACATCCTCTGCGGAAAGCTCGTTCCACCGGGAATGATATCTAAGTAACGGAAAGAGATAAGTAATTAAGGCTTCATCCTCCATCATGGAGGCGCGGATGGCACGCAGCTTCGGTCCGGACAGTTTCATCCCGTCCAGCGTCAGCCGGTTATATGCCTCCTTCTGCGGCTCATTGTACTTCATCGCCAGCACATTGAACACCACCACCTTAGGCTTCTCATACTTTAATGCCTCTTCCAGCAGATAATAAGACTGCCAGATCAGCTGCTGCGCACTTCCGCGGATATAGCTGGTGATGCCGTACTTCTCCCATAGCGTAATGGGGGATACATTGGAGAATACCTCACAGTCTCCGACAAATATGACATCATGCTCCTTCACCTCATCATAATACTCCTCAATCAGATTACCTTCATGGATTGAGGACATATACTTCGGCATAAACAGCCTCTGCAGTAATACCAGCACCACAACCGCCAGGCATACAGCGGCAATATTAATAATTATCCTTTTTTTCATTAAAATCGGCCTTTCTTAGGATTAGCACCTGTTCTTATGTTAATGTATCGTCCTGCCCTATCTTTAAACCTTCTAATCAGAAGCATTTCAATCGGAGCATTTCTCTTCAGAGCCCATCAATCATATCCTTTTATTCAAAGTCCTTTTATTCAAAGTTCTTTTAAGTTCTTTCAATCAGCCCCTTACGATCAGCCGATTCCAATCAAAATCCCTTCAATTAGAATTCATCCAATTAGAACTGGCTATAGATAAACTGATTGGCATCATATCCGACTCCATATGCCCCAAAGATGATAATTGCCAGCAATAATATAAAATACGCCGCATATCGGAACGTCAGCGGTTTTAAGGCCAGCTTCTCTCTTACGCTGCCGGAACGTCCTAACAGACTGGCCGCCAGCATAACGGCAGCCGCCACAATCAGAACCAGATAATCCGCATGCGATAGTCCCAGCTGCATCAGACCTCCGGTAAATAATTCACTGTAATTAAACCGTGTAACGATAGTACCGTACATACGGAAGGTAGTTCCCACATCTCTGTAGCAATCCAGGGTCCGCAGAAAGCTCATGAGCCAGAAGGTTCTGCCCACTTGAAACAGGCGATACCAGAAGGTATGTCCCACTTTGAATTTCTCATGAAATTTTTCATACAGGGGCATGCATTCCTGGGATACCAGAATCACCAGGCAGTTCAACAATCCCCATACGATGAAATTCCAGGCGGCACCATGCCAGATACCTGTGGTAAACCACACGATGATCGAAGCGATATAGATTGCAATTCTCCGTCCCAGCCAGTCGCCCACATGCTTCTTGCAGCTCTTACCAAGGTTCAGCATGGTCTTGCTGACGGAAATCGGATAAAACATGTATTCCCGGAACCAGGTGCTCAGGGAAATATGCCATCTTCTCCAATACTCCGCAATGGACTTGGAGAAATAGGGACGCTCAAAATTCTCTTTAACACGAATTCCAAGCACCTCGGCTATGCCGATGGTAATATCAATACCCCCGGTAAAATCAGCGTACAATGTAATGGCATAGAAAAACATGCCTACAAGAACATAGACGCCCTGATACTCCTCAGGGTTCCGTACAATCGTATTGACTCCCACCAAAAGGCGGTCCGCAATTACCAGCTTCTTAAAGTAACCCCATAGAATTCTCTGAAGCCCAAAGGAAATCGTTCTGATCTCCGCCGCATGCTCCGAGAACAAGGTCTCCTTCAGATCATCAAAACGGCTGATGGGTCCCTGGATCAGCTGCGGGAAGAAGGATATGAATAATGCCAGCTTGAACACATTGCGTTCACAGGGATATTTCTCCCGGTACACATCAATCAGGTAGCCCATGGTCTGAAATGTATAAAAGGATATTCCCAAGGGCAGCAAAAAGCCGATTAATGGCAGAGGCTTCGTACCGAACAAGTTCAATACCCCGTTGATATTGGTCAATGTAAAATCCGCATATTTAATCACTGCCAAAATTCCAAAATTAAATACCAGACAAAGCACCATCCATCTTCTCTGTCTGAGTTTCATCCCTGCTTTATATTCCTTTTTCTCTTCCCTGCTTAAGCTCTCCTTATTTTCTTTCAGATAGGAGGCCTGAGCCGTTTGGAGCTGATTTAACCGCAGGCTGATGAAATAGGTGGATAAGGTTGTGGCTAAAATATAAATCAGGTATTTCACCCCGGCAATACTATAGAAGATATAGCTTGCCAGCAGGAGCAGCATCCACTGATACTTCTTGGGTATGATATAATATACCAGGAATAGCGCCAAAATAAACAATATAAATCGATATGATGTAAAAAGCATAATTATCTCCGTAATGCCCGGGTATCCCCTCCCCGCCGAAGCAGGGAAACGGTATCTCCTCGCGTATTTTGCAGTACTTGGGAATTAATCTTCCATCAGACGCTCTACCATAGCATGCAGCGCCTTGGCAGAGTTGAAATTCTTCGGAACAATCTCTTCTACCGGAATTGTAATATCAAATTCATCGCTGATATCGGATACGATGGATACGATATCAAAGGAATCGATAATCTTATCATCAATCAGGGTATCGCAGGTTTCAAAATCCACCTCCGGGTGAAGTCCGCTTAAAATCTCTAAAATTATTTCCATTTTGTCCTCCTGTTTGTGTCCCACAAAAAATGCATGTACACATATTATTTATTATTATATTTTTCTTTTAATAAAACCCGATTAATCTTACCGTTGGCGGTCAGGGGCATATCCTCCAACCCCTCGATGATATTAGGAATCATATATCTGGGAAGCTTCTCCTTCAGATAAAGAGCAACCTGTGCCTTCGTCACTTCACCCACATAATACAATATAATTTTCTTCTTTACAAGATCAAAGATCGCGCAGGCGCTCTTGACCTCCTCCATCTGGTTCACCGCGCTTTCAATTTCTCCCAGCTCAATCCGGTGGCCCATATGCTTAATTTGATTATCCTTACGCGAGACGAACATCAGCTCACCCCGGTCATTGTATCTTCCAATATCCCCTGTGCGGTAAATCAGTTCAGGATAGCACCGGTTTAAAGGATTTTGTACAAAGGCCTCATTGGTTTTTTCAAAATTATTATAATATCCCAGCGTAAGCCCGGTTCCCCGGATACAGATCTCACCCTCTTCTCCCTGCTTGGGAATCCGGTTGTCTTCATCCAACAGCAGAATCTCTTTATTCTTAAAAGGACGGCCGATGGGAATCATCTCATCCAAGGCAAATTCCCGGTCCACTTCATAGTAGCAGGACATTCCGGTCGCTTCCGTCGGTCCGTACAGATTAATGAAGCGCGCATCCGGCAGATGCTTCTTCCAGAGGTTATATTGCTTGATCGGAAATACTTCGCTGCCAAAGGCAATGGTGCGCAAATGCCTGGGCACCTCCCTCTCCAAGGCACCGAAGGCAGAAATCATCGTCAGTGCGGAGACCACCCAGCAAACCGTATTAATCCGATGTTCATTCAGAAATCCCACGAGTTGTAGTGGGAACAGGAACAGATTCTTTGGAACAAGGTATGCTGTTGCTCCGTATTTTAAGGTCGGATACAGCTCCTTCAGACAGGCATCCACATAGAGCGGTACCTGAACACCGAACACCGTATCCGAGTCCACTTTAAGAATATCGGATAAGGTATCAACATAATCTATCACAGAACGGTGGCAGGCCACCACTCCCTTGGGTACTCCGGTGGATCCGGAGGTAAATACAATATAAATCGGGTCCGTATCCAGCTGCCTGTCCCGAATATCGCCCAACAGCTTCGTATCAGCCTGCTGTGACACGATGTCATCATAGAGATAGACCTCTCCTTCAAAAGGCAGATTCTCCAGCAGCTTGCAGGTATCCCCATCGCAGATCACCGCTCGGGGAGACAGGTTTTCAAAGATCAATTCAATCCTGTGCCTGGGCATCTCTTCATCAATCGGAACATAATAATTACCGGAATAGATCACTCCGTAAAAAGTAACAATTTCCCTGGGATGCTTACCCATGAATACCACAACCGGCTCCCTGGAGAGTCCCCTTTGGCTTAAGAAGGTTCCGATTGCCCGGGAACCGGCATATACCTCCTGAAAGGTATACCCCATATCCTCATTGGCATAAGCTATTTTGTCCGGAGTCTTTTCCACAATCTGCTCCAGATATTCCATTACGTTTCTTTGCATGGTTTAAAACCCTTCCGTCGTTTAATATATTGCTTGTACTAAACCGTGATCAGCGCACGGTATTCTTCCTTCAGCTTTGCTCCGCTCAGGACGATGCTGCGCATCGCCATAACCTCCATGGCATCAATATAGCCCGGGCCTATGACATAATCTCTTTTAATCAGGGAAAGCTCGGTGCAGCCAAGAATAATTGCCTGGGCTCCGTTTTGCTTCAGATGACTGGATACTCTGTGAAACTTCTCATATTCTACTGGCTTGTTTGCTTTCACATTCTTGTAGATCAAATCCGTGACTGCTGTCTGGTTCTCCTGGTCAGGGATCACATAGGAAATGCCGCATTCCGACAATTCTGCCTGGAACAGGCGGCTGTGGATCGTTCCCTCTGTTGCCATGATACCGACACAGCGGATCCCCTGTTCCTGAAGATACCTCGCCGTCTCCCGAATGGCATGAAGAATCGGTATCTTAATTCCCTCTGATAAGATCTCATGAAAATAATGTGCGGTAACGCAGGGGATCACGATATGCTCCGCTCCCATCTCCACCAGCTTTCGTCCGGCCTCAATCATCGGATATACCGGATTGGCTTTACTTTTCCCAAGAATGAATTCTGTTCGGTCCGGGATGGAGGGCTTACTGTAGATCAGCATCTCAATATGCTCCTGATCCACCTCCGCCTCGGTCATCTGTATTACCAGCTGATAAAAATATGCTGTGGCAATGGGCCCAAGCCCGCCTATGACTCCTAGTACTTTCGTAATACCACACTCCTTAGCTCATGAAAAAGCTGCTTTTTATATAACTGCACGGTCTATTCCTCCGGTGTTGCCGGATATAAGGAACGATCAAAGGTATAGTAATTATTCCCGCGGAGTTCTGTATACTCCTCCGTCTGCTTATCTGTCATCATAAAACCATCATGTTTATCACGGGTCGGACAGGAATCAAAATGGTACCAGCCCTCTCCGCAGTTAATGAGATTCCAATAATGCCTTGTCCTGCCTCCCACCCGGTTGACTTCCATATTATCAATACCGGCCCTTGTTAACAGTGCCTGGGCAGCAGCAAAATAGGTGAAGCAATCGCCGGCACCATTAGTCATTCCGCGGTATGCCTCCGCCATCCAGTCTGATTTATCAGAAGATCCGCTATAGTCTATCCTCTGCTTAATCCACTTATAAATCGCATGAGCGGTTTCTCTTTTTGACATGGATTTTTTTGTGATCTTACCCAATACCTCATCACATAATTCATTCAGCATATCCTCGGATACAACGAATCTTTCTACCTTTACTTCAATTTTTTTGGTAACCTTGTTGCCGGAGGTATCTGCTGCCGTATAGGTAACCTCGTAGGTTCCTTCTTTTTTCAGATTCACCTTGCTGTTATCCACCTGAAAGGTAAGGTTCTTATCCTTATTATCCGATACGGAGATCCCATTTCGATAGGATATGCTATCGCCGATGTATACCCGTTTATTTGAGGCTCCCATAATAACCGGCGGTTCAGTATCCTCACGCACGGTAACAGAAGCCGCAAGCTCTGTTTTATTTCCCCAGCTGTCCGTCAGCACCAGTATGATATTTTGCTTCCCCAGCTGATTGAAGTCCGGCGCTTCCTTATAAGCTGTGGTAACCTCGGATACATCCTCGATGCGGTCAAGGAAGAGCTTTGCATCTATGTTCTCACCCTTCCAGATCTGCTGGTTCTTAACTTCCGCCCTGGGAGGAGTGGTATCTACCACTTCGATTTTTCCTGTGACTGATTTGCCGCCTACCTCCAGCTCTACCGGATACACAGCCGGCTTGCCGGTATCCACAGTCCCAAGATCCGTAACAAAGGATACGCTATATCCGCTGTCTTTCACAAAATCCTCCGGAGTTATCTTCATCTCGGAGCCGGCCTCCATGGTCACCGTATCATGGATATCCAGCACCTGAAGCTTTGCTTTCCCGGCAGCCCTGTTCCCGGCACTGTCCTCACAGATAATGGTTACTTCCTGCTCTCCCGGCGCCGAAGTGTCCACCGGCTTCTCAAAAGAAATAGTTACCTGGGTCGCATCGGATACCTCCGATACAAAGATATTCGGGTCCACTTCCTCACCCCGAAGCGCCAGCTGATCTGTCACGGTAAAAACAGGTGCCTTGGTGTCAACCACCTCCAGCAACGAGGTATGAATTTTGGATCCCACCATAATCTTAATCTCATGGTTTCCCAAAACATTGGTGTTCAGGCTTCCGATATCCGTTACAAAGCTGCCTTCCCTGTCCTTGTCCTTCAGAAAATCTTCAATCCTTATTTCCCCGGTTCCTGCTTCCAGCGTTACCGCATTCACCACTACGGACTGATTCAGAAAATGGATTACTCCACTTAGGATTACCAGCACCCCAACACTGAATATAGGAATTATAATCTTCTTCATTCGGCTACTCTGCCCTTTTTGTTCTCTCATGTAGTCCCCTTCTGTGAATATCCTCAGGGTAAAATAATTTCACTCCTCTGCTAAATGATACCCACTTTATTACTCTCTATAATTTTTTTTGGACTGATTATTCTTCCGGTGTCGCCGGGTACAGGGTCTTATCAAAGACATAATAATTGTTCCCTCGCTTCTGAGTAAGTGCCTCTACCTCTTTATCCGTCATCATGAAAGTTTCCAGATGATCCTTATTCGGGCAGGAATCGAAATGATACCAACCATCTCCGCAGTTGATGAGATTCCAATAGTGTTTGGTTCTGCCCCCTACCCGAATCACTTCTATATTATCAATTTCCGCCCTTGTTAATAAGGCCTGGGCCACTGCAAAATAGGTAAAGCAGTCTCCCGTACCGGCTGTTATCCCACGGTGTGCTTCTGCCAGCCAGTCTGTTTTATCCGAATCTCCGCTATAGCCTACATGCTGCTTAATCCACTGATAGATTGCATAAGCAACTTCACGTTTGGTCATGGAACTCGTCCTGATCTTGCCGAGAATCTCATCGCATAATTCGTTCACGGTCTCCTCGGATATCACAACTTTCTTAACCCTTATGGTAACCTCTTTCACGGTCTTATTGCCGGAGGTATCCTGTGCCTTGTAGGTAACGGTATAGATGCCTTCCTTCTTCAGATTCACATTGCCGGCATCCACTTCAAAGGGAAGATCCTTATCCTTGTTATCCGATACGGAAACGCCCTTTTTATAGGATACTGATTTCCCCAGATACACGATTTTATCCGTCGCTCCCAGAATTACCGGCGGCTCGGTGTCCTCTATGACTGTCATCATTGCTGTCAGCTCCGTGGTATTTCCCGAAGCATCCTTCACAAGCAATGTAATCTCCTGATCACCCATACGGTTAAAATCCGGCTCTGTCTTATAAGAAGCGGTAACCTCCGAAGCATCCTCCACACTCTCAAGGAAGATGCCGGCCTCCGCCTTCTCCCCCTTCCAGACCTGCTGCTGCCTGACCGTCGCCTTGGGAGGAGTGGTATCTATAACTTCAATACTACCGTTAACCAGCTTTTGATCCACCAGCAGCTCAATGGAGTGCACCGCCGGCTTACTGGTATCCAGGGTTCTAAGATCAGTGATAATGGTTACCTCATAATCGCTGTTATTTAAAAAATCCGCCGGAGTGATATTCATCGGCGAACCTGCTTCCATGGTAACCGTACTCCGCACATCCAGCACCGTAAGACGTGCCTTCTTAACGGTTTTATTTCCTCCGTTATCTTCACATATGATTGTCACTTCCTGCTCGCCCGGTACGGAAGTGTCCGGCTGCTCTCCAAAGGACACGCTTACCTGGGTCGCATCCGACAGCTCTGTTACAAAGGCCTTCGGATTCACATTCTCCCCGCGCAGAGCCAACAGGTCTCCAACCGTGACGGCCGGTGCTATGGTGTCCACCACTTCCAGGATTGAGGTATGGACCCTGCCTCCCACCAGGAGCTGTACCTGGTAGCGCCCCGGAATACTGGTATTTATACTCCCTATATCGGTTACAAAGCTGCCTTCCAGGTAACGGTATTTCATAAATCTTTCCGCCTCAATTCCCTGGTCTCCCGCCTCTACCGTAAGCACCTTCACAACCTCCGGACGCAACCCAAAATAAGCAACCACGCCGATAATCATCAATGCCTCTATACTAAGAATTAGAATAATAATTTGTTTTAAACGGCTTTTGCGCTTTCTTCTCCGTCTCATTCCTTCCTCCTGTCTGCCGCCTGCCGTTTAGTCATTCTTTGACAATTGCCCTGCCGGACGGCATACATGTATATGATAATCTCTATCTAATTGAATGTCAAGTTTTGGCCAATAATTCAATAAAACTCAGTTTAACAAAAGACAGTTGGTTTTGTCAATTCTAGTATAAACATTTTTGCTAAATTTTACACAATCGGGTGGAATTTCTGCCTGCAGAGCAGGCTCTGGCTCACAATATCCGAATAGATTTCCATCCCCTCGGTCCTTGCAACAAGGAGCACTTCCTCCAGCCAGACTTCGTCAGGAAGAAGTTCCTTGCGTATATTCGGATATTGCAATAGCATCTCCGGCTGGAACACAACCTCCTTCTTCCCGTCAAAAACGGCAATATAGAATATGTCCGCCTCCACCAAATCCTGAAAGAAATGACTGCCATAAGATAATTCGGGTTCAAAGCCTGCCTCCCTGGAGGCTACCTCAGCTATAACGGACATATTGCACAGCTCAGTAAAATGCACCGGGACACCCAGGGATGGCGTAGTCGTTCCCCACCGGCCCGGACCGATCAGCATCACTCTCTTCCCCTTCAGCAATGTGTTCATTCTTCCCACGATTCTGGCCAGGGCATATTTCTTCTGTTCGCTGAGCGCAAGATATCCTGCCGCGGGTATATATATGACATATTCAATGGGAAGGTGGATATTGCCTCCCATAAAGTTACCTCTGGTGCGGATCAGGCATTCCCGGTCCTCGATGTTCTGGGGAATCGGCACCGACTTGCCCAGGCCTTTGGTTTGGAGCGGCCTGCATTGAAGCAGATTGATCTTATAGCCTCCCTCTGCTAAGAAATTAACCGTGAATTCAATATCCACCGGATAATTGTACACTCTTTGCAAAAGTGCCAGCAAGTCCTTCATCAGGGAAGAAAAGTCCGTATTTTTGAGCAATCCATAAAAGTTCAGGATATATGGTGTGGCATAGTTTTGCTTTCCAAGCTCCCGGAGCCGTTCCTGTGTCTGGTAGTCAATATTTACAAAAAGCTCCTTCTTAACCTTAATATCCTTAGCCAGAATTTCTTCCAGAGCTTTCTCCCGATGTTTATTATCACTCAAAGAAAGAACATCCACATAATGCTGGGAATATTTTTTCCGATCCTCATAATCAATCAGGGGAACACGCATGGGATCATCCAGGCTGACAATCCTCACATAATCTCCTTCCGTCCGGTCCACCGCCCTGGTTCCGAGCCCAAATACCAGACGCAGCATTCCCGCACTGCTATCCACACTCTTATCCCATACATAAAGATTCGAAGAATTTCCCACGCCGGCAGCATGGGGAAAGAAATTGTCCCCATAATAATCACCGGACACCCTTTGAATCAGGATCGCCATCTGCTCGTCCTGCATGGATAAACCCCGGTTCATACGATACTCCAGCGCATCCTCGTTCATGGTGCTGGCGTAGACCGTACGGACTGCCTGTGCAAAGGCTTCATACCTCTCCTGGGGCGATCCCTGATTTACACAGAATACGCTTTCGTATTTGCCGGCAAAAGCATTGCCGTAATTATCCTCCAATAGTGAGCTTGAACGCACAATAATCGGGGACTGCCCGAAATATTCCAGCATCCGGATAAACTGCTCCTGGATATTCTCCGGAAAGCTCCCGTGAAGCAGCTTCTCCTTAAGCTCCGGTGCATATTTAAAATACCCTTCCTCGGTCTTTTGCAGGGTGCGCAGCTTCCACCATCCGTTCTGAACAATATAGGTATAGAAAATATCCGATCCAAGATAGAAGGAATCATGGGATTCCAGATAGGGAAGAAATTGCTTCGCCGCCTCGGTAAGGACGATTTTTCTTGCCAGCAGCATTCCTACGCTTTTCCCGCCGATGAAGCCGGTTCCGATCTCTCTCGAGGCAATCTCAAGAATATCACTGAGGCCAAAATACCGGTCACACAGCTCAAGCATCCTGGACTCGCTGCCGATCAGAAGCCTCATCAGCTTATTCTTTAACAGCTGCTGGTCCTGTACGGGCTTATTCAAACTCCTGCGTGCACTGCGAAATACCACATTCCAATAATCCAGCCGGTCTTCTCCCCGGTGTATGCTGGCAAACAGCTCCGCAGCCTGAGCGCTTGACGTAATACATTCCGCTTCTTCACCCTGAATCAGATGGGGGAAAAACATGGTGGGGGAATATCTCTGCCATACCTTAAGCGGATGGACATACAGCTGATGCTTTACCTCATACAAATCCAACAGCAGCTGGGTAGTCTCCCGAATCCCCGCAATCGTACTGAAGGTATGGGCATTGCGGATAATTGCAAAATATGCTATGGTGTCCAGCTCATAGAGATAAGGGCAGGTCACCCGAAAAAAATTACCGATCATTAAATCGGAGTACCAATACTGCAGCAAATCCGTCAGACAGTCAAATACATAAAAGGCTCCCTCGCCCATTTCGGTAACCATATTATGTATCTCCGTGGCAAAACTTTCAAAGCCCTTCGTCGCGTCCAGCTGATGAATGAGGACATCCTGTGCATCCTCTAATAACGGTGCATGATTTCCAAATCGCACATAGATCAGCTTCCGCTGCTCCCTTCTGGCCTGGGAGACATAGGAATTCACCATTTTCTGATAGCTGGCAATGGAATTCACCTGCCATACCACATTATCTCCCAGACGCAGATAATCAACCACCTTATCAAATCCAGCTATTCCCGTACTTACCTTCTCATAACGCTGCATCCTCCACCTCCTGCTTTGATTTCTGCCTTTTATTTTCATTTTACACCTTTTTATCTACTTATAAATAATTTATACATCATTTGCAAAACTTTTTTTCAATACCGTGTTCTATTATCGCCAAAAAAGATAATTTTACTACAGCATTCCAATTGTTTCACCCTTTTTTGCTACAAGGCATATACTGATTTTAGAAAGGAGTTGAATTTGATGGGATGCTATAATAAATTTGGTGAATATGACTGCCGACGACCCTATCCGGACAGGTACCGCCGCCAACGGTTTGAAGAATTCGGCCCAAGGAGGCCTCACGGTCCATGCGGTCCGAGGCCCTGCAATGATTATCGCCGTCCTCTTCCTCCGGGGCCCTTCTTCTATGGAAACCCTAAAATCTTTTAGTACAAATGAATAGTACTGGCACCATTGCTATCCCCCTTCGAATATATTATAAACGTATATAGGAATCTTCGGAGGATTTTTATGAAGCGTAAATTCATATGTGTACTAGCAGTACTTACTTTAATCGTAACGATGTTCGCAGGCTGCAAGAGCAGCTCGGGCCTTACGGAAATCACACTGAATGAAGTGGCTCACTCCATCTTTTATGCACCGATGTATGTGGCCTTCGAGAAGGGTTACTTTGAAGATGAAGGTCTGAAGGTGAATCTGGTAAACGGCCTTGGAGCAGATAAAACCATGACTGCACTCCTCTCAGGGGAATGTGAGATCGGCTTTATGGGCGCGGAAGCTTCCATCTATGTATATAACGAAGGCGCGTCGGATTATGTGGTGAATTTCGCCCAGCTGACCCAGAGGGCAGGAAATTTCCTGGTAAGCCGTGATATGAATGAGGAATTCACCTGGAATAATGTCAAAGGAAAGACAGTAATTGGCGGCCGGGCCGGCGGGATGCCTCAGATGGTATTCGAATATATCCTTAAGAAACAGGGAATCGATCCTAAGACAGATCTTACGATTATCCAAAACATTGATTTCGGATTGACCTCCCAAGCCTTTTCCTCCGGTCAGGGAGATTATACCATTGAATTTGAACCGGCGGCCACCGCTCTGGAATTGGCCGGTGCCGGCAAGGTAGTGGCCTCCCTGGGTGTGGAGAGCGGCAAGGTTCCGTATACCTCCTTCTCCGTAAAGAAGAGTTATCTGGAGAAGAACGGGGATACGATTCAGCGCTTTACCAATGCGGTGCAAAAGGGAATCGATTACGTGGCAACTCATACTCCGGAGGAAATCGCTGATGTGATCCAGCCTCAATTTGCGGAGACAGAGAAAGAAAAGCTGGTTATGATTGTAACCAGATATTATAATCAGGATACCTGGAAAGATAATCTGGTATTCGAGGAGCACAGCCTCACCTTGCTGCAGGATATTCTGGATGATGCAGGTGAATTGACAAAAAGAGTGTCATATGCAGATGTCGTCAATACGGAATTTGCCAAGAAAGCAGCGAAAAAGTAAGAACTCAGAATAACAATTAAGGAGGAAAATCAATCGCTGATTTTCCTCCTTCTTATGAAACTTTCTTGAATTATTCTTCGGAAGTGTCTGGGGCCGCTTCTTCCTCGGCCGCGGTTTCAGTGTCATCCTCATAATCATCAAAGTCATCGTCAAAATCCTCCAGATAATCCGGATTCATATACCGATATACCGCATAGGCAATTGCAGCTACTGCAGCTACCGCGCCAATAACGGCCAGAATGCATATGATAACATGTCTTTTTTTCTCCATTGGGTCTTTCCTGTGAACTAATTCACCAAGTTTCATCGCGCTTAACAACTCATCAATTTTAGTTCCCATGAATAACACTTCCTTTCATATTATATTTCTAACTTAACCATAGTATTGACTTCGCATCAGAATGCGCAGATATAATGTCTTATCGATATTATAACATAACACAAACTTCTTTACTATAATATTTCATATTAATAGAAAAATTATTCATAATAACTTTAATCATGGCTTTAATCAATTTTTTTTAGTTTCGCAAAGGAAGAGAGGAGTTTTTTAATCCCAAAACCGGGGAAATCCACGGTTACCTCATAGTCCTTGCCTCCCATTGTGATATCCGTCACTAATCCGGTGCCGAATTTGATATGCTTTACCGTATCACCGACGCCGTAATCCAGGGTTCCCATCCTGCTTCCCTCAAACTGCTTGGTCTCGGCAGCGATATAAGGCTTATGTATCGTCTGATTTTGCTTATATCCTCCGGAAAATGGCTTATCAAAATCAAATGCATCCGAAGAAGATCCTGTCCTGGTTCTGCCGTAACCGCCATCGGAAGTTGATTTTTCCTCCTCCCTGAAGGTATATGCCAGACGGCGGGGACCCGGAGTGCTTATCTTCAAAAGATATCTGGGGATCTCGTTAATAAAGCGTGAGGGCTTATTATACTGTGTCTCTCCCCGAAGCATCCGCTGTTTGGCAGCAGACAGGGACAGCTGTCTCATCGCCCGTGTAATTCCCACATAACACAGCCTGCGCTCCTCCTCGATCTCTTCGGTCGGATTGTCTGCAAAAATTGACATATATCCGGGGAATACCCCCTCCTCCATACCGCACAGATATACATAGGGAAATTCCAATCCTTTTGCGCTATGCAGGGTCATCAGCACAACATGATCCGCACCTTCTTCCAGATTGTCAATGTCGGATACCAATGCCACTTCCTCCAGAAAACCGCCCAGAGTAGGTTCCTCCGTATTATCCTCATAGGTTACCAGCTTATTCACAAGCTCGTTGATGTTGGCGATACGATCCTGGGCATCCTCCCCGTCATCCTGCTCCAGCTCTCTCAGATAGCCGGTTGCATCCAGAATATCATCAATTAACTCCTTCAGGGCATAGCCCTCCTGGTGCACTCTGGATTTCAGCCCTTCAATCAGGCTGAGAAAGGGAGTGATTTTGGAGACCGCTCTCTCCAGCCCTGGAATATAAGCCGCCCGGGTAAGGGCATCATAGAAGCTCAATTCATTCTGCACGGCATAATCATTGACCCGGTCCACGGTGGTCAGGCCGATCCCACGCCTTGGAACATTGATGATACGTTTTACCGCGATACTGTCCAAACCGTTATCAATTGTCTTTAAATACGCCAGCATATCCTTAATTTCCTTGCGGGCATAGAAGTTCACGCTGCCGATGATCTTGTATGGGATATTCCGGTTTACCAGCTTTTCTTCAAAGAGACGGGATTGGGCATTGGTCCGGTAGAGAATCGCAAAATCCCGGTAAACAGCCTCTCCGTCCTCTACAATGTTCTTAATCTCGGATGTGATATAATCGGCTTCTTCAAAATCCGTCTCAAACTGGGTAAAATGCACCGGTTCCCCCTCTTCGTTTTCCGTCCAGAGGGACTTGTCCTTCCGTCCCTGATTATTGCAGATAACCTCGTTGGCCGCATTCAGAATACTCTTGGTGGAGCGGTAGTTCTGCTCCAGCTTGATCACGGTTGTGTTGGGGAAGGCCCGCTCAAAATTAAGGATATTGTAGATATTGGCTCCGCGGAATTTGTAGATGGACTGGTCATCGTCTCCTACGACGCAGAGGTTATATTCCCGCTCCCCATAATAATTTTTTCCGCTGGCCAGCATATGAATCAGGCGAAATTGAGCGGTATTGGTATCCTGATACTCGTCTACCAGGATATAGCGAAAACGGTGCTGGAAGAAGTCCAAAGCATCGGGATTGGTCTGGAACAGCTCCACGGTCCGGCAAATCAAATCATCAAAGTCAAGGGCATTGCTCTGTCTCAGGCGCTTCTGGTATTCCGTATATGCCTGGGCATAACGAAGCTGATTGGCATCCCGCCCGGCATCCCTTGTAAATTCCTCCGGAGAGATAAGTTCATCTTTTGCTTTGGATATCACGGATAGAATCGCCCGTTCGTTCGTCTTCTTCGTATCGATATTCAGATATTTGCATACCTCGCGCATCAGGGTCTTCTGATCGTCCGAGTCATAGATGGTAAAGCTTCGGGTAAATCCTATGGTATCAATAAATCTCCTGAGAATACGGACGCAGGTGGAATGGAAGGTGCTGACCCAGATATTTTCGGATCCAAATCCCACAATTTTGTCAACCCTTTCCCGCATCTCCCTGGCAGCCTTATTGGTAAAGGTGATGGCAAGAATATTATATGGGTTCACACCCTGTTCCTCAATCAGATAAGCGATCCGGTGAGTCAATACCCTGGTCTTACCGGAGCCTGCTCCGGCGAGAAGCAGCAATGGTCCCTTATCATGCAATACCGCACGCTTTTGTTCGGGATTTAAAGTGTCATAGATGCTCATAATAACCTCCATTTGCCGCCTCCGCGGCATATAAGACAGCATAATAAAAGGGAAGCCCTTCCCCCTCATCACTGTCTGTTCCTATGTAATCTATCTGTGTGACCACAAACATATGTTTATTATATCATGAAAAAATCATGTTCATGATCTCCAGCTCCGATCGCATGCTTACGAGCAAGCTTGCATCATGCTCACTACGCTTTCATTATATCATGGGAAGGGAACGGATTCAATCCTGGAATTTCTCGGTGCGGCAGAATGAGATACCAATGTAACCGTTCCGCCTGGATCCAATTACCCCATTCACAAAAGGCTTTCTGAACCTTGCAAAACCCCTGTAAAATTAGCAATTCTTACTAGATACAAGTTTATTTTTGCTTTGACATCTAGTAACGGATACTATATAATGGGATTGAGGTGATATAATTGGAGATGACGAAAGAGGAGTATATCAGAGGTCTGATTGACAGCCTGAAGGATGTCAAATACATCATGCCGGATGATATACCGAATATTGATTTGTATATGGATCAGGTAACAACATTTATGGATAAACATCTTACTTCCTCAAAGCGTTACACCGAAGACAAGCTTCTGACGAAGACGATGATTAACAATTACACCAAAAATGAGCTGTTACCTCCTCCCAATAAGAAGAAATATACGAAGGAGCATATGTTCCTTTTAATTTTTATCTACTATTTTAAGAATATCCTGTCTATCAGTGACATACAGAGCATCTTTAATCCCCTGACAGAACGTTATTACGGCGATAAATCAGAGATTAAACTGGAGGATATCTATGAGGAGATTTTCCGGCTGGAGAAGGAACAGACGGATGCCCTGACCAAGGACATGATCCGCAAGATGACAAAAGCGAAGGAATCCTTTACGGAGGTAACCAATCCGGAGGACCAGGAGTTTCTCACCACCTTCTCCTTTATCTGCATGCTCTGTTTTGATGTATATATGCGCAAGCATATGATTGAGAAGATGATTGACAGTTCTCTGATGGACTCCAAAAAGGGAATGAAACCGGAGGAGTCAAAGACGGAGAAAAGCGAAGCGATTAAGAAGGCAGAGGTTCAAAAGGCCTCCAAAAAAGCAGAAAAATGATATCATATGATATAAAATAACACAAGAGTCCGCAAGCGGACTCTTGTGTCTGTATTGTCGGCATATCCGGCATAGCTTCCTATGCAAAATCATCTGTACCGCACACTGCGTGTGCATGTACACCGCGTGCGCGTGCGCACTGAGTACACATCCTACCAGCTAGATTATGTACTTTTTATTTGTCTGAAAAAGGATCTTTCATTCTGGCAAATACCATATCATATCCGTCATTGCCGTAATTCAGTGAGCGGTTCACACGGCTGATGGTAGCGGTGGATGCACCGGTTTTCTCTGCGATCTCAAGATAGGTTTTGTGACAGCGCAGCATTCGCGCCACCTCAAATCTCTGGGATAGGGACAGTAATTCATTCACGGTACATATATCCTCAAAAAATGTATAGCATTCTTCCGAATCTTTTAAACTTAAGATGGCTTCGAATAGATGGTCGACAGCACCTGTTCTGATGTTCTTACTCATCGTTAGGACTCCTTTCATCCTGCTGTTATATTATGAAAACAAAATGAGCATGAGCAAACAATATATAAAAGTTCTCATATAGTATAATTTTAACACTATAGAGTGGTAAAGTAAAGGGGTTTTTGTATCTTTATTACAATCTTTATTACAAGCTTTATAATGACAAAAGGGGTTTGCCATCCGCGCAAAACCCCTCCCTGTTTCTTCTCTTTCACCTATACGGGCTTACAAAGCGACAATAAATCCTCCAGCCTGGCAGTTGCCAGACACTCCACCGTGTCCGAAGCTCCGTAATAGATCTTCACTTCACTATTATCCTCTAATATCATTCCTCCCGGAAAGATTACATTGGTGCGAAATCCTTCTTCCACTTCATACAGGGTCTCTGGGGCAATCAAGGGTTCCTTATATAAACCGATGACCTTGGAAGGATTCTCCAAGTCAAGGAGCATAATTCCTCCGCAGTAGCGTTTCTGCCACTTTGCTTCCCAGCCATTCTTTTCCCTTGTTCGGTCAATATCAACGGAATGGAATAAGGTCAGCCATCCCTTATCCGTCTTAATCGGCGGTGCGCCTGGACCAATCTTATCATTGGCATAAGGAACATCCTCCACTGCGAGCAGCAGCCGGGTGTCACCCCAATATCTCATATCCTCAGAAAAAGAGATCCAGATATCAAAGCGGTCCACTCCTCCTCTGGAATATACCGGGAACGGACGCTCCAGGCGTACGTAGCGGCCGCCTATCTTCTCCGGAAAAAGTACCATATTCCGATTATCCGGCGCTGTAAGGGTAAGCACCTCAATAGTATTCAGATCCTCCGTCCTTGCGATGCCGCCACGAACACCATGCCTGGTATCTACCGCAAAGCAAAGATAACACACATTATCTATCACGGTAAGTCTCGGGTCATAGACCTTCGTCACATCAGGATCGTTTAAATCCTCCTTGGTAATAAAGGGCTTCTCCCGGACCTTCCAATCAATTCCGTTCTCACTGAAGGCCAGTCCGATCATACAATTGCCGAAGGAACCCACTCCGTCAAAGCTGTAGTCATTGCGGAAGGCCATAACATATTGGCCGCGGTACTTTGTAACCCCCGCATTAAAGATGCAATCCGCTTCATAAGGAATATCCTTTTTACTAAGCACCGGCTCCCCGCCTTTATATCTGTATATCACATCACTGGATGTCAAACTCGGCAGCATTCTTCCCATTCTATTCTCCTCCTTACGTACTCCTATCCGTTTCATAGCTCCCGGATCCGCCGGAATACCATGTCTTAACTGTTATTATTCAGATTATCCTTCCTGTCCCATGATGGAGCAGGAGGCCCCCAAATTATTTCTCTTCGCTCCCACCACGATACTCCGTCGGTGTGCAGTTATAGAACTTGCGGAAGCAGCTGGCAAAATACCTGGGATTACTGTAGCCGGTCTTATTGGCCACCTCCTGAATTTTCAGGTTGGTATTCTTCAGCAGTTCTCCTGCTGTTTCCATTCTTCTCCTGCTCAGATACTCGACAAAGCTCTCTCCGGTTTTTTGCTTAAATAACTGGCGTATATAATTATGACTGAAGTACAACTGCATCGATGCATTTTCCAGGTTGAAATCCTCATTATCCAGATTTTCCTCGATTAAAAGTTTCACATTACGGACAATTTTATCACCTTGATTTTTATTGATGACCGCATACTGTTCACAGCACCGTATGATATATTCTTCCAATACTACCTTGGCTTCCATCAGGCTGCCATGGGTGAAGTGCTTCTTCAGGTATTCCACCATTCCTTCATCTTCCCATGCCTTGATGTCCCCGCTTGCTTTCATCACCTTATCGGAGATGGTATATACCAGATTCACCAGGGATATGTTCACAAATTCAACCATATCCACACCAAAGGAAGCATAGTACTTAAGAATATCCTGCAGGTCGGCAGCCGCCATATCCTGGCGGTTCATTTGAATATGAAGCAGCAAGGAGCGTTCCAGTTCCTTCGGACTTTGTATGATGTCCACAGCACAGACTTGTCCCTTTTTCTGCATATCTGCATAACGCAGGGTACTGTCTGTCTGAAACAGATATCCTTTCCATACGGTAATCCCTTCCTTATAAGAATGGGAGATCTGTTTCCACTCCTGATAGGTATTTCCAAGGGCACAACCAAGCTTCATATAATAGTAGCGCTGCATACTTTCATTCATTTTCTCAAGTCCCTCCTGAATACTTCTATGGAACAGTATCTGATTACTGTGATCTCCGCAGAAGATCAGGATTAAGTGATTATTGTTTTCATTGAGCAGATAAAGCCTTAGATTTGTATGAAAATAGGTATCTTGCACAATGGCTAACAGCTCCTCAATCTTCTGATAGTCCCGTTGTTCTATTTTGATTTGGGTAAGGGGATATTTCATTATACCAACACAGTAATATCGTGCCCGGATATCGAGCTGAACCCGCTCGGCTTCCTGCAGCAGCTCCTCCTCAGGCAAATTATTGTGAAGGACCTGCAGCAGATAACGTTCCTGCTCATGTATCATGTTCTTTTGAAGCTGGCTTTGCATCTGCTCCATGTTGTGCAATAAATTGGCCTGATTCTCCAGCTCATCCTGTATCTTTTTCAACACGGCAAAAAGCTCATCGGGCAGAAAAGGCTTTAATAAATATTCTGATACTCCAAGAGTCATTGCCTTCTTTGCGTAAGCAAATTCATCATGTCCGCTGATGATAATTGTTTTTATGCTCTGATTCAGGTCATTTACCATTCTTATCAGATCCAATCCGTTGATACCGGGCATGCAGATATCCGTAATCAGCACATCCGGTCTCAGCTCTCCAACAAGCTCAATTGCCGCGGTGCCATTGGCTGCAACCCCCACTACCTCATAAGGTAACGGAGATTGATTAATTCCCTTCACCAACAGATCCCGTACATACTCCTCATCATCTGCGACTATGATTCGATACATTTATCCTTCCCCTCCCATCTCCTGTGCAGGAATTACGATAATTGCCCTGGTTCCTTCCCCCTGTCTGCTTTCAAGCGTTAAACCATAAGCCTCTCCGTAATACAGCTTTAAGCGTTCATTCACATTATAGATTCCGTAACCGGAGTTACTGTCTGTTATGCACTGACTCAGACCCTCGTTCAGCTGCTCCAGCTTCTCCCTGTCAATTCCTAATCCATCATCCTCTACACAGATCTTAATACCGGGAACTCCATATCCATCCTCCTGCAATACAGCCGATATCCTAATACAGCCTTGATTCTCCTTCATCTTAATCCCATGATACAGGGAGTTCTCCACCAAGGGCTGCAATACCAGCTTCACAATAGACATCCTTCGGATTTCCTCCGGAATAGAAATCTCATAATAGATCTTCGATTTATAACGGATCTTCTGTATCTCCAGATAGCTGCAGACATGCTCCATTTCTTCCTGAATTGTAATAACTTCTTTCCCCTTACTGAGGCTGACACGGAAGAATTTGCCCAGGGAGTTGGATAATACACTAATCTCCGAGGCCCCCTGATCTGCAGCCTGCCAGGTAATCGTGTTCAAGGTATTATATAGAAAATGCGGATTAATTTGTGCCTGCAAGGCTCGAAGCTCCGCTTTCCGCTTTAATGCCTGCACCTTCTTCACATTTTCCTTCTCTTTTTCCAGTTCTGCTATGTTCTCATTTAATTCCGTAACCAGAGTATCGATCTCTTTGACCATGTAATTATAGCTTTTTGCAAGATTACCCACCTCATCCTCATAGGGGTAATTAAACTGTACATGAAAGCCCTTCTTAATCGTCTTATCCATGATCTGCACCAATTGACCCAAAGGCTTCGTCAGCATCCCGGCAAGGATCATTACGGTAATAAAGCACAGAAGAAAGCTGCCGCCAAGAACATACATTATGTACAGACGCAGCTGGGAAAGACTTCCCAGCAAGGATTCCGTAGATTTTAAAGCGCAGATTCTCCAGCCATTGCCTTTCATTACCGTATAGGTTGCCAGATAATTATTATTCTGATAGATGATCGGCTCACACAACACATCATAGTTTTCCTCAAGGGCTTCAAAATCCAAGGCCGAGTAGACCTCCCTTTCTTCCTCACTATAATTTGCTATATTATTTCCATCCTTATCTACAATGAAGATCTTATCATAGGATTCATAGGTCTTCCCTAGGTATTCCATGATTTTTGCCTGGTTAATACTTACGACGGTGAAAATATCCTGGTAACTTATCTTAAAACGGTATACAACGGGGATAATCGTTTCCTTATCCTGAAAGATAGGACTTTCCATCGCAGGAAACCAGCCTATGGTGCTGTCCGGATGATCTATAAAGTACTGGTACAATGGGGTCTCCTCCATCGATACATTGTGCCTTCGGATCTTGACATAGTTCTCAAAATAACCGTATTTCGTAAATATATATACTGAATCGATATAATCATCACTATTTTGCAATTCACTGATGGAATCCGGTACGGTACTCAACAGGATTACATAATTATGGTTCACCGGGGAGATCAAGAAATCAGTCATGGGCTTGATAAAATTCATATTATTGTTCAACGCATAAACTCTGCTTGTAATCCCCCGCAAACGGCTATGTATATGAACATTCATCTGGGATACGATATCCTCCGAGCTCTGGTAAAAGTTCTTCAGGGTATCCTTGTAGGCATAATTATAATAAAGCATCCCCGCAAAGGTGCTGTTTACCAACAGAAGCAGGATGAACAAAAGAACAATCTTCGTCTTAAACTTCGTATTTCCTAATATTTTTCTCATAGCCGAACCTCCTGTGGGATCAGTTTCCTCCCTCTCCCCGCAAGGTAATGATATCATATTACAGGCCGGAAAGCATCAACCTTTGACTGCGCCCGAGGTTAAGCCGGCTATGAACTGCTTATTGCAGAACAGATACAGAATTAGAATCGGAATGATGGCTATAGATGCGCCTGCCAGCATAATATGCCATTCTGCCGCAGCGTTGACCGAATACTTTAGTTGAACAACCGCAACCGTCAGCGTTCTCAGATTTGGTATGGCAATACTCATAATCAGAGTTGTAATATAATCATTCCAGGCATGGCGGAAGGAAAACAACGCCACAACGGCAAGAATGGGCCGTATTAAAGGCAGGAGGATGCGGAAGAAGATACCGTATACCGTACATCCGTCTATGATTGCCGCTTCATCCAGCTCCTTAGGTATACTTTTCGTAAAGCCCATAATCAGCATAACATTGGTCGCCTGACCTCCGGTTAATGCCAGGATTAAACCCACAACCGTTTTATTCAGGTTCAGCTTCACCAGAAGCATATAAATCGGATACAGGGTTACGGATCCCAATGCCACAAACATTAATCCGACATACATGGCTATAATTAATTTCTTAAACACAAAATCTCTTCTGGCGAAGGTATATCCGGCGAGGGCAGCCGTAACGCTGGCAATTACCATAACCGAGAGACTGACCACGACGCTGTTAAGCGTGTATTTCGTAAAATCCGCCTTCACAAAGGCCTGGTAATAGTTTTCGAATCTCCATATTTCCGGCAGGAAGGCTGCTCCTCTGGTTAATTCCGCGTTTGTCTTAAAGGAGCCTAATACTGCATATATAATCGGATATACGGTAAATAAAACCATGATACCGACAAATAAATATACGGCGAAAAGCAACGAGCCGCGCGCTCTGTAAACCGTTTTTATGTTTAATAAAAGCCATCTTTTCTCTTTCCTCATCCTGTCAGCCTCCTAATAAATATCGTCCAGTTTTTTGGAGATGAACAAATATCCCACCGTGATAATCCCCGCTATAATTGCCGAAATAAAGCTTACCGCCGCTCCATAGCCAAACTGAGGGGTAACGGAGGCCACTGCCGATATCGGGAAGAAAAATTGATATCCATACAAGGCCATAACCATAGTTTCATTGGTCGGTCCGCCTTCGGTCAATACCATGACATTACTCATATCCGCAAAGGCCGAAGTAATTGCCAGCATTAAGATAATCTTCAAAATAGGACCAAGCATCGGCAGAATGATGTACCAGATGGTCTGTAACCGATTTGCGCCGTCAATGCGTGCACTCTCCAGCGCTTCCTCCGATATTTGCTGAAGTCCGGCAATAAAATATACCATGTAGTTGCCGAGACCGCCCCACACCGCAGTAATCACCAGCGTTTTCATTGCGTGTTCCTGCCCCAGCCAGTTGATCGGCTTGCTTATGATGTTCCAATTCAGCAGATACTGGTTAATCTGTCCGCTGTATACATTGAACAGCAGGTAGAATACCAGCCCCATTACCGCAGAGCTCATAATGGTCGGAATAAAAATAACGCTCTGAAACACACCGTTTCCTCTTCTTTTCTTACTCAAAAGAAGTGCTAAGATAAATGCAAGAGGAATTGTAAACAGTATTTTGGCACCTCCATAGCGCAGGGTATTCACCACCGCTTTCCAATATATCTCATCCTGAAAGACACGGAGAATGTTATCAAGACCTGTAAACTTCGGAACGGAAGAACCGTATCCGCTGTACCGGTAGAATACATACTTAAGTGTCCAGATTACCGGATAAACCGAGAATACGATAAATAGAATTAAATTGGGGAGCAGCAAACTGTATGACCGCAAATTCTCAACAATTAATCTCTTTCTCTTTATGGGTGACATTTTAGCCTTATTATTTAAGTTCACAGATCCTGTTCCTTTCTTTAAAAAGTTTGAGTTGTCTTAAGGGATCAAGACAACTCTCACTTTTACCTGTTATAAAGTTATATAGCTATTAATTGCCCATTGGATTCATAGGATTAAAACCGGCAATTTTAATCTCTGTTCCAACTCCTTCCTTGATCCCCGCGCGGTATGCTGCGTTGTATCTTTCCGTTAGATCTGCAAGTCCTGTAGGAATATCCAGATCACCAAGGATCATTTCCGCAAATACGCTAAAGAAGTCCTGTCCCTCTATAACAACCGCATCAGCCTTGATTGCAGAAGGAATCTTGGGATAAATCTTGTCGGTAGCAGTTACTAACAGATCCGGGTTCTTTGTATAAACCTCATCCGGAGTAGCAAGCTCGATGGCTGCTTTTACAGAAGAGATACCAAGACCTGCAGAATAGTAATCAGCAAGGTTTTGAACATTGGCAAATACTGCGGTATATACCTTCCAGGCTGCATCCAGATTCTTGCTCTCAGCATTGAAGAAATAGCCGTTGATTGCCTGATAGTTCTGAGCACCGTTTACAACACCTCCGGTAGTAGGGATCTGGGCACAGCCCCATTCCTGCTCCATCGGGAACTGATTCTTGTATACTCCCGGTTCTGCATGGGTATAGGACATATACATACCGATCTTACCCGCTGCAAATTGTGTTCTAAGAGGATCGATATCAAGGGACTCACATCCGGGGAATGCACATTCCTCAGACATTAATACCTTCCAGGCTGCGATTTGGTCCGCGTATACGGAGAAATCATACTCACCCTTTGCAAAATCAAAGCCGTTGACATTGCCGCTTTCTCTCATCTCTGCTAATGTCATGGAACGGCCGAGTGCCGAACCGGGGCTCTTGAAGTTGGAAGCAAAGCCATAGATCCCTTCTCCTGATAATTCTGCGGTAATCTTCTTTGCAATTTCAATCATTTCTTCCATACTGGTAGGAGCTTTGTCCACTCCGACTCTGGCGAATATCTCTTTGTTGTAGAATAAACGGCAGCTTGTGGAAGCAGTAGGAACATAATAGCATTTTCCGTCAATTACATTAAAGCCGTCGATTAGGTTATCAGCAAAGGTTGTCTTGAATTCATCATCCATAAAAGGCATAAGATCAGCAAATTTACCTGAATTCATATAATTGTTGATCACTGTTTCCTGAACAACCATCATATCGGGAGCTTCACCGCTTTGGAAAGCCATATCCACTGCCTGAATATAATTGTCAGAGTAAATTTCATACTTAATCTCGATATTATCCGTATTAGTTGCATTGTACTCATCAACCAAACCCTGCATAAAGTCCGCATCATGTCTGTCCTTTGTCCATACGGTGACTACCGTCTTCTCACCGCTTGCAGCAGGCTCCGAAGACTTGGGAGCTTCGGTAGCTGCTGTATTATCCTTATTGTCCGTCTTCGTTTCTGTTGTTTCCTTACTATTATTGCCACAACCCGCTAATATGGAAAGCGTCATAGCAAAGGTTAAAACCAGAGCTAAAATTTTTTTCATTACAAATACCCTCCTTTTTTGATAGTCCCATTATATCTTGGACCATTGGAAAGAACAATTCACTAAATGACTTAACTATGTTCAATAATTGACCCTATATTATGTTTAATATTTATATATTTATAACATAAAAGCAGTGTCTATTGTAACAAATTACCCATATTTCAATCCTGTTGATTAAAATTCTTTAAATATACCCCCTGCTTATGCAGGAGACAACGTAATTGCGATACCGCAAGCTCCTTGAAGCCAATATGATCCGCCTTACACAGAGCCGCTGCAGTCCCTGCTGCCTGTCCGGTTGCAAAACAGGGCGGCATCATACGAAGAGTAGACATCATAACCCGGTCACTGCTGACTGCTCTGCCAGCTACGGCAAGATTATCAAATCCCTTCGGCAGCAGGCAGCGGTAAGGGATGCCATAACATTCGCCCATCTGATACTTGGAGCTTTTATACAAGGCATGAATATGTTCGGCTTCCTCCGGAACCGCCGCATGTATATCAATGGGATAATTGTAATAGGCTATACTATCCTCAAAATCTGCACGATTGAAATAATCCTCCGCTGTCATTTTATATTCGCCGATTATTCTTCTGGATTCACGAATCCCAATATTGGGACCGCTTGCAGCCAGTACTGCGTTCTCGGCTCCCGGTACGTACTTACGTAAAAACTCCAGGAACTGCGGCAGCCGGGATCTTGCTTCCAGCTCTGCTCGGGTCAGATCCTGCTGATCCAAAGGCCTGATATCAAAAATATGTCCAAAGTTCAGACCTGCCATTCCATTTGCCAGAATAGCCATACCGGCCACACTCTTCTCTCCTGCGGGAAATTCCCCTGCTGCCTTCGCACGTTCAGTGGCAACGGACAGATTTCCGTCCTCTCCGGCTTCCCTGGCATATTCCATGAAACGCTCCACATGAAAGTTGGCAATCTTGAAGCAGAGGGTACCGGCCTGTACCCTTCCCCGATCATCCCCATATTCAAAGCCTGCACCGGACAGGGCGGCCACATCTGCATCACCGGAGCAATCAATGAAGTAATCCCCATATACTTTTTTTGATCCGCTCTTATTATGTATCGTAACGGACGCCACGCTTCCGTCGCCGCACTCCACCCCCATTACCGAGGTATGAAACAGCAGATGACATCCGCTGTTTATAACGATGGAATCCAGTACCCGCTTTAACGCTTCCGAATCAATCGGCAGCCAATCCCTGTTCTTAATCCGGTCCGGTTTATGATCGAAAAACGGGCTGTCAAAACTAACCTTTTTTAGCTCCTCCTGTACCTCTAATCCAATTCCTCCAATCAGATTAGTCCTTCCATCCGTATAGGGTCCTAAGGCAGGAACCAAGGCATTCGTTGCCATTCCGCCCAGGTATCCTTCCCGTTCAATGAGCAGAACCTTACTTTTATTTCTGGCAGCTGCTACGGCAGCCGCTACTCCGGAGGGCCCTCCTCCGATTACTATAACATCATATCTCTCCATCTTACTCTCCTTTTATCTGCATATTACATAAACCTGAACAAAAGTTAATTTGAATTATATCTTACATTTGAATACTTGCAGCCGCAGCTCCTTTCTCATAAGAATGGATCCAATTGGCAAGATGTTCTCCCATACGGATATGTCCGTCATCAGAGGGATGAAGCAAATCCGTGCTCAGATAGATGAAGTCTTTTAATATCTCCTCCCCGGGAATCAGGACCATCTTCCGATCCGATATTATCTCCAGCTCTTCTCTCAATATCGCCTTAAAGCTTCTATAATTAACATAATACTTGGAAGACTCGTCGGCTGCGATCAATCCTTTATTCGGGAACATATCTATAATATAAATCCTGCCGGCCCGGCTATCTCTCATTTTTTGAAGAAAATATTGAATTCTGCTGCGATATTGGGCTTCTTCAAAGAATAGTACCATATTCACCCCCAGCTCCAGAGTAAGCACATCAACCTCAAGCTCAGCCAGATAATCAGCGGCAAAGGCTTCACACAGACAGGAGCCGGATAGTCCTTTATTTAGAACATCATAATTCAAACGAAGCGCCGCCTGATTCACATAACTATTGGAATACAAGGCTGATACACTGCCGCAGGTAATAGAAGAGCCATAGGCAGCCCATAGAGTATCCGGCTTTTCCGCCTTCCCTGGCGGACGGATCGAGAAACCAAAGGTATCAATATAATTAAAATGCATATAACTGTTCATCCCGAACTGAACACGCCATACCTTTGGTGCAAACCGGCCCTTCCGCAACCGGGAGGTATCAACACTGCTATATATCTCTGGTTTCTCCACATGAAGCACCGTTGTATTGCCGTTTCTTAGAGTATGTTTTGAATGCATCCTGTCACCATAATAAATAACAATGTCGTTGTCCCCTTCGACCGCAGTTAGAGCAAGATCAAAGAATTCTCCCTCTGTAACAAAACGCAGCTCACAGCCATGGGGCCGCTGAGCACGAAAACGTCCATTGTAGTTACCTTCTACTCCTAACTGTTTCGTAAATTTCTCCGGAAAACGGTGAAGACGTAATCCACTCATTCCCTCCACCCTTTCAAGATGGTCCACATTATGGAATTCAATATTTTGATCTGTCATCCAGCCCTCCTCTCCTTTTCTGTCCCCTCTGTACCATATTTTCAATATCTAAATTGTATATTCCCTTCATCTATACCCTAAATACATGAACTGCATCTTCCAGTGATTGTATATTCCTGTGAAGCTGACTGGCAGTATGATTAAGGCGCTCAACCGCTGCCAGCTGCTGTGAAGCCGTCATATCCAAGGTGTTGGTTGCAGCTGAAGTCTCCTGGGCTGTTGCGGAGATGCTTTCCACCGCGCCTAAAGTATTTGTTTTTGCTTCCTCTATTTTCTTAATATCCTCTCCTATAATGAATAATTTACCGGTAAGGCTCTCTACGTGTAAGTTAATATCGGCAAACACAGCAATTGTATCCTTTAATTTCTCCTCCTGAGATTGTACAATCACCTCCGCCCTCTTCGCAGTTCCAACCGTTTTCTTTGTACATAACTGGATCTGCTCGATAATTCTGCCGATCTGAGCGGCAGACTTCGTTGATTGATCGGCCAATTTTCTTATTTCATCGGCCACTACGGCAAATCCCCTTCCTGCCTCCCCTGCTCTGGCTGCTTCAATGGATGCATTCAGAGACAAGAGATTGGTTTGTTCCGATATTCCGTTGATTGTAGCTACGATACTCTCGATATTCCTGCTCTCCCGCTCCAGGTACTTAATCTCCTCCGTGATATTCGCTGTTATACTGCTGGTATCCTTTACCTTTGCTCCAAGCTCATCCATAATGATGATACCTTTTCCGACCACAGCCTTCGTGCTGCCGGTCATCACTTCAATTTCATGGGTATTATCCGTCATGGAATTAATCTGACCCACCAGCTGCTCCATCTGATATAAGCAGTTCTGTGTATCCTCGGACTGCTGCACTATACCGGTATTGATATCGGAAAGCGCCATGGAGATTTCACCGGTACCCTTCAGTATCAGTTCTGAGCTATTTGATACCTCACTCACGGATACGGATACTTCTTTACTGATGCCGGCAATTTGAAGAACGATCTTCCTCATGCTCTGAATCATTGAAGTAATCCCGCCAACCAGAGTCTGGAATTCATCTCTTCTCCCGGTTCTTACCTCGACATTCAGATCCCCTTCTGCTGCCAGGGATAATTTCTCATTAATGCTATGTATGATATTGCTGATTCCAAGTGCCACATAGGTTCCAATAAGAATAGCTCCGGCACCGGCAATTGCAACGACAATTAATGTAATATTACGGAGCTTCACCGTCTGCCGCATAATGGCAGCCTTAGGAATCATTGCATTCAGCATAAACTGCGAATCTCCGATCATGGAGCAGGCATATAAGTATTCTTCTCCCTTATATTCCACATATTGATAATCGATCTGACCTGCTTCTGCCTGCCGCAGGTTTTCTAAAGCAGCGCCGAAGAACTCCTGATGGGTAAATTGAAAACCTTCCGGTATCATTCCCGCCGCCAGCTCTTTATCATCTCTCAGGACGATACCGTAGATAGCGCCCTCTTCCATTCTTAAGCGTTCCAGAATCTCTTCCATTCCGCTCTTCTTGACATCTACAAGAATATAACCTATCTTTTTACGGTTAGAGCTTTCAAGAGAACGGATTAGAGAAAAGCTGTAGGTAGAGGAATTCAACTTCAATTTTTTATCCATTTCTTCATGGGAAGCCAAATAGTAATGCGTTTCTCCGCTTTCCAGATATTCCAGTGCCTCCGGATAGCTCAGGAATTCATTATAAAATTGGCTTGGAATATCTGATTTTGTAGCTATTCCACTTCCATAATCCGCAAAGATAAATATATTATCTATAAACTGATCCGCAACCTTTACCCCCAGAGTATTCACTGTTTCATTGTTAATCACCTCCATCTCTGCCGGTTTGTCTTTCTTATAATAACCGGAATAGTACTTTTTCAGATTATCATTTAGAGCAAGCTGCAGGGATTTTGCTTCGATACCGCAAAAGATTACATTGAAGTAGCCGGAGGCAACCTCAAAGCTTGTGCTTATGGATTTTTCGTAGGCCCGGACACTCTCCTTTGCTGATATCTGATAGGATATCAGGCCCAATAATACAATTAAAAGGACCGGGATACAGAAAAACCCGATTAACTTACCGCGTATTCCAACAAAACTGCTCTTGACCTTTGTATTCTGCTTACTAATAAGGTTTACCCCGTTATAGATATGTTCCTTTATATCTTTCATAAGTATTCCCCCTCCGATAGTCACGATCTGCAGCGCAAGGGAAGCGCCTTATTTCATATTAGATTAAAATAAAGATAACGTATATTCATTATTTGACTATGTAATGTTCAATTTATGACGATCAATTATTTTCTGTATTACTGAATTTTGACAAATAAAAAATATGACCCAGATAAGCCATACTCTATCTGGGCCATATTTCTTTAACTAATAATTATTTTTTCCAGGCGGCTTTTTTCATCCTGCAAGATATTCTAAATCAGTGTAAGGCTCGCCTCTTTCCTGTTTCTTAAATTATTGCCTCTCACCTAACGTAACTTCCAGCACCTTCTCCGTATAGCTTCCGCCTTCCAGCACCTGAACCTTTAATTCTACGGTCTGCCCTGCCTTCTTATAGCTGAGCGCATTTTTCAGATCCTCTATCGTTTCAATTTTACTTCCATCCAGGCCGGTAATAATATCTCCCTGCATTAAGCCTGCCTTTGCCGCCGGAGAATCCTCAACCACATCATTGACATAGATGCCGATGGGCATATTAAAACGCTTTGCATAGATATCCGTTACCTCCTGAGCGGAAGAAGTGTTAATCCCTAAGAAGCCCTGTTCTTCCACTGACACGATCTCACGGTTCATCAATTCATTTATCATCGGAACCGCATCGGAGATCGGGATGGCATAACCCATGCCTTCCACCTCCGCGGAAGCAAATTTCACGGAATTGATTCCAATTACCTCTCCTGCGGTATTAATCAGCGCACCGCCGCTGTTACCGGGATTGATGGCCGCATCTGTTTGAAGCAGGGTCATCTTCTGATTTTCGATGGTCACTTCCCTGTTTACTGCGCTTACATAGCCTACGGTTACCGACTGACCATAGCCAAGAGCATTACCGATGGCAATTACCATCTCTCCGGGAACCATGTCATCCGAATTCCCTAAGGTGGCCACTTTAATTGCGGAAGCTGTTTCCTGGGATAGGCTCTTCATATCAACAGACAGTACTGCAAGGTCGGCGTTGGGCTCTGCTCCCTTGACAACCGCAGAAGCTTTTGTTTCATCGGAGAATACGATCTCGATGGAAGTAGCCCCTTGGATTACATGATTGTTAGTTACAATCAGAAGCTGCGAACCGCTCTGCCCAATAATGATACCGGAGCCGCTTCCCTGGCTCTCCTGTGCATATTCTCTGCCGAAGAAATCATATTGACTTACCGCCATCGTCGAATTAATCGCTACAATGGAAGGAATTACGTTGGCTACCACATCGGATACATCCGTCACAACCTGCTCGGAGGAGCTGCTGGAGGTCTTAATGGTATTCTTATCCGTATCCTTGTTTACCTCGGCAATCTGTATTTTGCTGTCATTATTGCTGTTCAGAGCATCCTTGCCCGGTCCTGCCACCATATAGTAGGCCTGGAACACCACTCCGGCAATGAGACCAAAAGCAACTGCCGATGCCGTCAGCTTAATCGCTCCCAAAAATCTTCTTTTCTTTTTGGGCTTTACATCAATCACAGGGGGAACCGTGTATGTCTGATTGTTCTCATAGCTCCGGCTATCCCGGCTATAATCCTGAATGATGCTGTTTCCGGTATAGGAATAAGTAGCTCCTCCGTAATTGCTGCCATTCCCGTTATTCTGATTTGCACTTTCATCCGTTTGATCCGGATAGGAATGATTGTTTACATTTCCATTGTTATATTCATTCTCATTCTTGTATTCGTTACTCATAAAAACTCTCCTTTCAAAATGCTATCTAGATGCTATCTATCAGGTTTCTCCTGGTATCTCCTTTTGATAAGGATAGTTTATCAATAAATTATGTTCACTTTGTGTACTGATTTTGAAAAATATATGAAGATATTAGAATGCGGGGATGGGAATATAGCTTCCCAATACCTTCATCTCAATTGCCTCCTCTTTGATGCAGTGAAGGGCATTCATCACTGCCGGATCGTTCAGACCGCCCTCAATATCAACAAAGAAACGATAGGAAAACGCTTTTCCTGCAATCGGTCTGGACTCAATCTTTGTCATATTGATATTGTTATAGATAAAATGGGAAAGCATGTGATACAGGGAACCGCTTCTATGGGGCAGCGCAAAACAGATGCTGGTACTCCTGGCACCCTGCTCATATAGCTTCTGATTGGAGATAATAATAAATCGTGTGGTATTATGGTCTTCGTTGTGAATCCCTTCCTGCAGCAGACTCAGCCCGTGGTATTCCCCTGCTCTCCTGCTGGCAATTGCCGCCTGGGCTATATCCTGTTCCTCCAGCACCCGACGGGCGCTTCCTGCCGTGCTGCCGCCTTCCATCTGCTTAATTTGAGGATGCTCCTTGAGGAAATCGGAGCATTGCAGCAATCCCTGCTTATGGGAGTATACTCTGGTAATCCCTGAAAGCTCCGCTCCCGGAAGCCCCCACAGATTGTGCTCTATCTTCACCAGGTGCTCACCGATGATATAATTATCAAACTCCGCCAGAAGATCGAAGATATCTGATAAGGTGCCCGTGGAGGAATTCTCAATAGGAAGAACACCATAATCCGCCTTTTGGTCACGAACTGCCTTCATCACTTCTTCGAAGGTGGACATCGGTATTCCCCTCATATCCGTACCAAAATATTCAAGCATTGCCTGCTCCGTATAAGCGCCCTTTTCACCATAAAAAGCCGCCTTCATATCCGCTGACCTGGGAATGCGTGTTACCGGACAAAACCCCATGCTGTCCTTATGATCCAGCAGGGTATATTGCAGCCTGCGGCTCATGGACATGATTTGCTTAAAAAGATCCGTGGCTGCCTTCTGATTATAATCGTGTTTCACTAAGTTCCTCACCGATGCCAGCTTCTCTTCCTCTCTCGCAGCATCAAACACCGGCTTTCCAACACTTCTCTTATATTCCGCAACATCCACCGCCAGCTTCATTCTCTCCTCAAACAATTCCACCATCCTGCGATCTATCTCATCTATCTTTTTTCTGCTTTCCTGTAAATCGATCATCTTTACCTCCAATATACCTATTATTTCCCGTCCTTTTGACCCATTATACTATCAGAAGACAGCCGCTGCAACCTATAACTTAATTTACGAGAACTTATATTACAGGAACAAAGTTCCTGTTCCCGTAATCGAGATGCACGGCGCAAATACAGCGTCTTTTCTCAGAAGCTAAAATACAGCTTCTGAGAACTTATGCTACAGATATACTATATATTGAAATACTCAATCATTCGATATATAATACAAGTAATATAGTGCATGATGCGAGCTTGCTCGTAATAATATAAGTAAGGAAGCAGATAGAGCAGCAAAGATACAACAAAAGAAATTAACAAGTGGAGGTACTTATGTTAAAGATGATTCGCCGCATATTGATTTTCCTCGTTCTAATCACCATGATCTCAATCCTGGCGATAACCGCATACAATTCCGACAGAACCTATTTTAATGAGGACCAGGAGATTGGTAACACCACCGGCAATCTCTATAATGGCGGACTTTTCTGCGAACAAAGCGGAAAGATTTTTTTTAGCAATGATGCAGATGACGGCAATTTGTATGTTATGGACTCAAACCTATCCAATCTAAAGAAAATATATGACGATAAAGCAGTATTCATTAATGCGGATGATAATTATATCTACTATGTGCGTGCCAATAATACCAAGGATAACCCTTCCGGCAGCATCCTGATGTTCTTTAATACCGGAGTATACCGGCTGAATCATAACGGCAAAGGGCTGAAGGCCATTACCGGTAATCCGGGAGCCTATTTGATGCTCCGGGGCAACAATATCTACTTTCAGCGTTATGATGCCGGCATCGGCCTGTTTCTGTACCAGTACAGGATCGATGGCTCTCTGGAGCGGCTGCTGGTGAAGGATGCTGTCATTCCGGCGGATGTTATAAATAATTCCCTGATCTATAACGGCTATTCCAAGGATCATAATATCAATACCATGGATTTATCAAGCTTTACCCATCATTCCAGATTCCAGGGCAATTATTATTATCCCATCTTTCAGGACAGCTACATCTATTATCTGAATCTGGACGATAAATACCGCATCTACCGGATGAACTCGGACGGCTCGGATCCGACGCTCCTGGTCAAGGAACGCTGCTCTACCTATAATATAACCAAAGATGGCCGCTTCCTGTACTATCAGGTAGATAACGGTAAGAAGAACCGGATATGCCGGATGAATCTGGAAACCATGAAAAGTGAAACTCTGATGGACGGCAACTTCAAGCAAATCCATACTGCCGGAGACTATGTGTTCTTTAAGGATTTCGATAATACCAATACCTATGTTATGGATGCGGACGGCCCTGCAGATATCAGCACCTTTGATCCTCTGAAGCTGACTGCCGGGAAGAAATAACATGCTCTCTCAGTTCACCAAGAAAGGATAGGGAACCGAAAGCAATAATCACATCCTCCTTTGCCGCTTCCTTATATGCTTCCAAAACTGCCTGCTCTGCCGTATTCGCATCGATTACCGCAGGGCAGTATTTTTGTGCTTCCAATGCCAGCTGCGCGGATGTCAGCGCTCTGTTATTATCGGGTGTAAGTGTGATAACCAGGCTGGCAAGGGGCGCAGTAAGCCTCAATATTTCGGAATATTCTTTATCTGCGAATACTCCGATTACCATGATAATCCTTCTTCCTGAAAAATATTCTCTGATTGCCTCCCCTAACTTTTCCGCTGCATCCAGATTATGCGCTCCATCAATGAGAAAGTATGGCTTCGCAGCGATCACCTCAAGCCGTCCCCTCCAACGGGCCATAAGCAGTCCCTGGTGCAATGCCCGGTCACTGATCGCATATCCCCGGAGGCGAAGAGCCTTTGCAGCACCAAGAGCCAGAACCGCATTGGCAATCTGATGCCTGCCCAGAAGCTTAATCCTGTACTCACTATTATCATAGCTAAAGATCGTTCCTTCGGGGAGAAAAGAGTTCACTTGGGCATCCTGGGCATCTGCAATCAGTAATGCTGCCTCCTTCTCATGGCAGACTTCTTCCAACACCTGAAGCACTGCCGGTTTCTGCCTGCAGGTAACTACCGGTACCCTGTTCTTGATAATCCCCGCCTTTTCCCGGGCTATTTTCTCAAGGGTATCTCCCAGGTACTGCATGTGGTCCATGCTGATGGAGGCAATAACGCAGCATACCGGCTTTGTCACTGCATTGGTGGCATCCAGCCGTCCGCCCAGGCCAACCTCTATCACTGCGAAATCCACCTGCTGCCATGCAAAGTATAGAAATGCCATAGCAGTCTCAATCTCAAAGGAGGTGGGATGAGAGAACCCTTCCGCCGCCATAGCTTCACAGACAGGTTTAATCCTCATAATCGAATCACAAATCCCCTGTCTGGAAATGAATTCGGTGCTCTCCGGGTGAATTTCCTCTATTTCCCCCTCACGGCTGGCAGCCATGCAAAAGCTGATCTGTATCCTTTCACGGTAAGAAAATACCGCAGGAGAAATATAACGCCCGACCCTGTACCCCTCCGCAGCAAGTATCGATGCCATATACGCCGTAGTTGAACCTTTTCCGTTGGTTCCAGCTACATGGATTACCTTCACCTGCTCCTGGGGATTACCCAGGCGGGCCAGCAGCTCCGTGATGGCCTGCAGGCCCAGTTTGCTCCCGTACTTATTTGATTCTTCTATGAATTCTCTTGCCTCTTGATATGTCATAGCCGCCTCCATTCTGCCGCCCTGGGAATTCGGGCGGCTTATCAAGGTATCTCTTACTTCTCATTAACCACTTGAAAGATAAAGAATTTCAGATAATAAGACTCATCCGCCGCCCACAGGATGGGATGGTCCGGCGCCTGGGTACGGTACTCTACCTGACGGATTCTCTTTCTTACGTTTTTGGCCGCCTGCCCGATGGTCTCGGTGAACAACTCCGGTGTCATAAAGTGGGAGCAGGAACAGGTTGCCAGATATCCGCCGTCTTTAATCAGCTTCATGGCGCGCAGATTAATCTCCCGGTACCCTTTCACGGCATTCTTAACAGAATTCTTGGATTTTGTGAATGCCGGAGGGTCCAGGATAACCAGATCGAAAAGCTCTCCCTTCTTCTCATATTCCGGCAGCAAGTCAAATACATCGGCGGCAAGGAATTTCACCCGATCGGACAATCCGTTCAAAGCAGCATTCTCCGTTGCCTGAAGCACTCCAAGCTCAGAGGCATCCACTCCGATCACCTCCCTGGCCCCTCCAATCCCCGCATTGAGGGCAAAGGAGCCGGTATGGGTAAAGCAATCCAGTACTCTTGCTCCCCTGCATAGCTTCGCAACCGCCGCACGATTATATTTCTGGTCAAGGAAGAAGCCGGTTTTTTGCCCCTCGGCTACATCCACCAGATATTTTACACCATTCTCTACAATCTCAACCTTGGTATCAAAGGGCTCTCCGATAAAACCCTTGACCCGCTCCATGCCCTCCTGCAAACGCACCTTGGCATCGCTTCGTTCATACACTCCCCGGATAACCATTCCATCCTGCTGCAAAAGCTCCCTGAGTATTGCAATGATTTCCAGCTTCATCCGGTCAATGCCAAGTGCCAGAGATTGCACCACCAAAACATCCGCGAATTTGTCGATTACAATGCCTGGAAGAAAGTCCGCTTCTCCGAATATCACTCTGCAGCTATCCGTATCCACTGTGGTCTTACGATACTCCCAGGCTTCCTTTACTCTCATGACCAAAAAGTCATGGTCAATCTCCTGTCCCTTCCTTCTTGACATGATCCGAACCGTTATTCTGGAATTCGTGTTAATATATCCGCAGCCAAGATAATATCCGTCGAAATCATGAACCTCCACCAAATCTCCATTCAGAAAATCTCCGGTGATGGTATCAATTTCGTTATCGTATATCCAGAGCCCTCCATTCTTTAAGCTTCTTCCCTCACCTTTTCTTATCTTCACAATTGCTTTTGAACTCATACCGCTCAACTCCATTTCTGCACATCCAAAACTGTGCCAACACTTAGATGATATGTCAGTTTTCCCGATCTCTCTAATACAATGGATAGGCTGTCGCGAATTCAATGGTTTCATCCAAGCAATCTGCGGCAGCCTATCATTGATCAAACATAGGAGCGGTTCGCAAAGCTTGCCGCCCGTTGTTTTATCTCTTCTTATTAAATATATAAAGCTTGCTGAACAGGTAGTTCAATATGATTACAATCACTGCCAGGGATGCCTTCACCAGCAGACGATGGAACCCCAATACATTGATAAAGAGAAACATCCCCAACTGCTCTACTCCCAGGGTAACCAGCCTGGATCCGTAAAACTTCGAAAGCTTTGTCGCTTCATCGGCAGCACAATCGCTTACGGATAAGAATACCTTTTTCTTATTGGCCACATATGCGAAAGTAACAGCAATTAACCACGCACAGGCATTGGCTGTCAGATTGGACACACCCAGCCGGTATAAGCCTTCATAACTGATGAAATTAACTATGGTCGTCAAGATTCCGGCAATCACATAGGTTATTGTTTCCCTGTTCACCACTTTCCCCAACAGCCTCTTACATCTATTCCATTGTACCTCGTTTAACATTTCAGCCTCCAAGCGGATCACTTTAATTTATCCAAATGCTATTATACTTGTTTTTAGCCTGTCCGTAAAGGATAAATACAAAGCCCACCGTCGACGGCGCTGGCGTCCAGCCTGATCACTGCTGATGCCTCAGGGTATCCTTTTCGCCCTATAATGCGTCATCCTTAACATAATAGAACAGCTTCTTTTCCATTGCCGGCACATCCATGGAAAAGGAAAGGGCTTGCTCCTTGGTGATTTTTCCAAATAAATAGAGCTCATAAATTGCATCATCCATCATCTTCATGCCCGATTTTTTATTGTTCTGCATATAGTTGCCGATCTGATGGATCTTGCCGTCACGAATCAGGCTTCGAACTGCCGGATTGGACAGCATGACTTCAAATGCCGCTACCCGGCTGCTGCCATCGGTGGAAGGAATCAATTGCTGTGAAATCACTCCATCCAGCACTGCAGCCAATTGTACCCGGATCTGCTGCTGTTGGTGGGGCGGAAATACATCAATAATTCGCTCAATCGTATTTACCGCTCCGCTGGTGGGCAGGGAGGATAGTACCAGATGCCCGGTTTCAGCAGCCGCAATTGCCACCTTTATTGTCTCATAATCTCTCATCTCGCTGATCAGGATAACATCCGGATCTTCCCGCAGGACAACGCCCATCGCATTGGAAAAGCTCAGAGAGTCGGTACCGATTTCCCTTTGGTTTACAATGGAGTTCTTATGCTTATGCAGATATTCAATGGGATCCTCCAAAGTAATGATATGGCTGTTACTATTGGTATTAATCATATCAATCAAAGAGGCCAGGGTTGTTGACTTGCCGCTGCCGGTGGGTCCCGTCACCAGAATCATTCCCCGCTTTTTCCTGGTCAGCTCCTGGACGGACTGGGGTATCCCAAGCTCCTCCGGATCCGGAATTATGGTATAAATGATACGGATAACCATGGCATAGGAGCCTCTTTGCCGGAACAAATTCACACGAAACCTTCCGACATTCTTAATTGCATAGGAAAAATCCACTTCCCCGCAGGTATTTAAGATGTCTGACAATCTGGGGGGAACCATCGGCAATACAATTTCCTCGATATCAGCCGGTGTCAGAACCTCCTGGTCCAGATTGTCCAAATCTCCGTTTACTCTGACCTTGGGCGGCAGCCCTACGGTAAGATGCAGGTCGGATGCCTTTCTCTTCTGCGCCTCCAATAACAGTTCATCAATTGATCTTTTCATAAGTATCTCCATTCATTTCCCATGTCACAGGGTATTTTATCTTAATGATTTTATTCTGCTCTTTCGGTCTCCGATTTATTATGTCAGTGCTTTCCCACACCATATGCCACTCCGTTTTATTATATCTTATGAAAACCTCTATCACAACACTAATTTTGACTTATTTACAAAATTTAAAGATCATTTGATAGACAATTTGGGTATTCTTTCTTATAGATTATAGATTATTTAATTAAATCGGCCCAAAGAAGCAAATGTAAATCTTCGAATTGTATTTTTGCCTATTATCGTGTAAAATAGTTAACCGTAGCATAGATATGATTAAAGGAGTTTTTATGAGTATATTGAATGTAACCAATCTAAGCCATGGTTTTGGCGACCGGGCTATTTTTCATGAGGTATCCTTCCGGCTGCTGAAGGGAGAACATATCGGATTAATCGGAGCCAACGGGGAAGGCAAGTCCACCTTCATGAATATTGTGACTGGCAAGCTGATGCCCGATGAGGGTAAGGTGGAATGGTCCAAGCATGTTCATGTGGGATATCTGGACCAGCATGCCGTGTTAGAGAAGGGAATGACGCTGCGAAGTGTCCTGCAGTCCGCGTTTTCCTATTTATTTGATCTGGAAGAAAAGATGAACCGGATCTGTGACACCATGGGCGAGGCGGAGGGAGATGCCCTGGACGAAATGATCGAAGAGCTTGGCACCATACAGGAATTGCTCTCCATGCACGATTTCTATATTATTGACAGCAAGGTGGAGGAAATCGCCCATGCTCTGGGACTGGACGAGCTGGGACTGGATAATGACGTGACGGATCTCAGCGGCGGCCAGCGCACAAAGCTGCTGCTTGGAAAGCTTCTTCTGGAGAAGCCGGATATTCTGCTTCTGGACGAGCCTACCAATTACCTTGATGTGACGCATATCGAATGGCTGAAGCGCTATCTGACGGAATATGAGAATGCATTTATCCTGATCTCCCATGATATTCCCTTCCTCAACAGTGTCGTTAATATCATCTATCATATGGAGAACCAGGAACTGAACCGCTATGTAGGCGATTACGATAAATTCCTGGAAGTACATGAGATGAAGAAACGGCAGCTGGAGGCCGCCTATAACCGCCAGCAAAAGGAAATTGAAGATCTGGAAGACTTTGTGGCGAGAAACAAGGCCCGGGTATCCACCCGCAATATGGCAATGTCCCGGCAGAAGAAGCTGGACAAGATGGATATTATAGAGCTTGCCAGAGAAAAGCCGAAGCCCGAGTTCAATTTCAAGGAAGCCCGGGCGGCCGGCAGATATATCTTCCAGACAGAGGACCTGGTCATCGGTTATGACGAGCCCCTCTCCTCCCCCCTCGCCCTATCTATGGAGCGTGGTGACAAGATTGTGCTGGTGGGTGCCAACGGCATCGGCAAAACCACCCTGCTTAAAAGTATTCTGGGTCTAATTCCTGCTCTAAGCGGCAAGGTAGCGCTGGGAGATTACCTGAACATCGGTTATTTCGAACAGGAGATGACTCCCAGCACCCGCACCTGCCTGGAGGAATTATGGCAGGAATTCCCCGGATATACCCAGTACGAGGTGCGTTCTGCCCTGGCAAAATGCGGCCTGACCACAAAGCATATCGAAAGCCAAGTCAGAGTCCTCAGCGGAGGCGAACAGGCTAAGGTCCGCTTATGTAAGCTAATCAACCGTGAAAGCAATATCCTGCTTTTGGACGAGCCCACCAATCACCTGGATGTAGATGCCAAGGAGGAGCTAAAACGTGCATTAAAGGCATATAAAGGAAGCCTGCTTCTTATCTGCCACGAGCCGGAATTCTATGAAGATGTGGCAACCACGGTCTGGGACTGCTCCAAGTGGACCACCAAGATATGATGCACTAGCTTCCGAAGGTTCCCTGGCGGATCTCCTTAAAGGCCTGCTCCAGTTCATCATTGGTATTCATAACGATAGGACCGCCCCAGGCAATCGGTTCATGCAAGGGCTTGCCCGTAAATACAAACATCCGCAGCGGTTGTTTGCCGGCGGTTATGGTAAGAGAATCTCCTTTTTGAAACAGAACCGCGTGTTTGGAGGGAATGAGCTGTTTTTCTTCTCCTCCAAAATATCCTTCCCCTTCCACTATGTATACAAATACCGTATCCTCCGGATTCGTTGCATACTCCCAGGTGAAGGCTTCTTCCAGCGCTACATCCAAAAAGGTGGCATTCACATAATCGCCTTGAGTAGCGCCCGGCTGTCCATGATAGCTTCCGGAAATCACTCCGATCCGGCATCCTTCTTCCCTGACCTTCGGGATCATATCGGCCGTTATATCACGATATTGGGGAGCCGTCAGCTTTGACTTTCTCGGAAGGTTCAACCATACCTGAACACCCAGCATCTGCGGAGAGGGCTGGGGCATCTCCTGATGCAGTATCGCTTTTCCCGCTGTCATCCACTGGCACCCTCCATCCCGGATGGTGCCTTTATTTCCTATGCTGTCACCATGCACGATTTCACCCTGAATGAGATAGGTTATGGTCTCGATTCCACGATGCGGATGCCAGGGAAAACCTTTTACATAGTCCTCCGGATTGCGGGAATCAAAAGCATCCAGCATCAGAAACGGATCAAAATCCCTTACATTGGAATAACCGATAACACGAATTAATTTTACTCCTGCCCCGTCCGTCTGGGCGGATCCTGTAACAATCTTTGCAATTTCCCTGTTGTTATGAACAACTGCGCTCATAGAGACTCCTTTCTTAAATGCAATCCTGCTTTATAGTAAACGGCTGTTTCATAACTAAAGAATAACGTATTTTGCATCATCCTGCAAGCCATCCTATAAGAATAAAGCTGCTCTCAGATCAATAATGATCCCAAGAGCAGCTTATTCTTATTTTAGTATTATCGCCAATCATGCTTTCTAAGTCAGGCTGGTGAGTTGTTCCTGCTAGGTCCGCCGTATAAATTCATTCTTGCATTTGGGACAGGTAATTGCAATCTTGCCTTTGTCCCTGGGCACACGTATGCTCTGCCTGCATTTGGAGCAGGTATAGTACTTATGTGTTTTAGTTCCCACCAGAGATAATTTGACATGATTTAATTTGCCCCTTATATTGCCTGTCATCTTAAGATATGCCGCATTCTCCTTGAACCTCTTTGGATGGTCCTTGGAGAAAGCCCGGTATAAAGCATAAAGGAACGGAATGTAGGCCAGTATCACCAGCCACTCCAACCGGAAAAAGCTAGTGACCAGAGACAGAATCAGTGAAATAATCACCAGCGTCCTGGTCAATTGGTCAAATCCATATCTCCCATACATAAAATTACGAAATCGATTCATAGATACCTCCCAGTATGATCCGTGTATCAGCTGCCTTTGTAACCTCAGCATTACCACCTAAAAGAATAATACTATAACTTTCATCATTTTCCCATTAAAAATCTATAAAGTTTCATAAAAAATCATGTATGTTTTTATATCGTTTCTATATCGCTTATATTATTTATTTAAATCACTTTGGGTTTATTCTCCCGGCATTCCCCTTCGTATCATAATCATCCAGAAAATGATATTGACCCTGCTTACTGTGATATCCGATTACCGTATCCAGGTTCACATTATGGATGCTTCGGAAAATATTCATGTCAATGCTGGGGTTTGTCTGACGGAATTTCTTAATAAGCACCTTCATCTCCTGGCGCTTGGAACCACCGCCTCCGTTGTCACAAAGTGTGCAGTTCTCCGTAAAGCGGCAGGCGCATTGGATAAACTGCAGGTCATGGTACTGCTTCCAGGCAAGGATATCCGCTTCCTTCACCAGATACATCGGACGAATCAGCTGCATTCCGGGATGATTGGTGCTATGGAGTTTCGGCATCATGGTCTGAATCTGTCCTCCGTACAGCATCCCCATTAAAATCGTCTCAATCACATCATCAAAATGATGTCCCAAGGCGATCTTATTGCAGCCCAGAGCCTGGGCATTCTTATAGAGATAGCCCCGTCTCATGCGGGCACACAGGTAGCAGGGGGATTGATCCACCTCTGCAACAATATCAAAGATCTGAGTCTCAAAAATCCGGATTGGAATATCCAACAGTTTTGCATTATTAATAATGGTCTGACGGTTTATCTCATTATAGCCCGGATCCATCACCAGAAATTCCAGTTCGAATGCAACCTTCCCATGCCTTTGGACTTCCTGCATCAGCTTTGCCAGCAGCATGGAGTCCTTTCCGCCGGAGATGCATACCGCAATCTTATCCCCTTCTTCAATCAATTTATAGTCATTCACTCCGTTGATGAATTTCTTCCAGAGGGGTTTGCGGAATTTGGTTATAATACTTCTTTCAATTTGTTCAAATCGTTCCATCTATCTTCTACCTTCTTATCTTATTAACTTATCTGTCAATCTGTCTTCTTGTCCCATTGCCTTATTTTACCCGTCTATCTTATCAACTCATCCTCACTGGCATAGTTTTGTGTAACACCGGTCGAAGGCCTGATAAAAATACTCCAGCTCCTCCTCCGTTGTCCAATGGCTTAGGCTGATCCTCCAGGAGCACATGGCATTTTTCTTATCTTTTGTCACCGCATATACCGGGCGCGAAGGAGCGCTTGCCACCGAACAGGCGGATTTGATGGATACACAGACACCTTCCTGTGATAAGGCCTCCTGGAATAATGCCGCTTTCACTCCCTGTACGCTGAGATTGATAATATGAGGAACGCTGCACCTGGTACTGTTGATCCTTACCTTTTTATATCCGGAAAGTTTAAGCATGAGCATATCATGGAGCTTTTGCACCAGAAGGTTCCTCTCCTCCCGCTCTTCTATCGCCAGCTCCAGAGCTTTCTCCACCGAAGCAGCCAGGGCAAGGGCCGGGGTTCCGCTCCGGTAAATCGTAGTGCTCGTCCCCCCGTGATGCAAGGGCTCCAGTACCACCTGCTCTTTGCGGATCAATACTCCGCAGCCATTCATTCCGAAGAACTTATGCGGAGTAAAGGTGAGCAAATCTATATTCTCCAGAGAAAGCGGGAACTTCCCCACTGCCTGGGTTGTATCCACATGAAGCCGGCAGTTGGGGTACTGTGCAAGAAGCTCTCCCAGCTCCGCGATGGGCTGCTTCACCCCCAATTCGCTGTCAACATAGCATACCGACACCAAAACCGTATCCCCACGAAGGAGTTCCTTTAGGTGCTCCAGATCAATTAACCCGTCGCTGGTTATATCGACCAGATCAATCTCATAACCCAAAGATTGCAGATGAGTTAAAGAACCGCTGACGGAAGGATGCTCAAGACAAGTGGATATGATATGCTTTCCGCTATGTTTATAGGCCTGTACCACGCCCTTAATCGCAAGATTATTCGCTTCACTGGCTCCGGAGGTATAGATGATTTCTGTGGGTTTAACCCCCAAAAGTGCTGCAATATGCTCCGTCACCTCTTCCATTCTTGCATAAGCCTCTTTACCCAGGGGATGAGAAGAATTCGGATTAGCAATATAGCGGTTGCAATGCCAGGTATAATAATTCATAACCCGCGGGTCAACGGGAGTATTGGCAGCGTAATCTAGGTATAACATATGACACCCCTATCTAAATTCTGTATTTATCACAATTAACCCCTGCAAAGCCATTCCATTATCTTGACACCGGTGAAATTCCGGTCTCAGTATGAAATATGTCCTGCAGGGGCTTAACATACCGTCAATATTATAATTTGTAAACCCCATTGTGTCAATGGATATTATGATTTGAACGCCAAAAGGGTAAAGAATTCAGCCCATAAAACTGCGGCTATAGTCCTAGTATGGAACTATAGCCGCATGATGCTGAGGAACCCGTCTTCTGTATAAAAGACATTTCCGCCATATGTTCGTTGCTCAAAGCACTCCCGCAACTTTCTCAAAGAGATTGCACCCCAGGTTTTCTATCGCTCAAAGCATTCTCGCAAGTTTTTCAAAGAAATTGCTCTCCAGATTTTCTATTGCTCAAAGCATTCTCGCAAGTTTCTCAAAGAAATTGCTCTCCAGATTTTCTATTGCTCAAAGCATTCTCGCAATTTCTTTAGCGCTTTTTTCTCAATTCGGCTCACATAGCTTCTTGAGATTCCCAGCTTACCGGCAATCTCACGCTGGGTTACTTCCCTATGATTGCTTAATCCGTACCGCAAGCAGATAATTTCACGTTCTCTATCCGTTAACACCTTACCGATGATATGATACAGTTTTTTTATATCGTCCTCGAGCACAATATTTTCAACAATATCAATTTCTGCTTCCTCAATAATATCCAACAAATTTATTTCATTGCCCTCTCTGTCCGATCCGATGGGATCATACAGATACACTTCTTTGGACAAACGCTTACCGCTTCGAAGCATCATTAAGAGCTCGTTGTCGATACACCGGGAGGCATAGGTCGCCAGGCGGATCCCCTTTTCTTCATCGAAGGTATCAATGGCCTTGATCAGGCCGATGGTTCCTATGGAAATCAAATCATCCGTCTCTTTATCTATCATATTGTATTTCTTTACAATATGAGCAACTAACCTGAGATTATGCTCAATCAGTTTATCTCTTGCAGCCTTATCGCCTTCTTTGCAGAGCTTTAGATAATCAGCTTCTTCTTTGGTGCTTAGTGGCTTTGGAAATGACTTCACGAAGATAAGCACCCTCAATGCTCAATGATTCATTTATAATCTATGCGCATTATTGACATAAAGTGCCTATCCCTATTAAAAAAGGACAGAAGGACTTACTTTTTTCTTTGAAAACAGACAACTTCCACCATCGAATGAACCTGCCGTACGGACGATAAGGCTGCTTCTAATTAATCATAGCTCTATTTCTGCAGCAATAGCTTAGCGATCGCCGGTGCCACAAGATGGAAGGTTCTAACATCAGTATTCCATGCAATATTTGCAATTACATTGGTTTCGGAACCATAACTGGTAAAGGTAATGGTATATCCATCGGTAGTTATTACTCTTAAGATATTCCCTGTGATCATTTCTATATAGAAATTCGGGTCTATGGTTGCTTCATTGAATGCTTGTAAGATTGCTTCTTTTTCTTTACAGGTAATATCCCTGAGTTTAACCTGATCCAGGGTTAATAATTCTATTTTAGACACTTTCGCCGCATCAATGAGTGGCCATTTTTCCTTGGAATTATCCGCATTTTTCACTTCGCCGATAATGTATTTGATGGTATCGGACTGAATTCGTATTAGCTTGGAAGGGTAAGTGATTACCATCATAACTCTTACATTATCTCCGGGAGGTGTTACTGTAGCATTAATACTTACTATTTCAGAAGTGCTGTAGTATATTTTATCAATGGATATGCCAAAGCCTCCTGTTGGCCTTTCTCCCCCGGCGATAAGAGCATAGATATACTTTCCTTCTCTCATATAATGAATTCCCATTTTTTGATTGTTTGAATCATACCATTTCATTAGAGCACTGCTATTTTTAATGCTGTCAACGGTAATTTCATCATAAGCAATATCTGTTGGCAGGGATCCGGCTTTTATTTCCTTAACTTCTCCGCTCACATTCTTAACACTTTTTCCATCCAGCTTTATCAGGATATGAGGGTAGGTCTCTGCCTGGGTAACCATCATATCGGAAGATGGCGCTTTTACATACGCAAGGACAAAGGCTTTCTTAGAAGCTTCATAGGTTATCTTATCGACGCCCATGGTATATCCACCGGTTGGCTTCTTTCCTGCTGCAATAAGAACATAGATTGTGTTATTGCTTTTTTTAAAGGATACTCCTGCCTTTTTATAATTTGCATTATACCAATTTAAGACGGTTTTATTCTTAGAAATTGCTTCCTTTGTTATCTCGGTATACGTAATGTCTTTTCCTTGTGTATTATTTCTTGTTATTGCTAATGCCTTTTTCTTACTGTCCCAGGAAACCTTTGCTCCTATACTTTCAAAAACAATTTTCCCAGGAACGCAAACACTTCCGCGGACTCTTTTAATAGGTGCCTGTAATTTTACGGTTTCTGGTTTACCTGTAAAGTCTGCGTCACGATATATATATAATTCACTTTTTCCTACAACTAGCTCTAACTTCATCATATCAATACTTAGCCAGGCCGTCTTTGTATTTTTATTCCATGTTACCTTTCCACCCAAAGCCTCTGCGGTTTGCTTTAGAGGTATCATGACTTCATCTTTTAAAAGATAGGGCGAAACATCATACTTAACTTTTTTATTGTTTACAGTTACTGTGATCTTTGGTGTCTTGCCCGTTACTTTATTATGTGGGGTTCTCTTACCAGCCGCAGAAACTGGCATACTTGTGAAAATAGTCATAATAATGACTAAAACAATTAGCGCTTTTATTTTTTTCATAGAATTCTCTCCTTCTAATGAAAATTATATGTTGTGTTTCATTCATTAGACGCTATGAAATACCAGGAGGTTCCTATTTTGCAAAAATATATCAGGATACCGCCGCCAAATAATCCGCCTTTAACATTCCATAAACCTTAGTATCTATATATTCTCCATTATATATGAAATCCTCACGCTTTACCCCCTCCAGCACAAAACCGGCTTTCTGGTATACTCTCTCAGCCCTGGGGTTAAAGCTGTATACCTCCAATCCTATTTTGTGGAGCTGGAGCTTTGTCATTCCGTACCCGATAAACAAGCTTACAGCCTCCGAGCCAAGACCTTTGTTACGTCCGTTCTGGCCTATGAGGATTCGAAAATTCACATTCCCGGTTTCTTCCTCATAATCATTAAAGACTGTTTCACCCACTACCAATCCGGTTTCTATATCCACAATAGCCAAATCCAACCGGTCGGTCTGCGCATTACGGCTTAAATACCACTGTTTTGTCCGTTCAATTTCCTCAGGACTGTCAGCAGCATTTGCTTCCTCATCATTGGATGCGGAACCAGTCAGCCTTTTTAATTCCGGATCATCCAGAATTCTAATCATTTCTTCCCAATCATTTTCTGTAAAAGGTCTCAAAACAACCTTCTTTCCCTCAATAATCGGTTTATTACTAAAATCTATCTTCTGATACATAATTTTCTCCTTGAAATCCCTTTAAGCTGGAAACCTTGCAAATCTGAGACTTTCTATTCCTTCCTTCGGATAATATCATAGCATTCCAGCTTGACACCAAAATCCACATAGATGATCTGCTGGGGATGAGGACAGCTTTCCATAGCCTCTCCCTCTGAATTTTGAATGGATTTGACAAGTGCCGTGATGGTATCCCCGCCCGGCTTTATGATTTCAACACTTTCTCCGACACTGAATTTGTTCTTCTGCTCCAGCTCATAGAGGCCGTCTCTCTCCCCGGAGATGGTTCCCAGGTAGGTATATGCCTTTTCATAGGTATTATGGTCATAGATCTGCTCTTCATGGGTCGGCTTATGGAAAAAGAAGCCCGTCGTGAACTGGCGGTTGACACCTTTTTTTATTTCTTCCATATACTGCGCCTTATTCTTCTCATATAGCTGAGGGTCTTCAAAGAAATCATCGATAGCCTTACGATAGGTTCTTGCTACGGTTGCTACATACAACGCCGTCTTCATCCGACCCTCTATCTTAAAGCTATTGATTCCCGCCTTTACAAGCTCGGGAATGTATTCAATCATACACAGGTCCTTGGAATTAAAGATATAGGTTCCTCGCTCATTTTCCTCTATGGGAAGGTATTCCCCTGGCCGGGTCTCCTCCACGATATGATACTTCCAGCGGCAAGAATGGGTGCAAGCTCCCAGATTGGCATCTCTTCCGGTAAAATAATTGCTCAACAGGCACCGACCGGAATAGGCAATGCACATCGCACCATGGACAAAGGTTTCAATCTCCATTTCCGCCGGGATCTTGGAACGAAGCTCAACCAACTCCTTCAGGGATAATTCTCTTGCGGACACAACCCGGGTTGCACCAAGCTTGTTCCAAAACCGATAGGTCTCGTAATTGGTGCTATTGGCCTGAGTACTGATATGCAGCTGGGTGTCCGGCATTTCCTCCTGCGCGATGGAGAACACACCCGGATCGGAGATAATCAAAGCATCCGGACAGTCCTTGCCGAAAGCGCGCAGCTCCCTGAAATAGGCTCTTATTCCCTCCATATCCTGATTATGCGCCGTTATATTGGCAGTTACATAGACTTTTTTACCGTAGGAATGAGCAAAAGCAATCCCTTCCCTCATATCCTCCATGGAAAAGTTCTTGGCCTTTGCCCGAAGTCCGTACATATCTCCGCCGATATAAATCGCATCAGCTCCATAGACAACCGCGGTTCTCAATGTTTCCAAATTACCTGCCGGAATTAAAAGCTCCGGTTTTCCAATATATTCCATCAATCCAAATCCTCCCATCTGACAAGGTCATAAAAGCGGTCGGACGTTAGCATTCGCTAACCTTAACCCACCGCTTCAGCCGCCTTTTCATCTCTGTTTCATCCTGCCGGCAAAAGCCAATCTTACATTAAACGATGGCTCAGCGCAATTCCGTCCCCAACCGGTAAAATCACCGTATCCAACTCCTCCATATGGGTGATGGTATATAAATACTCCCTCATTCTGGAATGAATGGTGCGGTCCCTTCTTGTAATACTATATCTTGAATTGATTACAGTACCGTCCTGGAGAACATTATCCGTTACCAGCATTCCCCTGGCAGGCAAAAGCTTCATCAATTCCGGAAGAAAACTCATATACTGAGCTTTCGCCGCATCCAGAAAGATAAAATCATAGATCTCCTTCTCCTCTGCCAGAGCTCTCAATACTTCAAGAGCTTCTCCCTTTCTCAAAGTGATTTTATCATGCCCGCCAAAGCGGGGATCCGCCAGATTCTTCTCTGCTTCCACCAGCCTCATGGCAACCTTCTCAATCGTTGTAATTTTGCAATCCCTTCCGGTATATTCACTCATAAAGAGGGCGGAAAAGCCAATGGCTGTTCCGACCTCCAGAATTCGTTTTGGTTGCTGCAATTGTAATAAAAATTTCAGAACTCCCTGCGTCTCCTTCTTAATAATCGGAACATGCTTTTCAAGGGCGTCCCTCTCCAACTTGGCCAGCTCCTGGGGCAATTCCGTCTCCAGGGAGTTGATATAGGCGGTAATTCTTTCGTTAACAATCATATAAATCCCCTATTCTGCCATCATTCTGCGAATTCGGGCTAACTTGGTTATTCTGCAGCATCGTCCTTCTTCTCTTTCTCCGAATCGGCGTCGCCGGCACCATCTTCCGAATTCTCTCCGGCCGGCTCCTCTTCCTCTTCCTTGACAATGGAGTTAGAATAATCCGTAATCACATCTAATATTTCATCGTAGGTCATGGCTGAACTGATTACATAGGTTCCCGGCATAATGACATATTCCTGAAGCTTTGTCTTAACGTAGAAGGAATACTTATCCTTCACGGCATGATTATGCTCCAGCTTGGCAGCAATGTCCATCTTGGATTCTCCCTTACTGATCTGGAATATAATCTCTCTGCCGGGTGCTTTATCCACCGTATCTGGTCCATAGAGCTGATAGGTGAAGGCAAAGGCCGCTTTACTGACATTGATAATGAGAATGATCACCAGGATATAGAAAATAATATTCATCAATGACCGAACAATAAAGCTTGTCACCTTTAATGTTAATTTAACTGCTGTGGACCTTGTCGCCATGTTCTTACCTCGCTTACTTCATTGTGTTGCGGAATTCCTGAAAACGGTAACTATACCTCCATGATGATCGGAAGGATCATCGGATTTCGCTTCGTCTTCTTCCAGATATAATCACTGAGGGAATCCTTAATCTCCGTCTTCATCTTACCCCAGTCCGTATTGTTCCTGCTCAGACATTTACCCAATGCCTTCTCAACAACATCTCTTGCTTCTTCCATGAGATTCTCGGACTCTCTTACATATACAAAGCCTCGGGAAACAATATCAGGACCCGCCATCACCTGATTGCTGTACTTCTCCAGGGATATTACTACGATAATCAATCCGTTTTCCGACAGCAGCTGCCGGTCACGAAGAACGATATTGCCCACATCTCCTACACCAAGTCCATCCACAAGGATGCCCTGTGCCGGTACTTCTCCGGTAATTGCTCCCCGCTCTGCAGCTAGAGTCAATACATCACCTGAGGATATGACAAATATATTCTCCTTAGCGATCCCAAGGGACTGTGCCAGCTCCGCATGACGCACCAGATGCTTGTATTCACCGTGAACCGGTACCGCATACTTGGGTTTTAATAAGGTGTACATCAGCTTAATCTCTTCCTGACAGGCATGACCTGATACGTGAGTATCCTGATAGATTACCTTGGCACCCTTCATGGTCAGATCATTAATTACCTTGGACACCGCTTTCTCATTGCCCGGAATTGGCGTTGAACTGAGAATTACAACATCCCCCGGTTTGATTGTGACCTTCTTGTGGATGGAAGCGGCCATTCTTGGAAGGGCAGCCATGGTCTCACCCTGGCTTCCTGTGGTGATCATAACCAGCTGATCATCGGTATAGTTCTTCATCTGTTCAATATCAATCAGCATATTATCCGGCATCTTGACATATCCCAATTCTCTGGCCACTGTTATGATATTGACCATACTGCGGCCTTCAATTACAATTTTTCTATTAAACTTTGCTGCCGCATTCACTACCTGCTGAACCCGGTCAACATTGGATGCGAAGGTTGCAACAATAATTCTCTGCTTTGCATAATCGGCAAATATGGTGTCAAAGGTTTTGCCGACGGTGCTCTCCGACATGGTATAGCCGGGGCGTTCCACATTCGTACTGTCACATAACAGTGCCAGTACACCCTTCTTGCCGATTTCACCAATTCTCTGCAGATCGATAGGCTCTCCGAATACCGGAGTAAAATCCACCTTGAAATCTCCCGAATGAAAGATGATCCCCGCAGGGGTAAAGATGGCAAGTGCCGCCGCATCGGCAATACTATGGTTTGTTCTGATGAATTCAATACGAAAGCAGCCCAGATTGATGGACTGGCCGTACTTAATTACTTTTCTTTTGGTATTCTTTAATAAATTATGCTCCTTCAGCTTGTTCTCAATAATTGCTGTGGTAAGCCTGGTTGCATAAATGGGAACATTCACTTCTTTCAAAATATAGGGAAGGGAACCAATATGATCCTCATGTCCGTGAGTAATGACAAATCCCTTTACCTTATCAATATTATCCTTCAGATAGGTTACATCCGGAATAACCAGGTCAATGCCCAGCATCTCATCCTCCGGGAAGGATAATCCGCAATCGATGACAATAATGCTGTCCTCATATTCAATTGCGGTAATATTCATACCAATCTGTTCCAATCCGCCCAGCGGAATAATTTTAACACCTTTCAACTCAGTTGATTTTGTTATGTTCTTTTCTTTCTCTTTCAAATAACTGCACCTCCAATGGTTTATGTACTTTCTTTATCCATTAACTAAGTGCATATGATAATATTAGACTCTAACAGATTCATTACCTGTAACTTTTTTGCTGCATTTTCTGCAATGGCCGTAAAGCTTAACTTCATGGTCTACCACCTGGAATTCCATGGTTTCCATGATCCGTTCCTCCAATTTTTCCAACAGGTCATCTTGAAACGCGTATACAGTACCGCATTCCAGACATATCAAATGATGATGATGGTGGGAAGCATCTTCGCTGCTTCCTTTGCTGATTTCATAACGCACATATCCATCATCAAGATTCAATTTATCTATTAGATTTAATTCTGATAATACTTGAATTGTACGATAAACAGTAGCGATACCGATCTCCGGATACTTTTCCCTGACGTAATCATAAATTTCCTCCGCAGTCAGATGCATCCCCGGTCTACTGCTTAATACCTCCAGTATTGCCACTCTCTGGGTAGTAACCTTCAGTCCGTTTTGTTTCAACAAACTCTTAAACTGTTCCTGGCTATCAGGCATATCATCACCTATTTTCATCTAATCCTATCTATGCATTTAATATAATTCAATATCATCCAATAATTCTTTGAAGATAGCTGCCACAGACTGCAGCTCTTCCTCATCCTCAACAATGTCGTATACCGCTTCTTCATCGGTATCCTCGGAAATATCCTTTAAAATAAGAGCCTCGGCTTCCTCGCCCTCTTCTGCGGTCGTACTGACCAAGAGGTAATCCATTCCGCCCAGTCTCGTCTGTTCCAATACTTGAAACATAACCTCTTCACCATCCTCTGTGATGAAGCTGATCTCATCCGGTCTATGATTCATAATCCTTTTCTTCCTCTTTCATAAAATAAAGTTTATCCAAATATCCCTGCAATATAATCACCGCTGCCAATTTATCCACGACCAATGCTTTTTCCTGATAACCAAGTCCGCCTTGATCAAGCACCTGATGGGCCGCTACTGTTGTAAGGCGCTCATCCCAAAGTTCTATCTCGAGACCGGTTCTTTGTCTCAGCTTTTCAGCAAATTCCTCCGATTTCAGCGCTCGTTCCCCTACTGTATTATTCAGATGCTTGGGATAGCCGAGTACAATCTTGCCCACCTCATACTCTTCGATCAGAGCCTCGATTCTGGCAAAGGTTTGACGTAATTTATTCTCCTGCTTCCTTCGGATGACTTCAATTCCCTGGGCAGTTAATCCCAAAGTGTCACTGATTGCTACCCCGACCGTTACAGAGCCATAATCCAGCCCCATGATTCTCTTCATTCCTACCTCCATGATATGGACGCTGCCTGGTCTCTAAAATGCAGTCCATACCTGCTGCTTCCTGCTGCCGGCGTAATAACATATCCGTAAGCGTCCATGGTATATAATTCTTCACACCAAGATGCACACTCACGTTATTCGGCGCCAATATAATCACAAGTGCTTATAGCATGCAGCACTTTGTGTTATTTATGCACACTTACTTCCTTCGGCACAGAATAATAATATCATCAGACATTATTATTCCGCATGCCGGATCTCGTTCTCAATGTAAAAACGTAACAACTCTTCAATAATCTCATCCCGCTCAACCTTCATAATCAGGCTTCTGGCTCCCTTATGACTCGTTATGTAGGTCGGGTCTCCCGACATAACATACCCTACAATTTGGTTCACCGGATTATAACCCTTTTCCGTCAGAGCGGAATAGACGGTACGAATTACTTCACCGACAATAACCTCTGTATCTTTTTGTACTTTAAAATATTGCGTATTGTTTATTTTCTGCATTGAATCACTTCCTCTTATCATATTAGATCGTTCACCATACAGCCTGCCGAATAATAAAGAATCTATATAATTATATATTAATATATTTGAACAAAAAATTCAATGATATAATTCAATGATTAATTTATTGAGTTTTTTCGCAAAGGAGTATTTCCTCATTTAGTAACCCGGTAACCCTCCCCTCCAGCAGCTGGTTGGATAGCTCCATCTCCTCCGGCAGCGCCAGCTTCAGGTAACGCTCGTTGTGACCGATCTGATATTTAACTCCCCCGACTTCTATGGTTTCTTCAAAGAGAATTTTCTCTATTCTGCCCAAAAACCTGACATGATATTCCTCCGCCATGGAATTTGAGAGGGCAATCAGACGATCGCTTCTCTGATTTTTGATATTCTCAGGAATCTGATCCTGCATCTCTGCCGCCTTGGTACCGGCTCTTTTGGAATATTTGAATACATGTATGCGGGCGAAGCCAATACTCTTTACAAAGTCCAAAGTCTGCTGAAACTCCTCCTCCGTCTCTCCGGGAAAGCCCACAATAACATCCGTTGTGAAGGAGGGAAGCTCAAAATACTGCCGGATCAGGCCCACTCTGTCATAGTACTCCGCTGCGCTGTATTTGCGGTTCATTCTCTTTAGAACAGCATCACTGCCGCTCTGGAGAGAAAGGTGAAAATGCGGACAAAACTGCTTCACCCCCACAACCGCATCCAGAAATTCCTTTGTAATAATCCTGGGTTCCAGCGAGCCCAGACGAATGCGTTCTATGCCTTGGATCTCACCAATTTTTACAATCAGCCCCGCCAGAGGAGTTATACCCTCCTCTAATTCCGGCTCTTTTTGGTCCCCCTCAGCATTCCGGGATTTCAGCAAATCGGTTCCGTAGGAAGAAATATGAATGCCGGTCAGGACAAATTCCTGATAGCCCTTTTTCACCAATTCCGAAATCTCCTGCAGGATATCCTCTTCCTTCCTGCTTCTGACCCTTCCCCTGACATAGGGAATGATACAATAGGAGCAGAAACGGTTGCAGCCATCCTGAATCTTAATAAAGGCTCTGGTCTTATCCATCGTGGTGATCACATGAAGCTCTTCATAATCCCTCTCATCGTTGATATCCACTACCAATTCTTCTTTATTGCTACTGTCCATGCACCGCTCCACCATAGCTACGATGTCGGATTTTTTATTATTGCCGATCACAAGATCAACTGCACTGTCGGCAAGAAGCACTTCTTCCGCCGCCTGGACATAACATCCGACAGCCGCGATAATCGCCTGGGGATTTCTGTTCTTCGCCTGATGCAGCATCTGACGGGATTTGCGGTCTGCTATATTGGTTACGGTACAGGTGTTTACCACATAGACATCTGCGATATCCTTAAAATCTGCAACAGCATAACCAGCTGTCTCAAACATTGTGCGCATCGCTTCTGTTTCATAGGAGTTCACCTTGCAGCCCAGGCTTAAAAAAGCCACTGTTTTCTTCATGTATCTCAATATCCTTTCTCTAATAACACTTTTAATCAATGCTCTTTGCGGAATATAAACAGGCATTCTACCTTCCTGTACAACTTTCCCCTTTATTTTTTATGAACTTTGTATATTGACTTTTAATTAGGTAAATTATAGTATATACATATACTGAATAAAGGAGGAGTTCTTAATGAAGACCGTAAAGATTTCTTTAAATTCAATCGATAAGGTTAAGGCTTTCGTAAATGACGTGACAAAATTTGATTCCGATTTTGACCTGGTTTCCGGTAGATACGTTATAGATGCAAAATCCATTATGGGCATATTCAGCCTTGATTTGTCCAAGAATATTGATTTAAATATTCATAGTGAGGAAAATATGGAAAGCATCCTTGCAATTTTAAAGCCTTACATTGTTGAATAATGAAATGTTATGTCTAGGGGTTGCCGGTTATGGCAGCCCCTATTTTATTATACAAAAAACCAATTATCAGACGGTAATAACCTCTATTGTATTCAACGCTATCTCTATCAACTGGTTAATTTTCTCTTCCAGCTTCTCTTCGGATCGATTGATCACCTTAATGCTTGGCTTGGTAACCGGATGCTTTGCAACAAAGATGGTACAGCAATCCTCAAAAGGCTGAATGGAGGTCTCAAAGGTGTCAATCTTCTTCGCTATCTCTACAATATCCTTCTTATCAAAGGCGATCAAGGGCCGGTATACGGGCATCGTGCATACCTCATTGGTTGCCGCCAGACTCTGCATTGTCTGACTCGCCACCTGGCCGATGCTTTCTCCGGTGATCAGCCCCATGCACTCTTCCTTCTGCGCAAGGGCTTCTGCAATCCGCATCATATATCTTCGCATAATAATGGTCAGCTCCTCATGAGGGCACTGCTCATAGATATATAGCTGGATATCCGTAAAATTCACAACAAACAGCTTCATGCTGCCGGTATACTTGGATATCTTCTTGGCCAGATCCACTACCTTCTGCTTCGCCCTGTCACTGGTATAGGGCGGGGCATGAAAATAGGTGGCGGCCAGGGATACTCCCCGTTTTGATATCATATATCCGGCCACCGGGCTGTCAATTCCGCCGGATAACAAGAGCATCGCTTTGCCGTTGCTGCCGACCGGCATACCTCCCAGTCCGGGAATAACGATGGAATATACATAGCATTTGGTGCGAACCTCAACGGTAACTCTCACGGAAGGCTCATGCACATCCACCTTAAGCTCAGGAAAACGCTTTAACAGATAGGCACCCATCTCGATGCAAATCTCCGGAGAAGTATACTGATAATTCTTATCCGCACGCTTTGCCTCCACTTTGAAGGTGAAGTTCCGGTCAGGGTACATTGCCTCCACATAATCGCCCACTCCCTTGGTCAAAAGCTCCCAATTCGAGCTTTCAATGACAGCTACGGGACAAATAGACGAAATTCCGAAAACCTTTTGCAGGGCATCCACAGTCTCTTCATAATCATATTCCGCAGGGCATTCCACGAACACTCTTCCCTGTTCCTTACTTACCTGGTACTCACCAAGAGGAGCCAGAGCCTCCTTAATCCTGTCCCGCAGGGCATTCTCAAAAATATAACGGTTATTGCCCTTCAATCCTATCTCTGCGTATTTTATTAAAAATGCTTTAAACATCTTTCCTCCATCCACGTGTTATTCACGTTATTATCAGGTTTCGTTCCTTATTTCTTACGGGTATATCTTCTTAAAACGGGCAGCAGCTCCTTGATTTGCTCCACCGTATAATCAATCTCTTCCTCTGTTGTCATACCGGACATGGAGAAACGCAGTGTAGAATCCATCAGTTTCTTCTCCATTCCGATTGCCGCCAGTGTTACGCTGGGGGTAGCATGATGCGAGCTGCAGGCAGAGCCGGAGGATACATATACTCCTCTTTCCTCTAACGCATGCAAAAACACTTCGCTGCGGACTCCTTCAAAGTTCACGCTCATAATATGGGGCGCAGTCATTTTCAGCTGCTCCAGCTCATAATCCGGAGTGCATCCCATGGGAACACCATTCACCGTAACATCAGCTAATTGGCTTACCTCCCGGAGAAATCTTTGCTTCAGGAGATACATCCGGGAGGTCTTAGAATCAAAGTCCGTAAAAAGCTCAGACACAGCTTGTCCCAAGCCGGCGATCCCCGGTACATTCTCTGTTCCGGAACGAAGGCCCTTCTGATGCCCGCCGCCAAATACAATCGGATTGATTCTTATCTTCTCATTGACATAAAGGGCTCCAATCCCCTTAGGGCCGTGTATCTTGTGGCCGCTGAAAGAAAAAAGATCAATTCCTTCCCGTTTAGGATAGATTTTATACTTTCCAAATGCCTGGACCCCGTCCACATGAAGAATGATATCCTTCTTCCTGCTCTTTAGCTCCCTGGCCAGCTCATTAATATCCTGTACCGCTCCGATCTCATTATTCACATACATCAGGGATACCATAATGGTATTCTCCTTCACCAGCTCAAAAAGCTTCTCTTTTATGAGTCTTCCCGCACTGTCCACCGGTGCAAAGCTGACCTCAAAGCCCGACTCCTCCAGATGTACCAGAGGCTGATGTACGGACGGATGCTCTATCCTGGTGGTGATGATGTGATTACCTCGGCGTCTGTTTGCAAATGCTGTCCCGATCAGAGCCAGATTATTGGCTTCCGTCCCTCCGGAAGTGAAGAAAATCTCCTTGGGTTCCACCTTCAAACTGGAGGCAATGATTGCCGCGGCATCTTTCATATGCTGCTCTGCCTGGACTCCCAGACGATGCATTGAGGAGGGGTTCCCATAGTCCTCATACAGAACCTGCAATACCTTATCTCTAACCCCTTCTGTCACCTTTGTTGTTGCTGAATTATCTAAATATATCTCCATTGTTTACTCCATCCCTGCTCCGGATCGCTCCGGACACTTAATCTGGGATACCATAATCATAAACGAGTATGGTATATACGCATACTCATATATGAGTAGTATAATATCTGCCGATATTATATCATGAACATAAACCGTATTCATGATCTCCAGCTCCGATCGCATGCTTACAAGCAAGCTCGCTGTGCGAGTGCTCTTCTCGCACTGCTCACCTACGCTTTCATTATACCATAATCACCCACAAATAGAAAGTAATGCATTGATAGAAAATCCTTTACGCGCAAAATCCCTTAGGCATCCTTACCTGAGATAGCCGGAATAGCTTAGTCTGCGGCTCTCCAGCATCTTCAGGACATGATAGGGATTGACGCTCAGTTCTCCTGCACTGGTATCCACATAGATTCCAAGATGCAGATGCACATCGAATTTTCCGACAGTTCCCTCGGCACCATAACCGCTGTCTCCCATGAAGCCCAGAAGCTGTCCTGCCAGCACCGGATCTCCTTCCTTCAACCCGGGGGCGTAAGAAGCAAGATGAGCATAATAAAAATACCCGCCGGCCGGAGAGCGCACCCCGATCCGGTAGCCTCCCTGCTCCAGCCATCCCATCTTCTCAACAATCCCCTCTGTTATGCTGATGATCGGATAATATCCCCTGGCATGGTTCCCAGCCATAATATCGGTTCCCTCATGTTTGCGGTTTCCTCCGTAGCTTCGGGGTTCACTCCAGGTATCCGAAAAGGAGATATCCGAAGTATTTCCCTCTATCCGGGGAACCGGAAAATACTCCAGATCCTGAAAAATCGCTTTATAATAGCCATATAGCCGCTGATAACCCTGGGATGGACCGATGGAGGCGATGCCCTTCAAAAAAAGCTTCTCATCCACCAGCTCCTCCGTCTCCAGCTCAAAGGATCTGGCCAGCATACTGAAGGTCAGGTATGCAATCGGATCGATTTCCTCCGACTGTCGCAGATAGCCGTGCTTCTGTGTAAGCTTTTCCATTCTGATCCGGGCCTGCTCAAGAGTCCCTTCCTCTATTTTCAGTTCACGAAAGGCATCATAGTTAACTCCCCGCCGTTCCATATCACGCAGGAACAGCTTTGTTGACATCGTATTTAATTGCAAACCGGTAATGATAATCGCAGGCAGCATCAGAAATATCAACAGCAGTGCATCCGCATAATTTTGTATTTTCCTCATTCTGCTTCTACGCTTATTAGTATACCATGCCTGGCCCATGTTTTAATCACACTCCAATCAAAGACTTTAGGACAAATAATTATATGTCCCGGTTGGAATGAATATAACCTTCGAACACAGACTGCTCTTGCTGCATATTGTATCGACTGTCAGCATGGTGCATGAGTAAAGTGCATACAGACATCCTTGTTCCGATGCCTGATGCACTTATACATGATGAGCTGTCATTTCCTTGCTGCTTCGTAATTGATTAGAACAAAATATTTTATAGATATTCCGGATTAGTTACCCGTACCAGGTGACGGCGCCTCCGATGCTTCTGCTGTTTGGGTTGTACCAGCGGCATCATTCGTATCTTCCCCGAAAATGAAATTATGTAGAATTTTAACATTTTCCTGTAAATCCGGAATGAGTACATCCATACCGCGTACCTTCACATTATCCGTAAATGTTCCGTCTGCCGGTATTCTCATCTGGGTGATTTCCATGGTGCCCATCTCGATGAAGGCATTCAATAGAAGCTCAAAATTATCGCTGTCAATATCTGTTGTAATCATGGGCAGGAGACCGAGCATTATGGTGGCAAGATCCACCTTGCTCTTCGTCTTATATTTCTCAAAAATAGCATTCAGTACAATTCGATGTCTGTCCGTACGTCCATAATCATTATTGTTACCCGTAATAGTTGCTCTCTTACGGACACGGGCATAGCCCAATACCTGATTGCCGTTCATATGCTGGGTGCCGGCGCGTACATTGCGATATTGCGGCTTCGAGATATAATTTGTACTATTCAGATATCTGGCTTCTCCTGAAGTCAGTGTCAGCTCCAGTCCGCCGAGCTTATCAATGATCTTCTCAAAGTCTTCAAAATTAACCATAGCACAGCCGTCCAGATGAAGATCGAAGTTCAGGGCTATCGTCTCATACAGCAGCTCCACCCCGCCCTTTTCATAGGCTGTATTTAGCTTATTATCCTTGTAACCGGGAATTTGAACTAAAGTATCCCGCAGCAGGGAGGTTAACATCAATTTCTTAGTATTGGTATTCATGGTAGCGATGACAATTACATCCGTACGGCCTCTGCTTGTACCGGCACCGATCGCCTCCTCGCCAAGAAGAAGAATATTGTATACTCCCTCCTCCTGTCTTCCTTTCCCCGGATGGGCGGACCATACAATCGTTTCCGGATCCACCTCTTCCGCTTTTGAGGTTAAATCGTCATCCTCCAAACGGTCGATATCCTCCATCGCCTGGACCTCTCCCTGAAAATTACCGGTTCCGGTACTCCATATTTTACCCGACAGATTTACTCCCATTCTCATTAATAGCAGGTTGCCAGGCTTGGTAAAGCCGAAGAAAAAGCCAAACCCAATTAAACAGAGCAAGGTAAGCAGCGCTCCGTTGCGAATTCTCATAAAATGCTTCTTTTTCTTCTCTTCCCTGGACTGTTCCGCAATACAATCCATTTCTTCACAGATTTTACGCGCAAGTTCCGCATGAATTCCGGTCAATTCCTCTTCAATATCTTCTTCGGCGATCTCTCCGATGGTGGCAGGCTCTTCGATCAGCTCAGCCGCGGCAGTCTCCTCGGATTCAAGCTGCGCTTCCTCTGTTTCCTTCTGTATCGATTCTTCTAACACTGTGTCGGTATCCTCGGATGCTGCCTCGGTAACCTCCTCTTTATCGGAAGTATCTGTTTCCTTTGTATCTTTTGGCGTCTCAACATTTGGAGTACCGAAAGCCATCTCAATGTTTTTGTAAAAGTTTGTATTGAATTCCGGATCCTGATCGAAATCGAACGTTGAATTTGCGTCATCCTTACCCATTTTTTCATCTCCTAATTAAAAGCTTGTCTGAAAGCCTCATGTTCCCACTGATTGCTTTCCCACCCTAATTCTGCGGACTATACCCCTTATGCCCTGATTTTTTCTGAAACTGCCTTCTCAAGCAGTTGATATACCCGGATTGCGGAAGAGATGCTCAACCTTTCCTCTATGGTATGAACATCAAACATATCCGGTCCAATGGAAATTGCGTCAACGCCGGGAAGCTTTTCGCTGAGAATTCCGCATTCCAATCCTGCATGGATCGCTTCCACTCTCATATCCTTACCTGTGCTTTCGCGGTATATCCTCTTATAATGCTCCCGCAGCAGGGAAACCGGCTTGTATTCCCAGCCGGGATAATCCGCATATTCGTTAAATTCACCGCCAAGGAAGCTGATCATATAATTCAGCTGATCGCTCATGTAATGCTTATAGCTGTCAATGGAGCTGCGAATGGCATCCACAAATACCACCTGCTCTTCTTCCGTTCGGAATATTCCCAGATTTAAGGAGCTTTCCACCAGTCCCGGTATATGGGAGCTCATCACCTGAACACCATTGGGCATGTTCACCAGCATAAACAGCATTTTCTCAAAGGACAGGGGATGAAGTACCTGGAAGGTTCCCTCTCCCAGATCCTGGATCTCATATTTCAGCTGGGGCTCACTGGCCGAGAGTTCCTGCTGATGCATCTTCATCAGCCTGGCAATACTGTCGCTGATGCTTTTATATTCCGCCTCTATTTCCTGTTCTTTTCCTGTAAGCAATAACTCCGCCTGTGCCTCCCTGGGGATAACATTATCCTTAAAGCCGCCTTCCATATGGATTAAAGCAAAGTTTTCCGTTTCACGCAGTTCAAACAAGAGCCGTCCAAGAAGCTTGGGCGCATTGGCTCTGTTCTTAACAATATCCGATCCGGAATGGCCGCCCTGCATTCCTCCGAGGCTGAGCTTAATCCTCTTGCCGGATGCTTCCACTCTTTGAATCGGAAGAGTAGAGTTACATCTCATACCGCCTGCACAGCTGGTCAGCACACAATCCTCCTCTTCGGAATCCAGATTGATCAGATATTTACCCTGCAGATGGGATAAGTCAAGGGCCTTCGCACCATTCAGCCCCATCTCCTCGTCGGTGGTAATGATGGCTTCCAATCTGGGATGCCCCAGACTGTTGTCAGAGAGCATGGCAAGAATATAGGCAACTGCCACACCATTGTCTCCGCCCAGGGTTGTTCCGTCTGCATGAAGAAAATCTCCCTCTACAATAAGCTTAATCTCATCTTTTAGAAAATCATGGGTAGAATCCTTCAGCTTCTCACATACCATATCCATATGTCCCTGAAGAACAATTGCCGGCTCCTGTTCATATCCGGGAGTCGCTTCCTTAATCATGATCACATTATATGCCGCATCCTGCGTATATTCCAGCTTATGCTCCTTCGCAAAGGATACAAGGTAATTGCTGACTGCCTGCTCATTTCCCGAACCTCGCGGAATTTTGGAAATCTCACTGAAATATTTGAAGATTCCTTTATAGTCTAATTGCTCTAATGCCTGATTCATCATAACACGATCCTTTCTATTTATAATTTTGCTGTAATATTGCTCATATGCTATATTCTTTATAAACCATTGAAAGAACCGAGAAGCAATCTCCCCATGTCATGTTATTGATTAGACGACAAAGATCCTGGCCCGGTTCATGTAAATTATTCACAATATTCTTCTTCTGTATGCAGCATGAAATATTTTTGCATTCTGATGCAGCATATGTCATATATTTAGTTCTTAAAGCTGTGAATCGGTGCCGGTATTCTACCGCCTCGATTGATAAAGCTGTCACAGCCAAAGGGATTCACCTTCATCACCGGAGCATGCCCCAGCAAACCGCCGAATTCCACACGCTCGCCGACCCCTTTTCCGATCACCGGAATAATTCGCACCGCTGTTGTCTTCTGATTGATCATTCCGATTGCCATCTCATCTGCAATCATACCGGAAATTGTGGTCGCCTTGGTATCGCCGGGAATCGCAATCATATCCAATCCCACGGAGCATACACAGGTCATCGCCTCCAGCTTCTCTAATGTCAGGGCTCCCGCCTCAACTGCATTAATCATACCCTGATCTTCACTGACCGGAATAAACGCACCGCTCAATCCCCCTACATAAGAGGATGCCATAACGCCGCCCTTTTTAACCTGATCATTGAGCAAAGCCAGCGCAGCTGTTGTCCCGGGGGCTCCAACCATATCCAATCCCATTTCTTCCAATATCTCTGCAATACTGTCACCTACGGCAGGCGTAGGAGCAAGGGATAAATCTATAATACCGAAGGGAATTCCCAGCAGCCGGGACGCCTCCTGCGCTACCAACTGACCCACACGGGTAATCTTAAAGGCTGTCTTCTTAATTGTCTCACAGAGCATCTCAAAATCCTTGTCCCGAACGGACTCCATAGCCTTCTTAACCACACCGGGACCGCTGACGCCCACATTAATGACCGCATCCCCTTCCGTAACTCCGTGGAAGGCTCCTGCCATGAACGGATTATCATCCGGTGCATTGCAAAAGATCACCAGCTTCGCACAGCCGATGGAATCCCTGTCTTTGGTGGCTTCCGCTGTCTGAAGAATAATTTCTCCCAAAAGCTTGACCGCATTCATATCAATACCGGTTTTGGTGGATCCCACATTGACCGAGCTGCATACTCTCTCCGTCTGGCTGAGTGCCAAGGGAATCGATTTAATCAGCAGCTCATCGCTGGCTGTCATAGCCTTGGAAACCAATGCAGAATAGCCGCCGATAAAGTTAACGCCAACGGTCTTGGCCGCTTGATCCAGGGTCTTTGCTATTGTCACAAAATCCTCTGTGGTCTTACAGGCGGCCGCTCCAATCAGGGAGATGGGAGTTACCGATATTCTTTTATTGACAATCGGAATGCCGTATTCCCGCTGAATCTTATCGCCGGTAGCCACCAGTTCTCTTGCGGTTGTTGTTATTTTATCATAAATCTTGCGGTTAAGCTCGTCAAGATTTGGATCAGCACAATCAAGGAGACTGATTCCCAGCGTAATGGTCCGGACGTCAAGATTCTCCTGCTCAATCATTTTGTTGGTTTCAAGGACCTCATTTATATTTATCATAGTTTCCTCTCCGTCTTGGTGGTGCTCACTACGTTCTTTTATAACATGGACAAAGTTCGTGTCCATGTTCTTTCACTCCGTTCCCATGCTTGCAAGCAAGCTTGCGGGTACGCTCACTACGTTCTTTATATAACATGGACAAAGTTCGTGTCCATGTTCTTTCACTCCGTTCCCATGCTTGCAAGCAAGCTTGCGGGTACGCTCACTACGTTCTTTTATAACATGGACAAAGTTCGTGTCCATGTTCTTTCACTCCGTTCCCATGCTTGCAAGCAAGCTTGCAGCATGCTCACTACGTTCTTTTATATTCTATGCATTTTGTCGAAAATGTCTTCACGCTGGGATTTGATAATTACGCCGATTTCAGAACCAAGCTTCTCCAGTTCCTCGGATATTACTTCAAAATCCTTGCTTACACCTGTCATATCAACAATCATCATCATATTGAAAAACCCTTGTACTATGGTTTGGGAGATATCCAGAATGTTGATGTTACTGTCTGCCAGATAAGTACACACCTTGGCAATGATGCCTACGGTATCCTTGCCGACCACGGTTATTACAGTTCGCTTCATACCATTGTTCCTCCTCATATCATGAATCAAAAGCTTATCCATGATCTTTCCTCACTGTCCTATGCAGCGTTTTATTATGTATTAGATTGTTGCCAACCACTTTTCTTTGATTATACCAGAATCATCCGGGAGGGCTGTTCCCTGTGGGCTACACTTACCTTTTGGGCAGAAAAGGAGCTGCCACGGTTCAGCAATTCACAGCAAACCGTTTCATATGCCAGCTCTTCGTAGTTATTCTCTTTGCTCAGATGTGCCAGAAAGATATGATGCAGGCCGGGATGAATCAGACGGCTGATCAAATCTGCCGAGGTATCATTGGACAGATGCCCCCGATCCCCCAGGATTCTCTGCTTCAGGCTGTAGGGGTACTTGCCCACCATAAGCATATTGACATCATGGTTCGCTTCCACAAACAGAATTTCGGAGCCCTCCAGCCTGGACAGAATATAGTCGTCATACTTTCCCAGGTCGGTTGCAATTCCAACCTTCCTTCCCTCGGACTTCATCGTATAGCAGACCGGATTGGAAGCATCATGGGAGGTTGAGAAGGGTTCCACACAAATATCATTTATCATAAAGCTCTCATCGGGCTTCACATAACGGTAAAGCTCATCCGAAATTTCTCCGAGGCTTTTAATTCTACTTATTGCGCAAGCTGTCTCATAGGTTGCATAAATCGGGATATGATATCTGCGTGCCAGTATTCCAAGCCCGGATACATGATCAGAATGCTCATGTGTTATCAAAATCCCCTGTATCGTGTCCGGCTTAATATCAATCCCGTTTAATCCGTTTTCAATGCGCTTTGCACTGATTCCGGCATCCACCAGTAAATTTGTATTTTGAGAGCCGACATAAATACAGTTTCCACTGCTGCCGCTTGCAATACTGCATAGCTTCATAAATAATCTTCCTATTCTATCATCTCATTTTGCATTTACAATAAACTGAGTATCCCTCATTTCTTCCATTTTGTCAAGAAATTTTCTTGAAGGATACAAGCAACAGGAAAGGAGATGAAGCGGCTGAATGCCGTTTCATCTCCCGGAAAGCTTCCTATCGCTTTGGCGATTTATCTTGTTTTTTGCAGCCACTGTTTGCCGTCCACAAATCTGGCCGCCAGCATGGCACATACCGTATTGCCGGTGGAATTCAAAACCGTAGCGGGTGCATCAATGATGGTACTGATTACCGCAATGACCGGAAGAGCCTCCGGCGGGAAACCGTAGATACTGATAATCAGCATCTCCCCAATGAGACCGCCGCCGGGAATCGCTCCCATAACGGCACCCACCAGAAATCCCACAATCAGAATAGAGAGCAATGAACTGATGTCACCAAAATCCCTGCCAAACAAACCGAACAGGAACACCACCTTAAGCACTCCCCCGATGACGGAACCGTCCTTATGTGTATTTACTCCCAAGGGAATCACCGTTTCGGCAATATCTCCGGGCACTCCAATTTTCTTTGTGGCCTCCAGATTCACCGGAATGGTCGCCGCACTGGAGCAGGTGGCGAGAGCGGTGACCGTCGGAGCCAGCGCATTTTTCCAAAAGGCCCGGAGCCCTTCCTTCCCTGCCGCAATATAGGCATAGATGCTGAAGAACAGGAAGTAGTTGATCACAGATATTCCCAAGTATAATAAGAATACCTTAAGATACCCCTCCAATATCTGCGAACCCAGCTGACCAATGATGGATGCGAAATAACAGCCCAAACCGACGGGCGCATAATACATGATGAATTTGATCATTTTCATCAGCACTTCCGAGGCGCCGCTGACAAATTCCCTGACGGGCTTTGCTTTGTCTCCAACCAGAGCTGTGGCAATTCCGAACATGACCGAGAAGATAATCAGGGGAAGCATCTTGCTTCTGGATAACAGCTCGGAAAAATCTCCTACCGTAACTGTCTTTACCAATTGTTCCGCCAGGGAAAGCTGCTGGGCCTCCGCCACAATATCATCTCCGGAACCGGCCAAAATGGAGCGAATGGTATCCTGGGCCAGTCCCCTGGTGGGATTGAGAATGAATACGCCAAGAATGGACAGTATCCCGGACAGCAATGCCGTAATCGAGAAAATGACCGCTATATTAATAATAATCTTACCGAGCCGGTTCATCGCACTCATATTTGCGATGGAGGAGGTGATGCTAAAGAACACCAGGGGCACAATAATCGTAAACATCAAATTCAGATAAATCTGTCCCAGAGGCTCCAGCACCCTTGCTTTCGGTCCAAGTACCAACCCCAAGCCTCCTCCGACAATTACAGATAATAATAAAAGCAATGACATAAGATAATTCTTTATAAAACTTTTCATAAAATAATCCTCCCTTCCCCCTTTTAATTCCATTATATCATGCATGGAGCACCTATACCTTTATTATACTCGTATAATTTAGCATGATAAGCGCCTTCACTGTCTATTACATTGCAAATAGTGCTCTTTTAATATTTGTTCTGATCTTTAGGAACCCTATCACGCCGAATAAAAGAGGTTGGAAGGAAGTATAAACTTCATGATATTTATTTTGATTTACTCCGGCACACTCGAAACCCCTGGTCGGCCCCCCGGCCGTTGGCTTCAAACCTGCCCCGGTAGGAGGCTTCACAGGCCAGGACATCACCGAGCCAGCCACCACCCCTCCAAACCCGGGCGTCTCCGATCCCGCTGTCTAAAACTGCTCCGTACCAGTCCCAGCACCATTCCCTCACATTGCCTGACATGTCATAAATCCCTAACTCATTTGGTCTCTTACCACCCACCGCTTTTGTTCTATTATTATTATTTTCTATCACAGACCAGCTCCAATCTCCTGACAGGTATTTATCTCCGGCATTTTTCCAATACCATGCCACCTCATCCGCATCATCACTTCCGCTATAGGTGAAGCTTTTGCTTCTCTGACCTCCGCCTGCGGCATACTCCCATTCCGCTTCCGTCGGCAGCCGGTAACCATTTGCTTTTTCATTTACGGCCACTGTCCATTTTATATCATCGTAATCACTCTTATTGTTCGGATCTTCTTTATTCCTGTCTATGGTGTAATACGGCTCCAAGCCTTCCTTTATGCTCCTTTTATTGCAATACTCTACACAGTCATACCAGCTCACCATTTCTACCGGCAAATTGTCGCCCTTGAATTCGGAGGGGTTGCTTTCCATTACCTCGCTCCATTCTTTTTGCGTCACCTCGTATTTACCTATATAAAAGTCCCGTATTGTCACATTTTTTTCGTAGAGGTTAGATTTTGTATTTATAAAAGTCCCGCCCCTGACCAATGCAAACCCATCCGGCTCGCCCCCCGAACACGAGCCGGCCATAGCCAGGCTTGCTATACATGTCATAAAGAAGAAAATAAAAAGTTTTTTCATTGATATATCTCCTTTTAAACTGTCGATCAAACTGGAGGGAAGCGATCGCGGGACTGTCTCCAACGCTCAGGGATCGATTCCCTCCATAATATATTGGATTATCTGCGCTTGTCCGCGCCCTTCTCAAAACGGTAATATTTTCGTAGTATGTAGGTAAGTGCTGTTATTCAGGAAACAGTCCCGTGTCCGTCAGCCTTCCTGCCTGTGCAGGGAAGCTGCTACCATACTGTTACGTTAGCATTTCCGCTGCTTTGATATCCCTCTACTGCCATCACCTGGTAAGCCCAGCTGCCTCCCAGATTCATTCCTTTGCTCCTCCAGGCATTGACATGATTGCTGAAGGTGATTTTAACATTGCTTCCGGTGGGCCGCTTTGATGTGCGGACACTCCAGTATTGCGGAAACGTCTGAGTGCCGTCGATGGAAGGTGCGTTGTAGCGCATAGTCTGATATATATCATATGTGCCGCCATCGCTGCTCACAGTACCCTTATGCGTTCCGGTCGGCCTGTAGGTGCCCCAGCTGTCGACAACATAATATTCTATGAGTGAGTTTCTTGTCCACCCATAGAAGGTCAGATATCCGTTACCCGACGGTGAAAAAATGCCCGCGTTGTAATTGCATACCCTGGATGCGTTTCCGGTACCCCAGCCTTTGCCAACGACGAAATTCCCACAGTTTGTCCATGATACGCTGAAGTTTCCGCCGGATCCATTGACCGCATTTACGGTCCCGCCGCCATCCGTCCAATTTTGCCAATAGTCTGTTGCCGCAAATGCGGTTGTTGTAAATATGCTGGTCAGACTCATTGAAATTGCAAAGATAAATGTCAATACTTTCTTACTTAATTTCCACATTCCCTATACCTCCTAAAAAGTATTTTGATTCGTTACCACTCACCTACACACTATCTGAATATTACTCGGATCATTCACTTCCTTTCCTGCTATCAATCTACTAAAAATGTTAGATTTTCCTTAAAGTCAAAGAAATAAAAACTCCTCTTTTTACATAGAAAAAACAGATAAAGAAATGCCCTTAATTTCACCTTGGAAAGGCAAATTAAGGGCATTGTCCTGTTTTAACATATCATTGAATTAGATATGATTTTGATTGTACTGCTATTCATTACTATTCATTATTTAAATCGAAGCATTACTGTTGTATATGCCGGCACTTTAGCAAGCACCTTTGTTCCTGTAACCTCCATTGTACCAGGAAGCACCGTTCCTGCCACATCAATAAATTCCGCTTCCTTCGCTCCTGCCGGAAGTGTCAGCCCCACGGTAATCTCCTGGCCTGTGATCTCGGAGATTCGTACCACAATATGTCCTTCCTGGCAGAATACACCCGATATGATCCCCTGCCCTTCCTCAATAGGAAGCAGGCTGTCTGTTAAGGGCAGGCTGCCCTCATGCACACCGCCGGATTGGAAAAGCAACGGGTGCTGCAGGCAAAATACATGATCATGCAAGGTAACCGGGCAGTTGTCGGCAACACCCACATGGAGAGTAATATCATGAATTCCTCTCTCCGGATAAGGGTCCGGATGAGTAGTCGCATTAATCAAGGTACAGCTCAGTCCGAAATCACTGCCCCGGTATCCGTACTTTGAATCTGCTGCCAGAAAAACAGCCCGCTGTGTATCCAAATCAACGGCAGCACCGTAGGTCAGTCCGGGTACATCAAGCTGCATACCCTCACGATACCGGACCCCGCCCGGCACATCATACAAGAAGCTTTTCGGCCCGGCCAGAGGCAGATGATATAATAATACCGGCACCGGTTCCATATCGCGGCTGACCTCATGCCAGTCAATATTAAGCTGAATCGTAAGCGCCCGTGCGCCCTCTTCCAGATATATTTCTGTTTTCACCTTAGAGCTTCTTACCTCTTGTTCTACCACAAAGCCCTGCCGCAGACTTCCGTCTTTCCTTGTAAACTTCGTTGTCTGGAAGCAGTCTGATTTTATGTCCGTGTATCTTCCTATCTGCCATGCATTAGAGGAAGCCCGCTCCGTGGTCAGAAATCTAAGTCCGCCCTTTTCCTTCTCCTTGAGCAGCTCCACTCCCGTACCCTTATCAATCAGCGATAGCAGGCTGCCGTCCATGAAATCAAATTCCGCCCGCAGATATTCATTTTCCAGGAGAATATTCTCCGTGGGCTTGTTGGTCCGTTCCGAGGGCTGCAGATAAATCCGGTACTCCTCCGGCTCTCTCTGTCTGAGCACAACGGTACTGTAGCCAAAGGCCGGCACTTCTGCCTTCACCAGCACTCTGAAATATTTGTGATCCCAATAGGTCTTATGCTCCGTATCGATAAGCTGGATGGGAAGTTCCTTCCCCTGACCGTCTTCCATATAAAGATAACGCAAGTCACCCGTCCAGTCCCATACGGTCAGCATGCAGGTGTCCTTCCTCAAAGAGGGGGTTGCATTAAACAGATGGAATATTCTTGTTATTCCGGCACCCCGTTCCGGTACCGGCATTCCCTTTAGTGAATTGATACCATATCCGGCCCCCGCGCCCTCGGACTGGGATTCCTTAAGTCTCTGGACCGGAAGCACCTCCTCTCCGTCCGTTACGATGCCGGAGGTATCAATACTCCTTCCAATGGACTGCATGGCAAAGGCCGCTCTTGTACCCGCAACAGCAAGAGCATGGGAATAGAGGCCCATGGCATGTTCTCTGGTCTCCTGAACACAGGAACCCGTAAGGATATCATGAAAATGGGTGAATAATACATTCTGCCACGCACCCTCATACTGCTCCGCCTGATAGGAGGTAAGAAGCTTCCCGCCTGCAAGAGCGTCCATACACTGCGCCTCATACAGAGCTGCTTCCGAACGGCGGTTGCCCAGCTTCAATCTGCTCTGGGTTGTATAGCATCCCGGGAATATAAAATTAAGCTCATGGTCGATAACCGGGACTTTCTCCCTGACCTTCTCTGCCGCCATGAAATAATCACGGAAGGTTCCAAAGCGTATGCTGGGAAATACCGGCCACTCCATCATCTCAAGGCCGCGTTCAATATCCCGGCGGGTGGGACCGCCGCCATGATCTCCGACACCATACACTACAAGTCCTGTTTTTAATCCTCCGGAGCGCTTTGCCACATCCACAAGTCCAATACCCGGCAACGGTGTAATCGCACTGTTATACCAGTATTGCTCCCGGTAAACCAGCAGCTCGCTGCCGGAGGGAGAATGCCACCGGTATAATGCATTGTCCCCGTCAAGACCGCGGCAATGATAGTAATACTTCACTCCGCCCAGCTGGTCGAGCTCCGGTATATGAGCCGAGTGGCCGAAGGTATCGGGTGAAAAATCAATGTCCAGGGAAGCCGGATCTACTCCCCAATGCTCCTTCATATATTTCTTGGTGTAATAGATATGATTAAGGATTGACTCCGTCGACGGCATATTCTTATCAGTCTCAACCCAGGCGGAAGCGGTAACTTCCCAGCGCCCTTCCTTGATCCGCTGCTGTATCTCCTCCTTCATCTCCGGCGCGTAATCCTCTATGATCTTGTATACCGCCGCCTGGGATTGGGAAAAATGGAATCCGGGATATTCCTCCATCAGCTTAAGCATGGTCTGGAAGGTGGCAATGGTCGCCGATACGGTCTCCTGCCATCCCCACATCCAATTCATATCGATATGGGCATGAGCCGCCAGAATTAATTCATATTCCTTGGCAGCCTCGGACAGAGGAAGCAGCATCTGCTCCGCCATCCGGCAGGAGGCAATGGTCAGCACCCCGTCCTCTTCCATCCTTTCCAGCAAATAATCAAGGACCTGATCAACGGTTTCATCAAAGCGTCCCATTTGTTCCCTGGACAACCGGATGGAGAATTCAATTTCTGCCAGCACTCTCCGGTTCCATGCATTTGGCATGGTAACTCCATAAAATTCTTCCATGGGCTGCCCGAAGGTTTCCTCATAGTGATATTTTTCCCGGTTACCGCTTACCAGCCGTTTTAATCTTGTATATTTTGCAGCAAGCCTTTTCATAACTACCTCCTTATTCAACTAGTTTACTTCAAGCCTTCGAAACCGGACTCTTCCTGTTCTTTTAAACTCTAAATGTACCGGTGAGGAATACCGTTTGATTGCGGCTCTCGTAAGAAAACAAAGCAGTTCGGGTTCTTTCGTCCCAACTACTGTCTATTTTAACATCTTTTCCTTCCATATCCAATGCCTTGAGCGAAAAAACCGGTTTGGGCAATCTGATTCTTATAAATGCTCTGATCTTATCTGCCGCCTTCACTTCCATAGTAAAGGCCGAGTCCTTTTCATCCTTTGTGAGAGAGAAAACTCTTGCAGAACAGCCGATAATGCGCCAATCAACATCCTCAATCGCTGCAAAATCAAATAAGATCGTATGCTCATCCACTGCAATACTCTTTTCTGAAATAATCTCGTAGTCATTCGCCAGCATGTCTGCAAACAATCCCCGAAAGACATGGCTGCTATTTGCCTCCTTTTCTGTATCCCCTTCCGCCATAACGGCAGAGATGAGATAGGGTCCTCTGCGCAGGGTAAGCTGATTGGTATCGGTCCATCTGTTTCCGCTTCGCTCTGCCAGCTCCCTGACACGGCTGCGGTATTTTTCTGCCAGTCCGGCGGTGGTGCACAGCATGGCCGGCGACATACTCCAGACCATCAGGCATCCGTTCCCAATGGAATAGATGCCGTCCTCCGGTGTTTGGGAAAGCCCCAGCATATCAAATAAATGCTCAGCCGGATTATGGTATCTTCCCTTTTCCTGCCCCGCAGCCCGGCGGTTCCACCAGCCTTCCACCTGATGATAGGGATCCGTGCCGTCCCCGATATAGAGCAGGGCTCCGCCGCTCCTCACCCATGCGGCCAATGCGTTGTTCACGTCCGGTGATTCCGGCTTCATATATTCATAGCTTAGGATTAAAATATGGTAATCCTCCAGATATCCCGGGTAACGGCGTACATTATCCAGCTGCAAGGGACGTACCGGAAGCCCTCGCTTTAATAAGGGAAGCGCCATACCGAAGAAGCTGGGGAAAGTACCGCTTTGCACAAAGGCCGCATACAGTGTCGGATCCTCGGATACCTGCTTCAGGAAGCTGCGGCTTTCCTCGGCGCAGTCCTCTCCTTGATGCATTCGTTTTGTATAGTTTCTGATCTTCTCCTCCAACTCTTTTGCCGCGGACTCCGATAGGATATGGTCAGGATAACTGCGCTGGAACAATCCGGAATCAGACATCAGGATACCGGCACTGGCCCCGCATCCTTCAAATCGATAGTCCTCCTGATCCATGTCACCCAGCAGCTGGACCATACTGTTCAGGAGGGTGGCATATTCCGGCAGAATCGCCTTGGCTCCCGGCAGATTTGTCGTCGGTATCGTTCCTCCCGCAAGTCCTGCTTTACGCGGAAATACTCCGTCAAAAACTCTTCTTGGCCAGGGACAGACCTCATAGGTATAAATTGCCGGATGCAGCAGGGAGGCTGTCAAAGTCTTCAGATAATTATAGCGGTAATCCTCCCAGGTATACTCCGGATTATCCTCAATGGGATCGTGGAGAAACCACATCTTCCTTCCGGTCCCTTTCACCAGCTCCTGCATTATTCCATATTCCAGGTAAGCTGTCTCAAAAGTCCGTTCCTTTATCACCCCTTCATAGACATTGGCTGAGCGGCTGGTTCCGGTCCAGACCTGCGCAATATAGCCGTCCACCGCCGGGAGATCAATCAGCGCTCCCTCCGGGCTCATTATTTTCCACTGGGTGTAATTCAAAAGACTGTGGGTTGGCACATAGAACCAGAGGATCCGGTCATACTTTGTTATGGCATATTCCTTCAAAGCCGCTCCAATCCGCCCCAGCGCTCTGGAATAAAGCCAGGCTTTCAGCCTGGCGCATTTGTATCTTACGTCAAGACTGCTGTGGGGCGGCTGCCAGGGCTCCCGGTAATATAGCAGATATTCCCGCTGAAAGGCTTCCGAGTAACCCCCATAATCCCAAAATTCCGGTTCCTCCATATGAACCGCTTCTACCCCCGCATCAACGGCAACCTTTAATTTATCCGTCAGATAATCCGTAAATGCAATAGTCGGGCACATATAAGGCACATCCTTACCATGTTGGATATAATTCCCATCCCGATTCATCTGGCTTTCATCCCAATGCTGCCTTCCATCATATTTCCCATACAAATAATCCTGGTATTCCCCCCAGGAGATCCCTGTCATCAAATGAACCTGATAGCCTTTTTCCTGAAACTGCCTTACCCTCTCCGGCATGGTTTCATCAATGCCGTAAACCATAACAAAATCGCATTGAAGATCAATATTGGGCTGCCAGGCCGCATGCTCCTGATAACCTGTCAGTTCTCTTGTACGCTCTCTGATATAGGCCATATTTTTATTCCTTTCCGTTGAAGCTTCATATTTTTTCAACATATCCTAAAAGGGGCTTTTGCAGTTCAAAAGCCCCTTTCTCATTTAACATCAGAACAATTCGCATAAAATGCCGCTTGCTGCTTCACCGGCATGGGTGAAGCGGTTATGAATTAATCCAGGATATCATCTCTTGACTTGGCACACTCGCCTACATAGTCAAGATAGTCCTTGAATATTCCGCCCTCCTGAGTCAGCAGGTAATTCTGGTAATCCTGCAGTATGGAACGGGCCTCCGCCTCTGTCTCGGCAAAATAAGCACGCTGGGTATAGTCATCCCTGGTGGTTCCTTCAAATGCAAACTTCTTCACAGTATCATATTTCTCGTACTTATTGACCAGTCCCGACAACGGATATCCGTTGATACGTTCAACCGGACGTGCTTTCTTATAGGCTTCCAGTTCCGGAGCTGCTGCATCCGCATCTCCGGGGTTGGTCTCTCCCCACCAGGTATAACGGGTATCTGCCTGAAGAGCGCGGCCCAGTATGTATGTAATTCCCTTTTGGCGTAATTCTTCATCAACGGTGCTGTCTCCCTGCCTTTTTCGCTCCAATAAATCAGCATTGAGGCGGGGCTGCCCCTTATCATTCATAGTATAGGTATCCCCTTCTATTCCGTACTGGCACAGACGCGCTCCTTCCTCACTGTTCACATAGTTCAGCCATGCCATAGCAGCCTCAATATTTTTGCAGGTGGTGGGGAAAACAATCGCCGGGGAACCGCTGCGGCCATTCTGCTCCAATTGCACCAGACTGGAACCGTCCTGATATGTCATTGGTCCAACCGGAATATAGCGCATCTCCGGATTAGAATTATATAAACCGGTAAGCTTTGTGGAATTAATGATTACATTATACTGCGCCGCAGCAAATAATGCAGTTCCGTTTCCAACCTTTTCATCCGCCTGGGCATCGTTCTGCTTAAAGCACTCCACATCCAGCAGTCCCTGGTTCACCAGCTTCCAGATAAACAGCTCCCTGTTAACCCAATCATCGGTCAGCATACGATAGGTATAGGTTCCATCCGGTTTCTTTTCATAATCCGTGAACTTTTTACCGGAAAAGTTAATCGAATATTGGGATACATCCCAGCCGTTGTGATAGGTGGTTGCTACAATGCAATCATTGCCGTTAACATCCTTGAAGCCGTGCTCCTTGGCTTTTACCATTAAATTATACAGATCATCCGAAGTTTTTATGGTTGCCGGATCAATTCCCAACGCCCCCGGCACATCACCGCGGACAAATACTCCATAGGCCCAGTTGGTTACGCCGTTATCATCTCCGGGTGTTTCCTGGGGCAGAATATAACGGTGACCTTCAAAACCAGGATAATCCAGATCATTTTCCAGATAGGACTGGCTGATTACGCCTATGTCATAGGCATTGGCCAGGTTCGGGTATTGGGGCATCAGATCTTCGATCGGCAGCAGACGCCCTTCCATGGCAGCCTTCTTGATTACTGCGGTCTCGCCGCCGTCACCGCCCCAATAGGGCATATTGATCATATCCGGCATATCACCGGAGGCAAACATCAGATTCAGCTTTTCCGTCTCACTCATCATGATGCCTTCAAATTCTACGGTAACTCCAATCTTGTCCCTGATCGCTTTGGCTACCTCATTATTGTATTGATCCGTAGCCGTCTTAAATCCGCCATTCCAGCAAATCAGCATCTTCAGTCTGACATCATCAAATTTCTTCAGTGTTCCATCCGAGTCCGAATTATCCGCACCCTCCCCGGCCCCGGTCCCAGTTCCTGTTCCGGCTCCTGTTCCGTTACCGGTCTCTTCTGACTTTTTGTCTTTTGCACAGCCCGACAACAGCAATGTCAGCATTACAATTACCATGGCCATACTTAACATTCTTTTTTTCATTTTGCACCCTCCAACTTATTTTTTATATGTTATGGAACAGGCTGAAAACATTACTTAAAAAGTCTTTTTCAGCATTTCCCACAAACCGAACCGATGGTTCCAGCACCTGTTGTCCGCGATCAAGGGGACCGCAGCAGAGCTTCTACCCCTTCACCGAGCCCACCATAACACCCTTGACATAGTACTTCTGCAAAAATGGATAAACCGCCACAATCGGCATAGTCAGGATCATGACAAATGCCATCTGCAGGGACTGGCTTGTATAGCTGGTCATTGTCGTCAATGCCGTCTCCTGTCCAACCTTTACAGTTGATGTAATTGCTTCACGAAGAAGCTTCTGCAGCAGTGTCGCCGCCGGAAAGAGTTCTATCCTGCTTTGATAATAGGCTCCTGTAAACCAGTCATTCCAGTGTCCGACACCGATAAACAGAACCAGAGTTGCCAGGATTGCTTTTGACAAGGGAAGATAGATCTGAAACAGGATTCTTCCGTCTCCTGCGCCATCTATCATTGCCGATTCCCTCAGTTCCGCCGGAATTGTGTCAAAATTCGCCCTCATCAGCAGGAAATTAAAGAAGCTGTAGATCGCGGGTATCACGTATAGCCAGAAGCTCTTTGTCAGGCTCAAATCACGAAGCAGCATATAATAAGGTATCATGCCGCCGCCAAAGATGGTCGTAAAGTAAAACAGGAACGTAAAAAAGTTTCTTCCCGGCAGGGTTCTTATACTAAGGGCATAAGCCAGCAGCGAGGTGAAGAACAGTCCCAGCAGGATCCCCAGAACCGTCCTCGCAACCGAAACGGTCAGGGAGCTAAAGATACGGTCATCCGTGAACGCCCGGGCAAAATTCTCCAGGGTAAATTCACGGGGCCAGAAGTATACTCCCCCCTTTGCAAAATCCCTTCCTGTATTCAGGGATGCAACCAGTACATACCAAAAAGGATATAGGGTGACAAAGCCAAAGACACCGAGAAAGGTGTATGTACAAGTCAGAAAGATTTTACGGGATATTGATGTTTTAATTTTCATCCTCTGCCTCCTCATTACAATTCGTTTTTAAAAAACATTACCATATGCTCACTTCCAGGTACTTCCTGGATATCGCGTTGGTCAGGGACATCATTACAAATGCAAATACCGATTTAAATAAACCGATCGCAGTAGCATACTCGAAGCGTCCGTAATTCAAACCTGTCTTCAAGACAAAGGTATCCAATATTTCAGATATCTGGTTGTTCGCCGGCTGCTGGAGCAGCAGTATCTGATCGAAGCCTGCATTGAGAATTCCTCCCATCGCAAAGATAAACATAATCCCAACCGTTCCCTTGATGGACGGAAGCGTAATATGCCAGGTGCATCTTAAATGCCCTGCCCCATCCACTCTGGCTGCCTCATACAGCTCCTGGCTTACCCCGGAAAGTGCGGACAGGTAGATAATCGATCCCCATCCGGCATTTTTCCAGATATCAGAAAGAATGACCATTGGATAGAAATACTCCTTCCGTCCCATGTAGAAAATCGCATCCAGTCCCATTTCCTTTCTGATATTGTTAACCACTCCGCCGTACGGGGTAAAGACTATAATCATTAAGCTGACCACCACAACCCAGGATACGAAATTGGGCAGATAGCTCATGGTCTGAACCGTTCTCTTAAATTTTCTGCTTCCTATCTCATTCAACAGCAATGCCAGAAAAATCGGTGCCGGAAAACCAAACAAAATTTTCATCCCGCTGATGACCACCGTATTCTTAATCACAATCCAGAACTCGGGCGAGCTCATGAAGGCCTCAAAATGCTTAAAGCCTACCCATGGACTCCCAAGGATCCCCAGATTATACTTAAAGTCCTTAAATGCCAGAAGTGCTCCGTACATCGGATAATAACAAAACACAAGCAGCCATACCACACAGGGAAAGATAAACAGATATAGCAGTCTGTGCCTTTTGATATGCCGCCAAAGCGTCTGTGCTTGTGCTCTTTTTGTTGTCAGTTCTGCTTTACTAGCGCTCACAATATTTCTCCTCTCAACCTCCGGTTACTTACGTATCCGCTTTTTCTCTTAAACTGTTATTATTTTACTATCCTGCGGAACGGTTGAATATAAACTATTTTTCGAACTGCATTGCACTATTTTAATTTTTATAGTTATATTGCACAAAAAAAGCTCTTCAATCAGGTGGTTGAAGAGCTTCTTCACTAAATCATTTTTGATTTTCACAATTGCTCCTGTGATTTTTCACGATACTCTGTAGGTGTACACGCAGTATGTTTTTTAAAAGTCCTCATAAAATAACTGAGATTGGAATAGCCGCTGTTTTCCGCGACTGCAAGAACCGGAAGCTTGGTTTCTCTGAGAAGCTTTCTGGCATAATCCATCTGCAAGGAAATAATATGCTTTGAAATTGTAACGCCGAAGGTTTTTTTATAGGAGGCAGATAGATAGCCTAAGGAAATGCAAAATTTTTGTGACAAATAGTTGGTGCTTATTTTATGATTGGTGTAATTTTCTTCAATATAGCTTTTTACATCCTGCAATACGCACCCCACATCAGCCGATACCGGCATCCATTGAGTCATCGTAGTAACAATCGCTTTGCAAAGGCTTTCGATAAGCTCCTCCCGGCAGGTAAACTGGTCCACGATACCACCGCCCAGGCATTCCGGACCAAGCATGGATACAACGCTCCCCCCTGCCCTTTTTACACAGGTATGCACCAGGATACAGATCATCTCCGTATACAAAACTCGTATATTCAATGCCATGGCCGGTATTTCAGCTGAAAAAATACGGCGGACTACAAGTATTGCATTGTTGATGTCACCTTTGGCAAGCAGATTCTTATAAAGCTTAAAATCTTCCTCGGGCAGCCCTCCTGCTGACCTGTCTTTCCAATCATCCCAATAAAATATCCGTCCATAAGCTTTGCTTTCCATGGAAAGGCGTAAATCCAACGACTGCTTCGCCTGGGTCATCATTACTTCAGATACGGTCTTCCCCGGCTGGGATACCCCAATATGAAGCAATACTTTCCATTTGTTGTGCACCCGGCGGCAAATATTCTCAAATGCCGACGCGAGCGCCTTCCCTGCCTTTTCCTGCTGCTGTTCCGAAGATGCCGCAATTACAATGATCTGCCTTTTTCGGGCAAAATTATTAAAGGTAAAAAACCAGGGCCCACCTACTTCCCTGATAATCTCCTGTACCAAAATGCGCAGGCGTTCAAAATCAAGCTTGGTCTTTCCTTCCTCTTCTTCCTCCCGGGAGAGAGACATCCGGAAAAGTCCGATCTGAAAATAAGCCGCGTCCTCAGGAAACAAGGTTGATGCAGGAAAATCAAGACTGGTCTCCATTCCGCTCAGGAAGGCATGAAGCTGCTCCTTTTGCTTATCATTTAACAGCTCACTTGCCGGGTTCTCATCCTGCATCATAAACCGGAGCAGATTTCTTTGCTCCATCACCTTCTTCACTGCCTGGGTAAGCGCGGCAGACAGCTCCTTTGGCCGTACCGGCTTGAGCAGATAATCCACTACATTCAGGGAGATTGCTTCCCTGGCAAAGGAAAACTCCGAATAGCCGGAAATCAGAATGGACACGATCTCAAGAGATATCCCCCGCAGCTGCCGCACCAGATCAATTCCGCTCATTTCTCCCATCATAATATCGGTAATCAATATATCAGGACGATGCTCCTTCACAATTTCAACCGCCTCCTCCGCTGAGGAAGCCTCCATCACCCATTTTAAATCCAAACCACTGCGGCTTACTTTATAGAGAATATCTGCACGTGCCAGCTTCTCATCATCAACAATAAGTATACTAAACACAATCTTTCCCCCTTAAATTCAGCCCACAGGAATGCGCACCAGAACCTTTAATCCTGCACCTTCTTTTTCACTCACCAGCTCCAATCCGTATTCCGGGCCATAGCACAGCTTAATTCTGTGGTGTACGTTCAATAGTCCGATGCTTCCGTTTTCCATGACAGAGGCTGCTCCTTCCGAGACGGAAGCTGAAAATTGGTTTTTTATGCTCATCAGCCGCTCATGGGAGATGCCCTTTCCGTTATCAATTACGGATATAACAAGATCCGTCTCTGACCGCATTGCCGTAATACAAATCTGACGGTCTTCCTCCTGCCCCGTCATCTGATTTTTAAAGCCATGCTTAAACGCATTTTCAACAATTGGCTGCAGAATCAGCTTTGGAACCGGACAGCGGCAGAGGCTCTCCTCAATATCCATGTGCCAGGTAAAAGCATCCTGATATCGAATGCTTTGTATGTATAGATAATCCTTGATATTATCGAGTTCATCACCAAGTGTTACCATCTGCTTTGATAAGTCCGAGGAATAACGGAACATGTCTGAAAGAGCGGATATCATTTCCACCGTACTATCGGCATCTTCCAAACCGGCCATGACGGAAATTGTATTCAGGGTATTGTAAAGAAAATGAGGATTGATACATGCCATCAATGCTTCCTGCTGCGCAGCCATCACTTGCATTTTTGCCGTATATTCCTCCTGAATCAGAACCTGTATACGGTTTTGCATCTGTCTGAGGTGCCTGTCAATTCGTGCAAGCTCGTCTACGCCTCCAATCGGACTGGGCAGACGGTTATCCTTCTCATCAAATTGATCCATATGTACAATCAGCTTGTTCAGCCTTCGGTTATACATCCAGCCGGACAGAATCAGCAGAAGCATCATGGCAATCAGAACAACAACAATCCCATAGATCATTCTGGTCCCGCCCGCCGCCTTGATCTGTTTTGTATCAAACAGCATAACTGCTGTGGCATCAACGGAGGCAACCTGTCTTGTCAGGGCGGAAAACTTTACTGTTTTACCATCCTGCTCCAGGCTTACGGTTCGAAAATCGGATGTTTTTTCATTAAGCCATTCTTCTCTTAAGTCCGCCTGCAAATCATCCCCGTTCTCCGTTTTGTCGTAAGAATCAGGATTCTTACGTTCCCTGCCGTAAAGCTTTTTCCGGTCTTTTGGGGCTACGTTGCTGTAGATCATATCACCTGTCCTGTTGTCAAAGAGATATACCCGGACAGGTAAGCTTAAGTTTGGCTCATACAAATCCGTGGCATTCACCAGCATGGTTTGATAGCAGACGCCCTGCCCCCATACACCAATGCTTGAGTTAAAATTATCGATGGTTTTTGCCAGAGTCAGATGATAGCTATGGGTCACATTCGAATAGGTATACCACCATTGCATCGACCCATTCTTTAATCTTGCGAAATTCTCATCCGCTTCCACATCCTTGATGTCCCAGAACAAATTACCGTCTGAGGGCAAGTAGGTATATAGCCTATGGCTGATTATCTCATGGGACTGATAGAGCAGAAAGGTCATCTCACTTACCTTCTCCCGCAGATCTCTTCCGAGAGAAACCATTTCCGAACGGCTGACATCCTCTCTGAAGATATGCTTGCGCAAATCATTGCTCATTGCCACTACCCCCATGGCTGTCTGGTAGCTGGACAATTTGCCTTCTACGGCGGAAATATAAAAATCAGCAGAATCCCGATAGATATCATGGAATTCCTTGTTCACCATGCCGGCATAATTCTTTACCAAATATCCCATTGTGATGGATACCAGGAATATAAGTGCTATCGTAAGAAGCAGCATGGAGTGCATCGAGGTAAACCATGCCATCCTTTTTTCCCAGATCCTTTGTATCTTACTTCCCCTTCTCCCAACCGCCATAAAACCCTCTCTTTGCGTCAGTATATCACTGTACTTCTATTGCAATCCGGCCAGCAGCTCCTTAACCTGCCGCTCCAGCTGCTGCAGATTCCCGGTGTTTTCTACCACCTTGGAAAATACACGCCTGAACTCCTCTTCCTTACATTGATTCTGAATAATCACATCAATCTTCTGATCCGTATACTCCCGTTCTGCCTTCAGCCAGCTCCTCCGCTGCTCCTCAGGTGCATACACGTACCAGACCTCATCACAGATAAAATCATATCCGGCTTCAATCATCAGAGCAGTCTCAATGAGGAGATAGGGAACCGTTCCGCCTTGGCGGTAATGCACAATCTCCTCCCTTACCTTGATAAGTACCTTGGGATGAGTGATTTCGTTGATCCGAAGCCGTTTTTCCTTGTCTTCAAATACGATGGCAGAGAGCCGTCCCCGGTCAATCCTGCCGTCCTCCGTCAGGATTGACCGTCCGAAGTAATCCACGACCTCCTGATAGCTTGCGCCGCCGGGCTCCATCTGTTCTCTTGCGATGCTGTCCGTATCAAGGATTACAGCCCCATACTGCTCCTTCATAATCCTGGCGACCAGGGATTTTCCGCTGCCGATTCCTCCGGTTAAGCCTATTACCTTCATTGGCACCTCTTCCTTACCGTTGAATTTACTTTAATCTCAAGCTTGTTTTATTTCAGCTCGTTTTATTTCAACTTGTTTTGTTTCAGGCTTGTTTTGATTCAGGCTTATTTTGCTTCGAACCAATTCTTTCCTTCCTTCACCTCTGCCTCTAATTCCACTGACAAATCAGCGGCTCCCTGCATCTCCTCTACGATAATCCGGGACACTTGCTCTATCTCATCCTTATGAGCTTCCACTAACAGCTCATCGTGGATTTGCAGGATCAGCTCAGACCGAAGCTGTTCCTTCTTCAGACGCTGATTCACCCGGATCATGGCAATCTTAATGATATCCGCCGCTGTCCCCTGGATCGGTGAATTCATGGCAACACGCTCGCCGAAGGATCGCTGCATGAAATTACTGGAGGTAAGCTCCGGAATTGGTCTGCGGCGTCCAAATAAGGTAGTGGAATACCCCAGCTCTTTGGCATCCGTCACCAATCGGTCCAGATACTGCTTGACCTTGGGATAGGTTTCAAAATATTTTGCAATGTACCGCTCCGCTTCCTTCCTTGTAATATTCAGTCCCTGGCCAAGACCGAAGGAGCTGATACCGTACACAATGCCGAAGTTTACCGCCTTGGCACTGCTTCGCTGGGCAGGGGTTACCTCATCAAAGGGAATATGAAATACCTCGGAGGCAGTGCTGCGGTGGATATCCTTTGCCTCCCGGTAAGCATTGATCAGACGTTTATCCCCTGACATATGCGCCAGCACCCGAAGCTCAATCTGGGAATAATCCGCATCCAGAAATACATAATCCTCTCTCGGGATAAATACCTTGCGGATCTGACGTCCCAGTTCCATCCGGATCGGAATATTTTGCAGGTTCGGTTCCGTGCTGCTGAGCCGTCCCGTTGCGGCAATCGTCTGGTGGAATTTACCGTGAATCCTCCCGTCCTCCCTGATATATTCTGCCAGTCCGTCGGCATAGGTTGATTTTAACTTGGTCAGCTGGCGGTATTCCAGGATCATTTCGATCACCGGGTGCTCACTCTGCAGCTTCTCCAAAATGTCCGCCGAAGTGGAATAGCCTGTCTTCGTCTTTTTGCCGCCCTTCATTCCCAGCTTCTCAAATAGGATGACGCCCAGCTGCTTCGGAGAATTGATATTAAATTCCTCACCCGATAATTCATAGATGCTCTTCTCCAGCCGGTCAATTCCTATGGCCAGCTGATCCCCGTATTCCTTCAGAGCCTCCTTATTGATTCGGATTCCCCGTATCTCCATATCATAGAGGGTATATATCAGTGGCATTTCAATGGTGGTAAACAGCTCCTCCATCTCTTCCCTCGATAATAGCTCCCGCAAACGCTCCACACAGCGCATGGCGATATACGCGCTGTAGCAGGCATAAGATAAAAATGCCTCTTGCTTCTGTTCCAGCGCTTCGGTTAAGGAGGTCTTTCCCAGCAAATCCTCCCTCGAGGGAATCGTCATGCTCAGGTAATCCCTGGCAATATCATCATAATGATAGGTATCCGTCAGCGGATTCAAAAGATATGCCGCAATGGCCGCATCAAACACAGGATGCTCCTCCGTAACCTGAAGATAGGGGAGCTGCTCCTTCAAGCCGATAACGGATACGGCTTTACCGCTGCAGGCAAGCTTCCGGGCCTGGTCCGTCAGATAATCCTCTGTAAGAAAACCCCCGCAGCGCAGGAAATAGACCTGCTCCTCATTGCTGCATAATGATACACCCAGGATAAGGTTATGTTCAAAAATGATTTGCAGCCCTATGGGATGGGTTGTCTGAGCAGCGGCCTCTCTGAATATCCTGTCTGCTTCTCCAAGGTCCTCCACCAGGATAAAGCTCTTCTCTATTCCTGTGGAATGGCTCACTTCTTCTTTCTGGAAGCGGGACAGCAGATTTTTGAATTCGAGGCGTTTAAACATCAGATATACATCTTCATTGTACAGATTTCCCAATACCGCATCTTCGGTTTTAAATTCCAGCTCACAATCCACACAGATGGTGGCCAGCTCCTTTGACAGAAAGGCCAGTTCCTTATTCTCCTTCAGGGAACTGGTCACCTTTCCCGGCTTCATCTCATCAATATGCTCATAAATATTTTCAATGGAGTGATAGGTTTCAATTAATTTGGCGGCTGTCTTTTCGCCCACTCCGGGCACTCCCGGAATATTATCCGAGGCGTCGCCCATCAATCCCTTTAAATCAATAAACTGCTTCGGGGTCACATGATAGACCTCCATCACATCCGAAGCCAGATAATCCTCTATCTCCGTGCCGGTCTTCTTCGTCTTGGGTATCCTTATCTTAATCTTCTCACTGGCAAGCTGCAATAAATCCCGGTCACCGGAGATCAGGGATACCATATCCCCCTCCTTCTCCGCCTGTGTCGCCAGAGTTCCCAGGATATCATCCGCTTCATAGCCGGGCTTCTCCAGGATAGGAATTCTCATCGCCCTCAGAACCTCTTTCATTACAGGCACCTGCTCCCGAAGCTCTTCCGGCATCCCCTTTCTCGTTCCCTTATACTCGGTAAACATTTCGTGGCGGAAGGTGGGATGATGGGTATCAAAGGCTACCGACAGATAATCCGGTTTTTCCTCCTCCAATATCTTAAACATAATATTAATAAATCCCAGAACCGCATTGGTATGCTCTCCCTTGGCGGTGGTCAAATCCGGCAGTCCGTAAAACGCACGGTTCAATATACTGTGCCCGTCAATTAATACAATCTTTTTATTCATAATAATCCTCCATTCTGATTCACCCGTGCTTACGGAAACAGCTCAGGCTCCGATGGTACCGGCAATAATCCATTCTGTTCAAGATATCCCCTCAACAGGTCTTCATAATGATCCTTCCTGCTGCCGCGGAAGGAATAACGCATTCGGAAATCGCTCTCCGTGACTGTTCTCTCCTCTATGCTCGTATTAGCATAACCGAAACTAATAATAAATGCCAGAAGTAAAATCGTTATGATCAGAATGACTTTCTTACGATAATATGTAAACTTCGCATGAAATATCCTCTCTCTGGTCCGGTTAAGCTTCTGGTCCAGCTCCAATCCAAAATCTGAGGATAAATTCTTATCCTCATCCAGCTGCTTCATGGCAGTCAGCAGCGCATAATATACCTCCAGCTCTTCCCTGCATGCAGGACAGGTGCCGATATGGTCAACAAATTCCTCCAGCTCCTTTAACCGCAGCTTATTATTGATAAACGGTGTGATCATACTTTGGGCCTTATTACAGGTCATATCCATCCACTCCTTGTTCTGCAGAGAACTAAACACTTCATTAGTATTTTACAGCATTTTAACGGATATTACAACTTTTCAGTAAATCAATCATTTTTATTTCCCTGCTATCGCAGAGGTCATTTCCAAAAAGGTAATATAATGCCATATTTTATATAGGGAAAAAGACATAACATCCTCTTAGCAGGGCTGCTATGTCTTCTTTGTATCTAAATCAAATAATAGTAGTATCAATTATTGAACTTTAATAAATATTCATTTTTATCTTTGTCTATGATTTTTACGCTCTGCAGCAAATTCATAGAAATAATTTCTTCCTTACTTTTTCCGCTGGTATCAAAAATAAAGCTGCCGCTGATCTCAAGATAGGCTTGTTGTTCTTCATTCTTTAATTCAGAAGAATGAGATTCATCTTCCAAAAGCAGATCCAGGTAATCCATATTAATTATAACTTCTTGAGAAGCAATATTTTCAATATCCTGTTTTTTCCCATCGATAGCTATTTTGTAGGTAATTGTGGTTTTATCCAAACTATCAGCATCGGCACTTCCATACGCGACGGAGGAATTCATACTATATTTTTCGGTATTCCGGCTATCTTCATTTCTTGTACACCCCGCTAAGTAAATAAGTAAAAGTATTGATGCACACAACAATATTATTCTTTTCATCTTTAACCTCCGCAATATATAGATCGTACCTGCATTGTTCCAACATCAAAGTCTCCAGACCACATGGATCTCATTTCTGAGGAGTTAATCCGGAGATAAGCATTCAGCTTCGCGAGTTTAGGCTTTGCTTCTGACAGAGTCATTCCATGCTGCCATATGCCAATCCAAAAATCAAATCTCCGATTTGCTTTTTAGAACCTTCAATTAGATTTACTCCGACAAAACGCCCTCTAACGCCACTATTCAGATTGATATGAAACTCATGAATCAACCCATCCACCAATCGCATTTTCTCGGCATATCCCTTTGCACAAGGCCAGTCCTCAATGAACGCATTGAAGATCGCAGTCGCCGCACCCGAAGGCATGTTATCGGTACGGAAGGACCTCATATAGTCCCGGAACAAGTACTGATATCCACATGAACACTCAATCAGTGTACCCATGCCCCTGACCCTCCATATCTCACCGCAATGATGGCATTTAAGCTTACCACTCTCGATCAAGAGCCGCTCGTCCCGCCCTTGCAAGCATCGGGCATACAGGGTATAACCCACATTGTCAACCAACTCCTCGTCCATAAGGCCCTTGGCATCACTCTCGTACAACCTCTTAAGGGTTTGCCGGGAGAGTTTGGGCGACCAGCGATATCGATTGAACCGCGCCTTGTCAATGACACCGGATAGAGCCTCTAACTCGCTTCGTTCACGCGCCATTCGTTTCTGGGCATTCTGCTTCTGTTTCTCTTTCTTGACAGCTACCGTGCGAGTGAAATATTCCTTGTAGCTGTCGTACAAGGAGCCGGCAATTTCGAGGGCTTCCCTAAGGCCTGCCTCATCACTGACCCGAAATCCTTGCACGGAGAATGCACCATCTTCCATCGACACATGGTTCAGGAGATTGATGTCATATCGCCCGAAGCGGTAGATCCAACCATCTGTTTCGGTGTAGATCGGCGGTTTGCAGCCTACATCATACTCACGGGCCAGGCACTGCGAAAACTCTTGGAACAATGCACCCACACCATCCGGCAGAAATGCTATGATTTCAGCTATACCAGGGCGGTTTTGCCTTCCTTTACCGTATAATTTTTTCCAGCTCTCAGAACTCATCACATACCCTCCTTAAGAAACTCTATCATTTAATGTTTGCGTTATGCCCATAACAGAAAGCTATTCCTTGGATATAACATGAATAATATTCTCGCTTATATTTAATAGACCCGTCTTTAAAAATTCCGGTACAATATTTATTTGATTCAGCTTCTTAAGAGGTAACCAATGCAAGGTTTCTTTTTCTGCTTGATCTGTGTACGCACCATCTTTGATGACCAGATTCTCATTATATTTCATATGATAGAAAAATACGATTTCGTGGTGATTTTTTTCATTGTATTTAAAGAAGCGCTCTTGGACAAATGCCAATTGGTCAACTTCAAAAATAAAGCCTGTTTCCTCAACCACCTCACGAACAACCGCTTCTAATGATGTTTCATTTAATCTTACCCGGCCGCCAACAGTATAATAACAATCATGGTTTATGTGCTTGGCAACTAATATGTTTCCATCTCTGATTATCAATGCAGCTACCCGATATGAAAAACTATCATTGACTGCATCCACTTGACAATCTATTTTTTCCATGTTGCCACTCCTCTCTTTGCTAAATGCAAATAATCCTCCATGTAATTGGATAATACAAATGTCTTGGTATTTTGGTATTACGGTTTCCTTTTGCCGAATTTATTTGTCCCTGCGTTAAGAAAACAGCTTCGCTCAAGTCCGCATTACTGAAATTAGTATCTCTTGTGTCTGCTCCTAAAAAAATCGTACCATTAAATGTACCGTTTGAGAAATCAGCACCAATTAAAATTTTTGTACTGAAATCCAACCCGCTCATATCTCTTCCTTTCAATGATTTTCCCATAAATACTTTAGAGCTTTGTTTCTCGTCCGAATGTAACGTTTGTTGCAGCAAAGTACACACTTTTCTTAAAACCGGATTCACTCTCTGCCGATATGACTCAATATCAAAAGACAGGATATCTTTAGGAGCGCTTTGGCAGATTTCTATATTTTCTTCAAGTAAACTTTGAATATCTTCCCGGATAGGCTCAGCCGGTATAATCAACATTGATTCCGCTAAAAAGTATCTCATCTGATACATGCGAAATACCGCACAAAAAACATCAAATATTTCTTGGGATTGCTTTGCCAAAGTGCGCCAGGTCTGACCTTTATAAATAATTTGTGTAACTTGCTGTCCTGCACCAAAACAGTCATATCCAATACATCCTTTCATTTTCTGCTTCTCGAGCTGAGAATGTATTTTGCATCGATAATCTTCCAGCAAATTTATACACGGCTTTCCTGCAATCTTATCTTTTGGAAACCCATCCATTTTAGAAAAAAACAGAGCGGTACAACACAAACCGGAACATTGAGAACAATCCGATTTCATTTGTTCCCACATTTTATCATTTCTTTTATGTAATATCATGATTAGAATACACCTGCTTCATATTTTAACAAATATTCATGTTCTTCTTTCATAAGTTTTTTAATCTCTCCTATGTCACCTGATGCAATGTCCGGTATCTCAATTGCATATGCGCCACAATGCGTTTTGCTCTCACCATCAGGAAGAACGCATGTATAGACATGCGTATTGGCTTCACCGCCACAGAAATTGCAGTCATTGTTTACACAACGAGCGGTTCGAGCAGGATACCTCGTAATGTTTTCGGCTACTATATTGTAAAATCTCTGCGAATAATCTCTACAAGCCGAAAATCTTAAAGCGAAAAACGGGGCTTGCTCTTTATTCTTTTTTACACCGATTTTGGCAATTTGTTTATTATGTAAATCATGTTTAAAGGATATATTTGATTTTTCTTTGCTCGGATTATATCCAAGTTCAGATAAGTACATTATTATATCTCGATATAGCAGTTTGATTTCATCATCGAGCATGGCTAGATATGAAGTTACTAATTCTTCCTGTCTTTTTGTTTTCATCGCAGATAACTATCCTCCCACAAAATGTTATACGGTTCTTTGATAATGCTGCCTTTCCTTAACGAGTTAAATGACATGGTTTCTTGCTTCGTAAAGACATTCCTCTATAAACTCTTTTTTACCTTTTGAATAAGCATCCCTATCCTCAGGGTATTGTGCAGCTAACTTTATCTTTAATTTTTCATAAGCAATGGCTTTCTGCGGAAAATCAATTAAATAATCCCTGAAGTTTATATGGTTTCGCCATTGTACACTATCCTCTTCAACAATATGTACATTCATTAGAGTGTCGCTATTGCGGTCTTTTTTGATAGCACATAAAATAATACCAGGCAGTGGCTGTTGTGTTGATTTATAGACACCGATTTCTTCAAACCGTATAAAAACATCATTTAAATCATTAAAACTTCCAACACATACTGCAATGTCAATCATCGGCTTTGCCTTTATTCCTTTAATTGCGGTACTGCCGATATGCTGTATATCCTTTGCCGTTGAGTTAAAAATACTCCAAAGCTGTTCGATGGTTTGGGCGGCTATCATTTCCCATCCCGGGTCATGGTCAACAAGTTCAACCGTACCACTCCTTAATCCTAATCTCATTTCACACCTCCGAACTATAAATAATTCATACTGCAACTCCAATCTATCTTATATATCCTATCATATTTTTTTCTTCGATTTTCTTTAATTTGAATGATTGGTAAAATTTATTATCTACTACATCCTCTATATCGGTTATGACCATAAACATTCGTACTTCAGAGTACTTTTCCAATATTGTATGAAAGAGATAGGTACCAATGCCGCGTTTTTGATACTCAGGATCAACAATTAAATCCTGCACCACCAAAATATGTTCTCCGTCGCCGACACATCGAATAAAGCCAATTAGTTTACGGTCATCAAATGCTCCCATGATGTATAACGACTTATCAAATGCTCGTATCAGCTTTTCATCATCTTTTAAATAAGAATTCCAAGATTCTTTTCTATAAATATCTTTTATCGACTCAATCATTGATGAATCAACTTCCTTATAGTCAATCATAAAACTAATTCTCCTTTTAATTTATATAAAATCCTAATGTCTGGTTTGCCTGTGTGGTCCTGTTTCACTCCTTTATCATCTCATATAATTTACTTATCGTTTTCCAATTACGCGCTGTTAAAGATACCTTCAGCTTACCTAACAATGCTGCCAGCTTTGAATTCCGGATACTTTCGTGACACAACAAATAAATCTCATTTGCGCCAAGCCTCATCCGGTCTCGTCCGGTATAGGTGCAGATGATCTCATCAAATTGCTGGCGAATGTCCTCCCCATCCAGCAGATATACATACAAATGCTCCACAGCAGGGTCCGACGCCATCGCCTCGTTTATTTCCTGTTCGCAAAAAGGCAGGGCTTCTATGATATCTGCCATCTCCCTGGCAGTCCGCAGCGTTAGCGCACACTCAAAGCCAAAGACGGCAGAAAAGCCTTTTTGTATTTTCTTCGTTGCTTGAATTATGTTTTCCTCCGTATCAAACACGACATTCCCACTTTGAATATAGGTTTCAACCTTTTGAAATCCAAGGTCGGAAAACAGCTTTTTCAGTTCCGCCATCTTCACGATATTTTTTCCGCCTACATTGATTCCTCTAAAAAAAGCGGCGTACTTCATTTTCCAATCCCCCTCTCACCATTCCCATAAGCCGGAAGGTCAACAGACACCTTTGGACGATACCTGGACCTTCATAAGATACATACCCATAGCAAGTTCAATACATTCAATTTTATTATTCATTCATCACACATAATTTCGAATATCTGCCCTTCTATGCTGATTATTTCATCAATGGGAATCGCTGTGCCATCGGACATAACAACAACCTGTTCATATTTGTCTATCTTTTTAACCATACTGATCTCCGTAACATAGGCGCCGCCATTCTTCTTCGCATCCGGCAGAAAGTAGGTGATCGCGATTTCGGGATGCTCTTTTATCCGGTCTGCTATGATTTGCAGCCTGTCGCTCAAATCTTCCTTTATATATTCATCCAATTTTATTCTCTTGTCAGTCAGTCTTGCAGTCTCTTTGATGGCTGCATCATAACCGGTCAGTGCGGCGAAGGGGGAAAACTGAGCGGCCCGGTCACTCACCGCCATATGAGAGTGTGTCACAGAAACATGGCGCGGTAGATGAATGATATCGTCATATTCACTCGTCATGCCTTGTGCCCTCCAATCTGCCTGTTCCGGTCTACTGTGGTAGCGCCTTCCTCCAGATTCATACCCTTAAGAATGGCGTTCTTGCCGTATTTCTTTTTTATCTCCAGCATTGCCTTCTGCACCTTTTTTTCTCGCGCAAGCTCGGCTTGTTCTTCTTCTTTTTCCGCCTGCACAGCCACATAATCCGTAAAGAGATCAAGCTGTTCAAAATTATCCGTCTTTTGGACGGTTGCCTCATCAACCACATGATTCGCTGTGACATTGACTCTTCTGATCAAGAGCTTCTTATCAACGGTGCGCTCAAATAATTCTGTGACGGCATCCAGAATTAGTTTTGTGGAGGAGGTCTGACTGCCAAGATTTATCGAACCATGCGCAGATTTCGGAACGGTTCGTCCATACTGGTCAGTGGTAATTGCCCCTTGGTATGATTTCTTTATCTCCGGGTTTGTCAGATTTTCAATATCATATCCGACGGTTAAAACAAGCTGGTCTGTCACAAGCCTTTTATCCACCAGATCAAGTACCAGCAGATCAGTCATTTCCCGCACAATTAACTTCGCTTTGTCAAAGGTATAGGCGTATTGCAGCACCTGCCCCGAACCAATGCTGTTTGTGCTTGGCTTATATGCTTTGATATCGGCAATTGTGCAGGGCTCCCACCCCCATGCATGGTCGATCAGCAGTTCAGCATTGATACCGAACAGCTTGTACAGTAAATCCTCGTTGTAGTAATCGCCCGATTTACCGAGAGAGCATCTTGCAATATCTCCCATCGTAAAGAGACCTCGTTCTTCAAGCTTCTTGGCATATCCTTTTCCAACGCGCCAGAAATCTGTCAGAGGCCGGTGTGACCATAGCAATCGGCGATAGCTCATTTCGTCTAATTCAGCGATCTTGCTGCCGTTTTGATCTATGGGAGCATGCTTAGCCTGAATATCCATAGCAATCTTGCTGAGGTACAGGTTTGTACCAATTCCTGCTGTTGCTGTAACGCCGGTCGTTTTATAAACATCCAGCATCATTTTTGCAGCAAGCTCATGGGCTGAAAGATTGTAAGTGTTCAGGTAATCGGTGGCATCAATAAATACCTCGTCGATGGAGTAGACATGAATATCTTCGGGTGCGATGTACTTTAAGTAGATATTGTAAATCCGTGTGCTGTACTCTATATAATACGCCATTCTGGGGGGCGCAGCAATATAGTCCAGTGAGAGATTCGGTGAGCATTTCAATTCCGTATTGCTGAAGGAACTGCCGGAAAAGGCTCCTCCTGGTGCTTTGCGCAGCCGTGCCGCATTTACTTCCCTGACCTTCTGCACAACCTCAAACAGCCTCGCCCTACCGGAAATGCCGTACGCTTTGAGGGAGGGAGAGACGGCGAGACAGATGGTTTTTTCGGTGCGGCTTGCATCAGCGACAACAAGATTAGTGGTCAGCGGATCAAGCTCTCGTTTCATACACTCAACCGATGCGTAGAAGGATTTTAAATCGATCGTGATATAGGTTCTGTTCTTCATGCTTATTCTTCGTTCTCCTCCTTCAAAAATTATTTTTTCAAAAAATCGGAAGTTATCAATTCAAATTAATTGATGAATTTTCAAGTACATTTGGCAATAATTCATATATATTGCAGTTACATAGTTCATCAAAATATTTCTTCGTTTGCATAAATGCCTTCCATTTATCAATAGTAAATGGCGGCAATCCATGTCTTAATGCAACATCTATTAACCTTTTCTCCATAATACATGCACCATTAGGTAACGATATCGCGTCGCATAGTTGAATTAATATATCATAATTATCATACTGTACATTAGCTAAATAGTCCTCTAAAAAGTCTTTTTGCGCTGTTGTGCAATCATATTTTCCAAAAAACGTATTTACATCTTTGATGGGGAAAGAATGTGTTAGGCAAATACGTGCAACTTCCTCTTGTCCGATACTTATCATATAATTATATCCATCAAAAATATGCAGGATTCCTTTAATTCCTGCTCTGCGGCCTATATCATGCATTAGCCCCATTATATATGCCGTGTCACTATCCATTCCAGGGACTCTTTCAGCAATTAAACTTGCATTTGTTCCTACTGAAATGCTATGTTGTCCCCATGCACCTGGTGTTAATTTAACCCCGATTTCTAATTGCTTTTCTGCTTCTTCTGGTGTTAACAGCATTATTATTTCCCCTTACAGATTTGAATTTGTCGTACTTATGCTTGAAAGGCGCAATGAATATAATGTTTATTTCTTTTGCAAGTGTGCCAATTCCTGATCAAACCATGTTTCAATGTTATTCCGTTTATCCAGAACAGAATCATCCAACGATATGGGAAGTCCACGGCAACCGCCATCACAATGACCGATCTCTCTTTTTCTGCCGCAGCCATATCCCTTTGCAATCAGCTCCTGCAAAATTGGATGAAACGTTTTGATGGTGTCAGTGTATTCGTGCGTCTTTGTCGATTTCACATTGATATGATAGCCGTTGTTGAGGGAAGCGTTAATTCCCCATAAATCTTTCCGTTTATAACAATACTTCATATAGATATGAAACCCTTTTATTTCCACAGCGCAGGTAAGTCCTTTCTCCAGATAGCGCTGATGCAGTTGCAGAATGAAATCCTGCACATCAGCAGATAAAGGCTTGATCGTATCCTGTACAATGGAAAGCACATCGATTTCATCCTTTTTCAATGTCCTGTAATCACAGCGCAAAAAAATATCCTGGTTGACGAGGGTGCCATGATCTATTTCGGCGATTGCCATGACCTTCAGGCCTGTCAGCATAGTGGGGTTATCTGGATATGTAATTTTTATGGTTTTGATGTCCGACAAGTTTTGCTTTTTTTCATTTATATCCATGCCGTCAATGCATATACCGCAATCCACCAGAAACCGCAGGCATTCAAGGTTTTTGGTGACGGACAGCTTTCCATTGAATACGGTATTCCCACAGGCGAGCGATTGCGCGTTTTCCACTGGCATGCCATGATAACCTATGTTCATCAATAGGGTGCTTACATTGTGCAGGAACGGATAATACACCGAAAGCGTGGTGCGGTTTTCATATTCATGGGCAACTTTTTTGCTATTATCATAGACATCGCCCTTGGCGTATAAAACATCGTAAAGCCGAACCAAAAAGGCTCTGAACGCCAGAACGCCCTCACGTATGCTCTCTTCAACTGATACATTTGTATATGCCGAATTGATCGCATATGCTTCGTGGGTTTCGGGCACCATAATTTCCTTCAAATAGCTTGCCACATCCTGAAGCGTTTTTCTCATGTGCTCCACCTCTCGTAATTCATTTTACTCTATACCTCTAAAACTAATTTGCAGATTCTGATTTGTTAAAAGACAGATTTGCAAAAACGGTTACACAGTTATCCTGCTAAAAATTTTAAATATGATTGACGATTGACAATGCTGATTGTTATATCTAAACTATTAGTTAGTTAAAGCTAATTATATTATATTGAAATGAGGGGAGCTTATAGATGATATTATTTATTCAATGCTTGATATTATGTATCCTATTTACAATTCTGATTCTGCCTGCACAATATCGTAATCCACTGTCCCAATTTGCGTCCTATCCAACTGCGATAAAGAAACGTGTTTATGAATTACCACAATATAAAGATTTTATAGCTTCCGTGGAGCACAAGAATTGGAAACGAAAAATATTGGGAACATTGCTGATTGCAGTGTTTTTAACTGCCGTGGTATATTTATCAGGGAGAAGGACGTTTGAAACGGCATTTTTTCATGTTTTCGTATTGTTTTTGGTGGTAAATTTGTATGATTTAATTGTATTTGACTTAATCATTTTTTGTCATAGTAAAAAACTAATGATTCCAGGTACTGAAGATATGAAAGAAGAATATCGAAATCCAATGCACCATATAATTGGAGCGTTAAAAGGATGTGTAATAGGTACTATTGTTGCATTCATATCAGCTTCACTTGTTTTCATTATCAGTTTATTCGGATAGAAGATATTTCAGCTTATTTGTGGAAGTTAGTCTAAACTTAAAAAATGATTATCTGCTGCTGGATGATTTCGCGGATAATCATTTTTTATTGCCTAACTTTATAACTGCAGCAATAGTTATGAGTGGCACCCTGACCAATCTACGAAATCAATCATAAGTGATTATCCTAAGCAGACACACGATTGACTCTGCTTAGGATATATTGTACCATTATTATACAGATAAGTCCAGCAGAATCAGAATGTTTGTTCGGCCCGCCACGATTGATCTTGTATCTCCTAGAAATAGAATCTAAGCAATCTGGTCTTGGAATAAGCGCCTGCACTTTCCATACTCTTTTTAGAGTTATGATTATAGTACCAACACCCTGAAAATGCTCTGCAGCCATTATTTTGAACAATGTGCTTTAAACTCTGCAATATATTTGCTGCAATCCCCTGACAACGATACTCCTCACAGACATACATACCAATACTGGCAATATCCTCAATAACCCTGCCATATTGGATAACTCCGAAGCCGACAACTTTGCTATTATACTCGGCGATGTAAATCTTTAGAACATCAAGTCCATTTCTGATATTTTCGATCTCTCCATCAAGAAAATCTCCGCTTAGCTTTAGTATAGGTTCATCCTTATCAATGTCCGCAGGTCTTAACTGCAACTCTTTCTGACGTTCTGTTACTATTTCTTTATCTGTATAGATCGAAAAATACGCTTGTTTTTCTATTCTTGCAAAATTATCTATACAATGGCTGAGAAATAGTTCATCCCCCGTTGTAACCATGGCATTTGTGACAGATTCATATTTCCTGACCCTGGCAAATAGCTCCTGGGCTTGATCTGCATAATGACTGAAGACATGAAACAGTGTGATTGTAGAGCCTTTATGAATAGCGAAATACCCTACAATTTTATCGCAGTGAGTCATTTTATAATGGTTACTTTCAAAAACATGGTCCTCCCAAAATGAGTCGACGATAACGTTACTTTTTCTTAGATAATCACTAAGGATTTGATGGATCTCCTCCCATTGGCATGGGCTGAATTTAATTTCCGGTATTCTCTGCAAAATTGAACCTCCCCTTCCTTAAAATTTCGGCAAAAACTGTCCTTCCTCCGGCTCTCCAACCAGATACCCAGCATTTCAAAAGCCTTCCTCTTAGGATAAAGATAAGTCATTAAACATTTGCATCTGTTGCAAAGGCTTCTGAACCCATTGGTGAAATCGTGACGTAAAGACGCAAGACATCTTCGCCGATGTTTACAACCTGCAGGCTTTCCTGACCATCAACCTGCATTAACTCGCCCACTTGCAACGGGGTTTCATTGCCATCCGTGACCACCTTGGCATTACCCTCCATGACCTGCAGGAAAAGGGTTGATTCCAGATGGGTATGTCCCGGTAGTATTTCCCCTTTGGCAATGTTTAGAACAAAGGCAATTACATTATCGCTTTTGAAAAGCATCCGCTTAGCGATTTTTCCCTCAGGCCCATGAAAATAATCAGTAAAAATAAACTTGTTCATAGATAAACCCTCCTTTAATAAGCTTACATTTTAATATACCCCAATTGGGACATATAATAACTAATTTCTTTCTACAAAATGTTCAAATATCTTATAAGGAAATAATTATTTTATCGGTTCTCCAATATGTTTCTCCAAACGCCATTGAGGAGCAGTTCCATCCTCACCCCAATACTCATTCAAGGCAGTGATTTTGTCATAACAAAATTCAAAAAATGATGTCACATGGAAAGAAGCACTATTATCTGCTACCCATACTCTCGTTACACTGATAGCCAAATCACCGGTTAGCTCAATGCGTTCTACTTCCCCCTGCCAATTTCCGGGATACTCGCAATTTGCGACAAGGAATTCATCCACTGTAAATTGTTCCTTTGTATTGTTCCAACGCACATACGCATCAGGGTGAAAATACTCTTTCAACGCCACAGCATTTTGTGCAGCAATATCGCTCCAGAAATTTGTAATTAACTGGTTTTTTTCCATCGTTCTTTCTCCTTGTTCTATCAGATCATGAATAGAGTTTGCCAATAACTTAATACTTAATTTCTTTTACATTTGATCTTCCGCAAATCTCCACTGCTTACAATCTATAATCAGTCGTTTATCGCCTCAATACCGAGACGCTTAAGTTCTTCAAGATGATCCCGCATTTGCTGGAGTATCTCCGAGGAGTGGCCTTCCCAGTCCAAGACCTCCCCTACTACACGCAAGGGCTGTCGGGTGCGATAGGATCTGGTCGGATTTCCAGGGAATTTCTTATCTGTCAGATTAGGATCATCCTCGAAGGTACCGATGGGCTCCACACGATAGATACGACCCGGTTCATCCCCCATCGCAAGCTCTGCTCCCCACACAGCCGCATCTAAAGTCGCAGTCAGATAAACATAGTTGGCCTTCTTTTGCTTACCATAATTAGAACTGTAACCGGGCTCCAGCAAATCTCCTGGTTTCAAGTCCGCTTTTGTGCCATGGTAAAAAGGTCCGGCATCCAAGGATGTACTGCACTTCGATGAAACTGTCGCCCCTGTCACTTCCTCCTTCTTTATTTCAGCCAACTCTTTCTTTCCATTCATGTCAATCCCTCCATACAAATTATCATTACTAAAACTCATAGTTGATTGTAAAAAATTCTTGGCTTCAAGAAGCCATTTATGCGGAAAAAGAATGAAACCATTATCCATGACAAAGTTAATATATACAAGTGCTGCATAATTAAGAGAGTGCTCTAATGCATCCGAGACAACATCAAAAAAAGGAGGAATACCATCCTGATCCCAGGAAAGTTTATCGGATAGGAATAAAAGGATATCATAATCGGAGGGCTTTTTGTGAAGTGTCGAGTGACACTCGATCATGGACTTTTCTCCTTTTCATAGCATTTTTGCTATTCTTTACGGCAACACAATACCTCGGCCCGTTAATCTTATTATCACATATTCATTATATGATAACAAGTTTTTTTGTACATGATACCTGGTAAGTATAAAATGCTCATATGAAAATACTATTTTGTCGCATAGCTTTCTGCCGCAAAGCAGATATAATAACTTAATCCTGCCTGTTGACCTTCAAGCATCTGCCTATGGAAATCATCCGTCATTAAAAATACCATTTTTTAAAGAATTTGCCATAAAAACTGTGAAATCCATTGCCTCCTTAAAAATAAATGCAACTAAAACGAACATAATATGTACACAACAGTTGGTTTCATTACTTTCATTTTAGGTGTATTATTAAATAAGGAGGTATGAAAAGTATGAATAATTCCAAAAATAATATTGCTGTCAACCTACGCCATCTGAGAACCCGCCGCCGTTTATCGCAGGAGGAAGTCGCCGAGCAAATTGGCGTTACACGGCAGGCCGTGGCAAAGTGGGAGAACGGGGACTCCCTGCCCGACATTCTCAACTGTGAGGCATTGGCTGATTTATTTGAGGTATCCCTGAATGACTTGGTGCGTTATGACTCTGAACAGGAAGGGGTTCCTATCGGCCCCAAAAACAAGCACATCTTCGGTACGGTAACCATAGGCGAAAGGGGACAAATCGTATTGCCTAAAAAGGCACGGGACACGTTGAAGTTTCAACCCGGCGATACGCTGGTGGTGCTGGGGGACAGCAACCCGGTGACCGCCGGAATCGCATTGGTAAACAGCAATACTTTTCTGCGAATGACCGGCGGGGCTGTTGATCGTTTTTTTAAGGGCAAGGAGGATAATACGTGAATATATTGTCTGTGCAAGGGATAACAAAGCATTATCCAAGTTTCATATTACGAGACATTACGTTTTCGCTGCCGCAGGGCAGGATTATGGGACTGATCGGGAAAAATGGTGCAGGAAAAACCACAACCTTAAAATCCATGCTGAATCTGGTACGCCCGGACAGCGGGAAAATCGAAATGTTTGGCCGCGGCTTTATGGAAAATGAGGAAAGCTGCAAGCAAAACATCGGTGTGGTTCTAGGCGAGATTGATTTCTACAAGCATAAGAAGTTAGCTGTTATTACAGCGGTCACAAAACGCTTTTACCCAAATTGGGATGAGGAGGCCTATCAAAAATATCTCAAGACTTTTGCGCTCGACCCCCAAAAACGGGTAAAAGAACTTTCATCCGGCATGAAAGTTAAATATATGCTGGCCCTTGCACTATCCCACAATGCCAAGCTGTTGATTTTGGATGAACCCACAAGCGGACTTGACCCGGTATCCCGCGACGATTTGTTGGGATTGTTCCGTCAGCTTGTGAAGGACGGGGAAAGAAGCATTCTTTTTTCTACTCATATTACCTCTGATTTGGAAAAATGCGCCGATGATATTACCTATATCAAGGAGGGAAAGCTGCTGAAAAGTGCTGAAAAATCCGCCTTTATCCAGTCCTTCCAGAACCTGAAGGAGCCAGGTGAAGGCGGGAAGCTGTCTTTGGAGGAAATTATGATACGAACGGAAAGGAGAAGCTATGATATCTAATCTACTTTACAAGGAGCTGCGGCTGGCCGCCCATCCAAATCTGTATATCTTCACCCTGCTTGGAGCGCTGGTTATTGTTCCGGCGTATCCATATGGAATGGTGTTCCTCTTCGGCTGCCTTGCACCGTATATTACTTTTATGTATGGCCGGGAAACAAACGATATTTACTATACTGCTCTGCTTCCGGTAAAAAAGAGGGATACGGTGAAGGCCAAATTCCTTCTTATGGTTTTGACCCAGATGACACAACTGCTCATTTCCCTGCCCTTTGCCATACTGCGCGTTCGCGTTTTGCCAGAAGGCAATCCGGCTGGTATTGAGGCAAATGTAGCCTACTATGGCTTTGGGCTGATGATATATGCTATCTTCGATGTAATTTTGCTGACACAGTTTTTCAAAACAGCCTATAAAATTGATAAAGCGTTTCTGCTGGCCATCTTACCGGCTGCTATGGCAGTGGTTATAATGGAGGTACTTGTTCATTTCCCAGGGTTTGAATGGCTCGACAGCGTTGTGCCAAATATGATGCTGCGACAGCTTCCCATACTGGTTGCCGGTGCAGCAGTATATGGTATCGGAATGTTTACTGCATACCGGATTTCTGCAAAACGTTTTGATCAGGTTGATTTATAAGTTTTTGCCTTGCGAGCTTAAGGCAGGAAATTATATTACACAAATTCATTTTATAAAAGCCTGCCGATAAAGCAATTTCAGCTTTTTGGGGCAGGCTTTCGCATATGTGATCCTCTGACAAAAAGAATAACACTTACCCATGCATCAGCATGAATTTCATCAATTTGCAGCCTGTCTATGCTAATAGGATGGCGAGAAGTCCGTAAAATACGAAAGCCATAACAACGCCAAATATTATCATCATTCTATAGTTTACTTTTACTTTACCAGGAAATCGCTCATCATATTGTTGAATATTTGTTGAATATATCGCTGTTTCCAAATTTGGATATGCTGATATCACTTTTAACACTGCTTTTTTCCCTCTACAATTCTTATAAGAAAGATACAAATAGTTATCTGTCTTTTTTAATACACTAACTTCATCCAGTCGGATAACAGAAACCTGTCCATCTGCTACCAATTTGAAGTTTTTATCCACTTGAAATACCATACAAAGCCCCAGACCATTACAACTTCCCATAGAAAAAAACCAAACTTCACAATATTACCGCCAGTCAAGAAATCAATCATATCAACAATAAAATCAGGAAGCCATAGAAAACTGAGCGGAAATACAAAGAGGCTTATACAGACAATGGAAATGTAAAGTACAAATAGTTTGATTGGATGAGCTTTTATAACCCTACATTCAGATGCTGCTTTCTCGTCATACATAAATATTTCTTTCTCCATTTTATTTATCCTCCCCACCCGGGATTGCTCATCGAGAATCTCCATTTGCTTACATAATATCATACGTTTCTACATAAATAAAGACATATCTCCCTGGTAGGAAATATGCCTTTTTACTGCGGATAGAGGGACTCGAACCCTCACGAAGTCGCCCTCGGCAGATTTTGAGTCTGCTGCGTCTGCCATTCCGCCACATCCGCTGATTTTGCAGTATTTTTCGGGTGTCATATATATTTTTCATATTGTAATCCACCAGATTACTGCGACTTAGATAGTATATCTCATGAATAAAAAGATGTCAAGTGGTTACAGACAAAATCGAGAAATTAAAATGGCCTTACAATAACAATAAAAATGGCCTTTTAGCCCAACCGCTGCTCCATCCTGCTGATTAAAGCGGATAAATCCTCCTGCTTCATCTTATCTGTATTGATCAGATAAGCATAATCATACAAATTCGGCAGATATGGCAAATGCAGAAGCTCCTTTGCAAATGCATGGGCGGCAATCTCAGAACATCGATTGATGCGGCCTCTGCGGCGCAATCCAAAGAACTTCATGATAACGACAGAATCCAATTCTTCCGAAACAAAACTCTTTTTCTTATATTCAAGAAAATGAAAGAACTCATGGGCTAAATGCGTATTAAGAGCCATATTGTAATCCATGGGCGGGGTATCATAAATCCGACTGTTTTTAGCCAGACTTTCAATAGAAGCGGAATATAACTCTACCTTCGCCTCCTCTTTCCCCATTACCATCTGGCCTCTTAGCACAACACCAAAGGTACTCTTATTATCCTTACAATATTCGATTTGTATCTTGTTTTCCTGATACAATTGCCGGATATCCGCACCGACATATTCTTTGGCGGCGGCTCTGCCGGCCGCCAAAGATGAATCAATATAGTAAGAGAGCCTGTCTGTCGGGATTTTACCGTATAATAGATCATTTGATAATTCACATAATGCTAAGATCCGATCATTCACCATGATAACACTCCATGCTGCCGCTCTGCGGCAAAAACAACGAATGGTACGCTTTACGAAACCATTTGCCTTTACTTATATGCGATTGCTATAATCTCTTCCCCCGGCTCCATCATATCTGTCTCTAAATCCAGAATAGAATAAAGCTGTTCCGCCGTCTGCATCCCTGTCAAATCCAGCATCTTCTCGCGATAGAATACAAAGACCTTGGGTATGGTTGCGTTTGCATCCGAATAGGTTGTATTCTCATCCAGGAATGAATTGAAGGCTGTGGCTCTGTTCCGCTTTGCAAAGATCAAATGCTCTGCCTTATCCTTTCGCAGCCGAACCACCCCTTCCCGGTCGATTACTGCTATACTTTTACTTTTCAGCTTGATAAATCCCAACAGTTTCTTCTCCAGCTTTGCTTCAAACAAATTCCATCTCCCTGTGTTTCCGGCAAAATGAACTGCTTCGGTTTTGACCCCCAATGCCTGGGCGGATATATCCGCAAGCTGTTCCTCTGACAGGGCCGCTGCATTCAAATCCTTTTGCCTTAATTCGGTAGCGCCGGTTGCAATTGCGCGCAATATATTTTTCTGGGAATCAATCTCGATGGATACATCTACCGTCTCTTCCTTCGCTCCTGAACGAACAATCTGTTCTATCACATCCCTGCGGATCTTCTTTATGTCCTCGTCCGCCGGATTAAGTACCGTGCGCTCTATTTGCTCCCGAACCATGGCCAGAGCAACACCAATGGTTGAGATATAAGGTGCATTCCTGGCGATTTTGCTCTTGATATTCATCTTCTTTCCAAGAGCATTGACAATCACGGAGCCGCTTCCTCCTCCGCCGACGAAGGTCACAAATTTACGGTCTAATTCATATTCATCAATCAGCTCATTTACCAGCTTCTCCAGCTTGCTCATTGCGATATCCAAAGCGATCTCCGCCGCCTGCGTCCCGCTCAGCTGAAGATAATCGCCAAGAGCCTGCCACGCAAGCTTTCCGCTTTCCATGTTGCCCCTTGCATAATCATCCTCCGGAACATATCCAAGAAGATTAGCCGCACCGGCAAGGGTTAAAGAGTATTCTTTTCCTGCGGGAGTCATCACCACACTATACTCGCAGGGATCTTCCTTCAGTGGGCTTACGAATTGCAGCGTGCCTCCGGCAAGAAGCTCCGACGCTGCAAAGCACTCATATTCCTTCTTGGCAATGTGCGCACTTCTCGGTCCGACATCCACTATTTTGCCGTTTTTTACGCGGATCATACTTCCGCCTGCGATGCCGAGGGTTCTTACATCCAGGCTCTGAAGATAGGTTTTGTGCTCACCGACCTGGGCATATTTGATCATTACCCTGCCGTTCTTTATCACACTAATGTCAACACTGGTGCCGCCGGCTTCAAAGAATATTCCGTCCGATATCTTCTCATACATAAGAGCCCCTGCAACCCCGGCAGCCAGACCGCTCAGCATGGTTAGGATGGGGCGCTTGCGAACCTCTTCCACGTTCATAACTCCGCCGTCGCAGCGCATGATCATTAATTCAGACTGTATCTTTGTCTCCTTGACCGCCTGCTCCGTCATATTGGCGGTTTCCATCATCTTCGGTATCAGACTGGCATTCACAACCGCTGTTCTTGTCCTCATCTTTAACCCATACAGCTGGCTGATTTCATGCCCGCCGGTTGCATACAGCTTCTTCTTTGCCGCACAATCCATAACGAATTTCTCATTTGCGGGATCGTCCACACTATATGCTTCGCTCGCAACAATAACCTCCGCCCCATTGCCGGCAAGCTTTGTAATCGCTTCATTTATCAGGTCCTCGGCTAATTCCTTGCTGTCAATAAAGGTATGCTCACTTTGCAGATACTTACTTTCGGCTAATTCCAGATTCCCGATTTCCGTTTCACTTTTGGCACTGCGCGCATCCAGTCCGGTCCCCATACCAATGATCCCTACTCTGGCAACGTCGCCTTCCAGCAAAGCATTGGTCGCCTGTGTCGTGCCATGGGCAATAAATGTAACATCCTCCGGGAGGAGCTGATGCTCCTCCATAAGGCCGGATATTATCTTTACCACGCCCACAGCGACACCCTCTTCGTGGGTCGTTGGAATTTTCTTTTTTGCCAAAATTTCATATGTATTGTTATCAATAATGACTGCATCCGTAAATGTTCCGCCAACATCGATACCAATTCTTACCTTAGTACTCATGTTCCACCATCCTCTAGAATTATCCTCTTCCGGTTCTGTCCACTGGTCCCAGTTTTATTAGAATACAATAAAACTGGCGACGATTAAGCCGATGAAAGTAGATATCATAATCCATACAATTGTTTTCTTCAAATAATCGTTTACATCTGTTTTCGTAAAATCAGCAACCCATACATTATGTGAATTGGTAGGATCACATGCCGCCTGCACATTGGAGTCGAGACGCAGCGCCACCATGGCCGCCACCGGATTCATGCCAACCGCGGATAATAAGGCTACAATACCGCTTCCCAGCCCCCATACATTGAGCGGACCGCGATAAATCGCCAGGAAGCTCAGCAGGCCGAATACCAATACAAACATCACCGGGCCGGAAGGAATAATGGCCTGAATGATGGGCTGAAGTATTGTGGATACCTCTGGTGCCATTACCGCCTTTAATGTCATACCAATACCAATCATTAATGCTGCCGCGCCTGCCGTGTCCTGAATTCCTTCTACAAAGGCACTGGAAGTAACCTGTACAAAATTTTTCGGTGTAGACAACAGTAAGGTTGCAGCGATACCGATAATAATTGCAGGAACCAGAGGCATTTTGAATGCAAACACCAGAACTACCGGAATGATCGGGCTGATCAATGCTATGCTTCTGACGTTCTTTTCTGAATTTCCCTGATCCGCAGCAGGCATTGCCCAGGCCTTACGCACTTTTCCTTCCTTTCTTGTAAATACTACGATTATAATTACAGCAGTAATAATCAGAGGAATACCGCATAACCAGGAGTAAGCCGTAACCGTTTCCAGCGGTAAACCCAGGGTGTCAATATATACTCCCAGGGTGCCGACACTGAAGGTTACACCGATCCCATTGGAAAGCAATAAAACGATACCGGATACGATTGGACTGAGTCCTGCACTCATCATAATGGGAAGAATGATTGTACCAACCAAAATTACCATTCCCAAACCATTGGAGGCCGCAAAGATGACGGAACATACCGCCAGGAATACCAGTGCAATGGGCAGGGGTTTATCGCCTGCCATCTCTGCCGCTTTGCGGATAATAGTACGGGTAACTCCAACCTTGGCAAGTATTTTGCCGAACCAGCCGCCGAAAATCAAGCCGGCAATCGCCGTACTCATTCGCATTGCTCCGCCCTCGAGCACATCCTTTGCAATCGTAAATTTCTCCTTATCGGAAGAAATGAAGGGGATACCAGCGATAACAGCAATACCGATCGCCATGATGGGCAGCGCTAAAATCGTGGGTAATTTTCGGGTCATCATTAATACGACACAGATAGCAAAAATAATTAAAATACCGATCGCCTGTAACATCATAATTTAAATCCTCCTGGTTTTATATGTTTTCAACATCTAAATATGCTCCCTGCTTTTGCAGAATCTCTTGTAGCCTTCCTATATCCACGCTATGGACATCTCCATACTCCAGGGCACACAATGCAGCTGCCACTCCGCCGGCCTGCCCAATGGCACCGGCCGTCGGTGTAACCCGTATGGCAGCCTGTGCTTCAAAGGTTGCCGATATGCATCGTCCGGTCACCAACAGATTCGACAGTTTGGGGCAGGTCATCACTTCATACGGAATACTGTAATAGCTTCCTTTTTCACTGAGGAATACACTGTCCGTACCTGCTCCCTTGGGATTATGAATATCGATCGGATAGGCGGAATGCGCTATGGTCGTTGAAAAGCTTCGCCTCTCCAGAATGTCATCCGCTGTTAATGTATAATCTCCGATCAATTGCCTTGATCCTCTCACTCCTACCGACGGTCCGGTATACTCAAGCAGCGCAGTTTCAAACCCCGGAATATACTTATGTAAGAAGGATTCCAACTGGGCACATTGCTTACGTCCTATGATTTCTGCCTCACTTAGGCTCCGCGCATCGGTAGCATCATGTCCGAGAATTCGTGTAGTATTGATAATGTATTCTCCCGGCCGGTTGGTTTCAAAAAACAAAAGCTCTTCCCTGTCAAAATCCAGCTCCTTGCGTTCCTTTGCAGCCTTAAACTCTTCCTTAAATCCGGCAACACAAAAAGGCGATGCAAGAGACATCAGATCCTGATTATCCTTCAGACGGTTGAATTCCTGCAGCCGCGAGGTTATATGCTCCTTGAGCCTTCCTGTATCCACATTGCAGAACTTCATGTTCATCGTCATGGGTTGAGCTGCTCCGTCTCCTTCTCTTCCCTTGGTCATAGGAACACCTGCCCGTGCAGCAAGATCCCCGTCGCCGGTGGCATCTACAAATACCTTTCCTGTTACCAGATTCAAACCATCCTTGTTGCATACGGTCACTGAAGTGATTCTTTCTTCCTCTGCTGCAACCGCTCCCACGAAGGTATGATACAATACCCTGCAGCCTGCCTCTTCCGCCATTTCGTCCAAAAGAAGCTTTAAGCCTTCTGCGGAAAATGGTGTTACATAGCTTACATATCGGGTGGTATCCTTCACATGTCCTGCGCAGTATCCCCGCTTTGTCATATTCTGAACCAGTTCTTCCGGCAGCCCCATAATAATCTGTTTCTCTCCGGCATGAAAAGTCATCATCGGTCCGACACCGCCGCCTGTCAGTGTTCCTCCCAAATATCCGCTTTGTTCTATGATAAGAACCTTCGCTCCGCATCTTCCGGCTGCAATCCCAGCCAGAGCTCCCGATACACCTCCTCCCGCAACAATAACATCAAAACTCTCTCCATAATAGATAATAACAACCTCCTCCTTAGATATAAATATATCACATACTTATTATAATAATAAAAACTATTTTCATATTGTATGGTCAATATCTATACTTTTTATAGTGTTTTCTCGAATTATCTAGATAAATTTTACCATGACTTTCAGTAACTGTCAATGTTATTGAAAATTTATTTTATTAAAAGCGTAAATTATGATAGTTTTTGATAGATTGTTTTCTTTTCCTGCGATAAAATTGACGAGCCGGGTATTTTGATGTATCATTATCCTATTGAAATGATTATTTTATGACGTAGAGGTGAATATAAAATGGTTCAAGCTGTAATATCAAAAATTATATCTTTACAAAACAACTTCACTGTAGGTGAGAACGAGATTGCCCAATACATTATGAACCATGCGGATGATGTGGTTACCAGTACCATCACCACGATTGCAAAAAAAACAAATACTTCTGAAGCCAGTGTCAACCGCTTCTGTAAGAAAATAGGTTTCAAAGGCTTTAACAGCTTTAAAGTGGCCCTTGCCCAGGAAACCTTCTATAATAATATGAATCGCAGCGAGAATACGACGGAATCCGATAGTTTCATATCCTCTGTCAGCAGGGATTATCGTCAATTACTGCGTAATACCTCTGCCATGCTGGACGAAGCCGTCTTAGGAAAGGCCGCAGATGCCATAAAAAAAGCTTCCAATGTGTATATTTTTTCCTATTCCTCTAATGCACTGATTGCCACGGAAGCGGAATATAAATTGAGCATGATCGGGATCAAAGCAAAAGCAATTACCAATATAACCGATATGTATCTATGCGCAGCAAATGTTCAGCCTGCCGATGCAGTCATCTTTATTGTTCATACCATTATAATGAGGGATATCTTCCATTCCCTGAATACCTGCCGTGACCGAAATGCTACGATTATTTCTATCACAAGCTACGATTCACCCAAATTAGATGATCTTGTAGATTATAAATTCGTTACCAGCGATAAAATCACGGCAAAGAACGCCATCTCCATATCCAATAATCTTGTCTTTCTATTTGTACTGGATGTAATCTACAGCTATCTGTTAGAGAGCGATAAAACGCTTCGCCAAAGAAAGTTAAGTAATGAGGCTATTATTAACAACCATCAAATGCTTGACAATTACCTGTTTGATTATTAATGCAAGCATCATGAAAACGGAAACAACAGTAACATAAAAACTCAAATAAAACATATGATTATATGAGGAATAGCCATCCCGGGAGGTCATATGGACTTTCAACAAAGCAGGACTTATCAGAATCTGCAAAGCGCCTTTGCATATGAGTTACAATCACAGGCCAAATATGATATATTCGGTGTAAAAGCGAGACAAGAGGTATTGTTGGGAATTAGTTTTACTTTCGAGACCGTATCAAGAAATAACAGATTTATTGCCGAAAGATTGCGCAATCTTATCAACGGCGGAGAATTGAATACGGAAGAAAACCTGGCGGAGGCTACGGAAAACGAGAACTATGCCGGAAATACCATGTATCGGGACTTCTCGCGTGTTGCCAGGGAAGAGGGATATGGAGATATCTCCGCACTGTTTAGCGGTATCGCTAATATTAAACTAAACCATCATCTGACATTTCAAACTTATTTGGCTGAAATACGGACCGATACCCTGTTTTGTAAAAGCGAAGAAAAATTATGGATTTGTTTGGGCTGCGGCAATATCTTAAGCGGCTTGTGCGCTCCCGAAATCTGTCCAATTTGTTTTTATCCCCAGGGTTACTATGAACTCTATGTATGCATACGATAAAAAGCGGCAATGTTATTTCATAAATCCCTAGAACCAATTTATAACGGTTCTAGGGATTTTTTACTGTAACGCTTTTCTTGAACAACCGCTTTTATAATGTATAATAGTACTCAAATTTATTATTGCAATTATTGCGGGCAATGAAACCTTTCGGTTATGGGATACGTTATTTATAAAAAGGGGGGGAATCGATATGAAGGATGACGAAGCCATCGATGCAGGGCATTCATTCGAAAATCTGGTGGAAGAATATTCCGACCTGGTAACCAGACTGTGCTATCTATATCTGAAAAATTATCATGACGCCCAGGACTGCTATCAGAATGTTTTCCTGAAGCTTTGGAAGCATCCGGTCAGGAATAAAGGCCTGTTGGATATCAAAAAATGGCTCATTGTAGTAACAATCAATGATTGCCGGGATCTTAAACGCAAGCTGTTTCGCAGGCAATACGAGGATATCGATACCTTAATCATAAAAGCCGAGGACAAGCCGGATTATCAGCTCCTCCCTCTGGTGAAAGCATTGCCGAAGCAATATGCCAGCGTTCTGTATCTTTATTATTATGAAGGCTACAGTGTAAAGGAGATCGCCGGAATACTTCGGAAAAATGAAAACACCATCAAGACATGGATGAAACGCGGCAGAGAATTATTGAAAGGAGTGATTATCGATGGAGCTCTGGAATGAATTTGAATTCATCAAAACCCCCGAGGCATGGAAGGAGCAAATTCTGGCGGATACCGTATATGGAAAGACCGGAATAAAGAATGCGTATCCTATCCCTATGCCAAAACGGGCAGCCGTTGCTATTTCCCTGATATGCATAACCTTATTGATCGGCACCACCACTGCACTGGCGTATACATTCTATGGAGGGGAATTCTTCAAACATTTTTTCACCCAGCGAATTAGCTCTGAGAAAGAGCAGGGTTACATTAATACGGAGCAGCTGAATGACATGGCGTCGACTGCACTTGGCACGGCGGTTGATACCGATACCATGAGAATTGATATTATGGATCTCCTTACAAGCGGCAATACCATAACCTTGATGCTGCGGGTAACTGCAAAGCAGCTGGACAGCGTACTTCTTGAGACCGATATGCCGCCTCTTCAAAACTACCGTTTTAACAGCGATCTGGGCGGAAATATTTTCGATCATATGTACTGCGGAAGTATTGAATATATCTATAGCACTCAGGACCGCAGTCTGGCCGACAATCAATTCCAGATATTGTATACACTGATTGCCTATGATTCTATCGTCAAGGGAGATTATTCCCTTGAATTGAGCAGATTTGGCTATTTCACTACAGGAGCACCTCAATTCCATAGCTTATATGATGAAGTCTGGAATTTGAACCTTTCCATTGACAATGCAAAAGACATCAGCAAAAACAGTCTTATTTCTACTGATGTAGAAAAAGACGGTTATTCTTTTGTATTTGACCGTGTTCAGATTACTCCTTTCATCTGCACCATGTTTTTTACCTATGATGACGGTTCTGATTCCAGGGAGCAATTTGATGCTTTCAGCAAAGGTGTGGAGCATACACGGATTATCCTGGAGGATAATACCGTTCTCACAAAGAAGGATTTTGACATCTCCTGGGGCTCCGGAAGTGATGGCAACGGCCATTACGCCCCCATCTATCTTGTTACACTTCAGTTTAAAGTACCCATCGGCATCAGCAGCATACGGGCGGTTGAAACCTTTGATGCCCGTTGGGAACTGCCAGACTCACCCTCGAACTTAGAATAATGAACGTCCCGTCTCCCCCTCCATTATATTAGCGGCCCGCAAAACGGGCCGCTTTCTGTTCTTCAAACATTAACGCGGAGATACCTCCGGAGGGATTACACTCCGATAGCCTCCGGCACTCAGGCTGGCCTTAAGCTCTTCCTTCGCTTTTTTTATAATTTCAGGGTTCACCAAAGCATCAAAAGCCGTCATGGCAATCACTTTTGCTCCTGTCATCATTCCCTTGTGGGCTATGGAAGATTTGCCGGTAGCGACCCATTGCCAGGAATGGGCAGGAGTTCCGTTGGGAGCTGTGGCTACCACCACCATAGCAGTAGGCACATTCCAGCTGACATCCCCCACATCGGTTGAACCGCTCATGGGCTTACGCGGGAAAGTAAGAGGAGTGACCAGCCGGTTGAGCGGACTGTCCGCCTCTGCGCTGATAACCGCAGAATTTTCCTCCGGAAAAGCCATCCGAAGCTTTTCTGCAAGCTGAAGCTTTGTGGTCTGCGGGAGTTGGTCATAAAATTGCTTTGCATACTCCATTTCTTCTGACGTGTATTCCATCGGAGCAAGCTGCTTCAGATTCTCATACATCACCTTGCCCAATTCCCGGTTCACCAGATAATTAGCACAGGCAGAGTTAAAATCAACCTCAACCTCTGTTTCTGTCATCATGGCCGCACCCCTGGCAACTTTAACAACCCGTTCATAAATCTCCATTGCCTGCTCCATCTTGGGTGCTCGTACAAAGTAATAAAGCTCTGCCGTCGGCTGTACCACATTGGCAGAAGTACCTCCCACATCGGTAAAGGCATAATGAATACGTCCTTCGTCTATGATATGCTCTCTCAGGAAGCTGACACCGATATTCATCAGCTCTGCCGCATCCAGGGCACTTCGCCCGTGCTCCGGTGCAGCCGCAGCATGGGCGGCACGTCCCTTAAACCGGAAGTACACCTGCAATACGGCTAGAGAACTGAAATCCCACAGACCGGTGGAATCCATCGGATGCCAGGTAAGTGCAATATCCGTACCTCCAAAAACACCATCCCTGGCCATAAATGCCTTTCCATAACCGCTTTCTTCTGCAGGGCAGCCAAAGAGACGAATCGTACCGGACAGGCCTGTCTCTTCCATGTAATCCTTGATACCAACCGCGCCTGCAATCGCCCCCGCGCCCAATAAATGATGCCCGCAGCCATGTCCGCTTTCTCCCGCTTTTATCGGAGACGGCTCAGCAACATCGGAGTTCTGGCTCATGTTGCCGAGTGCATCGTATTCCGCAAGAATTCCAATCACCGGGCTGCCCTGGCCGTATTCCGCAATAAAAGCATCCTTCATTCCTGCAAGACCTCTTGTTATTTTAAACCCTTCCCCTTCCATCACTTCACAAAGGAGATCTGCTGATTGCTTCAGGGAAAAACGGGTCTCCGCAAAGCCCCAAATCTGATCTGCCACCCCGGCAAACAAATCCTTTTTTTGTTCCATCAATTCTATAATACGTTTTTTTGCATCCATACTATGCACCAAGGCCGGTTATCGGCTCCCCTGTTTCAATTGATTTATATGCCTGTATCGCAACCTGCAAAGCAAACAATCCATCCTCTCCGGGGATCGGCGACGGTCTGTCATTGTCTATCGCGTCCACAAAATCCTCCAGCATAAGCCTGTTCATGTCATCGCCCCAATAGCTTTGCAGACTTTTCGTATGTTTGTTGGAGTAAAGCTTTCCGTGCTGCTTAAATGAGTCCACCTGGATGCTTCCCTTCGTTCCTATTATATTAAGATTCACATCTCCCCAGGTAGGAAATGACTTTGGCCGATTCCAGGAGGTGTCCAGGGTGGCATAAGGGCCATCCTTAAATTGCATAAATATCAGCCCCGTATCCTCCACCTCGATATCATGGATATACCTTCCTCCCTTGGCAAAGACTTCTTCCACCTCTTTTCCTAAGATCCAATGCATGATATCAGCCACATGAATGGTATGATCAATGATTGCTCCGCCTCCGGACTTTTCCTTCTCCACAAACCAGCCCCCCGGCATACTTCCATGATTTGTACCGGTGATAGCTACAATATCTCCAATGGAGCCGCTGTCTATGATCTCCTTCGCCCTTACAACCGCCGGAATATATCTGCACGGCAATGCCACAATAAGCTTTACTCCATTCTCCTTACAGACCTTTATCATTTCCTTTGCATCCTCGATTGTGGTTGCAATGGGTTTTTCCACAATCACATGCTTTCCTGCCCTGGCCGCCTCTATGGTAAGCCTGGCATGCAGCGCATTGGATGAGCAGATACATACGGTATCTACCTCATCACGGGAAATCAAATCCGTGTAGTTCTCATGATACGGTATCCCATATTGATCGGCTAACGGTTTTCCGATTTTCGTATCCGGCTCCGCCAGACCCAGCACATTAACATTCTTTATTTTCAGCGCTTCCTCAATATAAGAAGCGGCATGCATATGTTCACATCCTATCATTGCCAGATTCATTTATATCGCCTCCCTGGGATTTACTTTTTTGCCGGTCTTCATAGATTCCATTGCACACAGAGATATATAAACCGCCCTGATGGCATCGTCACAGGATACCGGCACATCTGTATTGTTTTCAATCGCACTGATAAAATCGATGATTTCCTTTGCATAGGGATTACTTCTTGCAGTCAGAGGGCTTTCCGGTATGGCCACTCTATCCGAAGGTCCCGATTTCGAAGAAGCCCTATGACAAATCACCGGAATCGAATCCTCCGAGTTGCTTTCATAAATCCCCTCTGTTCCCACAATCTCCAGTTTTGTTGCAAAAGGAGCCCCCTCCGGCTTGGACCAATCCGCCTCGAAATGAGCCATCACTCCATTTTTAAACTCCAGCATAACAACATCGTATTCATTGTATCTTTCATGCCGATAGGCATTGCCCTTCGCATAAACTTCTTTCACATCCCCAAAGCAATGCATAAGAAAATCAATATCATGGATCGCCATATCATGAATCGCACCTCCGCTGATATTATTATCTTCATACCATTCCCTCGCCCTTCCGGGATGTTCTCCGCCCCGATAGGCTCTCACCATGACCGGACGGCCGATATCCCCGCTTTCCACAATCTTTTTCGCATTCTCATATTCCGGAAAGTAACGGAGTACATGGGCTATCATAAGCTTAACCCCTGATTCTTCAGCCGCATCACGCATCCTCTTTCCTTCTTCTACGGTCAGAGCGATGGGTTTCTCACATAAGATATGGAATCCTGCCTTGGCGGCTTTAATAACATATTCACAATGCAGATTAGTGGGGAGGCAGATATCTACCATATCTATGTCCTTCCTGTTCAGGATATCATCTCCGCTGTACAATGCCTGGGCACCCAGAATATCCGCCATCTCATCGGCACGCTCTTTCACCAGATCGGCCACAGCTACCACCTGGGCCTCGTGTATATGCTTATAGCACTGGGCATGCGCGTGAGCAATCCCGCCGCATCCTATCATACCTACTCGAATCATATTTACCTCCTGTTTTATAAAGCCTTTCTATATGCTAATCATCAGCTGCTTCCAGGCATTTCCTATACAAATGACAGACAGCTTGTATATGGGATCAGACGATCATCGATTCCCTCCTCGAAGGACAGGACACTTCCTTGGTTGCGTATCTTTTTATAGGGTATTTTTTTCAGAAATTCCAATTCTCCATCCAGTGACGGGTTGAAAGCATATTCCAGACTGCTGCAATGCTGCTGTTCAAAGAGATACCTGCTGTAATCGCCCATGGTATCCAGCTCGCCCGCCACTTCAATTATCTCGCCGTGCTTATGAACCCCATCCTGTTTCAGGGAGGCTGCAAGGAAGGATACCATGGCGTCCTTCTCATATGCCGCCAGAATCTCCGACTCTCCGCCGATGAGTGTATTCATCGCCGACGCCTCTAACAATTTTTTAAACTCGGTAAATCCGCAGATAAATCCTTTTTGTGTATATAAACGATACATTTGGAGCTGCATCTTATTGGAGCCATCGTATTGTTTTACCTGCAGGCCCCTATCCGGACAGCCTGCTAACAATTCCTGATCAAGCTTAATCTCATACTTTCTGATATCACCGAACAATTGAAAACCATTTCTCAGATACAAATCCCTGTCCCCGGAAATCAGAGCAAATCCAAATCCGCTGTTTTTATAATCCGCAAGAGCATATTTTAATAGTCCGTCGGATATGCCACGGTTGCGATATTCCAGCGCCGTACAAACAGCACCGATACTGACATAAGCAGTCCTTCTGCCATTGCAGTCATAAATTCCGGGCACCCCTCCAATAAAGGAAACGATCTTTCCATCACATACCGCCACATAGGATGTGTTATTTTCCCGGGCAAACAATAGAGGAAACGCATCCTCCATCTTAAACTTTGATTCAAATGCCTTGTTAACAAGCGGAATGATTTCATTCCAGTCTTCTTTCTGTGTTACTCTGTAATTCATATTTTCTCCTTTCCTGCGTACAGTTTGTGCGCATGGGTTAATTTTTTATTTTATTCTTGTAATGAAAGAGCCGTTCACCGGAACTACCTGTCTATATTTTAATGATTGATTGATCAAATTGAAACATATAACTTTGCCAATTAATAAAACTGGATTGCTATTTTATATATCACATTGGTTTTTCTGCGCTTTTGTGATACAATTTACCATGTTCTTATGCAAGGAAGTGTTGGTATTGTTTTGACAGAATGGAGACTGTGATGAAAGATTTCATTTATGAACTGCACTCTTTTATGGAACCGGATTATCCCATAATTTTTGATTTTTATCAGATGGATTCTTATTTTAACGAAGTTTTCTACCATTGGCATATAAATATTGAAATGCTATATTTTATTTCAGGCAGTGCGGAAATCTCCATCAACGGAGAGATTATTGCAGCCTCTGCCGGTGACGTAATCATTGTGAACTCCAATTATATCCATGATATTAAATTACATGACCAGGAATGCAGTTACTACTGCCTGATTATGGATCATAATTTTTGCCATGATATTGGCTTTGATATCACAGAAAATATCTTCTGTGAAAAGACCAACGATCCGGAAATAGTAAATATATTCGACACAATGATCCGTGAGGCAAAAAACAAACGGCTTCACTGGAAAAGGGCTATCCGAGCCCTATGTATCACCATGAACATATTGTTATACCGCAATCAGATTATCATAAATAAAGAACGAATTGCCAGCAAGAATAAATCAGAATTAATTAAACAGGCAATGGAATATATCAATATCAACTTGAAAAATGAGTTCAGCTTAGACGATCTCGCGTCAGAGCTATGCATCAGCAAATACTATTTTTGCCGCATTTTTAAGGATATCACGGGGCAGACACTAAAAGGCTATCTGCTCACCACCCGCTGTCTTCACGCGCGGACCCTTTTGAAAAAGGGAAATATCAACATTGTAGAATGCGCTGAAATGTGCGGCTTCCATAGCCCTTCGTATTTCTCAAAATGCTATAAGAAGCAATTTGGCTATCTTCCATCCTGTGAACTAAAACATAATTCATAGGAGTATTTTCCTATGATATAAAAAGGCGCAGCTCATAATCACCATTCGGTTGATATGCGCTGCGCCCTCCTCTTGCCGGTGGATGTTAAAAATATTTTTTGTTACCCCATAGGTTACTCTTTTTCAAATCCATGTACTCATTGTAAGCCCGCTCCAGAATCTGCTTCTCGTTGGCGAATTTTAGCATATGATACGCTTCATGAAACTTATAGTACCCGGAGTCCATAAAAAATTCTTCCCTTTGTGGTTTGCTGTAATAGCTATCAGACATCATTAAATACCAATGAACATCCTTTAATACTGTATTTTGTGGCGTGCTGAAAGAATATTGGCTCTTCCCGATGTATTTAATAATGGAAGCATTCGTTCCCGCTTCCTCCAATACTTCGCGGATCGCAGTCTCTTTATACTCTTCTCCTTCTTCTACGGTCCCTTTCGGTAGCACCCACCCTTCATATTTATTCTTATAATTCTTATACAGTAATAAAATCTTTCCTCTGAATATAACTACACCACCACAGCTCGTTGCTTCTACCATCGCAATGCCTCCTGCTTTTTGGTGTACCGTCTTATCTAGATAGAAGTATACATCAATGTGCACAAGTTTTCAACCTAAAATTATTGAAATACCACAAAAGGAACAAATTGCGTAGCAGTTCAGCCCAAAAGATCGTTTGTATCATTTGTGCCTGAAAGCTTATTTTTTAAAATACTCCTGAAATATTTTTTTAGCAATAGGAACAGCATATTCGCTTCCGGTACCAACATTCTCCACGATGACACTGACCACGATCTCCGAATCCTTCTCCGGTGCGAATCCAATAAACCAGGAATGGGCCCTTCCTGTGGAATTGTCTGCAGAGCCTGTCTTACCTGCTGCCGAAACCGACAGATCATTCAGTTTCGTTGCAGTTCCCTCCGTAACCACCAACCGCATTGCCTTCGTCAGATATTCCGCCTCGGAGCCGGACATTTTTCTGCCCAGGGTCTCCGGGGAATACTTTTTAATCGTTGCCCCTTCCGCATTCACAACATGATCCACCACATAGGGCTTCATCATAACGCCGTCATTGGCTATCGCAGCGGCTATCATTGCATTATGCAGAGGCGATATCAAGGTATTTCCCTGGCCTATGGCCGTCTGCATCGCTTCTTTCGTCCCTGACACACCCTTTTGGAGCGAGAAACGGCTGATGTTGCTGGTCATTTTCACCGGAAGGCTCTGATTGAACAGGAAATCTTCGCACAGCTCATAGAAGCTGGTTAAGTCAAGTCCCTTGCCGATATTGGCAAAGGAGGTGTTGCAGGATTTCGCCAAGGCCATGGGCAGCTTCAAATTCCCATGGGCTTTATTGTGGTTGCAGTGAATTGTCATTCCCTCATATTCGATCTTTCCGACGCAATTATATTTGTATTCCAGATAGGTCATATTTTCACGCATATACTCCAGCGCAGTCAGCACCTTAAAAGTAGATCCCGGAGGATACATTCCCTGGGTAGCACGGTTGAGCAGGGGTGCCTTGGTATCCTCGTCCTTTAGCAGCTCCTCCCACTCCTGATCCACCAGATTAGGGTCATAGTCCGGCTTGGAAACCATGGCTAAGATCTTGCCCGTAGAGGCTTCCAGAACAACAACTGCCCCCCGGTTTTCGCCCAGCGCATCATAAGCCACCTTCTGGAGCTTCGAGTTTAAAGTGGTGACCACATTATCCCCCGGGCTCTTCTCTCCCATGAGATCGGAATACATTACCTCGATGCTGTTCACATTGGAGGTTAGGAGTCGGATATTTTCCATTTCCTCGATTCCGCTCTTGCCCTTGGAGTACCTTCCAACCACATGGGCAAATACCTTCTTAAAGGGATACTCCCTTGTCTCCTTTCCCTCCTTATCCACTAAGGTCTGTGCCAGCACCTGTCCGTCTGCCGACAGAATACTGCCGCGGATAACACGTTCTGCCAGTACCTCCTGCCGCTTATTATAGGCGTTATTTATCACATCATCACTGCGGACAATAAGATAGTAGGAAAAATACCCTGCCGTAAGCACAAATAGTCCCAGAAAGATATACATAATATTAAAGATGGGTTTTCTTACATCCCTTGGCTTTGAGCCGGTTTGCGTTTCCCTGGCTGCCGCCAGTTCTCCGGCTTTATCTTTTAAGAGTCTCATCCATTGTTTCATTGATTTATGCCCTCCGTTTCCGCCCTTCTCTGCTCCTTTGCCGCGTCCCTTCCCGCCAGGGATACTCCCTGCAGTATCATAAACATGACAATCACAGACAGAATCGAGCTGCCTCCCAGGCTGATCAGCGGCAGGGTAACTCCTGTAGAAGGAATGAATTTGATCACTCCGCCAATGGAAAGAATAATCTGAATTGCAAACATGACGGAAAAACCGATGGCAAGCAGCCGATAGAACAGCTCTCCCTGCTCCAATGCTATGTTTAAAAACATAACAAAGCAGCTGGCATAAATCAGGAGGATACAGATTGCAAACAGTCCTCCCAATTCCTCCGATATGGCAGAGAACACAAAATCACTATTCACCACTGGTATACCGGTGGGCAATCCCCGATTCAGTCCCATTCCAAACCATCCGCCGGTCCCGATGGCAAACAGGGACTGGGTTATCTGATAGCCCTCCTTATCAATATAGGCAAAGGGATCCTTCCAGGCAAGCACGCGGACCCTGACATGGCCAAAAAGCTGATAGGCCAGATAAGCCGCCGCGCTTCCTGCTGCCAGCCCGGAGAACAGATACAGCGGCCTGGTCGTAGCGGCATACAGCATAAAAATATAGGTCACAAAGAAGATCAAAGCACCGCCCAGATCCCTCTGTAAAACCAGCAGAATCACCGTCGCACCCGCTAACAGGGAGATCAGGCACACTCTTCTGAAATTCGTTCCTTCTCCCAAAAGTCCTGCTATACAGAATACAAAAAGCAGCTTAACAAATTCCGAAGGCTGAATGCTGATGCCCGCGATATCAAGCCAGTTTGTGGCTCCGTTGTTGGTTGTTCCTGCAATCAGCACCACCACAAGCAGAAGAAGCCCCGCTCCTCCATAAATCCAGCCGTAATCCCTCAATCGGTCCACTCTTCGTATAATATACGGCACTATCAGGCTGACCAGAAAAGCTCCTCCCACAATCATAACCTGCCTCAGCGCTTTGTCAAAGGATAGCCTCGTCTGTATTATGAAGCCTATGGTCAGAAGCATCAGCATGTTACGAAGCAGAAGCCTGGATATCTTGGGATAGATCAATTGGTATAGCAATAAGATCAGAATAAACAATACCACCTCGGCACCGTATAGATAGAGCAGGTTCTTCTTATTCTGGCTTTGCAGGAACAAGGTAAAATAACCGATGAAATGCAGCAGAAATATAATAACCGTTAAGACGGCATAAGTTTTATTCTGATGCTTTTTGTTCTTGAAACGGAATACATTAAAACTATAATAGGTGTATATTCCGATCAGAAATATCATCATGTATTTTATTAACTCTGAAATTAGATTCATAATACTCTCTCCATTCCTGCCGAAACACTACAAATTAGAGGTGTGAAAGTTTTGCCTTCTCATTCCACTCCCCGTTTAAAATGTCCGGTGGTGTAATCCGCAAGCTCCGCCTGCCTGCCATCTTTTCCACAAAAACCGGTAACAAAAGCAGATATCACCTGCTCTGCCTCCTCCCGGCTCTCCAGCGTAAAATCAAGACGAATACTTGCCGGTCCCAGATCTGTAATCTCTCTGGAATACTTAAGAAGGGAAAGGGCCTGACTATTGTATATGATGTTATAACAGCTATCGCAGTGAGCCTGTACAAAGAAGCTTTTTCCAAGACGGTCCACAAGCTTTCCCGTGTTCCCCTGGCTCCTCTTCCGGCATCCTGAGGTATTATCAAAAAGGCATTGTGCAGAAACCATCACTGGTTGGTAGCCGTACACAATCATATCACAGTCCAAAATCCCAAGCTCTTTCAGCTCCTGATAATTCAGCTCCACCGGCGCTGTATAGTTGGTGATCCCTAATTCCGCAAAAAAGGTTTTTGCCTCTGCGTTATAGGTATACATATTATAATTTGCAATTAGCTTTTTTTGCTTTTCATTATATTTTAACGACTGAAGAAGCTCTATTTCTTCAAAGTTCTTGACAATAAAGCCTGTTATATCCCTATGGTCTATTATTGCTAATATATTCTTTTTTAACCTCTCATATTGACTTAAACGACAGATATGAGGCAAAGCAAGATAGAACTCCTTTCCTGCTTCCTGTGCCTTACGAGCCAGCTCCAAAAGCAAATCCTTCTCCAGCCACTCATAATCCCCATAGATAGCCGACACCTCATCATAAAGCAGTGCTGCTTCAAATTGCTCCTGCTTTTGGACCGAAACGCTGAGTCCTAAGCCTTTCTTTTCTTCCGCTTTGCCTGCTCTTACCGGAACCGGATGCGGCTCTTCCTTCCCGGGGCTTCTGCGGAAGGTTTGGACCACCGCTTCCATAAGCAGGCTGATGGCTTCTCTCCGAAGCTCATTTAGCCAGGAAACAGGCACAAAAGTCCCCTCGTCCATACATACAATTAGACTCTCGAAATAGTAAAATGTATCCCCTGTTTTCTCAATTGGGGCAAGTAATTTTTCTCTGGTCATCGGCTGCTTCTTCGCCTCCTGGACCTGTTCTCCGCAGGCATTTACCGATATATCCCCGCAGCTTAAGGTTAATTTCAGCCTTTCCCCCAGCTTTGCAGTGAGTTCTCCTTTCATACCGAGTCTCTTATTCCCGGATAGATATTCTTCCTCCAGCTCCTTCAGCAGCTGGTTGTTCTTGGTTCGGTATACCTTGTCGCCTACCTGAATCTTCGGATTATAATATTTATCCTTCTGCTTCTCTCTTTGCTGCCTCCCCTTTTCCGCCGTCTCCGGCCTTCTTCCTATATTGGTGGACAAAACCTCCCCTTTGTTATGAGCATCTTTCACGGTGAATTCATAGCTGTCTTCCTCACTATGGCGGATATCCAGAATATCCTGTGCGTTAATTTCTTCCAGGAGGGTAATACGAACCTGTGTCCCTATGACGGAAGCCACCTCTCCAACGCAGACGCCGCTGTGATTGGGCCGATAGAGACTCATCATATCTTTGCCGTGATAGGCTTTTGCGTAGCCTTCCGAAAAACCTCCTCTATTATAGATATCCTGAAGCTTTTGCATGTCCTTATGGAAGCTATCACTATGAATATGGTTATCAAAATATTCTTTTCCATGTTCCAGGTAAAGATCCACATAGCTTCGGTACAGTCTGGAAACCATCGCGGCATACTCCGGCCGCTTCATTCTTCCCTCTATCTTAAAGGAATCAATTCCCGCCTGAACCAGCTCCGGAATATAGGCTAAGGTATTGATGTCCTTAGGGCTTAGCAGATATTTTTCCTGGTCAGAGGACAATTTCTTCTTACCGGAATAGAATTGATAGGACATCCGGCAGGGCTGTGCACACCTTCCCCTGTTACCGCTCCTGCCCCCAATCATGCTGCTCATCAGGCATTGCCCGGAATAGCAATAGCATAGGGCGCCATGGACAAAGGTTTCAATCTCCAGATCCGTATTTTCACGGATTGTCCTAATCTCCTTAAGACTCAATTCCCGGGCTGTCACCATTCTTGTTACCCCATACGGCTTAAGCAGATTAACTCCCTGGGCCATAGTCAGCGTTGTCTGGGTGCTCGCGTGAATCGCAATCTCCGGAAAATATTCATGTATAAAATGCAGTACTCCCATATCTTGAACAATAACCGCATCCAGCCCCTGGCGATAAAGCTTTTCCAAAAAGCGATACAACTCCCTGGCATGCTCTCTCTCTTTAAGCAGGGTATTGACCGTCAGGTAAAGCTTTTTACCTCGGATATGTGCTTCATCTATGGCACCCAGAAGGGTATTCTCATCCAGATTATTGGCATACGCCCTGGCTCCAAAGCTATTTCCTCCGATGTATACCGCATCACATCCGGCGTTCATTGCTGCCCGCATTCCCTCATAGGACCCGGCCGGCGCAAGTATCTCAATTGATTTATTCATCTTTTCCTCTCCTATTGTTGAAAGTAAAACAGCTGTCTGGCATACTCACGCTCTCCGAAGCTTCCCGGAGCCGTCAGTAACCTTGGACAGCCTCTGTTTCATTGTATTTTGTTCTGTTGCATTGTATTCTGCTTTTTATTGTATTCTCTATGGCATCCTATTCTTCTTCTCAGTTTCCGACAGTTCGGTTTCCAGCCGGACAATTTGCTTCTGAGCTTCGTATATCTCTTTCCTCAGCTCCGCGATCTCCTTCTGAGCCGCATCCAGTTTGGTTTGGGTGGAAATCACCTCGTGCTTCAGATTAAAGATCTCATTGTCCTTTGCTTCATTCTCCGTCTCCAGTTCCTTACCTTTGTATAATGTTTTATAATAATCGTCCGCTATGTTAATCTGCATCAGTATATTCTTTAAATCGGAGTCCAGAAACTTATAAGCATCTTTATTACGGAATTCCGTATGTTTACTGTTGATGTAGGAAGCAACTTTCTGCAAATATTCCTCGCTCTCGTATCCGCTTAATGTATATCTCTTATTATTAATAATAACCTCGATATCGTGATACTTATTCATCCTCCCGGCCTCCCCGCTCATTCTGACTGCTCCTATTCCTTAATGTGCTCTTCTCGCACTTTGCTCATTCCGCCTTCATTATCCCGTGAACAAATTCGTGTTCACGAGATTGTTGCTCCAATCGCATGATTCAAGCAAGCTTGACGTGCGAGTGCTCTTCTCGCACTTTGCTCATTCCGCCTTCATTATCCCGTGAACAAATTCATGTTCACGAGATTGTTGCTCCAATCGCATGATTCAAGCAAGCTTGATCATGCTCATTCCGCCTTCATTATATCCCATAATATATTTGTTTACAAGTGAAGATTCACAGCTACTCCTGGGGTAATCCGATATGCTGATATGCCAGTTCCGAAGCAACCCTTCCCCTTGGAGTACGAAGAATCAACCCATTCTGGACAAGATAGGGCTCATATACCTCTTCTATCGTTCCCACATCCTCGCCGATGGTGGTTGCAACTGCTTCAATTCCTACCGGTCCTCCGCTGAACTTCTGAATCATGGTAACCAGAATCTCCCGGTCAATATGATCCAGCCCCAGCTTATCTACCTCTAATAAGTCGAGAGCGAAACCTGCCACCTCCTTGGTGATCCTTCCGTCATACTTCACCTGGGCAAAATCCCTCACCCTCTTCAGCAGGCGGTTAGCCAGACGGGGCGTCCCTCTGGAACGGCGCGCCAGCTCCATTGCCCCTTCCTCATCGATTTCAACCTGGAAGGTTTTTGCTGATCGGACAATAATCTTCTTCAATTCCTCGATGGTATAAAAATCAAGGCGGTTAACTACGCCGAAGCGGTCCCTCAGCGGAGGGGTGAGCATTCCGGCTCTGGTAGTTGCCCCTACCAAGGTGAACTTGGGCAAGTCAATACGGATGGATTTGGCGGTGGAGCCTTTTCCAATAATAATATCAATTACATAATCCTCCATGGCCGGATAGAGCAGCTCCTCCACCTGGCGGTTCAGGCGGTGGATTTCATCCACGAACAGCACATCCCCTTCGGACAAATTATTTAATATGGCAGCCATTTCACCGGGCTTTTCGATTGCCGGCCCGGAAGTAACCTTAATATTAACGCCCATCTCATTAGCAATAATCCCTGCCAGAGTAGTCTTTCCAAGTCCCGGCGGTCCAAAAAAAAGTACATGGTCCAGCACTTCTTTCCTCTGCTTTGCCGCCTCAATATATATCTTAAGATTATCCTTCACCTTAGCCTGTCCGATATAATCCGTCAACAGCTGGGGGCGAAGGGATCCTTCCACTCTCTTGTCTTCCTCCGTCAATTCCGTTGTTATCACTCGTTTTGCCATAACATTCTCCAATACTTTTCTTTTCCTGCACTCTATTCCTGAATTCTCTTCCTACATTCTCTTCAGGCAGCGCTTCAGCACCTCTTCCGAGGTCATATCTTCCGTAATCTCCACCTGGTTCACAATCTTCAGGGCATCTGCAGCAGAATATCCCAGCACCGTCAACGCCTGTACCGCCTCTTCCCGCATACCAAAGAGACCTGCACCTTCCCGCTTCTCTGCCTGGTTGATCAGCCTCTGTTCAAAGGCTGTCTCCAGTTTAAACTTATCCTTCAGCTCCAGAATCATCTTGCCGGCAGTCTTATTCCCCACTCCCGGCGCCTTCGCAATTGTCTTGGCATCCTCGGCAAGCACTGCAAATCGGAGCTCGTCAGCCGAAATTGAGGACAATATGCCAAGGGCTCCTTTCGGCCCTATTCCGTTCACTGTTATCAGGAGCTTAAACATCTCCAGATCGTCCCTGGTAAGAAAACCAAACAGACCCAGGGCGTCCTCCCGTACGTGGAGATAAGTGTACAGCTTTATGGTACTTCCCCTGGAGGGCAGCTCCATAATGGCCGAGGAAGGAAGAGATACCTCATACCCAATATTTCCTGTCTCCAGCACTACATAGTTTTCCTTAACCTCTGCCAATTCCCCTTTTAAATAACCAATCATATTATTCCTTGCTCCTATATACCGTCATTCTATCCGTATTTTTTTTTCATCATTAATCGTGAGTATCCGGAAGCTTCTCAAAATATCCCCTGGATATATTCAATCTGCCTTCCTTCAGGTAATTCAATACCTCAAAGGCAGTGATCCCCAATGCCTCGGATATCTGAAGGGCGTTGCTGTTGGGATACTCCTTCAGATACGCCTCAATATCGTCAAAATGGTCACTGTCTACCTTCCTGCATTCCTCGCAGGAATAGCTCTTGAGCCTGGACCGGAACACCTTATGGCAGTGCTTGCAAACATTTGTGTACATAATCATATCCCCCGGAGGGCACTCCCCAGCCGGAATCTCCTTTCCCGCAGTCACAGCAACTTCTGAGTTCGCTTACATGAGTGTTGAAAACAGGTTCAAAAACATCTGCTGGATCTTCATGGTCAGAGGCCGGTTCTTCCATTCCTCATAGGTCACCTCATGGCATTGCTCCATGGTCCGAATCAGATCCTCTTTAATGGTATCTACGGTTGTTCTGTCACAAATCCACACGCCGCATTCGTAATGAAGATGGAAGCTGCGGTAATCCATATTAACCGTGCCCACAACACCGCAATCCTCATTAATAATAGTTTTGGCATGGATAAATCCGGGCGTATATTCAAATATCCTGACGCCGCTCTCCAAAAGCCTTCCATAGTTATAATTGGTCAATATCTTCACATTTTTCTTATCCGGGATATAGGGCGTGATAATCCTCACATCAATCCCGCTGGAGGCCGCCATAATCAGCGCTTCTCTCATATCATCTTCAATTATAAGATATGGTGTGGTAATGTACAATAGTCTCTTCGCATAATACATCATCTGCTTATACATATTTTCCACCGGATTCCTTGGATTGTTGGCCGGACCATCGGAAAACACCTGACAGAATACATCATTTTCGGGAAACTGCCTGGTTGGCCGGTAGGGACTGTAATCCATGGGCCCCTCCGAGGCGGAAGACACCTCCCACATCTGAAGGAAGGTTACGGTCAATCCCCATACGGCATCTCCCTCAACACGAATCGCATTGTCCTTCCATACCCCGAAGCGCTGAACCAGATTGATATATTCATCCGCCAGATTCATTCCTCCGGTAAAGCCCACATTTCCGTCCACTACAATAATCTTCTGGTGGGAGCGGTAATTCATATACAGCTTATCCGTATATTTGTGCACTGGATTAAAGACACGTATTTCAAACCCTTCCGCCTCCAGGCTCCGCCTGAAATTCGTGGGTGTTCTCAGCATTGCCCCAAAGTCATCATAAAGAAATAATATTCTGACTCCTTCTTTTTGCTTGCGCAGCATCAGCTCATGAAAGCGATTCCAGAGGACTCCCTCCCCAACGATGAAGAAATTCAGCAGTATAAAGTTTTCTGCTTTCTCCATATCTTCAAACATCGCATCGAAGGCGTCCTCTCCCATTGGATAATAATTCACCTTGTTATTCTTATACAACGGAAAGGAATTGGCCTCCAGATATCTGGCCATCCTGGTCTTAGTCGGATACCTTTCGGAAAAGGATTTGACCACCTCCGGATGGTACTCCAGGTTCTCCGCCCCGCGGCGCAGCTTCCTTAATATCTCCTTGTCAATCTTTTTCCGCCTTCTGTTACCCCATAGAATAAACATGATATGACCGGTCACCGGCAAGGCGGCAATGATGCAAATCCAGCTTATCTTATAGGAGGCATTGCGGTTATCATTCACCAGACCAACCACAATAATCATGCTCAACACCTGTAGAAAGGAATAGAAATATATGGTATAGCCCCTTAATTCAAAGGAAAGATAGATAATCAGCGCAAACTGAGCCAGCACCAGAAGTCCTACCAGAACAGCCCGTAAAATTCCGCTGAGATTGCTCTTAATGGTTCCGGTAACCTCTTCTTTCAAATCCTTGCTCATCTCACGCACTCCCTTCCTTACCAGCTTATCTCTCAAGTCACCAAGTGCTGTTTCGCGCCTTCTTACCTTCATCGTGGGAAATGCCGTTAACATACGGATATGAGATCTCAGCATCCGAATATTTTGATAGCGCCTAAAAAACTCTACCATCTTTGCTTCAATTTCAGGCTTCAGCTCCCTGACTCTTCCCAGGCTTTGTATATTCAATTTGCCGTTTAGTAATCTTGACTCAATATGGGTTCTGACCTCGGAGAAAAGTGCCAGCATATGCATCCCGGACAGCCTCTCCATCAGCTCACCGCCAGTCTCATACAGCCTGGTCGACTCGATATATTCCGTCATGTCCTGACGCAGTGTCTGCAGCCTTCCCAGAAGCCGGTCAACCTGAACCGAGGTGACCGCTGAGGCTGTCGTGTCCAGAATAAGAAGCGGTACGATGACATAGCCGATCATTTCTCCTCCCCTTCTGGGAAAGGAGGTAATCATATAATCAATCCCCGGATGGATAACATGAAGCATCAGCAGAGCAAGCGCTCCCCAAAAAAGGGAAACCATCAAGCACACTCTGCCGTTCAGATTATAGCGGTAATGGCTATAATCCCACCACCGGGTATGGAACAAAAGCTCCATTACCAGAGATGTGATATACTCCAGAACCGTTGCCATGAGCACGCTTCCGAAAAACACCATCACATATTGGTCCCGGCTGTTCCAGAAAAGTATATAAAAAAGCAGCGCTCCGCAGCCATAAATCGGTATTATAGGACCCGTTAAAAAACCCCGGTTGACAAAGGATTTTTTTTGTACGGATACCAGAATCGTCTCATATATCCAGCCGATTACTCCGTATAGAACAAACACATAGAATATGTAATAAAAATTTTGTCCGAATAACTCCATACTCCACATAAGATGCTCTCCTTTTCTTTTTTCCTTTATTGTCCACAAAAAGCTTATTGTGATTATTCTATCACACTCACTCCTAAAGTGCAAAAAGTACAGAAAAATTTAATTTTATCCTTCATCTTCTATTGCGAAAGCATTTATGTTAAAATACGCTTAGGCCGATTCGGCAGAAACTGATATGACGAAAGGAGGAATATTATGATTACCAGACAGCTTTCCCTGGGGCAAATGCCGGAATATCCCTTCGAACGCGATTATCCTATCGATAAAATTGTATTCTTTGATATAGAAACCACGGGCTTTGCCGCTAATTCCACCTATCTGTATCTGATTGGCTGCGCCTTTTACAAGGATGATTCCTTTTCTTTGATTCAATGGTTTGCCGAGGATATTAAGGAGGAATCGCTGCTTCTGTCCTCCTTCTTTGAATTCCTGAAGGACTATGAAGTGCTGCTGCATTATAACGGCACCGGCTTCGATATCCCCTACCTTCTTAAAAAATGCCAGCAGTGCAAGCTGGATTACTCCTTCGATCATCTGACAAACATCGATATCTATAGAAAAATTCTACCTTTGAAAAAACTCTTCCGCCTCCCTAGCTTCAAGCTGAAATCCATTGAAGCTTTCCTGGAAATCAGGCGTACCGACATCTATGACGGCGGTGATCTGATCCAGGTATACCAAGGCTATTTGGGTAAGAAGCATTATGAAACGCTCCGCCGCCTGCGTTCACCTGAGACTGCCGTTACAGCGCCATCGGAGGCCGAACAGCTCCTTGGCCTGCTTCTGCTGCATAATGAGGATGATATCCGCGGCCTGCTGCTGATCAGTTCCATTCTGCACTATGCGGACTTATTTGAGAAACCCATCCGAATCCTTCAAGCAGGAGTGGAAGGACATCGTTTTCTGATTCAATTTGAGCTGTCTTCATCCTTGCCTGTAAAAGTCTCGGGCGGAAACGATCTGGTCCGCCTGACCGCAGAAGGAACGGCAGCCTCCCTTTCCATACAGATTTATGAAGGAGAATTGAAGTATTTTTATGAAAATTACAAGGACTACTATTATCTGACCTCGGAGGACAGTGTGATTCATAAAAGCCTTGCCCAATATGTGGACACCGAGTACCGTAAGAAGGCAAAACCTTCTAACTGTTATACCAGGAAGCAAGGCCTTTTTGCCCCTCAGTATGATGTTCTATTTACTCCCAGTTTCCGTCTGGATCATCAAAGCAAGCTCTCCTTCCTGGAAATACATACGGATTTTTTACTCCAGGAGGAAAAACTGGAGGAATATGTGAAGCATATTTTAAAGATTATTATCTCGAAAGCGGAGTAAGTTATCCATTTACCTGTACGATAATAAAGAGTAATTGATCTCTACATAGAAAGAAGCATAAGATATTTGCAATAGTACACCAATATAGCAATGTAAAGAGGATAGCCAAACAGTCATTACTTAGCTATCCTCTTGGAATCATCATGGATATTTTTCTCTTTTCTGTCAATTTCACACATTACTTTTTTATTTGACCATTTTAAGTTTTATATAATCCTAAATGTTTCAAATCCACACCAATGCAAATACTGTATTATATCAAGGTCAGGACCTTGCTTTATCTTGATCTTAAACCAGTCACCATCATACTTAAAGTAAGCATATTTCTTTTTTATATACATATCATAACTTCGTCCATTAATCCTAATTACACCAATATAGTCATGCGGTTCATGAATATCTTGTTTTAATTTTATACACTGAATTTTAAAATGATTAAAATGCTCTAGCATCATATAATTATCCTCATCATTTTATAATTATTACGAATAATTTGCTATTGCTGCTTGCTTTTACCTATGAATGTCCATGAGTTGATAAGCTTAATGATTCATTTATTCTTGGCATAAATTCTTCTATAAAATCCCTTAATACTATACAAATTCAATCAAATATTCAACTCTATATTTCACTAAAATTCAATTGGGTTAAAATTGGGCTAAAAACAAAAAATCAAGGGTTTTGAAATATCTCAAACCCTTGATTTTCTCAAGCTTTTTATTATTCCTGTACCGGAATGATTTCCTTCTTGTTGTAAGAACCACAAGCCTTACATACTCTATGAGGAACCATGAGCTCACCACATTTGCTGCACTTAACTAAGTTGGGAGCAGTCATCTTCCAATTAGCTCTACGGCTGTCTCTTCTTGCTTTAGAATGTTTACCTTTAGGACAAATAGACATTGTCACACCTCCTTAAAATTATTAAAGATATCTCGGATTACTGACATTCTGGGATCATAACTGAAAGTGTCACAGTCACATGTTTTCTCATTGAGATTCGTTCCGCAGTCTCTGCAAAGACCCTTACAATCTTTGCTGCACAGCAGTCTCATGGGAAAACCGATGAGAATCTCATCATAAATCAATATGTCTACATCCAGATTGTATCCAATAATATAATTTGTTTCGTCCAAACCTCTTGCCCGTTCTTCCTCGGTGAGGTTAAAATCAATTTCTTTCAGGATAGAAAGTTCCATGGGATAATCGATTTTCTTCAGGCATCGGCTGCAAAACAAGGTTAGGGAAATATTCGTACCACCCTCAATTAACACGCTCCTGTTGCCAAGATTCGTAATGGTTAACCCTACCGGTTCCTTATGAGTAAATTCATAAGACTCTCCCTGGTAATCAACCCGCTCCAGTTCAATGGGGGCATTGATTTTAACAACTTTATCCTTGGTAGTCATTATTTCAGACAAAGATATAAGCATATGAAATCTCTCCGAATATTCTCCGCAGAATAAATTGAAATCTCTTATGGTGTTATATAACTTGTTATATAACATGTTATAAGAAATATATTCATCTATTCCTAACGCACTTCTTGTATTATACCTACTGTGTTATTATTTGTCAACGAAAATTTAATTCAATTGCATCAATTGTGTCATTTGAATTTACGCGTGAATTTGCGCCAATTCAACCTCAACTCAGTCACCCGATTCCGTTACTATAATAATGCAACCGTCTCTCTTGCAATTGCCAGCTCTTCATTGGTGGGGATGACACAAACCTTTGTCCTGGATTCGGGCGTGGTCAGCATGACCTCCTCGCCTCTGAGCTTATTCTTCTCAGGATCAATGGTAACTCCAAGGTAACCCAGGTATGCGCATACCCATTCCCTCACCTTCCAGTCGTTCTCTCCGACACCTGCGGTAAAGGCAATCAAATCAATACCATTCATGGATGCCACATATCCTCCGATGTACTTCGCCACACTGTAGCAGAATACTTCAAAGGCTCTGAGCGCCTTTTCATTGCCGCTGTCCATCGCCGCATTGATATCACGGAAATCGCTGGATACATCGGACATACCCTGTACACCGGATTGCTTATTCAGAAGATTCATAACCTCATCAATGCTCTTCTTCTCCTTCTTGACAATGAAATCAATGATGGAGGGATCAATATCGCCGCTTCTGGTGCCCATTACAAGTCCTGCAAGAGGTGTGAAGCCCATGCTGGTATCAATAGACTTCCCATTTAATACTGCCGATATACTTGCACCATTGCCAAGATGGCATACAACGATTTTAGAGTTATTAATGTCCAGTCCTGCAAACTCGGCAGCTCTCTTTGATACATAACTGTGGCTGGTTCCATGGAAGCCGTATTTACGGATCCTGTAGCTGTCATAGTACTCGTGAGGAAGTCCGTAGAGATAAGCCTTGGGAGGCATGGTCTGGTGGAAGGCAGTATCAAATACCGCTACCATCGGAACACCCTTCATCAAACTCTTGCAGGCACGGATACCGATCAGATTCGCAGGGTTGTGAAGGGGTGCCAAATCGTTGCACTCTTCAATCGCATGAATCACTTCATCGGTAATAATCGTAGATGCTGCAAACTTCTCCCCGCCATGCACCACTCTGTGACCAACTGCACCTATCTCATCCAGGGATTTGATAACACCATGCTTCGCATCGGTTAATGCATCCAGAACCAGCTTGATTGCAACCTCATGATTTTTCATCGGGGTATCAATCACAACCTTCTCCCCGCCGTCCGGCGTATGCTTCAGACAGCCTGTTTCTTGTCCGATTCTTTCACAAATACCAACCGCCAGAGCCTTCTCGGTCTCGGAATCGATCAATTGGTACTTTAAAGATGAACTGCCACAATTAATAACTAATACTTTCATTTTTTACTTATACCTCTCTTCATATATTAGAATTAAATAATTTATTACGTGCTTATTTTACACATGCCTGAACTGCCGTAATCGCAATAACCCCCACGATATCATCAGCGGAACACCCTCTGGAGAGATCATTGACAGGCTTTGCAATGCCCTGGGTGATCGGTCCGTACGCTTCTGCCCTGGCAAGACGCTGAGCCAGCTTATAACCGATATTGCCCGCATCCAAGTCAGGGAAAATCAGAACATTTGCCTGGCCGGCAATGTCACTGCCGGGAGCCTTGGAAGCTCCTACGCTGGGAACAATTGCGGCATCCAACTGAAACTCCCCATCAATCTTTACATTGGGGTATAATTCCCTGGCAATTTTGGTTGCTTCTACCACCTTGTCCACATCAGGATGGGAAGCGCTGCCCTTGGTGGAGTGGGATAACATAGCCACGACGGGCTCTTTGCCAACCAAAGCCTCAAAGCTCTTGGCACTGCTGCCTGCGATTGCGGCCAATTCCTCAGCATTGGGATTTTGCACCAGTCCGGAATCAGAGAAGATGAAGGTTCCATCCGCACCAAATTCACAGTTTGGAACCACGATTACAAAGAAGGAAGATACCAGCTTTGTATTAGGAGCAGTCTTTAAGATCTGCAAGGAAGGACGAAGCGTGTCGGCCGTGGAATGAACCGCACCGGATACCATACCGTCCGCGTCACCAGCTTTTACCATCGTAACGCCAAAATAGAGATAATCCTTCGTTAAGAGTTCCCTGGCCTGTTCCGCAGTCATACCCTTACTCTTTCTTACCTCTACCAATAAATCAATATATTCCTGGAGCTTTTCCGTATTATTCGGATCAATGATTTCAGCCTTGGATAAATCTAACCCTTCACCACCCTTAGCGATCGCTTCCTTGTTACCAACCAGTATAATTTTGGCTACACCTTCTGCTAAGATTTTGCTGGCCGCTTCCAAAGTTCTCCTATCTTCGGTCTCCGGCAATACAATTGTTTTCATGTTTTGTTTCGCTCTTTCCTTGATCACATCAATAAAACCCATGATGCCTCTCCTTTCATAACTCTGCATTTATAATCATTAAATATTAATAAAACCCATAAATTTTATTATAAAACAAATCATCGGCGGATACAAGTATATTTTGTTGAAATTTGAATAAAGCCGATGGCATAATAATTGACGCTTTCTTCAAATAATGCTATTATCATATACATATATTTATCATAGCATAAATGAAGGGAGAATTCCATTATAATATGAAGGTTGTCGGTCTGATTACAGAATATAATCCGTTCCACAACGGGCACAAATACCATATCCATCAGGCCAGGCAAATCACCGGCGCAGATTATGTGATCGCTGTCATGAGCGGAAACTTTGTTCAGCGCGGTGCGCCGGCTATGATCGACAAATACAGCCGAACACAAATGGCCCTGAATAACGGTGTCGATCTGGTTCTGGAGCTGCCCGTGTGCTATGCCACCGGCAGTGCGGAATATTTTGCCCATGGTGCTGTCTCTATTCTTGACAAATTAGGCGTGGTTAATACCATTTGCTTTGGCAGTGAATGCGGAGACATCTCCCTTCTGTCTTTGGCCGCCCGTTTTCTATCCGATGCTCCCGACGGCTTTGAACGCCAACTTCTGGAGCATATGAAAAGTGGATCCACCTACCCTGCTGCCAGGCGAAAAGCCCTGGAGCAATCCATTGAAGAAACAGCTCCCTCCGAGAAACACAAACTAGCCGGAGTTCTAACCGAACCCAATAATATCCTCGGAATAGAATATATGAAGGCGCTCCTGGATTTTTCCTCCCCCATCACTCCGGTAACAATTCAAAGAGTTTCTGCCCATTATCACGATGAGGAGTTATCAGAAGCCAACGATCAGCCCAGGGAAGAGGTTCGAGAGGACGCACCATTTCATATTCCTGTTATCAGCTCCGCTACTGCTATCCGCAATGCGATTCACAGCCAGGAAGGACAGGCTCCTGCGGCTTTCTTTGATGCTTCTCTTAGCGTGCCCGAGGATGTGGCGGCCTTCCTCCTGGAGAACTACCATAGAACCTACCCGATTACCGAGGAGGATTTTGCCCCCATCATAAAATACAAGCTTCGCACGGAAGATCGCGGGTCCCTCACCGCTTATCTTGATATTACTCCCGATCTTGCCGATCGGCTCAAAAACAGCAGGAATTTTAATCAACCCATTCGCTCCCTGAATCAGGAGATCAAAACAAAAAATCTTACTTTAACCAGAATCAACCGTGCCATGATTCATATTTTGTTAAATATCAAAACAGCAGCTATCAGGGATTATATATCCAGAGGCTATACTCCCTATGCAAGGATCCTGGGAGTCAGAAAAGAAGCCTCACCGCTTCTTCGCAGGATAGAACAGAATGGCAGTATCCCTGTCATAACCAGGGTTTCAAAAGCAGACCGCCTGCTGGATGAGTCGGGCATGCAGATGCTGTCTGAGGATATCCTTGCTTCCGATCTATACAATCAGGCCGTATATGATAGATACGGCACCGAAATCCCCAATGAATATAGGCATGGCATTTGTTTGCTGTGATCATTGCCGAGGCGAAGATCATACTGCCGATGATTGATTTGCTTACCGCAAGGAGATAACAGGACCGGTGTATCGATGATATAATAACCATCAATACACCGGTCCTGTTATTTGCCGCCAGGCAGGCTTGCCATGATAGACCCGTAAGCCTCTTTTACTGCCGAACAAACGGCGGCTATTTCATCAGCTCATCCATCTGATCCAGAAGCTCTTCGAACAGCTTCAGCGCCTGGTTAACCGGCTCCTTCGTACTCATATCCACTCCGGCTGCTTTCAGGATCTCAATCGGATAGTTGGAACTGCCGCTGCTTAGGAAACGGATATAATCCGTCACTGCCTCCGGCCCCTCTTTCAGAATTCTTCTGGACAGGGCAATCGCTGCGGAGTAACCCGTAGCATACTGGTACACATAGAAGGCATTGTAAAAATGAGGTATTCTGGACCATTCCATATCAATGGCCGGATCAATTACAATATCGTCTCCGAAATACGCCACATTCAGATCATGATAAATTCTGCAAAGGGCTTCTGCGGTGAGGCTCTCGCCCTTCTCTACCATACTGTGGGTGATCATTTCAAACTCCGCAAACATGGTCTGACGGTAAAGGGTTCCCTTGAACTTCTCCAGGAAATGATTGATCAGATATGCCTTCTCCTTCTTATCCTCTGTATTTTTCAGCATATAGTCAATCAGCAGGGCCTCATTGCAGGTTGACGCCACCTCCGCTACAAAGATGCGGTAGCCCGCATAGATATAGGGCTGCTCCCTGTCCGAATGGTAGCTGTGGATTGCGTGCCCCATCTCGTGAGCCAGGGTGTACACATTATCCAAAGTATCGTTATAGTTTAATAGTACATAGGGATGCGTTCCGTATGCACCCCAGGAATAAGCCCCGCTTCTCTTATTCTCATTCTCGTAGATATCAATCCAGCGATGATTATAGCCCTCCATCAGAATCTTCTGGTATTCCTCTCCCAGCGGCTCCAGCCCTTTGGCTACGATCTTCTTCGCCTCCTCAAAGGGGATTTCCATCTTTACATCTGACACCAGAGGTGTATAGAGATCATACATATGAAGCTCTTCCACTCCAAGCAGTCTTTTACGAAGGGATACATAGCGATGCATCAGATGCATGTTCTCATGTACTGCTGCTATGAGGTTGGTATAGACTTCTACCGGAATATTGCCGCCATCCAGGGCTTTCTCCATGGTGGAGTTGTATTTTCTGGCCTTGGCAAAGAATACCTCCTGCTTCACATTGGAGCTGAAGGATGCCGCCAGGGTATTACGAAAGCTCTGGTAGGTGGAATACACTCCTTCAAATGCTTCCCTTCTGACTCTGCGATCCGTGCTCTCCAGCAGCTGACCGTACCTGCCGTGGGTGATGCGCACCTTCTCCCCGTTCTCATCTTCAATCTCGGGGAATTTGATATCCGCATTATTGAACATGGAGAAGATATTGTCCGGTGCCTCCGCAATCTCTCCCGCATCCGCCAGAAGCTCCTCCAGTTCACCTGATAAAATATGGGGCTTTATCCGCAGGATATCCTTCAAATAGAAATCATAAAGCATCAGCTCCTGGGCCTCATGCTTAAATTGTGCTATCGTTTCCTCCGGTATCGTTAAAATCTCCGGTGTTGCAAAGGACAAGGCAGATCTCACCTGCACCGATAAGGCATTGGCCTTGTTGGACAGATCCTGATACACTGAATTGGCCGTATCCTCATGATATTTCTGGTTTGCATATACATAGATCCGCTCCATAAGCTTGTCAAGCTCATCCTGCTGCTGCAGGAAGGACAGCAGAATCTCCGCCGATTTCCCCAATCGGCCCCGGAACTCCACGATACCGGGAAGCATCTCCTTCACCTTATCATATTCCTTCTGCCATAGCTCATCAGAAGCATAGAGATCCTCAATCGCCCAGGTATATTTTACATCTACCTCACTTCTTTTGGGTAAACTCTTATTTTGTGCCATTCTTTCATCTCCTTTTCTCTTTATGGTCTCCGTCTGGAAATAAATTGAATAAATTGAAGTACCTACCAATAGATTATAATAAATGCAGCCCATGTCTTCAAGGAGAAATATGTTAAGATTCTCAGAATTACAGAAAAATCACTTCATAAAAGGCATGATTCTTGTTTTCATGGCCCTGATGCTGGCGTTTCCCCAGTCAACCTACCAGGGAGCCAGCTCAGGCCTGCTCTTATGGTTCCACAATGTATTGCCAAATCTCCTTCCCTGTGTCATCCTGTCCAATCTGATGGTGCAATTAAATATCACAAGGCTGATCAGCAAGGTCTTCTATCCTTTTCTTGGAAAGATGTTCCAGGTCAGTATGCAGGGCTGCTATCCCATCGCCATCGGCTTTCTTTCCGGTCTTCCCATGGGAGCCAAATCCACTGCCGACCTGGTGGGGGAGCATAAGATCCGGCGGGAGGAAGGACAATTCCTCCTTGGTATGTGCAACAATGCCAGCCCCATCTTTATCATCGGCTATATTGCCATTACTCAATTAAAGCTTCCCCAGATTAAATACGCATTATTCGCAATCATCTACGGCAGCTCCATTCTTGGCGCAGTCCTGATGCGTTTTCTCCTTCACGGATATACTCGGAAGACTTTTCGTTTCACAGGCAAGTCCGGAGAACTTCCTTATGAAACAAAAACATTGCTGCATAGCATGGAATACACGGACAGGGCTTCCTCCCCCCGATTTAGCTTCAGTCTTCTGGACCGTTCCATTATGGATGGCTTCGAGACAGTGACAAAGGTGGGCGGTTATATTATTCTCTTCTCTATTCTTGCACAGTTGTTTCATACCCTCGGTCCTGACATCGGCTCCCTGAAGGCTTTTATCATGGGAATCTTTGAGATAACCACCGGTATCAGTCAGATTTGCAAGAGCTCTCTGGAACCTCAGATAAAAATAGTCCTTGTTACCGTGCTCACAACCTTCGGAGGCTTTTCAGGCATTGCCCAAACCAAAAGTGTCATCGGTAATCAAGGACTATCAATAAAGTCATATATTATGGTTAAATTGCTGAGTGCGGGCATCTCCCTCGCCATTGCTTATCTGTATGCAGCCCGGTTCCTGCCCTGATTACTCCTCCTCAGGAAGGAAGGTGCTGGCATCAAAATCGAAATCACCGTCATCATAACCTTCACCGGCAGGCTCAGAGACGCCACCCTCCTGGGAATAAAGCTGTTCGCTCAGCTCCCGCTTGTTACTATTAATAATCTCCAGGTTATTCTTCAGAGTACCGATAAAGGAATCATACCGGGAGATTGCTGTATCATAGGCATTGGCCAGCACCCTCTCCACCTCAGTAAGCACATCGTTGGAATAAACCAGGGCTCCGGTGCGGATCTGTTCCGCTTCTTCGCTGGCTTCTCTGCGTATCCTGTCCGCTTCTTCAGAAGCCTGCATAATCATCTCATTAGCCTGATAATAAGCCTGCTGCATAATCTCATGCTCGTTAAGAAGCTCCTTGGCCTTATCTCTGGTCTGGCGAAGAACCCCCTCCGCCTTCTCTTCCGCATCTGCAATAATGGCGTCACGGTTTGAGATGATTTTCTGGTAGCGCTTGATTTCATCCGGAGTTCTAAGACGGAGCTCGTCCAATAAATCATATAACTCATCCTTAGGAACAATCACTTTCGTGCTTGATAATGGCTGCATCCTGCAGCTTTCAACAAATTCATAAATATCCTCTATTAGTTGCTCTATTCTGCTCGCTCCCATCTCAAACACTCCTTATCACTTTATATTTATCATAGACAGATTGTACGATGCATTCAGGTACAAATTGACTGATATCTCCTCCAAAGCTGGCGATCTCCTTCACCGCGCTGGAACTCAGATAAGAATATTCCACGCTTGTGGTAAAGAATACCGTATCAACACTGGCATCCAGCTTATGATTGGTCTGTGCTATCTGTAACTCATATTCAAAATCGGTAATTGCCCGTAACCCTCTTACTATAATGGATGCCTTCTGCTGTCTGGCAAAATCTATTAATAATCCGTCAAACGCAATGACCTCAACCGACTCCAGCTTTGTATGTTCCCTGATTACACGCTCAATGAATTCCACCCGCTCTTCGGCTGAAAACAAAGGCCTCTTCGCACTGTTTTTTAATACTCCGATAACTAACTTATCAACTAATCCGCAAGCACGGATAATAACGTCCAGGTGCCCAAGGGTGATAGGATCAAAGCTGCCGGGGTATATACCTATCTTCATGCAATATTCACTCCCTGCCAGACAATACTAACCTATAATAGCTTCTAATTTATTTCAATAAAGACATGTTGGCTTGTCTTATATTCTTTCTTCTTAAATATATGGAACTTGGTTCCTTCCAAATAGTCAAAGTTGGTTTTGAGTGAAGCCTCCACTACAATAATGGTGTCGCAATAAATAATATTTGAATTCTGCAGGGCCAGAAGAACCTCTTTCTCATGCAGATTGCCGTAGGGCGGATCCATAAAAACAACATCAAAAACCTTGCCCTTAATCTCCAAGGCACGAATTGCTTCCTTGGCCGTATACGGCATCACTTCTCCCAAAGCCTCCAGCTTCGTAAACTTCAGGTTATATCTGATACATTCCAATGCTGATCGGCTGTCTTCCACAAATGCAGCATACTTAGCTCCTCTGGATAACGCCTCGATTCCGATTGCTCCGCTTCCCGAAAACAAATCCAGGAAATCGGCATCGGCCAAATATGGGTTCAGTATATTAAATAAGGTCTCCTTCGTTTTATCCGTAGTCGGTCTCGTATCAAAGCCTTCTGGTGTTCTAAGCTGTAATCTTCTTGCTTTACCCGCTATCACTCTCATACCGCATCCCCACTTCAACCATAATCCATACTTCTCAATTCCGCTTTTGACTGATTCATTACTATTTTATAATATAATCAGTATTTGTCAACTTATTTATAGTTAGTGTATCTTATCCTGTATCATATTTCAATATATTTTTAGATTGAAATTTATTTTCCTTCTAATACTTATTTACCAAAAAATCGAAGGCAACTTCCTATACGATAAAAAAGACGGCTGCCGACATGCGACAACCGCCTCGAAATATTAATCAATCAATGATAGCAACTCCGGCTCTTTTATTGCTGACCGGACATTCTCTTCTCATAATCCTGAACCATCTTTTTAACCATATAGCCGCCGACAGAACCGTTCTGTTTGGAAGTCAAGTCGCCGTTATAGCCCTTCTTTAAAGGAACGCCAATTTCGTTTGCCACCTCATATTTGAATCTGTCAAGTGCTTCCTGTGCTTCGGGAACTTCTGCTCTGTTTCTTCTTGCCATAGATATACTCCTCCATTTCATATACTGAAATAAATTTGTGTTTGTTACCTTCTTAGTTGAAACACGCTTCATTAAATAAAATACTTGATGTATTTCACAAAAGAAACAATGAAATGTGTTTTCATTAAGATGTTACGATAATAGTATATGCAAGAAAAAACAAAATAACCAAGCAATTATTACATTTTTCGATGTAAAAACAGGAAATTCAGCCATGGAAAATTTTAAAATTAATTTGCGTCCCGTCTCTCCTGCAACGTCACATAATTGCGGTGCTTGGATACGCTCTTATAAGCAGGACGGATAATCTTCCCTGCATTATTTAATTCCTCCAGACGATGGGCACTCCAGCCTGCAATTCTTGCAATTGCAAAGATCGGGGTATATAATTCCTTCGGCAGATCCAGCATATGATACACAAAGCCGCTGTAGAAGTCGACATTGGCGCTGACACCCTTATACATCTTCCGTTCGCTGGCAATGATCTCCGGAGCCAGACGTTCCACCATCTCATACAGGACAAATTCCTTCATTAAGCCCTTTTCCTCGGAAAGACTTCTTACATACTGTTTCAGCACATTCGCTCTCGGATCGGAAATGGAATATACAGCATGTCCCATACCATAGATCAGACCGGACTTATCAAAGGCTCTCTTATTCAGAAGATCGCGCAGATAATTGCCAACTTCTTCTTCATCCGCCCAATCCTTAATACTTTCCTTCATGTCGTCAAACATCTGCATAACCTTTATATTGGCACCGCCATGCTTCGGACCCTTTAATGATCCAAGAGAGGCCGCCACAGAGGAATAGGTATCTGTTCCCGAAGAGCTGACCACGTGGGTCGTGAAGGTGGAATTGTTACCGCCGCCGTGCTCTGCATGGAGCACCAGGGCAATGTCCAGAATTTTTGCCTCCAGCTCCGTATACTTCATATTAGGACGCAGCATGTGCAAAATATTCTCCGCGGTTGACAAGCCTTCCTTCGGAGGATGTATTACCAGACTCTGTCCAAAATGATAATGGCCATAGGCCTGGTATCCGTACACCGACAGCAGAGGGAATACGGCAATCAGCTGCAGACTCTGGCGAAGTACGTTCTCAATGGATATGTCATCTGCTTTTTCATCATATGAAAATAAGGTCAGTACGCTCCTTGCCAGAGTGTTCATCATATCCTTGCTGGGAGCCTTCATAATGATATCACGAACGAAACTGGGCGGTAATTCTCTATATTCCTCCAGCAGCCTGATAAACTCCTGAAGTTTCTCCTGCGTAGGTAAATTTCCAAACAGTAATAAATATACAACCTCTTCAAAACCAAATCGATTTTCCTGCATGCAACCTTGAATAATCTGTTCCACATCTACGCCGCGGTAATACAGCTTTCCTTCACACGGAATATAATCATTATCCACAATGGTGTAGGAGAGAATTTCACAGATTTCGGTCAAACCGGTTAATACACCTTTACCGCTAATATCACGCAAACCGCGCTTTACATCATATTTTGCGTACAATTCGGGGTCAATCGCCGTATTCTTTTTACATAGATCGGCAAGTTCCATTATTTGGGGAGTAATCTCACTATACTTGTTCATCTTTCTTTTCTCCTTTCTTATACGTGGCCCCATTATACCATAAGCACTTCGTGACAAAAATGCGCACTCACGACCTTCGGCGCTGATAGAATGTCTGGCAGCATTACAACATTAGCACAAAGCTTATGTTATGGCACTTCGTGCCAGGATGCGCACTCACGACCTTCGGACGCTGATATAATGTCTGACGATATTATATCATATGCAGCAGGGTTTGAAAACCAAAAAACTCCACACAGACTGTTTTTTATAGTAATTTTATAAATCATTTTTAGATAATTTATGCATGCCCATTCGATTATTTTTTCTTTTTCTTTGTACATTTACACGACAATCAGATCATCCTCGTGCATCATGTATTCGATTAGCATATAGATTCCCGCCCAGAAGGTAATTTCATATTTTTCTGTGCATTCCAGGTAAATCGGTTTGAATGTAAAAAACGGAGTGACACTTCCCAACGGCTCACCATCATGCACAATCGTTAAGCTATTATTTTTTTGACGCTGAATAACCCAAACGCCGTATGGTGTTTCCACTTCCATTTTCTCTACTCTGGGAAGCCTTAGCATAAAAACCTGTGTCTTGGTACGTTCCGGTTTTTTGGCAAAAGAAAGGGTTGCAGTTGCTACCGGTTTCGCATCTTTATAAATCACGTACTTTCGTGAATCGGCATATCTCCAAACAGCTTTTTGTGCAGGCAGTTTCACAATATCAGTAGTAAAGATGATATTACCTTTGCCATCACTGATTTTTTTTTCTGCTCCAAACAATTTTTGATTAGTTATTCCTGCAACTGCTAAGCCCTTTTCATCTACCAGATACCAGGAAAAAAGTCCCTTTCGTATTCGCAGCTTCATACACTGATTCCCCCCATCGTTAAATAAATTGCGCCACCCAATATCCCGGATCCAAGCATCACAAATATAGGGTTTGGCTTCCATTTTTGCAATATAAACAAGGCTGATCCAAATAAGAAAACAGCAACATAGTTTATGGATTGCGGATTAATCGAAAAACCATTTTCTCCCCATATCGCCAGCATAAAAATAGATAACCCCGCTGAGGCAATCAGTGCGACCACAGCGGGCCTCAGCCCTGAAAGTATACCCTGTATTACCGCCAGTTCTTTGTATTTGAAATAAATCCATGCCAACAAGGAAACGATTACGCATGATGGCAGAATGCAGCCAACAGTAGCAATAAGAGCTCCTGGAATACCGGCTATTCTAATTCCGACAAAAGTAGCGGAATTGATTGCAATAGGTCCGGGTGTCATTTCAGCAATGGTAATCAAATCGGTGAACTCGGTCAAAGTCAGCCAATGGTGTAAGTCAACCACTTGATTTTGGATTAGCGGCATTGCCGCCATTCCACCCCCAATGCTGAACATACCAATTTGAAAGAAACTCCATAAAAGTTGGATAATTGTCATTTTGGTCCATCCTCCTTTTGGAATTTTCTTGTTGAAAGCAGTATCCTTACTGCTCCGATACACCCGCACACCAGAATAATGTACATTACATTGATTTTTAGAAAAAAGGTTGCAGCAAATGCCACCGTCATAGCAAGTGCGGATACAATATCTTTTTCTTTTACAACATTCCCGCCAAGCTTCAGCACAACATCAGCAATGACAGCTGCGACACCGGCCTGCATCCCTTTCAAAACAGCATTTACTGCAGTATTTTCCCGAAACGCTGTGTAAAAGAAAGAAATGGCAGTAATAATAATCAACGGCGGCAGCACGGTTCCAAAAATTGTAATAACCGCACCTGGGATGCCTGCTACTTGATATCCCAATAGAATAGAAGCGTTTACGGCAACGGCTCCGGGTGAGGATTGTGCGATAGCCGCCAAATTCAGCATCTCATCCTCCTCAATCCAATGCAAATCATCCACGAACTTTTTCTTCATTAACGGAATGATAACGAAGCCGCCTCCAAATGTAAAAGCACTTAGATAGAAAGTGGAAGCAAACAGCTTCCGATAGATATGTAACTTATTTTTCAATTCTCTACCCCTCCTTTATTACTATTATTATAGTTCTTGCAAATATATATATAAAATAGTATTATATTATATAGTTCATAATGAAATCATTATAATAAAGAGAGGGCGATACAATGACATTAAGGCATCTTAAAATTTTTGTTGCTGTTTGTGAAACGGGCAGCGCAACCGCAGCAGGAGAAAAATTATACATTGCACAGCCCACCATCAGTCTTGTGATTTCTGAGTTGGAAGACTACTACGGAATCAAATTATTTGACCGCATAGCAAAAAGGCTTCATATTACAGAAGCCGGAAAGCACTTTCTTCAATATGCAACGCACATTGTCGGTGTATTTGATGATATGGAAAAAGAAGTAAAGAACTTTGATGCAATGGGTGTTATCCGCATTGGATCAAGTATAACGATTGGAAATTATCTATTGCCACAGTATATAACAGACTTCAAGCATACCCATCCCAACATGAATGTCAACGCAGTTATTGATAACTCTGAAACCATTGAGCGATATGTATTAGAGAATCGGATTGATATTGGATTGATTGAAGGAATTGTGCATAGTCCCTATCTTATCTCACATAAATTTCGTAAGGATGAGCTAATACTAATTTGCGCAAATAATCATCCCTTTGCCGGACAAAAAAATATCGACCCAACACAACTCCAACAGGAAAATCTGATTTTAAGAGAGATTGGAAGCGCCGGACGCGAGTTATTTGACAGTGCCATGCTAACTCATGAGCTTGAGATTTCACCGGCATGGGAAAGTACCAGTACACAAGCCATTGTCCGGGCGGTATCGATGAACTTAGGAATATCCGTGCTGCCATACATGCTTGTCAAAGAAGCATTGGATAGAAAAGAAATCAGTTATTTCCATCTAAGGGAAATGCAGTTTCAAAGAAGTTTTTTGCTAATATATCATCGCAACAAATTTTTAACTGAGAGCGCCAAAGACTTTATTGCACTCTGCAAATAAAAAAGATACCTCCATCAACTGCAGCACTGTGGTGGTATCCTTTTTATACAATGAAAGCCTTATGCATAAGAGCCATGGTTCAGGTACAGGGCATATGCCGTCTGGCGATTCTATTGGTAATAATACTTAGCCTGGGCGCTGCCGATATTGCCGACGCTGTCAGCCGCAGTATAGGTTACCAGGTAGTAACCTTCTTCCTTCTTTTCAATGTTGACCTGGATATCGCTTTTTTTCATCGATGTATAATTATCCGTCACCGCAATATCTCTCATAACTTCCTCCTGCTCCAACTGCACATCCGGGGCAATGCTTTTATCCTCTACTCCTGTAAAAGAGGGTTCCTCCATATCCACATATACCGTGGTGTATTCTGTTACTACCATATTCTTCCCAACCTCTAATTCGTAGGTTATGGTATATTCCCTGAAATTATCCCGCTGGGTGCTTACCTTCAGCCTCCTCTCATCCAACTTATCTCCCATGTAATACAGTTTAACACCCTCCATCGCGTATTCGGGAGTGATCTGGTCAGCATATGCGACTACCCGTTCCTCTTCTGCGATGATCATGGGCTCTTCCCTGCATTCCTGCACGGTTATCTTCACCGTCTTCTTTTCCTGCTTTCCCAGATCATCCTTTACGGAATAAGTAACCTTATATTCTCCTGCTATGTAGGGATTTACCTCTCCTTTCAACTGAATGCTCCTGGTTATATCCTTCCCGGAGGATGAAGTGGCACTCACTCCCTCCAGAAGATCGGGCTCTTCCCCCCAGGCAATGGTCCGATTCTTAGTACCAAGCAGCTCCAGCGACCTGTTTGCCACGTTAAAATAGGGATTTCGTTTGTCCGGGTCCGTCGGATCCCAGCGTACGGAGGATGCAATCTTGATGGCCTCAGGCTTGCCTAACGGACCGGGGCTTTTTTTATCGTCATAGATAACCACGGTGGTTCCGGTAGGACAGTTATCATAAATCCACTTTGCATCCTCTACCGTCAGCCGGATGCAGCCATGGGAAGCCGCCTTGCCAAGCTTGTTGTATTGCGCGGTCGCCAGGGTCGCCGGATTCCCATTCTCATAATAATACACCGAATGAAATAAAATTCCTCCCACAATACGGGAAGCATACTGTCCCCAGACATCTCCCATCAATGCCTTCCATCGATGCTTCTCCCTCAGGGGAAAGGTTCCTGTTCTGGTTCTGTTTCCTGTTCCGACGGAACAGACCATAGCCCTGAACGGAACCGTATATTCTCCTTTTTCATCCTGTTCATACACGGTAATGGTATTATGGTAACGGTTTACCTTAATCAGGTAAGGTGATTTCTTTGACTCTGCAGCGGATATTTTCTGTGTTCCGGCCAGGATCAGCACTGCGGTCAGAAACAGCAGGCCCAAGCTGCGCACACCAAAGGCCTTAATCATCTTAATCTTCATCATGACACTCCTTACAAAGCATTCCTATTCTTCTCTTTCGTTCCGGTTCTTTCTATATTTTGTACCTAACCATATTATTCGCCGACCCTGACAATATAGGTCTCGTAAGCTGCCTGGCCCGGTGCTTCATACACCACCGTTCCAAGGGATTTCAGCAATTCATGGTTGACCGTTTCGTACTTTTCCTGCTCCAGCCTGCCCACATAGATATAGGCAATATCGTATTGCCGTATCAAAGACCGAATCGTCTCCTCCTCAGCCGAGGTATAGATTGTCTCAATATCGGCTGCTCTTACATCCAGAAGCTCCGGATTTCCCTTCCACAGCCACTCATGGGTTCTCCAACCCAGCACGGTCGGAAGCCCCGTCATCACGGACACCCTCTGATAATCGGTATAACTGTCTCCGTTTGCCTCCAGCACTACCGGAGTTCCGGTTATATTCTCATTCAGCCAATCGATTGCCAGGGCGTCTTCGGGCATCTTCTCATCCATGAAGGCGGTCGCATCCAGACCCTCATAGCGGCTTCTGTCAAAAATATTGCCATACCAGCCCTTTACTGCATTCTGGATATAAGCCACGGTGAGAAGAAGCAGCACCAACCCTGTTACGGCATATCTTCTCTGACGTGCGGTTCTTCCATAGACAAGAAGCTTGGGCAAAATATAGCCAAAACACAGGCCGAACATAATAAATGCCTGATAAGTGAGCTTAAACATCGTATTGGCACGCTTAAAATCGCCTGAATAAATATCCTCCACATAGACTACTTCCGGCAAAATCACAAGCCCAATGGCACATAAGCCCAGAACCAGATAGAAAAGGTCCGTAGATTTCAAGGAAGACAGAAAATGAAAAATTACGGGCTGTCCCTTCTCTTCCCCCTCTCTCTCCTCCTTCCGGTCCTTCTTATGGTTGGAAATCAGGGCTCCGATAAAACTGATCACCACAAACACCGGCAACCCCCATAGAATCACCAATTGATTGAGGGGAGTCCGCGCGACGGTAAGACAGAGATTGGTGGATATCTGATCAAAATTAACGGTAAAGGGCAGGCAGACCAGATAGGACAGGGCAAACACAAAGACACCCTGCAGGCCCGTCAGCCATAAAGCCTTACCTTTAAAATTATATACAACCAGATTGGAAAATAGAATAACTCCTCCCGCCACTACATAATAAATCGGGAAATCCCAAAAATTCGTCGTATGGAACAGGCCAATAAAGAAGGACAGCATGAGAATTGCCGGATGAAGCACTTCCTTCCAGACCGGGGGCCTGGCTTCCCCAAGCTCCTCCCGCTGTATTAGCCAGGAATATAATAATCCCAGCACAGTTAATACAAAAAGGATGTTAACCACATGGGCATGAAGATCCCCCAGCACAAAGGAATAGGCAGGGAATTCATGTATCGTCTTGTCCGATGTCTCGGGGTGATAGCCTATAAACCTGGTCGCATCCGGGAACCAATAGCTTCCTTCTCCTGCTTCCATGCCGAAGAACTTCCGCACTGCAGGCTCAAACCACCGATAAGCAGGATAATGCATATTTCCGGCAATACATACTCCGGCTCCTGCAAGAATGCCGCTCAAAGCCGGCAGAAAACGGTATTTCCCTAGAGCTTCTTTATCATCTCTTTCTTTTCTCTCCATATAATGCAGCACTGCGTTATATACCAGGGAATAAGGGAGCATCGCCGTAAACGCCCCCACCATCATCAGCATCAGATTATATGCATCCGCTATCTTTACCCTTGAAAGCTTAGCCAGATAGACCGCAATATACTGCCCGACATAGTAATAATTCAGCTTCGTTCCGGAGAACCAAAAATCCTGGGGCGGCATATAATCGCTTCTCATCATGCTGGTCATAAATCCATAATCCATAAATTTCTCCGTGCCGTAAGCCTCCGGCTTAAAGCAGCGGATATAGGTAAAGAGGAGGAAAAGACCAAAGAACATCAGCTCCTGACCAAGTGCCGCATCCAGAACACTTTTTCCGGAGGATGGCTTCTGCAGACGCTCTTCTCCCCCTGCTATTCTTCTCCACAGCAGGATAGCTCCATTCAAAAGCAAGCCTGCCACAACGCAGATCACGCAGGACAGAGGAGTAAACTTCATCAGACGCAGGGAGGAAAACATCCACATCAGATACCCGGTCACCGCCACCCCGATTGCCTTGGAGAACAAATATCCCCGGTCATAAAATCCCCGAAACAGGAGCGTCGCAAGGGGAAGAAAGATAATTCCCAGAATTGCAGCCGCCGCCCACCATTGGAGAAATGCAGGATAATCCTCCCCCATCAGAAGCCGCCCGATGAAAAACAACAGTATTCCTATCATTAAATAGATCCACTTTTTCTTACTCATATTTCTGCCCGTCCTTTTATCTCAAATCCTTATTAATTCTTCGAAAATCCCGAACCGCCTGCTTGCCTATTCTTATGATTTTTTTCATATTGATGGAATTTACGCCGCCCTGCCTGGGGCGAAAGGTAACCGGCATGTATTTTACGGCAAGCTTCTTTCGCGCATAGATTACGGATATCATTACATTGGATAAATTAAAGTTTTCCGGCACCAGCCTTAGCTGTTTCTTTAAGGTGGAGGCCTTCATCAGCCGAAACGGAGTATTGGCATCCGTAATACTGACATGAAAGCATAACCAAAGAACAAATTTCAAGGTCTTTGTGACCAATACCCGGGAGAGACCGTCCTGTCTCCCTTTCCGATGTCCGATCAGCATATCATAGGAGCTTCTCTGCTCCCAGAAGGGCCAGAATTCCTCCGGCAATGTCTGCCCGTCGGAATCGGTCTGGAATACATAATCGGCACCCGCATCAACCGCATGGCGGTATCCATATAGTACCGTTGCTCCATGCCCGCCGTTGGGCTTGGTAACAGGCTCCAACGCCTCCCGCTCCCCTGCAAATTTTTGAAGAATAGAATAGGTCCCATCCTTGCTTCCGTCATCAATGATCACCAGCTTGCTTCCATTTCCGATCTTTTCTACAATCGGATACCAATCCCTGATTACATTCTCGATATTTGCCTCCTCATTATAAGCAGGAATTACAATGTATAATTTATCCATCCCAACCTCCCTCTGCCGCTTTGGCGGCATGCATATTCACTCTGCGAAAAGTACGCTCTCCTCCATTCACCGACACCTTAATTCCTGAGAAGAGGCCGTTCGGTATCATAGATAGCCGTCCTCCACTCGCCTTCACCCTCGCTATAGACACATTCATAGGTCACACTGATGTTCCTCTCGTTCACAAGGTAGTCCGTGCTTTCCCGATTATCGTGATCAATAATAATATATCGTATCCGGTTCTCTTTCACCAGCCTCTCCAGCTTGGAAGGAGTATCCGCCTCATACATCAGTTTCACCTGGGCAGTCCGATAATCCGTATCGTAACCGGCAGACCAGGGATAGTACGGCCAGCCTTCATAAAGCATTGCCCCGCCCAGAACCGCCTGGTTAACCGTGTAATTGGAGGTCAGGAAAATATCCTGGGAATTGCTGTTGTTCTTCACCCACCGGGTCAGCTCATGGTCCAACTCAAGTACAACCGCCGAATCCGGCGTGTTCTTCTTTAAAACTGTTGTAAAATCATAGATACCCGTCCCCGTAAGCAACAGGATTAAGAACACCCCGACAGCACCGCAGAGAGCTTCCCTGCGCTGGAACAGTCTGAGCACCACTGCAGCAGCCAATATTCCCAGCAGGATGCAGCTGATCATAATATATTTGTGATTTACCGTAACATCCACCGTCAGGGAGACCGTAAAGGCAAACACCAGAGGTGCGGTAAAGGCCAGCAATAAATACCGGTTGGCGCCCTTTTCCAGGCACAGGGCGGCAAGCAGAACCCAGGGCAGAATTCCCAGTAACCGGTCAAGATAGGATAATACTCCAAAGACGGTCTTATTCTCCGCAATGAAACCGAAGAGGAATTCTGTTGCAACCGCAGAGCCGTGAATGAACAGCTTCGTCTGCAGGAAGGACAATGCCACAGCCAGCAAAGCCGTAATCAAGTATTCCAGGCGTCTTACGGACACAACAGCCATCACAAACAATACCGACAGCAAGCCGATTACAGCCGCTCCATGAAAGAAGGAGAGGCTGCCCAGCAGAATGCCAGAAGCAATACAGGTGCGCAGATCTTTGACCTCCCAGCCTTCCCTGTGAAAGAATATCTGCTTCATTGCACCGGACAGCGCGCCGGACTTGTGTGCAGACGCTCTCCTTTCCTGCCCCGGCCCGCCTTTAAGAGAAGGCTGAAGCTTTCCAAACATCTCATAGAGATGGGGCAGAAACAACAGCAGAATGAAAAAGATAGCGGTTAAACCAAAGGCCAGATGGCGCTGATTGCAATATACATTCAAATTCCACAATCCCCAGTGCTCATTGGGCGTGCTGCTTATAAAATCCGTATTTTCTGACAGCGCTTTCCAGATCCCCGTTCCCTTCGGAAGCTCCGCAAGATAGAGGAACAGGGTTTTGGAGCTGCGAAAGGCAAAGAACAGCCCTGCCAGAACTCCTCCCCACAGCTTTCCTGTAATCTTCACCGCCAGCAGATAGAGCAGGAAAAAAGCGCTGATAAAGCTGATAATGCTCGGAAGGTTAAAGGCATAATCAATTCTCAGACCCAGGTATTCCAGATTACCCGCCAGGAACTGAAACATAAAGTGATACCGGATGTCCTCCCCCGCATAGTGGGGATAGGTAGTGGGAAAATTATTGCCGTAGGAGAAGGAACGGATCATTCCGATATGGGGTGAAAAATCACTGAATACCGACACACCCACATATAAATTATCCCCATTAACAAAAAAAGTAACCCACATTAACAGATTGGCCAGAAAAATCACCCCGGCCACATACAGCAGCTCCAGGGTAAATGCTCTTTTCTCCCTGCCCTGAGCCATTAATCTGAACTCTTCTGTCAGATGTCTCTTACGGATATAGGTATAGACCGTTAATAACAGTGCCAGGGGCATGGATATGCTGTTGGCATACAGCAACGGCTCTTCGGCGCCTCTGCAAAGATAGGCCAGGCCATAGGTTATCCAGGTCAGGGCCAGCGTCCCGGTCACATACCATGCCGGCAGCAGGAGAAGATACGGATTAACCGCTACCTTCCTCCCCAGGTAATCCGTTTCCGTCCTCTTCCCCAGATTCGGGAACGCATATGCACAGATTGCCCAGCCAACAGAGAAGGAGAGCAGGATATATATCATACCTAACATTTTTTACCTCCGCTAAACAATTACTTCTTTTCAGAGATGCCTGTATTTTCAGCATCCTTTTCATTGCCCCGAATATAGTGGGAAACCAGATACCTGGGCCGGGATTTCACTTCCTTATAGATTTTAGTCAAATAAATTCCAATCATTCCCAGACTGATCATAATTGAGCTCCCGATGATCAACTGCAGCAGAATTACCGTGGTAAACCCGCTCATGGCCTGATGGGAGAAATACATATAAAGGGTTTGTATCCCAAGGACAATGGCTCCAAAGAACAAAAGGATCCCAAGAAGCGTAATGCAATGAAGGGGTACGGAAGTATAGGAGGTAATAGCATTGGCCGCCAGGCGGACAAGCCGGAGCAGGGACCATTTTGTCTTGCCATTCACCCGTTCCGCCACATCAAAGCTGATCTGCTTGCGATCAAAACCCAGCCAGGCGGACATCCCCCGGAAAAAAGTGGCTCTTTCCGGCATCTCCTTCCAGGCCTCCACTACCTTCCGATCCAATAATTTAAAATCTGAGGCTTGGCCCAGATCGATATCCGCCGTCCGGTAGATGATATAATAGAAGAACTTGGCGCAGAGCTTATAGATGATATTTTCCTTGCCTCTGGAGCTCTTAATGCCCTCCACCACATCATATTCTTCCTCCCTCCAGCTTCTCACCATCTCCGGAATCAGCTCCGGAGGATGTTGAAGATCGCTGTCCATCACCAAAATCATATCTCCCCGCGCAAACTCAAGCCCCGCGCAAAGGGCGGATTCCTTGCCGAAATTCCGGCTGAGCCTCAAGGCATTGATATGCCCATTCTGCTTAGCCATATTCTTAAGCTCCTGCCAGGTATTATCCCTGGAGCCGTCATCCACCAGCACGAATTCATAGGAGATCCGATTCGCTATCAGAACCTCCTCGATGACTCCGATGGAATTCCTGATATGGCTTCCCTCCTGATATACCGGTATAACAACGGAAAGTAATGACTTCTCTGTTCTATTCCCGCTTGTATCCTTCCCTGTCTTTTCCATGTCCTACCTCATTTAATCGATCATTATGATTTAAACATCAAAAGCACATCTTGATGCTCAGCTTAAATCATCATTATATACTATCGTAAATTGCATTTTAACTTCTAAATTTATAATGTATTGGAATTCCGGTTCAAAATATGTTCCTCCAGATGCGGATTACTGTCAAAGATCGCTTCCACATCATTATCCTTCAGGCTCTTGACTGCTTCTGCTGCTGCCTTCAATATTCCGGAATCATTATAGATATCCCCCAGCTTGAAGTCCATATCACCGCTCTGTCGGATTCCAAAGACATCCCCGGGGCCTCGCAGCTTCAAATCTTCACCGGCAATAAAGAAACCGTCATTGGATTTATTCAAAATCTCAAGCCTCTCCCAGGCTTCCCGGCTGCTGCTGCCGCAGACAAAGATGCAGTAGGATTGATGCTCTCCACGCCCGACCCGGCCCCGCAGCTGGTGCAGCTGTGCCAACCCGAAGCGCTCGGCATTCTCCACCATCATCACTGTGGCATTGGGCACATTAACCCCTACCTCCACTACCGTGGTGGATACCAGAACATGAATCTCACCCCCGGCAAATCGCTCCATAACATCATTCTTATCCTTTGACTTCATCTTGCCATGCAGGAACTCCACCGTAACACCGGGAGGAAGCGCCTCCTGCATACGCTGTGTATAATCAATTACATTCTCCGCTTCAATGGCCTCACTCTCCTCCACCATGGGGCAGATGACATAGGCCTGTCTTCCCTCCGCAACCTGTTTGGCAATAAAACGGTATGCACTCGGCCGGTAATTGGTATCCACAACACAGTTCTTAATGGGCAAACGCTGGGCCGGAAGCTCATCCACAATCGAGATGTCCAAATCGCCATACAGAATGATGGCGAGGGTTCTTGGAATCGGCGTGGCGCTCATGACAAGCACATGGGGATTCCCCCCTTTGTTCATCAAAGCTTCTCTCTGCTTTACCCCAAACCGGTGCTGTTCATCGGTGATGACCAGTCCCAGCCGGTCATACTCCACCTTCTCCTGAATGAGGGCATGGGTACCTATTATTATATCCGTTTTGTGGGACTTAATCCTCTCATAAGCCTCTCTTTTTTCCTTCGCAGTCATGGAGCCCACCAAAAGACTGATGGAGAATCCGAATTCTTTCGCCGTCTTCTCCAGGGATTTATAATGCTGCTTTGCCAGCACTTCCGTAGGGACCATGAAGCAGGCCTGACAGCCATTCTTCACGGCCATAACCAGAGCCAGGATCGCCAGCACTGTCTTGCCGGACCCCACATCCCCCTGGATTAACCGGTTCATCACATATTCCCCTTCCAGATCTTTGCGGATTTCCTGCCATACCCGAAGCTGCGCCCCTGTAAGTGCATAAGGAAGGCCCTTAATTAGGTCCTCACATTCCGGGCAGTCCTTCATCCGATACTGGGAGAGAAGCTGTGTCTTCTTTTCTTTTAGCTTACGTAAAGCCAGGGAATACAGAAAGAACTCATCAAAGACCAGACGCTGTCTCGCCTTCATCATCCGCTCCCTGTCTCCGGGAAAATGAACCTCCTTCATCGCTTTCGTCCGGTCCATCAGCTGATATTCCTTTGCTATCTTTCTGGGAATATAGTCCTTTGCCAATTCCAGCTCCGAGAACACCTGGCGGACCGCCTTGGAGATCATGGTATTGGTCATTCCCTGGGTCAGGGGATAGATGGGCTGCAGCACCTTCAGCAATTTGTAATAATCTTCTCTCTGATAGATACCTGGCTGTTCCATAACAAGAACACCATTTTTGCGAATCACCTTCCCGCGGAAAATATAATGATAGCCGCTGCGCAGGGTCTTCTGCAAAAAAGGCATATTGAACCAGGTGAGGTGCATGACATCGGAAGCATCCTTCACCGAAGCACTGACAATCTGAAGATTTCTGACCCGCTTGATCCCCGGTGTCTTGGTTATGGAAGCTTCAATCGCCAGCACCTCCCCTTCCTTGGCAGAGGCTATCATCACCGGCCGTTCAAATTCCTCATATCCTCTGGGATAGTGCTCCAGAAGCTCCTGCACCGTCTCTATTCCAAGCTTGTGAAATAATTGCTCCGTCTTCTCTCCAATTCCCTTGACGACCTTAATGCTGTCATTCGCTTCCAAACCTTCACCTCCTATGGCACTCGGATATGTACAATCTATATAATCATTATTTCCATTATAAACGATAAGGGCCAAATGGAAAAGGAAAAAAAAATGAAAAAAATTTTGTTCAGGATATATTGACAATTAATTCGCAGTATTGTATCATTGTATTAATCACTTAATACAATGATACATCAGAAGTACAATCAGTATCAGAAAGGAGTTGTAACGATGCAATGGGATCTTGATTCAGAACGGCCGGTTTATATCCAGTTGATTGAGCAGATACAAGCAGGAATAGTTTCCGGATATTTTAAGCCGGGAGATAAGCTTCCCTCCGTCAGAGATATGGCAGCGGAGGCATCCGTAAATCCCAATACGATGCAGAAGGCTTTGTCCGAACTGGAACGAACCGGACTGGTTTATACCAACCGGACCAGCGGAAGATTTATTACCTCGGATGAGGCAATGATCCAAAGCCTGAAGGGGCAATCCGCCAGAGAGCGGATTCTGGGATTCCTGGAACGGATGAAGCAGCATGGCTTCAGCCCTCGGGAGACTCTGGCATTGATTACGGAAATCATTCAAACGGAGTATTAAGGAATAAGCTTATTAATAGGATGGAGGTAAATAATGAGTACATTATTAGAATGTAAGTCACTTACAAAAAGATATTCTGCCAACACCGCCCTCTCCGATGTCAATCTCACTCTGGAGCGGGGACGGATCATCGGTCTACTGGGACCGAACGGCAGCGGTAAAACCACATTGATCAAATTAATCAATGGCCTTCTGGTGCCCACCTCTGGAACCCTCCTGGTGAATAACAACGTCCCAGGGCCCGAGACCAAGAAAATCGTATCCTATCTGCCGGAGAGAGCTTATCTTCCCGACTGGATGCGCGTTTCTGAAACGATTGATTTCTACAAGGATTTTTATACGGATTTTGATGAGAAAAAGGCATATGAGATGCTTGACCGGCTGCACATGGATCCCAAGCAGCGCATGAAAGCCTTATCAAAGGGTACCAAGGAAAAAGTACAGTTGATCCTGGTCATGAGCCGCAATGCGGATTTGTACTGCCTGGATGAACCCATCGGAGGGGTGGATCCTGCTGCCAGGGATTATATCCTGAATACCATTATTTCAAACTACAATGAGAATGCAACTGTGCTGATCTCAACCCATCTGATCGCAGATATCGAAAAAGTTCTGGATGAGGTGGTATTCCTTCAAAACGGAAGCATTACACTCCAGGCTTCGGTGGATGATATCCGACAGAGAGAAGGAAAATCCATAGACACATTATTCAGGGAGGTGTTCAAATGCTAACAAAATTATTAAAGCATGAATTTAAAGCAACGGCCCGGCTCTTACTGCCGCTTTACCTGGTACTTGCGGTGCTCACCATCATGGACCGGATTGTATTAAGCTTTAAGTACCGGGGTACCATGGGCATCTTTGCCGGATTTGTCACCTTTGCTTATGTTGTATCCATCATTGCAGTTGTTTTGGTATCCTTCATCATTGTAATCTTTCGTTTTTATAAAAATCTGATGACGGATGAGGGGTATTTGATGTTCACCCTTCCTGCAAAGTCCAGCCAGTTGATCAATTCCAAGCTGATCGTCTCTTATACATGGATTATAGCGAGCATCCTCGCAGTAATTGCATCACTGCTCTGTGTCTTCTATTCTCCGGAGCGTATTACGATGCTTCGTGACGGTTGGCGTGTGTTCGTTGCAGAGCTTCAGAGGGAGCTGGGCTCCGGCAGTACTGCTTTGGTGATCACAGAATTCCTGATATTATCTCTGCTTGGGATTTTGAACAGCGTCCTGATGATCTACACCTCCATTGCTATTGGCCAGCTATCCAACGGGCATAAGCTGCTTGCCTCCTTCGCCGCTTACATTGGTATCAGCACCGGTCTTCAGATTCTGGTTACCGGCGCTACGGCTGTACTTGGCGTGATGTTTAAGAGAATCTTCTTTGACCCAAGCAGTATACCCCATATCCTCTTCCCTCTGATTATCATATATATATTGGTGACATCCGCATTGTTTTATTGGGTTACAAACTACATCTTCCGGAAGAGGCTTAATCTGGAATAAGGTAATAGCCAGCTTCGCAGACGCTTTTGAAGCATGTATTAAAAAGGGGATACCGCACAAGGCTCTTTCCTGAAGGAAGGCTGCCAAACGGTATCCCCTTTTATTATGTAAATCTGCCAGGCTTCATTATCTCAGCCTTTTATCTTCAAAGCGGCACATCGCCTGCAAACATTGGATTAAACCCTGAATTCTTTGGTCCAGGGGTCCTTCATCAACGGTACAATCCAAGGCAGCAGCCATATCATTGATCAAACGGTCGTTCATATGCTTTCGGTTCGAGGTGATAACCTCCAGTTTTTTGTAATAGGACTCTGCCTCCAGGAATTCCAGCAAAACTGCATTAATCTGATTATCAGAAACTCCCTCTGTCCCCACCACTGCCGTTTCATTCGCATGCCCGTCAACATATTCTGCAATGCCTTCGTCAACACGGCTGCCATCCGCTCTTTCTGAAGTCTTTATTATCCCCTTTCCTGCTCCATTCTCTCCCGGATATGCCGCTTTTTCTGCCGCTTCCCTCTCTTCTCCTTTACAGTCAATTCCCAGGTCCGTGCAAAGCTCAAAACGGTATTTCTGAGTCACTGCAGGATACTTTTCATGATCCACCTCGCTCATAAAATTCTCCAGAGGACGAATATAGGCTCTATAATCTCCGTATAAAGCCTGGTACACCACCATTTTCTCCTGGGTCTCGGTATGAGTTGCCACAGTAATAATCTGATAATGCTTATTTTTAAAATGATTGTAAATCTGTCCCGGTCTAGGTATTCTCTCCATATTCATCTCATATTCCTCCCATTGAATGAAACTGCGCTTGCTGCCGCTTCCCAATGTTATTGCCGCTGTAACTCAATAGCACTTGCTGTTTTCTATTTCATTACCGGTTTCACCGGATATGCGGTATCAAAAAGTGGTTCGGCATTCCTGCGAACCACTGAATTGAAGCATTTCTCTTACGTATGCTATAATATTCTTTTTTATTCTACAGATAATACATAGTAATAGATCGGCTGTCCACCGTAATGAACCTCCACATCAAGATTCGGATATTCTTCCATGACTTCTTCCGCCAGCTTATTGGCATCCTCTTCCTTGATTTCTTCACCGTAATACAAACTGATCAGTTCCGAATCCTCGTCTGCCAGACATTTGATGAGCTCCAGGGCAGTTGAATTGATTCCTGAGCCGACTGCCATAATTGTCTTGTCGCCAATTCCCATAATGTCGCCCTGTTTGATATCCTTACCGTCGATACTGGTGTCTCTTACGGCATAAGTAATCTGACCGGACTTTACCTTTTTCATCTCTTCCGACATCCGCTCCGCATTTTCTTCCGGAGATTTATCATAAATAAAATTAATTACTGCAGTAATCCCCTGAGGCACTGTCTTGGAAGGAATTACATAAATGTTCTTATCCTCTGTCAGGTGCTTTGCCTGCTCTGCGGCAAGTATAATATTGCCGTTGTTGGGCAGGATAAAGATATTGTCCGCATTTACTTCACTAATAGCATTAAGCATATCCTCAGTACTGGGGTTCATTGTCTGTCCGCCTTTGATGATATAATCCACACCCAGGCCGGTAAAAATCTCGTCCAATCCTTCTCCCATGGATACTGCAATAAATCCGGCTTTTTTTCTCGGCTTCGGTTCTGCCTTCTTGGGCTCATTGGCTGCCGCCGCTTTTTCCGCATTCATAATAATTCTTTCGTTATGCTCCTCGCGCATATTGTCAATCTTCATTCCGGTTAAGGATCCATACGTCAATGCCCTCTGGATTGCCAGTCCCGGATCATTCGTATGTACGTGAACCTTAACAACATCCTCGTCCGATACGACTACAAGAGAATCTCCAATGGTCTCTAAATAAGCTTTAAATTCATTCTCTGTATCAATATTATATTTTGAAGGATTGCCTTTCAAATCTTTGTCGAGCATGATAATGAATTCGGTACAGTAGCCGAACTTAATATCATCCGTTGAGATACGCTCTCTTGTAACTCCGGAAGCCACTTCACCGGAGGCAACACTGGTAAAGGATAGCTCTAAGGATACCTCCTTGCCAAGGAATGCATCGTAAGCACCCTTAACGATTTCCAGAAGGCCCTGCCCTCCGGAATCAACTACTCCTGCTTCCTTTAATACCGGAAGAAGCTCCGGGGTGTTCTTTAAGACCACCTCCATATGTTCAAGCACTTCACGGCCAAATACCACCAGATCGTCAGTCTCCGACACCAGCTCTGCCGCCTTCTCTGCGGCCCCTCTGGCTACGGTCAGAATCGTACCCTCCTTCGGCTTCATAACAGCGCGATAAGCTGTCTCTACCGCTTTCTGAAACGCATTGGTCAGGATTGTTACATTGATTTCCTTACAGTCTTTTATTTCCTTAGCAAAACCGCGGAATAGCTGGGATAGAATAACGCCGGAATTACCTCTTGCTCCGCGCAGCGAACCACCCGAGATCGCTTTCGCCAACTCCTCAATTGTCGGATTCTGAAGTGCATTCACTTCCTTAACCGCTGACATAATGGTTAATGTCATATTCGTACCTGTATCACCGTCCGGTACAGGAAATACATTCAATTCATTAATATATTCTTTTTTCGCTTCAATGCTTGCGGCTCCGGCAAGAAACATCTTCTTCAGAGTTGTCGCATCTATCGTCTTAATAACCACTGGTTCTTCCTCCTTAAACGCTGCTCTTCTCAGGATAGATCATGAACTGAATTCAGTCAATCACTCTAACCCCTTCAACGTAAATATTAATCTTCTTTACCTCAAGTCCTGAGAATTCCTCAACATTATATTTCACATTGCTGATAAGATTATCAGCTACTGCAGAAATGCTAACACCATAGGAAACGATAATATGCAAGTCAATTGTAATTTTATTGTCTTCTAATGTAACATTCACACCATGGCTTAGATTATCCCGCTTCAGAAGCTTAACAATTCCGTCCTTCATGTTAACGGAGGCCATACCAATTACACCAAAGCACTCTACAGCCGAAGCTCCGGCATATTTCTCCAGTACATCGTTATCAATTACTATCTCACCGTTTTGTGTAACCATATGTCCTTTCATGCGAAACCTCCATTCTATTAACATCCCACGAATTTGAGCAATAATACAAATTCGCCGCGCGAAAATCTATGATTTCCCGCGCTACCTTCCTATCTATCTCTTCCTACTGATATCAGCCAATAGGACCGATGTCATAGTACTATTATACCTGCAAAATTGACATTTGAAAAGCATAGCTTGAAAGAGTCTTAGAAAAATAATCTTTTCTTTCATAGTATAACCATTCATTCTAATATCAATATCATTTATATCAATAATTCTATCAATCTATTCTTAAGCCGGCCCATGCTGAAATTGAAACCTGATGTTTTTATCATAATTGAGATAACCCGTAATGCACCTGCATAGTATATTAATATAATTATGCAATGGATATCCATCCCTTTGACACACCGTAATTGCCGGTAGACAGGAGGTTATCATGAAAAGAATGTTCGGGTTTATCTTATTTTGGATTGCCATCGGAATGACAATCATGCTTTTCATTACCAACGGCATCTTAGCAATATGTATTATTATTCTATGCCTGCTGCTGGGCTATAATTTATTTTGTAATTAATTCAGCCGCTGCACATGATAGCCGTCCGTTCTGTGTTTAAAAACAATGAGTGGCACGCATTGCGAGCCGCTCTTATATTTAAACAACGAGAAGCGGAAAGCCACTTCTCTTATGTTAACAACGAATGGTACACTCTGCGAACCACTCTTATGTAGACAAAAAAAGAGGGTGTCAAGATCCCCTGACACCCATCATTTTCCTTATGCGCGTTCTACTTTTCCGGATCTAAGACAGGAAGTACAAACATACATTTTTCTTGCTGCGCCGTTAACCTTAACCTTAACGGACTTCACATTAGATTTCCACATCTTATTAGATCTTCTATGAGAATGACTCACAGCGATTCCAAAGTGAGCACCTTTATCACATATTGAACATTTTGCCATCGAAAGCACCTCCTTAGGTTTTAATATAAGACTCAAATGGCCCTACAAACACATTTATTCTATCAGAATATGAGTTATAATGCAAGAAAAATTTTCATGACAATTGCAAAAATGATACAGTTCACAGGTTGCCTGGCGAAGAACATGTTCTCCGCCAGGCAACTGTGAACTGTATAACAAAAATTCAGCCTGCGACACATAAATTGAAATTATTCATGGATTGTTGATTCGGTTTGATTCTTCATCACCTCAGCAACCTTGTCATCCACTTCGTCCTTCTTTTTATTTCCCTTGCTGAATTTATTGATCAGGTCGGGCACCATATCGATGATCTTGGTTACGCTGTCCTGATCCTTGATATTCACTACCTTGGAGGAGCCGTTCTGGATGACCAGCAGAGAACTGGGACTGATCTTACCGCCCATACCACCGCCGGCATTGTTCTTCTTATCTCCCGCAAATGCGCCTGCGGCAACACCGAAGCTTACTTCTACCAACGGTAATATAATGGTTCCATCTTCAAATCTTACTGCATCCCCGACCACCGTCTTCGTAGTTAAAAAGCTATCCATACCTTTAAACAGGGATTCCACGGTTGAATTAAAATTATTGTCCGCCATTTATAACGCCTCCTTCAAAATAATAAAATTGTTCTTCAGCTTTTTAAATCTCTTATCCAATAACAATCTGGCTACTATGATCAGAATGGTAGCCAATCTTATCCTTCCTCTGGCAAAATGCTCGCCTTCCAGCCTGCTGTGCTCAAAATCAGGAGTAATCTGAATTCTGTCCCCATAAAAGCTGTAAAGAATGCTCATCGCACCCAGGGCTTGTCCCGTGGAGCAGGGATCTCCCGTGCCAAATATCAGCTTTGATTTCAGCTTCCTCGGCAACAGATGCCTTAATAATTTCTTCAAACTGCTCCAGGTCGCCTGAAATCCTTCCCGGTTCAACTCATTCCTGATGAAATCCATAACCAGGCCTGCTTTATTCTTTGCAGCGGATATGGTGGCACCTATGCTTTTGATTCTTCGCTTCCATTCCCCAATTATATTGGAGATTTTATTGCGGATGCGGCGAAACCGGCCTGTCAGCTTCTTAAACGGCGACTTCCGGTCTGCTGCCTCCTTATACTCCGGCTGCTCTTCAGATTCAATATCCCGCTTTGTCTCCTTTATCTTTGGCACAGCCTGTTCCAGCTTCTCCTGAATGATCTCTTCCCTGGTATCCCAAGCCGGAGGCGAAGCACCTTCCGGTGTCGCTTGATGCTTGTCCTGTCCTTTTGCTTCCGGCAAATCCATACCGGTCGGTTGATGATCCTCTGGGCCCTCCTCAATAGTTGGCCCATTTTTGGCCTTCTCCGGTTCCTTTTCATGTATCGGTCCCTGGATACTTTTTATTTCTTTTACTTTCTTTGATGCCGATGCTCTCTTTGATTCTCTTTCTTTTTCCGCCCCCTTTGCCTTCCTGGGCTTCTTTGCCGCTTTTGCCCTGCCAGGCTGACGTGGCTTAAGATTATCAAAGATTACAAAGCCGAATATCCTGGCCTGAATATGGAATCGTCCCTCCTCATGGGATAAGCCCACATGAAGAATATGAAGGAGCCAATTCACTCTGCCCTTCAGAAAGAACACTCCCTCGCCATGCTTGATTGCCACCCGGTACCGGATCGGTACCAGCAGCACTGTCACGGCAAGCAAGAGAACCAGTCCGAGGATCGAGAGCAGTAATATGCCGATTATATTTAATAGAAATAATATGATATGAAGCATTCTTATACACTCAACCGCCCATCACTATATATTATTAACCCGAATCTCCATGCTATCCCTAAGATTGCCTTCCGAATCCATAGTCAGTATGTCTTATGTAAAATATGTCCGGACATCAAACTCTCCCGTCTTATGATATACCTCCATCAGCATATCGTGGACCAGTGTAACCGCTTCCTGTCTTCCGCTTGCCAGTCCCACTATTCTAATATCGGATTTTTGATAATACGGGAAAAGAAGCTCATTGGCCTCATAGATGTCAAATAAATTAGCCGGATGTGAGGCAAAGGCTATGCAGTACACACCAAAGGTAGCTTCCCTTTTCGTAATGGATGCTATGACTCTGTCTTTCTTCTTTTTCATCTTATCGCCGATATGAAGGCTTGAACTCCACAAAATCATAAACTGGACCTCTTTACAAATTGTCTGATTAGAATATCGAAAGCGCCTCTTGACACCTTAATCAATTATTATACCTAAGTATACCACATATTACCATCAATAATACAGCCCTATTCCGACATAATTGCATAATTAACGTTACAGTTTGGCCCGTCGACTTTATTGCAACCTTTAGCATAAACGGAATTACAGCATAAATACTTCCATAAAAATAATTTTATAAGCACAAACATCTATGAACTTTATGAATACGATTTTATATTAATTATACAATATCTGCAATATTATATCATGGCAGGCCGCTTTTTCATATTCATCAGAGCAGCGCTCCAAGCTGTAGCGGACATAGTCCATTACTTCCTTATGGTCCTTGAAGAACACCGGCATCTTATTCATGGTATTGGCAATGACCGCCCGGCTGACTGCCCTGTCCTGGCCGTCAAACAGCTGGTTTATTTCCTGAAGCAGCGCCTTCGTTTCTTTCTCCAAAATCTCCTCGTCCACCGTAACCTCTCTTTGCACCTCATTCAAATCGACAAAAAGGCTGTTGGACAACAGCTTCTGTGTATGAAGTAAAACCTGAAGCAGCTGCTCAAGCATCATACTCCTTACCAGCTCTTTATGTGAATGCTCCGCTTCATACAGCGTATCCTCCAGTAAGGTAAGCTCATAAGCCAGACTCTCCTGAACTCCCTCCAGGTCGGAGAAACGGTCCAGTAACTCAGCCGGAAGTTCCGTCATCCGGGTCTGAATAAAGCTGTTGTTTATCTCCCCGATAATATCCATTGCCGCCGATTCGGCCGCCTTATACTCGCCAAACATAAGAGTGGTTTGCGGCTCATGCCACTCGTTGTATACTTCCATGCCGCTGTAAGCCTTGCACAGAAGCATTGCATATACCTCATTGACGATCTCCTGCAAGCCAAAATAAACGGTCACTTCCGCTTCCAGCATCTGTGTGGCCTCCTGTAAAAGGCTTGCCGCCTCATCATAGGCTTCCCTTGTAATGTTCTTATAATTGAACGCCGCCAACTGGTCCTTCTGCCTGGCCAACTCCGGATAATACTCCTCCATCCCCTCCTCCTGATACAGCATTGCAGAGGTTCGCAGCATGTACAAGTAGGTCTGAAGGGAAGCTTCCTCCGCTCCCAGGTACGCCTTCAAGCTTTCCTCCAACAAATCAAGATATTTCTGCCGGGTGATGCGAACCGGTAACTGTCCTATGATCTCCCTGATTTTTTCGTTTATAATCAAATTGTCTTCTTCCGCAAAGATATAGCGCAGTATCTCCTTGGCAAATTCCTCTTCCTCCAGCGGATCCATTTCTTCCTTAAACCTGTATTCCAGACGATTCAGCACATATTCATAAATCTGAAAAATATCCGTATACGCGGTCAGGATATTCATTCTCTTTCCGATTTCATTACGCATGGAGTCGATCTCATAGACCGCCTTTTCCCTATCCTCTCCGCCGCAGTCCGACAGGATGCAAAGCTTCATAATCCTGTTAATACCAGCGGTCATCTCTTTCGCTTCCCTGCTCCCGGCGTTCTCCTCCAGGCAAGCCTCATAAAAGGAGTAATAGTGCATAGCCAGCCTTACCGCACCATAAGTTTGGTACTGTCCGGCCATATAGTTAAAAAGCTGGGGTATATTCTCCTGAAGCAGCTTCCCGCTCCGAATCTCCTGGCTCACATTTTTCATCTTTTTGTTCATATTCTCTACCGTCCTATTTCTTAATTTATTCTCTTCCTTATTTATTCTCTTTCTTATCTTATTCTCTTTCTTAATTTATTCCTCTTCTAAATTTATTTTCTGCGTATTTATTCTCTGCCCATCTCCGGCAACTTTCATGCTGCCGGAGCTTCTCTTCCTTGAAAGTCCACGATTTTCATATAAAATTGGGAGCAGTTACCCGCTCCGCATTTTTATCCATTGATTTTCTGCCTACCCTTTATTTCTTCACATGTTCATGGGTAAATAAGTGATCCATGCAATATTCATAATTTCCATCACACTTGGAGCAGAAGCGGAACTCCAGGTTATCACCGTCCAATTCGGTTCTTCCGCAAACCGCACATTTATGCCTTGTAATTACATTCTTTCCGTGAAATTGAGTAACATTACCGCTGTTTCTGCCCTCATTCATCTGTCTGCGGTAAGTGGCTCTGCGCTTATATTCACCGGGAGACATTCTCTGATAATTTCTCGTCAAAAAGAAAAAGATAAGAAAATTTGCAAAGGATATCACCAGAGGAACGATATAAATAAAGTTGCCGCTCATAATATAAGTAAATACCTCATAGATATACATTGCTCCCTGAAACCATGCAAGATATTTTGCCTTGATCGGGATTATGAAATACATCAAAAACTGCATGTCCGGATAAGTTGCCGCAAAGGCAAAAAACATCGTACCGCAGATAAAGCTAAGGCTCGGCGATGCACTGTCGCCGATAATAAGATAGGTCACCAGGGAGGACAGTATATTAAACAGAATCCCTGAAAAGAAATACAGGTTAAAACGAAAGGCTCCCCAAGCACGTTCCAAAGCATTGCCGATAATATAATAGAAATAGACGGAAATTGCAAGAAACAGCAGGCCACTCACGGTACTTACCGGAATGATCCAGGTAATGAGCCGCCAAACCTGTCCTCTCATAACAGAGGGAAAGTCAAGGGTCAACAGATTCCAAATCACAGGATTGGGAACTGCTCCAAGAACCAGCCCGATGCCAAATAAACCTGCAATATATATCATCAGATTCGGAATCGCATATCGTCCAAATCTTTGTTCCAGTCTATTCAAGAATTTCATATCAATCTCCATTCTGCTTCTGCCCTGCGAACTCGGGCAGCAGCACAAATTTGCTGTGTGAAAAGCTCAGTTCTCACATTAATTATCTGTACCTTTTGATCATCCCTAGAATACTTTTTTCTTACGGAAGATCAACACAATAATCACTGCCAAAATCACCGCAGCCAGGCAGATGAAATAAAATCCGTAGGGATTGTCCTTCCCGGGAATTTCAGCGAAGTTCATTCCGTAGAAGCTGGCAATCATCGTAGGAATTTCTAAAACAATGGTTACTGCTGCCAGGAATTTCATCACTAAATTCTGATTATTAGAAATAATCGATGCAAAAGCATCCATGGTTCCGCTCAAAATCCCGCTGTAGATATTTGCCATCTCAATGGCCTGCTTATTCTCAATGATCAGATCTTCCAAAAGATCCTCATCCTCAGGATAATGCTTGATGCTCTCCAGCTTCAGCATCTTCTCAAATACCACCTCATTGGAGCGCAGCGCTGTGGTGAAATACACCAGACTCTTCTCCAGCTCCAATAACTCAATCAGCTCCCTGTTCTGGGTTGAAATATGCAGCTTACGCTCTATCTCCTCACTCTTGCGATCTATGGTCCTCAGATGCTGCAGGAAAGTGGAAGCGTTCCTGTACAAAATCTGAAGAATAAAGCGGGTCTTCTTATAGGTATAGAAATCCCTGACTCGCCCGTCAATAAAGCATTTTAAAATTGGAGTCTCCTCCAGGCATACGGTCACCAGAAAATCATTGGCAACAATGATGCCCAAAGGAATCGTGACATAACGATCCTTATCGTTTCTCTTCTCCAGGGTAGGAATATCAACCAGAATCAGCGTATAATTATCCTCCACTTCAATTCTGGCCCGCTCCTCCTCATCCAATGGCGCCCTGAGGTGATCTACCTCAATTCCTGTCGCTTCTGCAATCTCCATTAATTCCGTAGCGGAAGGTGCGGTCATGGCAACCCAGCTGCCTTCGGTAATCTCCGTCAGCCGCTGCAGTGCACCGTCCGTTGTTCTAAAAATATCAATCATCTTATGCTCCTTTCCACTGCACGATAAGCAGTGGATTGTAAGCATCCTGTCTTAAGGTGGAAATCTCCCCATAAAGCACGCTGTATTACAACCTGCTGCCTGCTGCAGTCCCTATAATGTTGTTGAAACAGTTACCCTTACTACTACCGGGGCCGGCTTCCATCCTTACCACATCCTCTATCAATTATTTGATTGATTAACTTCAAAACAATTATATGTTTTTATGCTATCTTTGTCAAACAAAACAAAATATAATAATCCTTAAAAATTAATTAAATTTAACTTCTATTAGCTATTAATATTGCCATATAATAGCATTGATATGCTGTCCAAATGCTTCCAATACAATTTCTACAAATCCTTGGGACCGGTTTTTCATCATTCTTCTTCCTCTATTTTAACAGGAATCTGGATTGTAGAGCCGGGAAGCAGGTATATCTCATTTACCGGATTCCTTTGCATCAGATCAGCCAGACTTACCGCATTGCTCTCCAATATGTTCCCCAGGGTATCTCCCTCTCTCACAATATAGGTTATAACCTGCGTATATTGATTGCTCGGCACGCTGACCGGAATACATATTACTTCTCCGGCCCTCAGATTGTATATATCCACCAGCGGATTCGCATCTATTATCACATCCAGCCCGATATGAAACTGCCTGCTGATAGAGTAAAGTGTATCCCCGTTCTGAACGACATAATTAATACAATACATACTCATTCTCCTTCCGGTGTAACCCGGTCTTTGTTTCCAGTATATTATATTACAGGAACAAAGTTCATGTTCCTGTAATCAGGGTGTCTGGCTCTGATTCAGCTTTCTGAAATAAATGTATTACAGGAACAAAGTTCATGTTCCTGTAATCAGGGTGTCTGGCTCTGATTCAGGTTCCCTTAATCAGAACGTCTGTTATATAATATTTTACAAATAATTCATAATTTGTTCCTGTTTCTGTGAAATAATGCTGTTGAACTTCAAAGACAGGTATCGTATAATATAGAAAGCTTACTTTTGGGGGCCGTTTTTTTATGGCAGCGTTGCAATATCAGCCTCCAAACAATGGAGTTTGGTATAGGGAGATATGTAAGATGAGTATTTATAGATTAGGTATTGATATAGGTTCTACAACAGTAAAAATTGCAATTATTAATGAAACCGGAGATTTATTATTTTCCGATTACGAACGTCATTATGCCAATATCCAGGAAACTCTGGCCGGTCTGGTGAATAAAGCGCAGGAAGCTTTAGGCAACCCCAGCGTATCACCGGTTATAACCGGTTCGGGAGGCCTGACGATATCAAAGCATTTGGATATTCCTTTTGTCCAGGAGGTCGTGGCAGTATCCACCTCTCTTCAGGATCATGCTCCTCATACCGATGTTGCCATTGAGCTTGGCGGCGAGGATGCAAAAATAATCTATTTCACCAATGGAATCGAACAGCGGATGAACGGCATCTGTGCCGGAGGCACCGGTTCCTTTATCGATCAGATGGCAAGCCTGCTTAAGACGGATGCTTCGGGTTTGAACGAGTATGCCAAAAGCTATCAGGCCATCTATCCCATCGCCGCCAGATGCGGCGTATTTGCCAAATCCGATATCCAGCCCCTGATTAATGAAGGTGCTACGAAGCCTGATCTCTCCGCTTCCATCTTTCAGGCGGTGGTAAACCAGACCATCAGCGGCCTTGCCTGCGGCAAGCCTATTCGAGGCAATGTCGCATTCCTGGGCGGTCCGCTGCATTTTTTGAGCGAGCTTAAGACCGCATTTATCCGCACCCTGAACCTGGCACCGGAACAGATCATCGCACCTGCCCATTCCCATCTCTTTGCGGCAATCGGCGCCGCCATGAACTCTAAGCCTGAGGCAGATGATTGTGAGCAGCGCAAGGACCTGGCGACTTTACATAAGATGCTGTCCCAGGGAATCAAGATGGATTTTGAAGTAAACCGGATGCCCCCTCTGTTTGCGGATGAAGCAGAATATGATGCGTTTCAGAAGAAACATTCTGTACATAGCGTTAAAAAAGGGAATCTGCAGGAATATACGGGAAATTGCTATCTTGGAGTTGATGCCGGCTCCACCACCACAAAGGTGGCCCTGGTCGGCGAGGATGGCTCTCTCCTTTATTCCTTTTACAGCAATAATAACGGCAGCCCCCTCAAAACTACGATTCGCTCCATCAAGGAAATATTTGAACTGCTTCCGAAGGAGGCTAAAATTGTCCGCTCCTGCTCCACCGGCTATGGGGAGGCCTTAATTAAAGCTGCCCTTATGCTGGATGAGGGTGAGGTGGAGACGGTTGCCCATTACCATGCAGCCGCCTTCTTCGAGCCTGAGGTTGACTGTATCCTGGATATCGGCGGGCAGGATATGAAATGCATTCGAATCCGTAACAAGACGGTGGATAATGTTCTTCTGAATGAAGCCTGTTCCTCCGGCTGCGGTTCCTTTATCGAGACCTTTGCTAAGTCCCTGAACTATGAGGTGGAGGATTTCGCTAAGGTTGCGCTGTTTGCTAAAAACCCCATTGACCTGGGGACCCGCTGCACTGTCTTCATGAATTCCAAGGTGAAGCAGGCGCAAAAGGAAGGCGCTACGGTTGCGGATATTTCCGCCGGCCTCGCTTACTCTGTAATCAAGAATGCATTATATAAGGTAATAAAGATTACTAATCCAAAAGATTTAGGTGCCAAGATGGTAGTCCAGGGCGGTACCTTCTACAATGATGCTGTCCTCCGAAGCTTTGAAACCATCTCAGGATGCAATGCCGTAAGACCGGATATCGCTGGTATTATGGGCGCTTTCGGAGCCGCTCTGATTGCCAGGGAGCATTATGAGGGAGAAGATACCTCCATGCTCTCCATTGATGAAATCAACGAGCTTAAATTCGAAACCTCCCTGGCACGCTGCAGACGCTGTACCAACAATTGCGTCCTCACGGTCAATAAATTCACAGGCGGCAGGCAATATATCACGGGTAACCGCTGCGAACGGGGCCTTGGTAAGGAAAAGAACGTTGATAATATCCCTAATCTCTTTGAATATAAGCTGCAGCGTTATTTTTCCTACCCTGTGCTGGAACAGGATAAAGCTCCCCGCGGCACAGTCGGTATCCCCCGGGTGCTGAATATGTATGAGAATTATCCTTTCTGGCATACCTTTTTCACGGAGCTGGGTTATCATATCTGCTTATCCCCTGTCTCCAACCGAAAAATCTATGAGCTAGGGATTGAATCCATCCCCAGCGAGTCAGAATGTTATCCGGCTAAGCTGGCCCACGGACACATCAAATGGCTCATTGACCAGGGAATTAACTATATCTTTTACCCCAGCATTCCCTTTGAACGAAAAGAAATTGAAGGGGTAAATAACCATTATAACTGTCCCATTGTGACCTCATATCCTGAAAACATTAAAAATAATGTGGAGGAGCTGAAGGATCCCTCCATTACTTTTGATAGCCCCTTCCTTTCCTTTGAAACGGAAGAGATTTTAGTCAAACGTTTGACTGAGATTTTTACCGAAAAAGGAATCCCTTCTTCCGAGATAAAAAGTTCCTGCTCCAAGGCCTGGTCCGAATTACTGGCCGCCAGAGCGGATATCTGCAAAAAAGGCGAGGAGACCATGGCTTACCTGCGGGCCTCCGGCCGCAAGGGTATCGTCCTTGCCGGGCGTCCCTACCATATTGATCCGGAGATTCATCATGGCATACCGGAGCTGATTAACTCCTATGGAGTTGCCGTACTGACCGAGGACTCCGTCTCCCACCTGGCGGAGATTGACCGGCCCACCATTGTTGTGGACCAGTGGATGTACCATTCCCGGTTATATGCCGCCGCTTCCTATGTGCGAACCCAGCCGTCCCTGGAGCTGATACAGCTGAACTCCTTTGGCTGCGGCCTGGATGCGGTGACAACGGATCAGGTAAATGATATTCTCACCAAATCCGGCAAGATATACACCGTACTTAAAATTGATGAAGTGAACAATCTGGGCGCCGCCAGAATCCGTATCCGCTCCCTGCTGTCGGCAGTGCGGGAGCGTGAGGCTAAGAGCATCAAGCCCCAGGTCAATTCGGCAGCCCATCATAGAGTGATATTTACGGAGGAAATGAAGGATACCTATACTATCCTGGCTCCGCAGATGTCTCCGATCCATTTCGATCTGCTTGAACCGGCGCTTCGAAGCGGCGGGTATCAAGTGGTTGTACTGCCCAACGATAACCGTCGTTCCATCGATGTCGGGCTCCAGTACGTGAATAATGATGCCTGCTTCCCGTCTCTGATGGTGGTTGGACAAATTATGGATGCCCTGCTGTCCGGTAAATATAATTTAAATAAGGTCGCCGTGATGATCACCCAAACCGGGGGCGGATGCCGTGCCACCAATTATATCGGCTTTATCCGCAGAGCTCTGGAGAAGGCCGGAATGTCCCAGGTACCGGTGGTTTCCTTAAGCGCCTCGGGTCTTGAGAAAAATCCGGGCTTAAAGATTACTCCGAAGCTTCTGCTGTCCGCAATGCAGGCTCTGGTATACGGTGATGTCTTTATGAGGGTTCTTTATCGTACCAGGCCCTATGAAAAGCTTGCCGGCTCAGCCAATGCCCTTCATGACAAATGGCGCAATATCTGCATTAAAAGTCTGGAGAAGGGAAACTGGCGGGAATATAAGCATAATCTTCGCGGCATTATCCGGGAGTTTGACCGCCTTCCTCTGAATGAAAGCCTTAAAAAGCCCCGGGTCGGAGTTGTCGGAGAGATTCTGGTTAAGTTCCTCCCCTCAGCGAACAATTACCTGGTGGAGCTGCTGGAAGCGGAAGGAGCGGAGGCAGTTGTGCCGGATTTATTGGATTTCTTCCTTTACAGCTCATATAATAATAACTTCAAGGCCAGATATCTCGGGAAAAAGAAATCCAGCGCTATGATCGGCAATCTGGTAATCTGGGCGTTGGAGCAGGTAAGGGGAACTGCCAAGCGTGAGCTGGCAAGAAGTGAGCGTTTCAGCCCTCCTGTGCCGATTCATAAGCTGGCCGCCTATGCAGAGACTGTCGTTTCCACAGGAAACCAGACCGGTGAGGGATGGTTTTTGACCGGCGAGATGCTGGAGCTAATTCACTCCGGCGTGAACAATATCGTATGCGCTCAGCCCTTTGCCTGCCTGCCGAATCACATTGTAGGAAAAGGTGTGATCAAAGAGCTGAGAAGACAGCACCCTGAGGCCAATATTGTGGCCGTAGACTATGATCCCGGCGCCAGTGAGGTTAATCAGCTTAACCGCATCAAGCTGATGCTGTCAACTGCAGTGAAGAATATGAATAAAACTGATCTTTCTTAATAGAAAGTATAAGGAAATGATTCCATCACAATAATCTTAAAATGGAGAAGATCCTAAAAAAGAACGCTTACATCAGTAAGAGCCGACCTCCCATCCGTTAGATTTCCGGTCTAACTTTTGGGGATCGGCTGGGGCAGATGTAAACGTTCTTTTACATTTACTAAGTTTTCGTTTGATTTTTATAAAATTCAATAAAAGGCTTTTCAAAGAATCAAAAATTAGCATTTAAATCAATCATTAAACCGATGTTTAGCATGGGCGAAAGCAGCTTATGTAAAGAGTTATATGATTGATTCGCTTAGAATTAATGAATTGCTTTTTGGGGTTTCAATAGCGTTTTAAGAACGGCTAAACCGATCAGCATTACAGCCGGAAAAATGATTGCCGCCAAAAGTCCCATATTTAAGGTGCTCTTATCCGCAACAATTCCGGTGAGCCACGGTCCCACAGCACAACCTAAATCCCCGCCAAGTGCCATAATCGCAAACATGGCGGTTCCTCCAGACGGATATCCTGCTGCCGTAAGGCTTAACATTCCAGGCCACATCAGGCTTACAGTCAGCCCACAGAGTGCAAATCCCAAAAGGGATACTGCCGGAATAGGAACGATCGCTGTTATAACAAACGACAGCATACATAGAGCTGAGCTAATGATCAAAGTCTTATAGATATTTATTTTTTGTCCCTTGGTTCCGTATAAAGTGCGCACTATGCCCATCATTACGGCAAACAGGCAAGGACCAAGCAGGTCACCAAGTGTTTTTGAAATGCCAAGTCCTTTTTCTGCAAAAAGCGATGCCCATTGTGCCATTGCCTGCTCCGAGGCTCCGGAACACACCATTAATAATAATGCGAGCAGAAAAATTCTGGAAGTAATCAACGTTTTTAACGGTGTTCTTTTACTTTCCTCTTCCATTGGTACGAGCGGTACTTTGGTAAATTTAAAAAGAGTAAATATGGGTAACAGCGCCCATACAAGGGGAAGCACAAACCATAAATCATGACCGATTAAAAGCAGCGCTACTGTAGACAGGATGATTACCAAAACCTGACCCCAACTGTAAAATGAATGTAATAAACTCATTGCGGAAGCTTTGGCTTCACCCGGCAGACTTTCAACAATGGGGCTGACAAGCACCTCGATCAGTCCTCCGCCTATGGCAAACACTATACTTGAAATAATGAGTCCTATATATGGCTGCGGCAGTACTCTGGGTAAAAAGGCTAACAAAATCATGCCAATAGCAGCTAATGCATGTGCAAGAACAGCCGCCGCCCGTTGTCCGATTTTATCAACAAATTTAATGGCAAGCGCATCTGTAACAAGTTGTGTTACGAAGATTACCATTACCAAACTTCCAAGCATGGTATAAGTAAGCCCGAATTTGTCCCTAAAAATAACAAATAATATCGGGGGGAGATTAACAATAAGCGCTTGCGTTATATAGCCTAAATAGCAGGCATACAGCGTGCCTTTATAATTTACTTTGTTCATAATATTTACACCTCACATTATATAATAACATTCGCAAACGGACTACCGCCAAGTGCCGCTAACAAATCCACATTATAGCATATAAAAAAGAAAAAGAGAAGAAAAAGAGAAAAGAAAAATAAAATCCACTTTTAAAAGTAAAACATAGAGCAGCTTCGTCGGTTTCTTTTTACGTTTGCTCTATGAAATACTTTATTTTATTCTGTATCTCAGGCTTTCCTCGACCTAATACCTGATCGTATATAATCATATAAAATGTCGGCCTTCAATCATCCCCCGTGACCAATATCGCCGACATCCCCATACCATCACTCATCAATCACCCATACTATCACTCATCATCACCCATATCGTCATCATCTTCATCCTCCTCATCCTCATCCCCATCGTCATCATCATATTGATTATAAGCACTGATTTTCTTTTCTCTTCGGACAACGCCCTCCATATCCTGACTCAATTCCCTGGACATCTCCTGCGTAAATCCGGCATTCCATCTTCTATGATGCAGCCGCTCCATTCTGGCAGATTCCTTCTCCCTGCCTGTAAAGCGCATCATCAGATAGATCAATGCATAAAGAACGGTCATCACAATACCGGCAATCAGCCCCGAGCCCTGTCCGGAGATAAAAGGCATACTGACAATCACCACGATAATACTGATCAGTGCAAGCCAAGAGGTATAAGGATAACCGGGCATCTGGCATTTTCCTTCCGGCGGACAGCCGTTGCATCTTCGAAAACGGATATGCGTGGCAAGGATTGCCGCATAGGTTAACAGGGTAGCAAATCCTCCCGAGCTGATTAAGAACAAATATACCCTGGGGAAGAATAAACCGGCTGCCAGACCAATCAGCATAGCAAAGCCGGAAAACAATATTCCGCGATAAGGCACTTCCGTCCTCTCCCGAAGCCATCCAGGGGCATGTCCCTCCTCCGCTACCGAACGCATCATACGCCCAAGACCAAACATCGCCGCCATCATCGTTGACAGGATTGCCGTCACCAGAATAAAGTTGATAACGGCTCCGGCCCAGCCCATCCCCCAACGGCTCAACGCGGCAACCATAGGGCTGACCTCCTCGGTTAACTCCGCTGTCGGAATTAAAGGCAGCAATGCCAGTACCGACAGAATATACAGCCCCACCAGGCCGATAACCGTATAGAGAATTGCCCTTGGGATTGTTTTAGCGGGATTCTCGGCTTCCGATGCCGCAAGTCCGATAATCTCAAAGCCGGCATAGGAAAATATAACAATCAGCATACTTCCGGCAATACTGCGAAGTCCTCCAGGCATAAAGGGTTCTGCGGCTACCGCACCGATACCCACTGCATCCACTCCCCGGACGAAACCTGCAATCAGCATCACTGCCAATACAATAAATGCGATCACGGCAAATACCTTCACCACTGCCAGGCTGCTTTCCAGCTTGCTTAATTTATCCGCTCCCAGAAGATTTAACAAGGTCACCCCGATAATAATTGCACTGCCCAGGATTGGGATTGAAATATCCGGGTACCACTCCCGCACCAGGATGGATACTGCCGTGGCCTCACTGGACATTGCCAGCACCATTCCTGTCCAATATACCCAGCCGATTACAAAGCCTGCCCCCGGGCCGAATACCTGCGCCGTAAAGGTATAGAAAGAGCCGGAATGAGGATTGGCTACCGTTAACTCCGACAATGCATATAGAATAAAATAAATCAATATTCCACCCAAAATAAAAGATAAGATTATCGCCGGACCCGCCGCCTGTATTGCAACTGCCGAACCCAGAAAAAACGATCCGCCAATCACCGAGCCCATGGCCATCATTGTCAGCTGCCAGGCTGATAATCCTTTTCCATGCTTCTTCATCACAATCTCCTCCGACTCATATTTCATAAATAGACTATACCTATTATCCCTTATTTTATGAATTACATTCGGCCATGGATTAAATTGCAAAAAAGAAGGATATTCCTCTGATATTTCCAAAACACAAAAAAAGCCCCGAACCAATGCCTGTCGGCACAAGCTCAGGGCAAATACAGCCCATTACTTATCACAAACAAGGATAACCGTATTACCCTCGTGAAATACCTTCTCCACTCTGGAAAAACCGGCCTGAATCAGCATTGCTACCTGATTGTCAATGGTACAGGGAGTATCATAATGATAGAATCCCTCTGAAACACCGTGCTCCTTACGTATCTTCTCATTCTCAGCATAAAAGTGCTCCTCCAGTGCCCGTTCCTCAACCATATAATCACATTCCACATATCTTCCGCCCCTGACCAATCCCCGGCAGAGCCTGGTATATAACTGAATTTTATCCTGATGGCTGAAATGGTGAAGTGTCATGCAAGATAGCGCTGCGTCATACTCCTGCTCCCCGTAGTCAAAATCAAAATAGCTCATCTGATGCAAAGAGAGACTTCGCTCCTTAAATTTATTCTCCAGGAGCCGCAGCATTCCCGAAGATAAATCAATACCCGTCACCGCCATATCCGGATGCCTTAAAAAAATCTCCTCCAGCTCCAGCCCGGTTCCGCAGCCCAGATCCACCAGTTTCATACTCATCTTATCCGGAATATGCCGGGCTATCTCATGATATGCCTCTCCCATTCCGTCCACTACCGTCAGCATATGTTCCTCATAGGTATCGCTTCGTGTATCAAAAAAACTTCCCATCTCTTCTAATCTGTGTTCCATCCCCGTCTCCTTTCAGATGCGTGTCCATATAAATGCACTTCCTTCTTAAACTATAGCATAGGTACGGACTGCCGGAAACCTTGAACACATTTATATATGAAGGCAAGGCGGCATTGAGGAGCTATCTATTCTCAATCTGCCAGTCGATGGGCTCCAGTCCATGCTGAGCCAGGAATTGGTTGGCCCGGCTAAAGTGTTTGCTTCCAAAAAATCCACGGTATGCCGACAAGGGACTTGGATGCGGTGCTTCCAGAATCAGATGCTTTGGATTATTCAGCATTGCCTTCTTAAGCTGTGCCGGCCTTCCCCACAACAAGAACACAATTGGCCTGTCCTGAGCATTGACGGCCTGTATTACCGCATCGGTAAAACGTTCCCATCCCATGCCCTGATGAGAATTAGCCTGATGGGCCTTTACCGTCAGTACCGTATTCAGCAATAAAACCCCCTGCCTTGCCCATTTCTCCAGATATCCGTTATTGGGAATGTAACAGCCCAAATCATCCTGAAGCTCCTTATAAATATTCTCAAGGGACGGAGGTATCTCTACCTCGGGCTTCACCGAAAAGCACAGTCCGTGGGCCTGACCCACATTATGATACGGATCCTGTCCCAGGATCACCACCTTGACTTCTCCCAAAGGGGTAAAATGAAACGCATTAAATATATCATTGGCATTGGGATAGATCGTATATCTTCCGTATTCCGATTTCACAAACTCATAAAGCTCCTTATAATAAGGTTTGCGGAATTCACCGCCGATGACATTTAACCAGTCATTGTCAATTGCACCCATATTCACAACCTCCTTCTATCGAACGTCAGCTTGCCGCCCCCGCCCAGCGCGGCAGGCAACCACAATAATAACATATATAGGAAAGAAACAAAACGAGCCGGCTGGAAGCATAAAATTGCGCAGCTCCTTCCGGCTGTTATTATTAAATGTAGCTGCCTGGCTCCTTTTCTTTTTCTTCCGGCACTACAGGCGCACACTGATTCCCCTGTCCCTGAGATAATTCTTTAAATCCATAATTTCCATCTCTTTATAATGGAATAGAGATGCTGCCAAAGCCGCATCCGCTTTACCCGAGGTTAAAGCATCATAGAAATGATCCATTGTACCTGCTCCGCCGGAAGCTATTACCGGTACCGGAACATTTTCCGCTATGGTCCTCGTCAGCTCCAGATCATAACCCTCTTTGGTTCCGTCACAATCCATGCTGGTAAGAAGAATCTCACCGGCACCCATTCTGCAGGCCTTCATAGCCCATTCCACCGCATCGATCTCCATATCGATCCGCCCGCCGTTCTTATATATATTCCAGCCGGAGCCATCGGGTCTGCGCTTGGCATCAATTGCCAGCACTACACACTGGCTTCCGAACTTATCTGCTGCTTCGCTGATCAGTTCCGGCTTTAAAATAGCCGCCGTATTCACCGCAATTTTATCGGCTCCTTCTCTGAGTATCAGCTTAAAGTCATCAATGGAACGGATCCCTCCGCCAACCGTAAACGGTATGAACACCGTCTCAGCCACCCTTCGGACCATATCGATTTTAATGGTTCTCGCATCGGAGGAGGCCGTAATATCCAGGAATACCAGTTCATCAGCACCGGCCTTGTCATAGGCCGCTCCAACCTCCACCGGATCACCGGCATCCCGCAGGTTAACAAAATTGATTCCCTTTACCACACGTCCATTATGCACATCCAGGCAAGGAATTATTCTTTTGGTAAACATCTTCATTCTCTCCCATCGTTTTCGGTCATCCGCTGTCTCTAGGGGACGCATTCTAAATACAGGCAAAATTCTTCAGAATCCTCATTCCCACATCCCCGCTTTTTTCCGGATGAAACTGGCATCCAAACACCTGATTCCTTTCCACCGATGCATCAATTACCGTTCCATAACAGGCAGTCGCCGCAACATCCGCAGGATTTGCAGCCTTTAAATAATAGGAATGAACAAAATATACATATGCCTGCTGTTCAATTCCCTGATATAGTCGTGAACCCTCTTTAATCGCAAGTGAATTCCAGCCCATATGAGGTATCTTCAGGCCTTCTGCCTCGGGAATGCGAAGTATTTCACCTGGAAGTATGGATAGACCCTTGGTCTGGCCGCTTTCATCACTGCGTTCAAAAAGAAGCTGTAACCCAAGACATATTCCCAACAGCGGTTTCCTCCGGGCAACAATCTCTTTAATCACTTCCACTAATTGATAATGATGCAGCTTCTCCATTGCATCCCCGAAATTCCCAACTCCGGGAAGAATTACCCTATCTGCCGTCAGCAGCTGCTTCCTGTCCCTGGTGACAACGGCCTCTGCCCCTATGTGAAGCAGCGCTTTTTCTACGCTCCTTAAGTTCCCTGCATCATAATCAATAATAGCAATCATATCTTTCCTTCCCTCGTCCATTCCTGTTAGTTATTCATCTTCTCCAGCACAACATCATATACCGACAGGCTATAATCCTCCATGCTCTCATACTGCAATATCTGAGCTGCTTCCTTCTCTGTGAGATTGAATACATTATTCAGCTCGGCAAGAATCTGAGCTCTTACATAATCCAAATCCGATTCAATTCCGAGCATGGTAGCCAGTTCTATGTACTTATCATAACGGCTGAGTCCTTTTAACAAGGAATCCAGAGCCTCGGGATATTTTTTCAACGCATAATAATTGTTGTAGGAATTCAGTTGCTTGTTAACAAACATTACTGTCATAATCTTATCATAGATTTCGATGTCTTCATCCTTGATCTCCACACCATAGACCTGATTGTAGGCCTGGGTATATTTTCGATTATTAAAGTAGTTTGTCGCATATTCTATGCTCAGGGTATAGGTAATTATATTGCTTCCGAGGACCACGAGCAATGTAATGATTGCAAAAAAGAATAATACCACAGCAGCACCAACCCGGTTAATTCTTCCCGGCTCTTCATCAATCTCATCAATTACCTGGATAATATCCCTGGATTTTGCCTTTCTCTCTGCTTTTTCTTTTTTTCGTTCCTTCTTTGCAGCCTTTCCTTTTCCCTCGTTACCTTCCTCGCCCTCGGTATCCTCTCCTTTTTCGGAGACAGCGCTCTTTTTACCTTTAACTTTTGACTTCTTCGGGCTCTCTATCTGCGCCTCGTCAGCTTTTAAAAGCTCCTTTTTACTCTCTGCAGCCTTTTCATCCTTTATATTGCCAAAAATACGCTGGAACAGACTTAGACCGGATTTTTCCCCGGCAGCACCTGCCTCTTTTGCCTTCTTTTCCTTCTTATTTTTTTCCTTAACAGCCTTTTTATCCTTCTTGGACTTTTTTTTCTTATCCTTTGAAGACACTTTGTCCTGGCTTTCCTCCGGGATGTCTCCTCCCCCTAATTCGTAATCATTCAGTGAAGACACAGCCGTGAGAGCATCCGAGAACACCTCTCCCACATCACCCGGCATACTCTCCTGGAACTGCACATTGGAGGACGCGCTGCCAATCAAATCATGAATTGCCCGAACATCCTCCAATACCGGATCCTCATCAGACATCTGGCCCAGCAGACTCAGAAAATCATCCTGTTCCTCCTCCTGCTCCTGCGGCCATTCTGCCCCCTGCTGTTCAGCCTCATCTTTCCCGCTCTTGTCGACATCCTCAGGAGAAAATATCATGCTATTGATATCATCCATGAACAGAGAAGGCATCTCTTGCATCAGCTCATCCTTCTCCTCATCCGGGCTTTCTGTATTCCTCTCTTCCAATCGTCCAAGTAAATCATCCAGGTCCATATCAATTTCTGAATCCAGATCCCCATTGGCCTCATCAGCTTCTCTCGATGGTTGGGCTTGCCAACTCCCAAGCAGTTCGGATGTCGCTGCGCTATCCGTCTCTGCTGCGCCGGGTTCTTCCCTCTGCTGGAAAAACTCTAAGTCATGCTCATTCTGCAGCCCGTCAACGCCGGGCTCCTCCACTGCCTTGGTCTCCTGCGAAGTCATAGCCTTATCATCCGCCATGCCTTCCTCTGACGTCATGGCCTTATCAGCTGTCATGATCTTCTCCGGTAATGGCGCAGACGGAACGTCTTCCTGGTTCCATGAAAATAAATCAGACAGCTTCTCACCAAATAAATCTTCATCACTTATGAAATCCTCTATCTCCAGCTCCTGAAGATCATTCTCATAGCTTTGCTGATCAAAATCTTCTATATCGCTAAAATCAACCCTGTAATCATCATCAAATCCAAGGGTTTGAATGTCTTCCCAATCCTGCCCCTCCGTAGAAATTCTATCTTTGGCAGGCTCTTCCGGGTTCAAATGCATAATGCTGCCAGGGCTGTCATTCCCAACATCGGAATGCTTTTTTCTCTTATATATCTCTTCCATGGATGGACCACTATTTTTAACAGAATTTAATAGACTGTCAAGATAAGCTTCCCTCGCTTTTGCGCTTTCTTGTTCCTGGCAGTCTTTGCAATAATCTGTTCCAACCGGAATACTTTTCTTACACATTTTACATTTTGCCATTCATGCACCGTCCACTGTATTAGTAAAAGAAACTCAATATATAATTTATATCGAACGTTTCTATACTAATAATTATACCTCTATTGGAATTTCGATCAAATTACCTACGGTTTCAGCTTTGTACCACTACACTTTCATTCTTATACTTCAATCCGGGGATTCACTTCATGAATAATCTCACTGAAATCAAGCATCTCAATGGTTTCACCCTTATACGAAATAATCCCGGCGACCGCAGCCTTCAAGGAGGTGGTAAGCTCTTTGCCCGGTTTCTTAATGTCAGAAGACGCGATTTTATGTATTCCCCTTACACTGTCCACATGAAATCCTACGTTTAAATCATGGATACCCGTTACGATCAGCATATCATTCTTATATTCATCCGTACCGCTAAGCTTCATGCTTTTTGTCAAGTTAACAACCGGAATAATGAAATCTCTTGGTTTAAGGATCCCTTCAATATTCGGATGGGCATTGGGTATTGGTAAAGGCTTTTTGTTATAAGGCAGTATCTCACGAATATCCCCTATATTAATTCCATAGGAATTACCTCCTGCTCTGAATTCCAGAATTTCGATTTCCATCACTGCCTCATTCCCTAACTTATCCTTTTCCATATGGCTACCTCCATGAGCATCTCTATGATTATTCTTCTTAATTATATATAAAACCTCATAAAACCTTAATAATATTATAGTGTTAATCCATAGTTTTGTAAAGGGCACAAATCCCTAAGAGTAAGGGGTGATATCAGGCAACCATAAATTCCTCATATATTCCCTATATCTGATCAACGGCTATCGTATGGTCACATTTTATCATTTTTTGTACTATTTTACCACTTCCTTTACAGAAGGAAAAGAAAAAATGAAAATGAGCTGCTTACATCTGAAAAAGATGCAAAGCAGCTCATTAAAGAAATATAATTTTGCAAATGTAAATTAAAAACAAAAAATATCCTTCTTAAAATCTTATGCCCCAAGAATAGAGCCAACTAATTGCTGAGCCTCCCATTCCGGTACAATGCCCTCAGGGAATGTTAGATCTGCAACCGTAATATTATCTCCGCCATTGGAATTAGACAGATCAAATTCAATGACATGGGGGATATCCTGGGGTAGTCCCGATACCGGTATGGAATCTACCAAACGGTTCAAAATTAACTTCTTTGCTTGCAGGAACTCCGCTCCCTTATATTTAATGGCCACATCAGCCTTAACCGCATCTGTAAATAGCACCTTCTGGAAATCCACATGATAATAATCGTAATCCCTGGGATTCACTTGAATCGCCTTCACCATTACTTCATGACTCTGCTGATCCTGGTCCTCCAGCTTTAGCACGCAGTTTCTTCCATACTTCTTAACGGTCTTCTTGAATTCATCCTTCTTAAGGGCAATTGCTATCGAATCCATTCCCTTCCCATTAATATTGCCTAATAAATAACCATCCTTTGTAAGCCTGCTATTCTCCGGCTTTGAATTTGAACGAATATCATACTTCAATACAGCATCCACTGACATAGATGTACCTCCCTAATAAATAATCGGTTCTGTTCACTGAATTGCAAATAAACGATACAAAAATTATTCGCTAAATTATATATGTTTCTCGAATAGTTTTGAACAAACCATATATTCATTCTACCTGAATTAAGAAAAATGTCAAGCTTTCCGCTATATTTTATATTAAATTTATGCTTTTGAATTATATTTTTTTATTATCTTTTAAAATTTTGCAACAAATATACTTAAATAGAGATTTTTTTCCGATTTCTTTATTCCATCAACTTGCAAAGTACGCTGCACGCTACTATAATAGTTTATAGGCGTTACCCGAAACACCTATGGAATATTATTGAAGGAACCGGCAAATACACACCTAAAAGGACAAATTAGATGAATGAAACTATTTTAATTGCGAAAGCAGAGCTTAAAAAAATAAACAATACTCCAACTGGCAATCACATGAGAACTGCTGATATCCGCAAGCTTTCTGCAGTTCTGTTTCGCAACATATCTGACAAATCAAAGGAAAATATCTTCGCCATTTGCGGAGAACTTTTGGAAGAAAGAAGCTGGGAACTCGGAGTGATTGCGTTCAATTTTGCCTATCGTATTAAAAAACATTATGATAGCAGCACTTTTGATTTATTTGAAAGCTGGCTTGAGAAATATGTGCGAGGATGGGGCGATTGTGATGATTTTTGCACTCATGCCTTTGGGGAGCTGATCATGCAAAATACTGACCTGTCAAAAAGAATCCTTTCCTGGACAAAGCGTGAGGAATTCTGGATGCGCCGTGCCGCCGCTGTGGTGCTGATTCCATCTATTTGGCACGATAAATATACAGAAACAAACCCGATTGCTATCTCTGACATTTTAATGACGGATGAACATGATCTTGTTCGCAAAGGTTATGGCTGGATGTTGAAAGTCCTCTCCTGCAAAGAGCCGCAGATGGTTTATGACTATCTTCTCAAGAACAAAGATGTGATGCCCCGTGTATCCTTTCGTTATGCTCTTGAAAAAATGGACAGGGAAAAGAAAAAAGCCTTAATGAACTTATAGTCAGGCTCATTAAGGCTTTTTACATAAAAAAACCCAAGGCATGATGCTCTGGGCTTCTAATTGTCTTATTCATTATTGACAAAATACTACACAAGAAAATGTACATCCAAAGATACTTCTTTTCCAAAAGAATGCCTCATCCTTACGAATGCTCCATTCTCCAACAAACCTTCTTAGGTCAAGCCCTCGACCGATTAGTAACAGTCAGCTCCATACGTTACCGCACTTCCACCTCTGTCCTATCTACCTTGTCGTCTTCAAGGGGTCTTACTAGCTTTTGCTATGGGATATCTCATCTTGAGGGGGGCTTCACGCTTAGATGCCTTCAGCGTTTATCCCTTCCAAACTTGGCTACTCGGCCATGCCATTGGTATGACAACCGATCCACCAGTGGTTCGTCCAACCCGG
>JAFAGA010000003.1 GCA_023423045.1 Bacillota bacterium | reverse complement strand
TGGGAAGCCGGGTTAGCTGATAGCCGCCCTGGGCGCCCTTGATGGAGCTGACAATACCTCCGTGCTTTAATAAGGAAAATACCTGTTCCAAATAAATCTTTGATATGCCAAGCTTCTCGGAAATACTGATCAGGGTTATATATTCATTGCTATTATGGTTTTGAGCCATATGGATTGTCGATGCCAATGCATAACGGCCCTTTGCAGAAATTCTCAAAAAAACACCTCTTTTTCATACTTGTTTAATATGTATTAATGATAAGGGAAGAAACAAGCCTTGTCAATAGTCGAAATTTTCAGGTCGAAATTTTTACATAAAAAAATATGAAAAGATGAAATCTATCTATTGACAGAAAGGCAAATCAGTAGTATGATATTAATAAAACATAGTAATCATATATGAATTATATACAAATTGTATGGAGATTATATTGAAATAATAAGGAGGATTTATTATGTCAGGGATTTATAAGAACTTAACAGAGTTAGTAGGTAAGACACCGCTTCTTGAACTATCGAATTATGAGAAAAAGTACGAATTGGGTGCTGCAGTTGTGGCAAAGTTGGAATACTTTAATCCCGCCGGGAGCGTAAAGGACAGAATTGCCAAGGCGATGATTGATGATGCCGAAGCGAAAGGAGTATTAAAGGAAGGTTCGGTTATCATCGAGCCAACCAGCGGTAACACAGGAATTGGCCTGGCCTCCATTGCGGCCTCCCGCGGATACCGTTTAATCCTGACCATGCCGGAGACAATGAGTATCGAAAGAAGGAATCTGCTTAAGGCATACGGTGCGGAACTGGTTCTGACCGAAGGAGCGAAAGGTATGAAGGGAGCGATTGCCAAGGCAAACGAGCTGGCGGAGGAGATCCCGAATTCCTTTATTCCCGGACAATTTGATAATCCGGCGAATCCGGCTGTCCACAAAGCAACGACCGGACCAGAGATTTGGGAAGATACCGATGGCAAGGTAGATATTCTTGTTGCTGGTATTGGTACCGGCGGAACCATTACCGGAGCCGGTGAGTTCCTAAAATCCAAGAATCCGGATATCAAGGTTGTGGCAGTAGAGCCCTTTGATTCCCCGATCCTGTCGGAAGGAAAAGCAGGCCCCCACAAGATTCAGGGAATTGGAGCCGGTTTTGTTCCTGCTGTGCTTAATTCCTCCATATACGACGAAATAATCAAAGTTAAGAACGAAGATGCTTTTGCCATCGGCAGAGAACTGTCAAAGACAGAAGGGCTTCTGGTAGGTATTTCCTCCGGCGCAGCCGTTTGGGCGGCCACCGAGCTGGCAAAACGCCCGGAGAATCAGGGAAAGACCATTGTGGTGATCCTTCCCGATACCGGTGAGAGATATCTTTCCACTCCGTTATTCTCGGAATAGGCAGGAAGATTTAATCATACAAAGCAGATATTGAGAGAAAAATAAATTGCAGTAAATTAGGATGTGTAGATACACAAAAGGGATGCTCTCCGATACACAGAGTGGAATCTTTATCAAGAAAGATTCCACTCTGTGTATCAAGGGAGCATCCCTTTTTATTATCGCCTCTTTCTCCTCTGCCACCAGTAATGGAGATAATGCAGCTGGGCCTTTCTTCGGAGGGAAAGCTCCTGGAACATCCCGGAAACCGTATATCCGCCGCTGTTATCCAAGCGGGGAATAAAGATAAGCACGCTGCAGACCCGGAGGATGACAGAGACTGCGATCATGAATTGATACCGGTCGGGAATGGAGCTGTACAGGACCGGATTGGACCGGATGCCCTCCAGAATAACTCCGCCGGTCAGAATTCCAAGGAAGGCACCAAGGAGTGAGGTGACACAGGAGAAAACAGCCACATAGGAGGGGCGCTGCTCGTCCGGGGAGGCGGAAAGCTGGAGGCTGGTAGCGGCGAGGTTTGCGCCGCTCCAAAAGGCCGCGCCGATAAGATTGTGGAGCAGTGTGGGCCATATGCTTCCATAGGTGGAAAACAGGAAGAATAAGGGGGTTATGGAGGCCACGATGCAGCTGCACCATAATACCGGCTTGCTGCCGAAATGATCCAACAGCCTTCCCCAGTAGGATACCACAAGTACGGTCACTGCGGCGGCCATAACCTGGCTGCACAGAGTGTATTGCATATAACTTAATCCCATTTCCGTCAGGGCATATCTTGCCAGGTAAGCGCCGGACATGTTGGCAGTAAAGCACCAGGCGGTCCAGAACAGCATGAATCTATAGAAAGGTTTATTATGAAAGACCTGTGTAAGAACAGGCAGCAGTTTTAGCTTCTGCGGAGGGGTCTTATATACTTCCTCCACAAAGAAGAAGCAGCACATATCCAGCACACCCAGGATGCTTGCGATTACAAAGACAAGAACATATCCTTGATAGCCGGTCATGCGGTCCAGAATTCCAGCCACAAGAATTCCCATGGTAACGCTGGCGATGGAAGTGATGCTATCCCTTTTGGAAAGCCATCTTCCACGAATCTCAGCGGGCACCAGATCTGCCATCCAGGGCATCCAGCATACATTAAGAAAGGAACTGTATGCGGAGGAGATACCGATCAGAAGAATTACGGTCCACAGCCGGAAGGATGAATGGCTTGCAGGAATGAAAAGAGGGACCAGCGCGATGGGAAGCCATAGGGCGCGGGCGAAAAGTCCATAGGTCGTCATATATTTCTTCCGCTTTTGGGTGCGGCTGACCAGAGAAGCGATGGGAATCTGCAAAAGGGCTGCGGCCAGGGGAATGGCGGTCAGCAGTCCGAAGATAAAATCTCCGGCTCCGAGGTAACCGGCATATCCGGTCAGGGGAGAGCTTCCGCTGCCTGTAACAACCGCGAACAGAGTACCAAAGGTGTTCGCCAGAGTCATCAGATAGATGCTTCTTCGTATCTTGGGAAGAAGAGCGGCCTCATCGAATATTTTTTGGAAGGGTATCTTCATTTTTATGTATGCAATCCTTTCTTGAAGCTGTGAATCAGCCAATACCACTTGCCTATTATATCGGATATTTTTGATAAAGTAAATGTGAAATCTGATACCTGATTTGTCATAAAATGCACGGATAAAATTGGGTGATTAATGGAAACGGCCAGGTTTTTCGCTTAAAAATGTAGACGAAACCCTGCATAGAGGGTATGATGGTAGAAAAGGACACTGACATGTGGACGCAGAATGAATAGGGAGTGATCAAGAATGCTGCGATTTATCTATGTGATTGCGGGATGTCTGTACAGAATACCATACTATATTCATCAAATGAAAAGATATTACAATAATCCGGAACAATATTCGGAAGAGGATTGCTATCGGCTGGCAAGGAAGATTGTTGGGCTGATTAAGCGAAAGGGGCGCATAGAGACTCGGGTTACAGGCACCGAAAATCTTCCAGGGGAAGGCGGTTATATCATGTATGCCAATCACCAGGGAAAATATGACGCGCTGGGTGTCATGCTGGCTCATGAAAAGCCCTGTACCTTCATCATTGCCAAGAAGCAGTCCGGGTCGGTGGTGACGACGCAGGTTGTGGATTTAATCCGGGCGAAACGATTGGATTTTGAGGATATGAGGCAGCAGGTGACCGTGATGAAAGAAGTGACCGAAGAGGTTGTTGCCGGCCGCCGCTACCTTATCTTTCCCGAAGGGGGATATGGGAATAATCATAATCGGCTTCAGGACTTCAAGACAGGAAGTTTCCAATGCGCTAAGAGGGCAAAATGCCCGATCATACCCGTGGCCCTCTATGATTCCTACAAAGCCTTTGGTGTCAATTCCCTAAGAAGGGTGAAGACCCAGGTTCATTTTCTGAAAGCAATTCCCTACGAGGAGTACGGGAGACTGAAGACGGTTGAAATCAGGGATCTGGTGGTCCGCAGAATACGGGAGCAGATCTTCAGGATAGAACATCAATGCAAACGTATGGATCCGGTCCCCGGGATATTATGGCCGGAGGAGGATTTTTTTCAGGATGATTTGCCCGAGGAGCGTTATTCATGAACTGTAACACTTATTTAAAGAATTCTTAAACAATCTGTCGAAAAGATAACATAATTTTCAGGTAAGATGCAGTTGTACCAGCATATATTTTAGGAACAGTGCCCTTTGTGCGCCACTGTAACTGAATAGTCACGAATTTAGAATAATTTACGAGGTAACAGATATGGCAGCAAATACAACGAATAAAAAGCAGCCGGTTCCCCGGAATACGGGACAGGGCCGGAAGAGAAAACGAAACAGCCGGATTGGCCGCATTCTTATAATCGATGCGGGGATCATTGGAGTGGTTTTGGCTGTATACCTGCTTTTCGGCCTGTATTATCACAGTCATTTCTTTGGAAATACAATAATCAACGGAGTGGATACCTCCAATATGACTGTGGAAGAGGCGGAAGCGGCAATTAACGCGCAGGTGTTATCCTATCGGTTGGACCTGATCCAGAGGAACGGTGTCACCGATACGGTATATGGAAGAAATATTGAGCTACATACGAAGTTTGGAGAAAGTCTGTCCGAACTGATCAAAGAGCAGAACGGTCTGCGCTGGCCATGGGGAATCCTTGAGAAGCGGGAGCTTGAGATAGAGACGATGCTCACTTATAACGAGGAGACGCTGCGGGCCTATATTGACATCATGAACTGCCTCAAGGAAGAGAATAATATTGAACCGGTCAACGCAAAGATTATTTACGGCGAAGCAGGCTATGAGATACTTCCGGAGGAACCCGGTTCCAAGGTCATCCCAAGTAAGCTGTATGAGGCGGTAAAGAATGCAGTTCTTACACTGGAGCCCACCCTGTCACTGGAGGAGGCCGGCTGCTATGAGAAGGCTCCTCTTACCTCCGACAGCACCGTATTGACGGAAGCCCTGGAGAAGATGCAGAAGATGGCCGGAACGAAGATTACTTACGAATTCGGAGAGGATATCGAGGTTCTGGACGGAACTAAAATTAACGAATGGATTATCCTGGACGAGAATTACCAGGTATCCCTGGATGGGGACAAAGTGAAGGAATATGTGGATTACATCGGTAAGAACTATAATTCCTTCGGAAGAAAACGTACCTTCAAGACCAGTTACGGGGATGTAATTAAGGTGGAAGGGGGCGACTACGGCTGGTGGCTTGATCGGGCCTCCGAGGCGAAGGAGCTGAAAGAGCTGATACAGCAGGGAGAGCAGATCGTGAAGAAGCCGGTTTACTTCCAGACGGCGCAGCAGTACGGCAAGGATGACATCGGAGATACCTATGTGGAGGTAAATCTGACGGCGCAGCATTTATTCTTCTATAAGGATGGAAAGCTGATTGTGGAATCGGATTTTGTATCGGGCAATCTTTCCAAGGATTATGGCACTCCGACGGGAACCTATCCGGTTCAATATAAGGAAAATGATGCGGTGCTTGTGGGCGAGGATTACGAGACTCCGGTAAAATATTGGATGCCTTTTAACCGTAATATCGGTTTCCATGATGCTACATGGAGAAGTGAATTTGGCAAGGAGATCTATAAAACAAAGGGCTCCCATGGCTGTATCAACATGCCTCCGAAGAATGCCAAGCTGATGTTTGAGAATATCAAGCGGGGTGTTGCAGTTGTGGTATATGAACTCCCGGGCACGGAAAATAAAGCGGAGGAAGAAAAGAACTAATCTAAATCATCGGTATAGATGCGGCAATAGCAGCCGGAGAGTCTGCAGCAGGCAGCAGTGCGGGAGCAGATGAAGCTATCAAGGAAGGCCGGGCGGATCACGTCCGGCCTTATTATAGAATGAAAAGGAGATGGAAATAATGTTTTATAACAGCCTGTCGGATATGGCAATTTTAAAAAACGGGAAAAGCAGGTCGATTAACTGGGAAAACAAAACCGGAGAAAAGGGGAAAGGCGGTATGGCGGCCAGTGCTCTTGGCCCTTCCAGAAAAGGTTCCCCCTGCATTCCAAAGCTTCCCGCCGGTGAGACTGTGGTACTTGCAGAAATGGACGGGCCCGGTGTGATACAGCATATCTGGATTACGGTAACCGACCGCACCAGTGACCGTAACCGGTATGTTTTAAGGGATCTGATACTTCGGATGTATTGGGATGGTGAGGAAACCCCGTCGGTGGAAAGTCCTTTGGGAGACTTTTTTTGCTGCGGCTTCGGTATTTCCTATCCGGTAAACTCTTTACCGGTTGCGGTGAATCCTACCCGGGGGTTCAACAGTTATTTTCCGATGCCCTTTGGCAGGAAAGCAAGGATTACCGTTGAAAATCAGAACGATGAGGATGTGAACGCATTTTTTTATCAAGTGGATTATTGCCTGTATGACAGCCTGCCGGAGAACGCAGGATACTTTCATGCGGAGTGGAGAAGGCAGCGGCTTACCGAGCTGGGAAAGGATTATACTATTTTGGACGGTGTGAGGGGAAAGGGGCAGTATATAGGAACTTATATGGCACTTACAACCCTGGAACGCTACTGGTACGGGGAAGGGGAGATGAAGTTTTATATCGACGGTGACGAGCAGTATCCTACCATCTGCGGAACAGGAACAGAGGATTACTTTGGCGGTGCCTGGAGCTTTGCAACCCAGGAGAACGGAAGGACGGTTGAGAATACTTACTGCACTCCCTTTATGGGCTATCCGTATTACTCCCATCATGATACTTTTATCCATAATGACTATCATAACGATGACCAGCTTCCCCAGAGAAGCTTTTACCGGTGGCATATCATGGATCCGATTCTTTTTGAAGAGGATCTGAAGGTGACGCTGCAGCAAATCGGGGTCTCTCATGGAGGTCTTTTCGAAAGGCAGGATGATGTTGCAACGGTTGCCTATTGGTATCAAACGGAACCCCACAGACCTTACGGAGCCCTGCCGGACCGCAAAGCGCGCTGGCCGCGGTAAGGTGGATTATAATGCGGCAGGCGAACGGTTATTATTTATTTGCTGATTTTCTTTATTTGCCCTCTAGTCAAAATACTAAATATGGTATAGAATACTAATAATAACTACTATTACTGGTATTTGCTGCGACTGGAGGAGGAAATGGCATATGGATATTATGATCAGAAAAAGAAACGGAAGCTTTGAAAAGCTTTGTGTGGAGAAGACGAAGAAAATGGTGGCTTACGCTTGTAATGGGCTGGAGGGCTGCAGTCCGATGGAGCTGGAGATGGACTCCAATATCCAGTTCAGGGATGGCATGAGCACCAAGGAAATACAGAAAATATTGATACAAACTGCAATCGAGAAGATGATACAGACCACGAAGGACAGCCAAGGCAATGTGGTCAAAACAACCAATATCAATTGGCAGTATGCGGCGGCACGGCTCCTCATGTCGGACTTATATAAGGAAGCGGCAATTAACCGGGGCTATCATCATTTTGGTTATGGTGATTTTACTGCCTTGGTTGGAATGCTTGCAGAGCAGGAGTATTATGGTGAATTTTTGCTGGAGGAGTATTCCTCGGAGCAGATCGGGGAACTTGGGGCTTACATTAAGCCGGAGCGGGATATGCTGTTCAATTATGAAGGGTTGAAGCTGCTGGCAGACCGTTATCTGATCCGCGGTTATCAAAAAGAGGTATTGGAATTGCCCCAGGAGCGCTTTATGGTAATTGCCATGCATCTGGCAATCCCGGAGGGAGAGCAAAAGCTTACCTACGCCAAGCGTTTTTATGATATCTTAAGCGAGCTGAAAATGACTACGGCCACTCCGACTCTGGCTGGTGCAGGAACGCCTTTCCACCAGCTCAGCAGCTGTTTTATCTCGGTGGTCGGTGATAATCTCTGGTCCATCTATGATGTGAACCAGAAGTTCTCCGCTGTCTCCAAGCATGGAGGAGCGCTGGGCATCTATATCGGCAAGGTCAGAGCCTTAAATAGCGAGATCCGCGGCTATAAGAATGCTTCCGGCGGGGTTATTCCTTGGATACGCCTGTACAATGACACGGCGGTGGCGGTGGACCAGTTGGGAAGAAGAAAAGGAGGCGCATCCATTACCCTCGATGTATGGCATCAGGATTTGTATGAATTTCTGGATTTGAGAACCAATAATGGAGATGACCGCAGAAAGGCCCATGATATCTTCCCGGCCTTAAGTATCCCCGATCTTTTCATGGAACGCCTGGAGACCAGGCAGGATTGGTCCTTATTTGATCCCTATCAGATCAAGAAGGTGATGGGATATCATCTGGAAGACTTCTATGATGAGGAGAAAGGCGGAGAATTCACTAAGCGCTATCTTGAGTGTGAGAGCAATGAGAAGCTGGAGCGCCTTACCGTACCGGCACTTGAAATTATGAAGAAGATCATGAAAAGTGCGGTGGAAACCGGGACGCCCTTCCTGTTCTACCGCGATACGGTGAACCGGGCAAACCCTAACAAGCATGCAGGAATGATTTATGCCTCCAATCTGTGCCATGAGATTGCCCAGAATGTCAGCGAATCAGAGTTTATGGAAGAGGTGGTCGAAACTGTGGGAGATCACAAGGAGGTAGTCAGAAGGCTGAAATCCGGCGATATGGTGACCTGTAATCTCAACTCGGTCAATCTGGGACGTGTGAAGCTGGATGAATTGGAAGAGACGATACCGCTCCAGATAAGAATGCTGGATAATGTTATTACCCTGAACCAGACCCCGGTGGCGGAGGCGAGGGTTACCAGCGATAAATACCGGGCCATCGGACTTGGCACCAGCGGATACCATCATTATCTGGTGAATAACCACATCGCCTGGGAGAGCGAGGAGCATCTGGCGGAGGCGGACCGGCTGTTTGAGGAACTGGCCTACCAGGCGATCAGGGCATCCATGGAGCTTGCCAGGGAAAAAGGAGCCTACCCCGAATTCGAGGGTTCGGAATGGCAGAGCGGCAAATATTTTGAGCGGCGGGGCTATACTTCAGAGCGATGGACTGCCCTCCGGGAGGAAGTAAAAAAATACGGCGTCCGAAACGGTTATCTTATGGCGGTGGCGCCGACGGGCAGCACCTCCAATATCGCCGGGACCACAGCTGGGATTGACCCGATCTTCAAGAAATTCTTCATTGAGGAGAAGAAGGGAAGCTTTACGCCAAAGGCAGCGCCGGACTTGAATAACGGAAACTTCTGGCTGTATAAGGAAGCCCACCATATTGACCAGCATTATAGCATCCGGGCCTGCGGCATCCGTCAGAGACATATCGATCAGGCACAATCCTTTAATCTGTATATTACGCCGGAGGTCAAGGCAAAGGACATCCTGAAGCTTTACCAGGAGGCTTGGAAGAACGGAGTTAAGACAATCTATTATGTCCGGAACCAGTCCCTGGAGATGGATGAGTGCACCAGCTGCTCCAGCTAAAGATATTTCCTTCCTCCTTCTCTGAGGAAAGAAGAAATCAAGGAAGAACCGGAGACTAGTACCCATTGAGCAGGTTTTGCTTAATTCAACATCCGCTAATTAGGCTGAATACTGGGTAAAACTCGCGCAACCCAGCACTAGTGAACTCTGGAATAAATAAAATAGTGGAGGAAACAATGGATAAGAAAAGAATATTCAATGAACACGGACTTCGAGGGACCGAAGCGCTGATTTACGGCAATACCACAAATTTGAGGGAATGGAATCGCATCAAATATAACTGGGCAAATACCTTCTATCGAACCATGCTGAATAATTTTTGGATACCGGAGGAGATATCCCTGAATGAGGACATCAAGCAGTTCCCCCTTCTGACCAATGGGGAAAGAAACGCCTTTGATAAGATCATTTCCTTCCTGAATTTCCTGGATTCGATTCAAAGTGAAAATCTGCCCAATCTGTCCCGCTATGTGACAGCACCGGAGATCTCGTCCCTGCTGAATATCCAGGCATTCCAGGAAGAGATCCATGCCCAGAGTTATTCCTATATCCTGGACACGGTAACCAATCCGGTGACCAGGGACAAGATTTATGACGAATGGCGTGAGGACAAGCATTTGCTGGAGAGAAACCGGTATATCGCGGACATCTACCAGAGATTTAATGAGGATGCCTCCACCTTCCATTTCCTTCGTACCGTAGTAGCAAATTATATTCTGGAGGGAATCTATTTTTATTCCGGTTTCAGTTTCTTCTACACGCTGGCAAGGCAGGGCAAGATGACGGCGACCAGCACTATTTTCAAATATATTAACCGTGATGAGGTAACACATCTTGTGTTGTTCCAGAATATCTTAAAGGAGCTTCGAGCCGAGAGACCGGAGCTGTTCACCCCGGAGCTGACCCAAGAGATACGGGATATGATGCGCACCGGTGTGGAGCACGAGATTGCCTGGGGCCAGTATGTGACCAATAATGAGATTCTGGGAATTAACCATGATCTGATTGATAAATACATCAAGTATCTGGGGAATCAGAGACTGAAGGCAATCGGCCTGGAGGAACTGTATCCGGAGGTAGCGGAGAATCCCATGGCATGGATTGAGGGCTTCTCGAACCTGAACAGCACAAAAACAGATTTCTTTGAAGCGAAGGTTACGAATTATACTAAAGCAGCAGCTTTTGATTTTGATGATTTGGAGTAATGAAGTAGGATCAAATCTGAGTATGGATTTCGTAAGATGTAATAAAAGATAAAGAAATGCTGCAGATATTCCCTGAGAATTTGAAATAAGGGATATCTGCAGCATCTTATTTATATAAGGCAAATACTATTTGATAAGGTAAATACCGCTTAGCCGAACAGTGAGAGCAGAACTCCGGCGGCAACTGCCGAGCCGATTACGCCTGCAACATTGGGACCCATGGCAAACATCAGAAGATAATTGCCGGGGTTCGCTTTTTGTCCTTCCACCTGCGATACACGGGCGGCCATGGGAACGGCGGACACTCCTGCGGAGCCGATCAACGGGTTGATCTTGCCCTTAGTGATCCAGGACATGAACTTTGCGATTAACAGACCGCCGATGGTGCTGAATATAAATGCAGTCAGGCCCAGGATGATAATGCCCAGGGTCTCGGGCTTCAGGAAATCACTTCCGACCGCGGTTGCACCTACGGTAACTCCCAGAAAGATGGTTACAATATTGATCAGGGCATTCTGGGCGGTGTCGGTAATTCTTTCCACAACACCGGATTCCCGGAACAGGTTACCCAGCATCAGCATTCCGATCAGGGGAGCTACTGAGGGAAGGAGAAGGATACAGAAGATAGATACCGCAATGGGAAAGCATATCTTCTCCAGCTTGGATACGGTACGCAGCTGCTCCATTTTGATTTCACGTTCCTTCTTGGTAGTAAGAAGCTTCATGATAGGAGGTTGGATCAATGGAATCAGTGCCATGTAGGAATAGGCCGCAATGGCGATGGAGGCCAGCAGGCGGGGGGCCAGTCTTGTCGTCAGATAGATGGCGGTAGGACCGTCCGCACCACCGATAATGGCGATAGAAGCAGCTTCCGGGGGCTTGAAGCCAAGAGCGCAGGCGATGATGAAAGCAATAGCAATTCCGAACTGCGCGCCGGCTCCGATAAGCATGCTGCTGGGGCGGGCAATTAAGGGACCAAAATCAGTCATAGCGCCGATCCCGAGGAAAATCAGGGAAGGATAAATCCCTTTCTTCACACCAAGATACAAATAATACAGTAGACCGCCTGCTTCTGATGAACTGGCCGGCTCCGCCATCAATCCGGTCAGCGGCAGGTTTGCCAGCAGAACGCCGAAGGCGATGGGCAGCAGCAGGAGCGGCTCAAATTTCTTAACAATAGCCAGGTACATAAGTACGCAGGCAACTACAATCATAACCAGGGATTGCCAGGTTAAAGCGGCAAATCCGGAACTCTCCAATAATTTTGATAATGAATCGATAAACACGATGATATCCTCCTTCTATATGTCTTTCGTAGGTACTACCTCTTTTTATTCCGGCTCTGCTCAATGGATTGGATGAGGAGGGAAAATATCCGGACAATGGCCCAGAGAACTCCAAGAACCATGAATACCACAGCTATACAGATGAGGGCAACAAAAATACTTTGGGATAAAGGCAACACACTCACTCCTTTCATACTTCAATGATGGGTAGAAATATATACAAAAGCCTGCGGGGTTGGTTTATCACCGCCCTCAAGCCCAAAACTTAAGACAGTTAAGTGATCGTCTACAAAACCGAAATCGTTAAAATAATATCATACATGAAAGGAAATGTCAATCTGAACACAGACATCGGAGCAAATTTTGTGACTATTTTTAGGATCCTTTTTATGAGAGAAAATGCTGTGGCAGAGTTCTCTGTGCGCAGAGCTTTCTGTGTATATTATGCCGGTTCCCGCTGCTAAATATGGAAATCCTTCTTTGCAAATATCGCTATTGACGCGGCGAATACCTCGCCCTGACCAACCGAGAAGGACAAATCGAATACTCCGTGCCCTTTACCGTAATCTCTGGTTAATCCCTGAATTTCCAATACACTCATTCCAGATATCCTTCCCTATAAAATACGTCCTTGGTAAATTCATGCAGTTCCCTTATTAACAGGGTAATGCGAATAACGGGTTTGGTCAAGACGCGGTTTATAAATCAATAGCCGTATTAATATAAAATTAACACAAACCGGTCAAATGTTTGCACTATGTTTATGCTTCGGCCGTTATAATTATGATATAGAGGAGGTGCCGCATGATTATCCTGTTTATGATTGTTTTAATCGGTACGGTATTATATGGATATTTTATCATGCTCCGTTTGGATAAATTCATTGAGAAAAGCATGGTTAGGAAGGAGTCTGAGGGCCCTGGAGAAAAAGAAATATTGCTGTATGGAGAGGCGGAAATAATTGATAGTATAAGCCAGGTGCTGAATGCTGCCGAAATCACCTATGATTTCACTACTGAGCCGGTAATAAATGAGGGAAGCACCTATCATTGGCTTGTCGCCTTCTCAAAGGATGATGCGGATAACCTGCTTATCTGTCTGTTGGCAAAAAGGAGGAATAGCAGTATTCAAACGATGGCAAAATGTAATAATAGAATATATGAAAATGTGTTTAAGCAAACGGGTATTACGATGATATTACAAAAAGATATCCCGATAAGCCGAATACTCACTTATTTGAGAGGATGAATATGATATGCTGCTTTTAAAGAAGGTCAGGATTAGTTTTATACAGATCATTGCAATAGGCTTTGCCGGAATCATATTATCGGGAGCGCTTTTTTTATCACTCCCGGCTGCAAGCAGGGACGGAAATCCGCTCCCGTTTACCGATGCCTTATTTACTTCCACCTCGGCAACTTGTGTAACCGGGCTGGTGGTATATGATACCTATACGAAGTTCAGCCTGTTCGGGCAGATCATAATCCTATGCCTCATTCAGATTGGCGGATTAGGATTTATGACGGTGGCGACACTTTTTCTGATGATGACCGGGCGTAAAATTGGCCTTGCGGAAAGGGGGCTGCTGACCGACTCAGTAAATGCCTTTCACATCGGGGGAATCGTGCGTCTGATCCGGCGCGTAATCCTGTGTACCGCCATATTTGAGGGTGCGGGTGCGATATTGCTGGCGCTTCGGTTTTGTCCGCAGATGGGGATGGTAACAGGGATTTACTATGCGGTCTTTCATTCGATATCCGCCTTTTGTAATGCGGGCTTTGATCTGATGGGAAGATTTGCACCTTATACCTCCCTGGTACCATATCAAAGTGATGTGCTGGTTAACCTGACAATAATGACCTTGATTGTTATCGGCGGGCTTGGGTTTGTGGTTTGGGATGATATTATGGAGCATAAGCTGGATTTTAATCATTATAAACTGCATACTAAAATTGTAATCATATCGACGGCATTTCTCATAGCTGCAGGTGCAATATTATTTTATTTCATGGAAAAGAGCAGTACCCTTGCAATGATGACACCGGTTGATAAGCTGCTGGCCTCATTATTCCAGTCGGTTACACCAAGAACAGCCGGCTTCAATACGGTGGATATCGGTGCGCTTTCCGAAAGCGGTACGGTGTTATCAATGCTGCTCATGCTGGTCGGAGCATCCCCCGGGTCTACCGGCGGAGGAATAAAAACAACGACCATAATGGTCATTTTGCTGGCAACGGTATCCTATATCCGAAATCAGGATGATATTAATATCTTTCAAAGAAGATTGGAGGGTAATATCCTGAAACGGGCCTATTGCAGTGCGACACTCTATATTATCATGTCGGTTTTAGGTGTGTTTTTGCTCATTACCATACAAAACCTGCCTGTGAAGGATGCAGCCTTTGAAACATTATCGGCCATCGGCACAGTTGGATTGTCCACAGGAATCACCCGGGAATTAAATACATTGTCGCGAATCATCATTATCCTGCTGATGTACAGCGGGCGTATCGGCAGTTTGACGCTGGCCATGGCCATAGTGGCACATATGAACAAAAAAATAACATTTAGAAATCCGGAAGAGAAAATTATTATCGGTTAAGGGAGGAAGAGTGAAAATATGAAAACCATATTGGTAATTGGGATCGGACGCTTTGGAAAACATCTGGCGACCAGACTGGCTGAGCTTGGGAGCGAGGTCATGATCGTGGATCGGCAGGAGGAACGGCTCAACGAACTGCTTCCGGTTGTCACAAGGGCCCAGATTGGAGATTGTACGGATGAGAAGATACTACGTTCCCTGGGTGTTGGTAATTTTGATATCTGCTTTGTATGCATGGGAGATAATTTTCAGGCATCCCTGGAAATTACGTCCCTGCTGAAGGAGCTGGGAGCCAGGTATGTGGTTTCAAAAGCGGACAGAGCAATTCATGAGAAGTTCTTGCTGCGCAATGGGGCCGATGAGGTTATCCATCCGGAAAGGGATGCGGCGCTACGGGCGGCCAGAAAATACAGTGCGCGAAATGTGTTTGACTTTTTTGAATTAACCGATGAGTTTTCTGTTTTTGAAATATCGCCGCCGGAGAGCTGGATAGACAAAAGTATTAAACAAATAGGTGTTCGTTCCAAATATAATATTAACATCGTTGCCATAAAGCAGAACAGGAGAATAACTCCGGTTATAAGTGCCGAACATATTTTTAACCAAAACGAGCACCTGATTATTGCGGGTAATACAAAGGACTGCTTTCGTTTGTTAGACAGAAGATGATTATGGTGATATACTGTGGAAAAGGAGGGGAGAGGCATGACACGGATAAAGGCTGAGGAGAAAAGAGCTTATTCATTTATAAGGATGATCCTGGTTTTGACCTTGTCCACAGTATGTTCACTGCTGATTGCCGGGTTTGGAGTGGGTAAAGAGAGCATCATCATGGTGTTTTTGCTGGGTGTTCTGTTTGTTCCGATATTGACCAATGGTTATGTTTATGGTCTCATTACATCTGTGATCAGCGTGATACTATTTAATTTCTTCTTTACGGAACCACGATTTACATTTCTTATATATAATACGGTAGATGTGATGCTATTGCTGTTTTTTCTTGTGATCGCTATTATTTCCGGCACGATAACCTCCCGTCTGCAGAAGCAGATGAGCATTTCCCATCGCAATGAGTTGACGGCAAGGCTGCTTTATGAAGTAGCGGAAGGCTTTTTGCATGTGACGGGAAAACGCAATATCATTTTTCGGGGCATTAATTATATTCTCAATAACACCGGATTTGTTTGCTGCGTCATGCTTGAAGGGGAGGAACAGGAATACTTTGGAGAACAGCATCCGGAGACGGATATAAAAAGTCTTATCATTCCGATACAGGGCGTTGCAAAGAAAATAGGCTCGATTATCTTATACTGCGGAAATGTTGAACTGACCTTTCAGCAGGAGCTGGTGGTTAAAACAGTGGCAACGCAGCTCGGCACCGCGTTGGATAGAGAATACAGCTACAATGAGCGGGAAGAAATTCGGATTGCTATGGAGCGGGAGCGTTTACGAAGTACGCTGCTGCGTTCGGTAGCCCATGATTTGCGCAGCCCGCTCACGGTGCTGACCGGTGCAAGCTCTCTGCTTGCTGACCGGTTTGAACAGCTGTCACAGGAAGAACAAAAAAAGCTTGCAGCCGATATCAGTGAGGAAATGATCTGGCTTACTAATCTTGTTGAAAACATATTGAATATGACACGCATAGGAGAAGGCCATCTTGTCTTATACAAAGAAGATGAGGTGGTGGATGACGTTGTCAATGAGGCGCTTTCTCATATGTCCCGGCTTTTTCAGAACAGGAATCTAGAGGTTTCGCTGCCTGATAAAGTGATTTCATTGCCGATGGATGGCAGGCTGATTGTACAGGTTCTTGTTAATTTACTGGATAATGCGGTTAAACATACGCTGTCTGATGGAAGAATTTACCTCAAGGTATATGTTTTGGGGGATGACGTAGTATTTGAAGTTACGGATGACGGAAATGGTATTGATGCAGGATTGATGGACAAGTTGTTTGACGGGTTTCCAAGTGAAAAAAAGAATATTGTAGATGGGAAACGTGGAATCGGGCTGGGCCTCAGTATTTGCAAAGCAGTTGTGGAGGCACATGGGGGAAAAATACAGGCTGGGAATAAGCAGCCTTTCGGTGCGAGTTTTGTATTTTCCCTTCCGATGGAGGTGAATAAAAGTGAATGATGATCTATGTATATTAGTGATTGAGGATGATAAGTATATTTCCAACTTTATCGAGATTTCTCTTAAGAAGGAAGGATATAAGGTTACAATTGCCCAAAACGCCAATGAGGGGTTGTTTCTGTTTTCGTCAAATCATCCTGATGTGATATTACTGGATCTCGGATTGCCGGACAAGGATGGATTAGAGGTAATTAAAGAAATTCGGAGCTTTTCCAATACACCAATCCTTGTGGTCTCAGCAAGAGAACAGGAACAGGAAAAGATTAAAGCATTGGATTTAGGAGCGGACGATTATATTACGAAACCGTTTCATATGGGAGAATTGCTGGCGAGAATCCGCGTGGTTAAAAGAAAACTGGAACAATCCATTGTATCTTCGCCGGAAGCCGTTTTTTGCTGTGATTATTTAACGGTGGATTACGGAAAACGGAGGGTTTTTGTAGATGGGAATGAGATTCATCTGACCCCGATGGAATACAAGCTGCTCCTGTTAATGATTACCAACAAAGGGAAGGTGCTGACCCATAACTATATCGTTAAGGAAGTATGGGGCTATGAGGAAACGGGCGATACGAAGACGGTTCGTGTTTTTATGGCAAATTTGCGCCGCAAAATTGAAAAGAATAATATAAAACCACGGTTTATTCTTACTGAAATTGGGGTTGGCTATCGTTTTGCAGACGAATAATAACCTGTTCATCCATGAAAGAGCTCTTGCCAAAAATGATAATTAGTAATATAATACGATTTATCGAACTAAATAATTATCATATCGGTTGGGTGGATGTACCATTCGCTTTCAAGAATTTTAGGCTTCTGGGGTGGGAAGCTCGTTTTTACGGGCTTCCCACCTTTTTTGCGTACCCGGACACAAAATATTTTAAGTCTTTATTTGTTTTTTGGTAAATAGCTCATCAAGATGCTGCAGGAGGAAGAATAAGAGTGAAAATTATTATTATTGGCGATGGTAAAGTCGGCTATAGTCTGGCCGATAACCTGTCAAAAGAAGATCATGATGTTACTATCATAGATAAAAATTCAGAAGCATTGAAAAAAGCCGGCGAGAATTTGGATGTTATGTGTATCAAAGGAAATGGCGTCAGCACAAAAATATTGTTGGAGGCCGGAGTAGAAGACAGCGATCTTCTAATTGCCGCGACCAGCAGTGATGAAAGGAATATGGTATGCTGTCTTACGGCTAAAAAACTTGGTGTTGGGCATACGATTGCCAGGATAAGGGATCCGGAATATGCCAGCGAACTTTCCCTTTTGAAAACAGAGCTGGGGTTGGATATGGTTATCAATCCTGAGCAGGCCGCCGGGAGTGAGATGGCGCGGCTTATTAAGTTTCCGCCAGCCATTAATGTTGAGATATTTGCCAAGGGACGTGTTGAAATGGTGGAGATTAAAATAACTCGAAATATGTCCGTGGCAGGTATGCGTTTAAAAGATATTGCGAACAAAATTTCTTCCTCGGTTCTCATCGGTGCCGTGCTTCGTAAAGATGAGGTTATCATTCCGGACGGAGAATGTGAGATTTGGGAAGACGATACAATATATATCATCGGACGGCCTTCCAGAGTTTTCGACTTTTGCAGGAATATAGGAATCCATGTTCAAAAGATAAAATACGTTATGGTTATGGGCGGAGGGCGAATTGCATACTATCTGACAAAATATCTGGAGGAAATGGATATTAAGGTCAAGCTTATAGAAATAGACCGCGAAAGATGTACGGAATTAACCGAGTTGCTCCCCCATACTTTGATTATCTGCGGCGATGGTTCTGACGAGACTATATTGAAGTCGGAAAATCTCAATGACATGGGTGCTTTTGTAGCTGTCACAGGCCGGGATGAGGATAATCTTATCGCTGCTTTACTGGCAAAGCAGCACGGTGTAGGGAAGGTTGTGGCAAAGATCAATAGAATCAATTATGCCGGTGTAATCAGTGGCATGGGGATTGATAATGTGGTAAGCCCTAAACTGATCACTACCAATTACATTTTGAGATATGTAAGAGGGCTGCAAAATGCAATGGGCAATCATGTAAATGCACTATATCGGATTATTGGGGACCAGGTTGAAGCGGTTGAGTTCACTGTAGGCGCATCTGTAAATTTTACGGAGATACCGTTGAAGAAACTTTGTATCGCAAAAGGAGTTTTGGTAGCAGCCATTGTCAGAAAAAATGAAATTATTATTCCGCATGGGAATGATGTGATTAAACAAGGGGATAATATCATTCTTATTGTCAAAGACAAAAAAGTAACGGATTTGAATAATATCATTTACTCAGGAGAATAACAGATGAACTATAGATTGATTTTTAAAAGCTTGGGAAATGTATTGTGTATAGAGGCCGCATGTATGGTACCTTCTCTGTTGGTATCATTAATTTACATGCAGGGAGATACGATGTCGTTTCTGCTGTCCATTATGATATTGATGGCATTTGGATTGGGAATGCGCCGGATAAAAACAGTGACGAATGACCTCTATGCGAGGGACGGATTTGGGATCGTAGCTTTGGGATGGCTGCTGGTATCGATGTTTGGAGCGTTGCCTTTTCTTCTTAGTGGAGCTATTCCATCTGTGATAGATGCGTTGTTTGAATCAATATCCGGCTTTAGTACTACGGGAGCGAGTATTTTAAAGGAAATTGAGGGATTGCCCCAGGGTATTTTGTTCTGGAGAAGCTTTACTCACTGGATAGGCGGTATGGGAGTTCTGATCCTAATGCTCGCCATACTGCCTTCTGTTAAGGCAAACACGCTTCATATTATGAAAGCCGAAACTCCTGGTCCGACTCCTGGAAAGTTTGTCCCTAAAATCGGACAGGTAGCAAAAATATTATATATTATCTATATTGCGCTTACTGCTGTGGAGATCGTATTTTTACTGATGGGAGGAATGTCACTGTTTGATTCTTTGATTCATGCCTTCGGAACGGCGAGTACAGGTGGCTTTTCCAACAGAAATGCCAGTATAGCCGCATATGACAGTGTCTACATAGAAACTGTAATCACAGTCTTTATGCTATTATTTGGCGTGAATTTTACTTTGTATTATACAGCGTTGAAAGGCAATATAAAGTCAATCCTGCAGGATGAAGAGCTGCGGTTTTACGCAGGAGCTGTTGTAACCGCTATTGTATTGATTGTATGGAACACAAATGGAACAGTCTTTCAATCCATAGGGGAGGCTTTGAGATATTCGTCTTTCCAGGTCGGCTCCATCATTACTACAACGGGTTATTCAACCGCAGATTTCAACCTGTGGCCGGTGTTCAGCCAATGCCTGCTTGTTTTATTGATGTTTATAGGTGCAAGTGCCGGGTCCACAGCGGGAGGGATGAAATGCCTTCGTATCATATTGCTTTTCAAAATCATCAGGCGTGAAATAGTTAAAATTATTCACCCAAGATCGGTGCAAACTGTTAAAATTAACGGGAGAGTTGTGGATGAGGAAATACTGTCTGGGGTTATGGCGTTTTTCTTTGTTTACATTGCTGTATTTGCAGCGTCCATATTAGTAGTATCATTGGATAACAAAGATATCGTTTCCTCCACGACGGCGGTAGTTGCATCCATAAGTAATATTGGCCCCGGATTAGGGAGCGTTGGACCGGCAGGAAATTTTGCTGGTTTCTCAGCTTTTACCAAGGTAATATTATCATTGTGCATGATTATCGGAAGACTGGAGATCTATCCGGTGCTTTTACTTTTTGTACCTACATTCTGGAAACGAGTTAATGTATAAAAAACTCCCTTTTCTCTTCGGTAATTCCCTGACTTCGGTTGCAGTTCATAGGCTTATGAACTGTAACCGATTTTTTATTACAGCTTTTACTCGATACAAATAGGGATTGCGTCCGGTTTGCAATCAATGATACAATAGTCTGATGAAAAGATTAGGTTATACCAAGGAGAGATAATGAAAGAAATATATCAGTTACCCCAGCAGTTTTGGACGGTATTCAGTTCAAGAAATCGCTATATCTATATGGAAGCGCTGACATCAATCTATGATGAGTATTTGTATAATGACTATTTCCTGACGAAGGAAACCTGCATCCAATTGATTGCGGAGCATTTTGCAGATCGTATTGTGGATATTTCGGCAGATGACGAGGAGCAGGATGCGGATGCCATGGAACCTATGGCCGCAAAGATACTGAATCGTCTGCTTCGTTTTTCCTGGTTGAAACGGGTGGAAGATTACAGCTCCTTTCAGACCAATATCATTATTCCGGATTATGCTTCTGCTTTTATTGAAACAATCCGCAGGATCAATAATCCTGATACAGAGGATCAGGATTTGTACATACAGAATGTATATACCAGTATCTATTCCTTCTATCATGATTCCAAGGCAGGAATGGAGCTGTTAAGGGCTGCTGCGGTCAATACCACCAGACTGAACCGTTCCCTCCGGGACCTTCTCCATAATATGGACCGGTTCTTCGGGGCCCTTCTGGAGAAGGAGAACTATGAAGAGCTGCTGCTGGAGCATTTGAACGGCTATGTAGAGGCAGTTGTTAACCGGAAGTACAGCCTGCTTAAGACCAGCGACAATTTTTATATCTATAAAAACGATATCAAAAGGCTTCTTCGCACCATCAGCGAGGATGGGAACCGGCTGAGCCTTCTGAAGCAGAGGCTGACGCCGGAAGGAAGGGGAGAACGGGAAATCGAAGAGGAATTCCAGCGGATTATTGATGAGATAGATCGGGGGATTTTGAATATGGAGAACCGCATCTCCCATATCGATACCGAGCACAGCAAATATATCAAGGCAACGGTCAGCCGTTTGGAATACTTGTTAAGCAGTGAGGATAATATGCAGGGCAATGTGATTGCACTGCTGCACTTGCTGTCAGGGGCGGAAGGGGCAGAGCTGTATCCCAGGGTGGCATCGGCAATGCGTATCAATGATCTGACCGTCATTACATCGGATTCCTTCTATAAGAAGAGAGGCAGGAGAAAGCAATTTGAGGAAACAGTAGAAACGGAGGCAGTAGCGGAGGAAGAGCTGTCCAAGGAGGATATTCTTCGGATTAACCGGAACAAGCCCCGCTACCACAAGGCGCAGATCGAAGGATTTATCCTGGACCGGATGGAGGAGGGAATCTTTCGAACCGCGGATTATTTCATCACCAATGATGAGGAATTTGAATTGCTGGTCCTGGCTTATGACTATAGTATACGAAGGACCAGTCCCTTCCATGTTGTGCCTGTGCAGGAGCTTCGGGAAGGGGCAGCGGCTGCAGATACCCGTGAACAGGGTACCGTTACCAGCGGTGTTTATTCCTATCCGGATGTTATCTTTGTGAAGAATAGCAGCACGAGAAATGATCAGGAGAATATGAGCTTTGATCAGGGCGGTGTGAGTTCTGATTAGGACATTAGGAAAGTTGATTATCACAGTACCTGACATGATGATCACGGCGATTACAGCAGTGGTTATAACAACGATTACCATCCGCAGCCCCAAGGCTTCAATTTGCCGGCCCGGTGCGGATTGGCAGAAAGGATATCTATGTTCCCTTATTATAATGAACTACTGGACGAAGAAAAGGATGAGCTCAGGGAGGTGGTCAAAACCCTGTATCACCAGACCTATCTTCTGGAGCGCAAATACGATAAAAAAACACAGCGCTATCTACCCAACCATTCCTACCGGATATGTGAGCGCCATCTGGACTTTTTGAAGGAATACTTTAAGATTGCCGACATCGATCTGATCGAGAACCGGCAGTACGGAATCATGCAGATCGTGACCCGGAATCTGCAGGGAGACAAGCTGAGCAGGCTGACGACCATATTCTTGCTGCTTCTCAAACTGATATTTGATGAGCAGATGAATACTGCCTCCAGTTCCATCCATGTATATACCTCGCTGAATGAGGTCTTTGAGAAAATCCAGCTGTTTCGCCTGTGGAACAGCAGATCCATCTCTCCTACGGAACTGAAGAAAACCATTGCGGCTCTGAAGAAGTACCAGATCATTGAGATCACCGAGGAGACGGGCGAACTGGACGGGGATACCAGATTCATTATCTATCCCACAGTAAATCTTTTATTGGACAGCCAGTCAATCGCAGCGATAATCGAACAATACCAGGAGGAAGAGGAGGCGGCAGAGGATGGACAAATATCAAGCACTTTCGAAGATGTGTCTGAATAATTGGCATTATATCAATGAAAAGGTGCTGTCTTTTCATGATGGAGTCAATTTCTTTACGGGGCATTCCGGCAGCGGTAAATCTACGGTTCTGGATGCCCTGCAGATTGTACTGTATGCGGACAGCAATGGGCGCAGCTTCTTTAATAAGGCAGCCAAGGAGGATTCGGACCGTACCTTGATGGAGTATCTTCGGGGCATGAAGGTGGTTCAGGAGAATAATGAAATCAGCTATCTGAGAAATAAGAATTTCTCCACCACCCTGGTGCTGGAGTTTAAGGATACCGAGACGAATAAGTGTCAGAGCCTGGGAGTGGTATTTGATGTGGATGTCAGCGTAAATGATATCAGCAGGCTCTTCTTCCGGCATGCAGGGGAACTGGCGCCCAATGGTTATCGTGACGGCGGGAAGGTGCTCTCCATCAGCGAGCTGAAGGGATATATAGAAAGCAATTATTCCGGAGAGAATTATTATTTTAGCAGAACCAATGAAAAATTCAGGAATGAGCTGTATGCCAATTTCTTCGGCGGGCTGCATCCGAAGCATTTTCCGGCGCTGTTCAAAAAGGCGATTCCCTTTAAGATGGACATGAAGCTGGAGGATTTTGTTAAGAATTACATCTGCACTGAAAATGATATCCATATGGAGGATATGCAGGACAGCGTGGCCCAATATACCAGATTAAAGCGAAGGCTGGAGGATACCAGGAAGGAAATCGCGCTTCTGGAGGAAGTTAAGGAGCAGTACGGAGCGTATGAAGCCCGGAATGAGGAGATTAGAAAGCTGGGATATGGTCTGGAGAAACTGGAGCTGATCTCTCTGGAGGCCAGAATCAGAAAGCTTCAGATACAACAGGCGGAGTACAGTTCGGACCGGAAGCTGCTGGAGAATTCTATCTCACAGCTGGAGGGGGAGCTTTCAGCTCTTCAGACGGAACGGGATGAGGTGGTATATGCAATTCAGAACAGCGGTTACGAACATCTGGAAGCGGAGGTCGGAAGCATTAACCAGATGTTGGAGCTTCTTTACCGAAGCAAAGGGGATCTGGACAAAATCCTGTTCCGGCTTGGAGAATGGCTGGATACCGATTATCTGGAGCCTTCGGCGCAGAAAATAATCCTGCGTATGAAGGATTATGAAGCGTCACCGGAGGAAGTAACCCAAATCCAGGCAGAGCTTGTGCAGGTCCGTACCCGGCTGGAGCAGGAGAAGGAAGACATCTTTGCTATGGTTAAGGAAGGGAAGCAGAAGATGGGAGAGGTCCTGCGTCAGACTGGGATATTGCAGAAGGGGCAGAAGGCGTATCCGTCCTATCTGCTGGAAGCAAAGGACATCATCACCAGGGAGTTGGAGGAGATCTATGGGCTTCCCATCCGGGTGGATATCCTTGCGGATGTCATTGAGATCAAGAATGAGCTGTGGCGCAATGCCGTGGAAGGATATCTTGGGAACAGTAAGCTGGGATTGATTGTACCGGCCGCGTATGCCAGGGCGGCTATCGAACTGTTCGCCGGGCTGGATGCCGGGAAATACCATAAAGTAGCTATTGTGGATACGGAAAGCGTCCGAAAGGATACACGTCCCATCCGGAGCAATTCTCTGGCGGAGGAAGTGGAAGCTGTGACGGAGGAGGCCGGAGCATATGTGGGATATTTGCTGGGAAGCGTAATAAAGTGCAGCTCCGTGAAGGAGCTGCCAAGCCATAAAAGTGCGGTTACACCTGACTGTATGCTCTATCAGGGTTACCGGCTCCAGCATATGAATCCGAGAAACTATACAGAAGAGGCTTATATCGGACGAAGAGCCATTGAGCGAAGATTGATGAAATTGGATGAGAAGCTGGCGGAGTGCAGGGAGCAGTTGGAGCCCCTGGAGCGGAAACTGGCTAAGATCAGCGGACTGCTGCAGAAGGAATATCTGCAGGACGGCGCAGAATCCTATCTCAACCGGCTGCAAGAGGTATGCCGTATCAGGGAAAAGGAAGTCCAAAGAGAAGAGTACCTGAATAAAATTGAGGAGCTGAAGGAACGCAGCATTGACGAATGGAAGGCTGCGAAAGAGCTTTTGGAGCAGGCGATCAAGTCAAAAAGCAGACAGAGGGAAAAAGCCGCCTTCGATCTGCAAAGCAGGGAGAATTCCCTGGCAGAAGAAGCAAAGACTTTGTTGTCCCTGAATGAGGAATTACTGGAGAAGCAAAAACTTCATGCAGTGGAGGAAGGGTTGGAGGAAGCATATCCCTGGGGCTGGGAATCAGGGGTGGAACCGGATGCTAAGAGCGTGGAAAAACTTCGCCTGGAACTGCAGAGCCGGAAGCAGCAGAGCGAGCTCCGGCTGCAGGAGGAATATGACAGGCTGCTTCGCAAAAGAGAGCAGTACCATGGAATCTATGCATACCGCGGGTTTTCCCTGACCAGCAGGGAGAATAAGGAATACGACCAGCTCCTGGAGAACTTAAGCAGTGACAGGCTTGGGGAATTTACAAGAAAGGCCAATGAACAGGCGGTCAAGGCAATACACCATTTCAAAACAGATTTTATTTATAAAATACGGGATGCCATTAAGGAAGTAATGCAGCAGAAGGAGGACCTGAACCGGGTTCTGGCTCAACTGGACTTCGGCAAGGATAAGTACCGGTTTATTATCACCAGAAATAAAGGGGAGGACGGCAAATTCTATGATATGTTCATGGATGAGAATCTGGAGATCAATCCCCAACGGCTGACGGGCAATATGAGCAATCAGATGGATCTCTTCACTCTGCAGCATGAGAAGGATTACAGTGCTCTGATCGATGAACTCCTTGAGCTCTTCATGCCACCGGAGAACAGCGACACAAAGGCCCTGGAGGAAGCCAGGGCCAATATGGAGAAATATGCGGACTACCGGACCTATCTGTCCTTTGACATGGAACAGCTGGTGGAGGGCATGCCTCCCATGAGGCTCAGCAGAATGCTGTCCAAGAACTCAGGCGGAGAGGGGCAGAATCCTCTATATGTAGCATTGCTGGCAAGCTTTGCCCAGGTATACCGCATTAATCTGAAGACAACTGCCCGGAGAAGACCAACCCCGAGGCTTGTGGTTCTGGACGAAGCCTTTTCCAAGATGGATGCGGAGAAGGTGGGAAGCTGCATCGGCCTGATCCGGAAGCTGGGCTTCCAGGCCATCATCAGCGCCACCAATGATAAAATCCAAAATTATGTGGATAATGTGGATAAGACCTTTGTCTTTGCCAATCCGAATAAGAATCGCATCTCGGTTCAGGAATTTGAGAAGAAGGAATTTACCGGACTTGTGCCCATGGCCTTTTTATAAGCTGTGCTTATACTTTACATAATTTACAGGAATAAATAGATACAAATTTTCAGAGAGATATGTTATAATAAAAATACGAATAAAGAATGAAATTTTGGAGGAAATGCTAAAATTCTTCATATTAATAAGGAGGTTGCTGATATGTCAGTCGGTCAAAGTGTTCCGCGCGTAGATGCGCTGGACAAAGTCATCGGTAGGGCCAAGTATACCGATGATCTTTGCGAGAAGAATGCATACGTTGCGAAAATAGTACATTCGACAATTGCAAATGGTATCGTAAAATCAATCGATGTTTCTGAGGCTGTAAAAATACCCGGGGTGGTCAAGGTGGTCACCTGCTTTGACGTACCTAAGTACTATTTTCCTACGGCGGGACATCCCTGGTCCACGGATCCGGAACATCAGGATGTGATGGACAGACTCTTGCTTACGGACAGAATACGCTATTACGGAGATGAGGTAGCTGCAGTTATCGCAGAGAATGAAATAGCTGCGAAGCAGGCTGTTGAGGCGATAAAGGTAGAATACGAAGAGTACCCCTTTGTTCTTGATGTGCAGGAAGCGATGAAGCCGGAGGCACCCCAGCTGCACGAAGCATATCCAAACAACATCCTGGGCCATAGTGCCATACGCAATGGCAATTATGAGGAAGCAATCAAGGAGCCGGGATTGATCAAATTTGAGGGTTGGTATGAGACCCCCACCGTGCAGCATTGCCATATAGAGAATCATATCTGCTATGCCAGCATGGAGGGCAATCGGATTACAGTGGTGTCCTCTACCCAGATTCCTCACATTATCCGCCGTATCGTCGGTCAGGCATTGGGAATTCCCTGGGGTGATGTTCGCATTATTAAGCCATATATCGGCGGCGGCTTCGGCAACAAGCAGGATTCCCTGTATGAGCCTCTGTGTGCATACCTGACGACACAGGTGGGAGGACGTACGGTGAAGCTGGATGCGACCAGGGAAGAGACCTTTGTGAGCAACCGCGTGCGCCATGCGGTTCGCAGCCATATTATCAGCTGGGTTCGTCCCGACGGTTCTTTTGCAGCACGGAAGCTGGAATGCTTCTCGAATCAGGGAGCTTATGCTTCCCATGGACATGGTATAGCGGCAAAGGGAATGAACGCCTTTCCTCAGCTGTATCCCTGCGACAATATAGAATGTGATGCCTATACGGTATTCACGAACCGCCCGGTTGCGGGTGCGATGAGAGGCTATGGTATCCCCCAGGCCATGTTTGCGGTAGAATCCCATACGGAGGAAATTGCCCGTAAGCTGGGAATTGATCCGGTGGAATACCGAAGGAAGTATGTGATGCCCGTGGGTTATGTGGACTCCTTCTCTAAGAATGAGAATTACTTTGACAGCTTCAATCAATGTCTGGACAAAGGAAGTAAATATATTGATTTTGACCGTAAGTACAAGGAATATCAAAATCAGACAGGACCAATCCGCAAGGGAGTGGGCTGCGCTATTTTCTGGTATAACACGGCAGTATGGCCCATCAGCCTTGAGACCTCTGCCTGCAGAATGGTATTGAACCAGGATGGCTCCATCCAGGTACAGCTTGCCGAAACAGAGATCGGACAGGGTGCCGATACGGCCTTTGCCCAGATGGCAGCCGATGCCTTGGGCATCCCTTTTGACAAGGTTCATATGGTATCAACCCAGGATACGGATGTAACACCCTTCGGAACCAGTGCTTATGCTTCGAGACAGACCTATGTGGCAGGTTTTTCAATCAAACAGACTGCTTTGCTTATGAAGGAACGGATTCTGAACTATGCTTATGAACTGACCAGAATGCCGGCCTTTGAGCTGGATCTTATTGATGGAAAGATTTTGCGCAAAGGGGACGGGCGTGTTATGATCACCCTGGCGGATCTGGCAACCGAGGCATTGTACAGTTTAAGCCACAGTGAACATATTACCTCGGAGAGCACTTATCAGATTAAGAGCAACGCATATTCCTTCGGCTGCTGCTTTGCTGAGGTCGAGGTAGATATTCCGTTGTGCAAGGTGAAGCTGCTGGATATTATCAATGTGCACGATGCCGGACAGTTGATTAATCCGGCCCTAGCCGAGGCGCAGGTACACGGCGGTATGAGCATGGGAATTGGCTATGCCCTGGCCGAACAGCTGCTTTTTGACCCTAAGACAGGCAAGACCCTGAATGACAATCTGCTGGATTACAAGCTCTCCACCTTTATGGATCATCCCCACTTGGAGGCGCAGTTTGTTGAGAACTATGAGCCCACCAGTGCCTTCGGAACAAAATCCCTGGGCGAGCCTCCGGCATGTCCGGTGGCACCGGCAATCCGGAATGCAATCCTTCATGCGACGGGTACGGCAGTCAATGACATTCCTATAACACCCCACATTCTCTTCGAACGTTTCAAGGAGGATGGATTAATATAAGTGAATGGAATGATAAATAGATTAATTGATAATGATATAAGTTATCATAAGCTGCTAAGCAGCGAGAGCATTGCTTTGTGGCTTTGAGAAAGGGGTAGCATTCATGTATGATATCAAAGAATTATTCGAAGCGGCCAGCGTTTTACATGCAACGGAGCTTCGTAAGGCACATCCGGAGGCACTGATTCTGGCCGGAGGAAGTGATATATTAGTTCAGATGAGAGAGGGAAAGCTTGCCGGCAGGGAGCTGATCAGCATCTATATGCTGGATGAGCTGCGGGGAGTGACCCTGGAGGAGGATGGAACGATCCGCATTGGTTCCCTGACCAGCTTTACCCACATTACCCAGAGTCCGATTATCCAGCAATATATTAATGTGCTGGGAGAGGCCGTGGATATGGTGGGCGGCCCCCAGGTACGCAATATCGGTACCATAGGCGGTAATACCTGCAATGGCGTGACCTCCGCAGATTCCGCCTCCACCCTGTTTGCCTGGGATGCGGTGATTGAGCTTACGGGCAGCGAGGGTAAGCGTCTGATGCCGATTAAGGAATTCTATCTGAAGGCCGGCGTTGTGGATATCCGTCCGAGCGAGATTCAGACAGCAATTCTGATCCCGAAGGAAAATTATGAGGGATATCGGGGGCATTATATCAAGTATGCCATGAGAAATGCAATGGATATAGCAACCTCCGGCTGTTCCGTCAATGTAAAGCTGTCCGGAGACAGGAAGATAATCGAGAATGTCCGTATTGCGTACGGCGTTCAGGGCCCGACCCCTTTACGTGCTGCTAATGCAGAAAGTGTTGGGCAGGGCAGAGAAATCAGTGAAGAACTGCTTCGGAGTATCAGTGAGGCAGTGCTGGAGGATATCAGGCCCCGTGACAGCTGGCGTGCGTCCAAGGCTCTGCGCCAGCATATTGCCGTAGAGATGGCATATCGAGGCTTATCTGAAGCAATCAAGCTTTCGGGAGGTAGTGTGAATTAAGAAGCAATTCACACGGGAAGAAATCCAGAATGTCTTCCAACGGGAATCCATTCCGACTTTCTTCCAGGGTTTGTGCTGCCGCCGGAAACTATAGAGTGGCGGCAGAAGGGAGGATTTATATATGGCACAGTATAAATTAGTCAAATGTACAATTAACGGCAAGCCGACAGAAACCATGGTGGATGTCCGGGCTTCCCTGACGGATATGCTTCGCAATGACTACCGCCTGACTTCGGTCAAAAAGGGCTGTGAGGTAGGAGAGTGCGGCGCTTGCAATGTTATCATTGACGGAGAATGCTTTAACTCCTGTATCTATCTGGCAATCTGGGCGGATGGGAAGAATATCCGTACCCTGGAAAGCCTGCTGGGTCCGGAAGGAGAGCTGGCCGATATTCAACAGGCATTTATTGATGAAGCGGCGGTACAATGCGGCTTTTGCACCCCGGGATTTATTATGACCGCGGTTCAGCTTTTGGAAACCGGCAGGGAATATACCAGAGAGGAGCTCAGAAAGCAGCTGTCGGGTAATCTGTGCCGCTGCACAGGCTATGAGAATATACTCAATGCTGTGGAAAAAACCATGCTCCGGCGTCTGGGTAAGGCTTAAAACGAAGAATTGCCAAATTCTCAAATAGTGATTATTAATAATAACATCTTATTATAAAAAGATTAAGACAGGGAAAAGGGACGGAAAAATCATCCCATTTTCCCTGTCTTAATCTTTTCTTCATTTTTTTACCACAGGAATGACAAATTGTGCCCTTATAATGACCGGTAAAAAGAACATGTTGGCAAAGGTTAACTAATAAGGAGTGGCATACACAATGAAGAAAAAACTAGTAGCATTGTTTCTTATTTCCATGATTTCCTTCTGCTTATCCGATCTGATCAAGGTTTCGGCAGCAGAAGTAGGTACCGTAGTTACGGTCAATCAAATTTATTTATCCAGGTATCCCGATAAGACTGTCTATGGTTATGGCGAGAGCTTCGATGCTGCCGGGATGGAGGTTATAGGCATCAACAGTGACGGAACCACCAGTACGATAACGGATTATACGGTGGAAGGCTTCCATAGCGATCAACTGGGGAGCCAGGTAATCACCATTCGTTATCAGAATTACAGCGTATCTCTGAGTGTATTTATACAGCCGTCAAAGGTGACAGGTGTAAAGGTAAGCGAACGGGGAGCAAGTTCTTATACCCTTGCCTGGGATGCGGCAGCCGGAGTGTCCTATTACGAGGTTTACCGCAAGAATAGTGCGACCGGCACCTTTCAGCTGATGACTACAACCGAGAACAATTCTTATCCGGTGTATGACCAAAGCGGAGCGATCTACACCTATCAGATACGTGCCGTCATGCTGCTGGGAGGAATGAACTATAACGGCGAATTTTCCGATCCTTTTGATGCCACCACGACACCGGGGAAGGTGGAGTCCATATCTGTGGTCAGCACGACGGACACCTCTACGACACTTTCCTGGAGCCCGGTAAGCAGTGCGACAGGCTATAGTATCTATAGAAAGAATCCGACCACCGGTGAGCTCATCCATCTGGGAGATACGACGGCGCTTTCCTATCAGGTCACCGGGTTGAAGGCAGGCACCAGCTACCAATATCAGGTATCAGCCTATCGTTTGAATAATGCGTTCGGCGGGGAACTTTCACCGCTTCTTGATACCAGCACCAACCCTGCAAAGGTGCCGTTAAAATCCAAGGCAGGCGACGGAAAAGCCAGATTAACCTGGACGAAGGTAAATGGAGCTACCTCCTATGATATCTATATGGGAGACGAGATTTCAGGATATACCCTGGTGAGCACTCTGACAGACAGCACAGCAGGTACCTATATCGTGGAGGATTTGGAGCAGGGAGTAGACTATTCCTTCTATATGATAGCGAAGAGGGATTATAACGGAACCGTCTATGAAGGCGCAAAATCCGATCTGAAGACGGTAACCATTGAAGAGGTTCAGGCGACAAGTACCCAGGCAAAGCTTTTTGCGGATAAAGCCGCTTTCACAAAATCTACGGCCTATACTAAGATAGATTTTTTCAAAAATAATGTTAATTTTAAGAAAAGCTATGTTATTCCCGGCCTGATGAGCACTAATGTGGGAGGCTTTAGCAGTACATCAATGTGCCCCCAGGGAATTACCTTTGCAGGCGACTATCTGTTGATGACGGCATATGATCTGGCAGGGGAGGAGCTGTCGGTTGTCTACTGTATGAATAAGAAGACAGGAGAACTGCTTACTACCTTAATTCTGCCGACGAATGCCCATGTCGGCGGTATTACCTATGACGGCAAGAATGTCTGGATTACCACCGGAAGCAAGGTATCCGCCCTGTGGTATTCTGATATTAAGAAGGCAGCCCGCTCCGGAGAGCCTTATGCGGAGGTAAACTTCCACTCTGTCTGCAAGGTTGGGATTTCTGCTTCCTATATTACTTATTACAATGATAAGCTTTGGGTGGGTTCCTATGACGAATTAAAGACGACAAAGCTGTACAGCTTTTATGTGGATGACTTTGATACCTATATGGAGCTGGAGAAGGTGGATACCATGACGATGCCGACCAGGGTACAGGGGATCACATTTACAGGGGACGGATATATGATCCTTTCCCGCTCCTGCCAGCTCTATACTGGCTTGCGCGGATATATGCGCCAGATTGATATATACCAGCCGGATCTTTCAGAGGAAGGCAGCGGAAGCATTGATTTGGGAAGCTGTGTGAAATCGGAGTATGTTCCCTCCATGAATGAGGGGATTGCCATAAATGGCGGATACCTCTATGTATTATTTGAATCTGCAGCTTTTGAAAATGCATCCTATAGGGTGGATCGGATTTGTGCTTTTGATTTAAAAAAATTACTTCCATAGGGAGTTCTGTGTTAAATTTTTAAAACAAGCGTATCGTTCTAAAGGGGCGATATGCTTGTTTTGTAAATGGGGATAGCTTTCTGCTGTATCTGGTATTATAATAGTCAGAGTGACGAAGTTTTATTAACATAAAAATGGTTCGCAAAGCGTACCATTTGTTGTTAACATAAGAGAGGCGACTTACCGCTTCTCGCTGTTTACCGATAGGAGGAGCCTGCAAATGGAGATAAGACAAACCGCATATACGGATCTGGACAGGGTTATGGAGATTTATGACCATGCCAGGGAATATATGAGACAAAACGGCAATCATCATCAGTGGACGGACGGATATCCCGGCAGAGAGCTGATTATGGCAGACATTGAGGCAAAGAGAAGCTATGTTTGTATGGAGGGAGATCAAATCACGGGAGTTTTCTGCTATGAGATTGGAGAAGATCCCACTTATGTAAGGATATATGACGGAGAATGGCTGAATCATGAGACATATGGTGTGGTTCACCGGATCGCTTCTGCCAGCCATAAAAAGGGTGTGGCTTCTTTCTGTCTGGATTGGTGCTTCGGCCAATGTCGTAATATCAAAATCGATACCCATGAAGATAACATTGTGATGCAGAAGCTTTTGAGCAAGAACGGCTATCGCCGGTGCGGCACTATATATCTGGAGAATGGGGATCCGCGGATTGCTTTCCAAAAGAGCAGATCTGCTACTGATATTAATACAATCGTGTTGGATATCGGGAATGTGCTGGCTCATTTTCGCTGGAGGGAATATCTTGGGGAATGCGGCTATGATAAGAATACTATAGACAGAGTAGCGAATGCCACCGTGCTCAGCGGCTTTTGGGATGAATGGGATCGGGGCTGCCGGGAGGAAGAGGAATTAATTGCACAGAGCGTTGCCCGGGATCCGGGTGTTGAGAAAGAGATATTGAAATTCTTTGCTTCCTTTGACAAGATTGTGAAGGAATTCGATTATGCACCGGAGTTTGTAAAACAGTTGAAGGAGAATGGCTATCAGGTCTATTTGCTGTCTAATTACAGCAAAAATCATTTTCAGGTATGCAAGCCCTATTTTCGTTTCCTGGACTATGTGGACGGCGGGGTTATTTCCTTTGAGGTGAAGCATATCAAGCCGGAACCGGAGATTTATCAGGCCCTGATAGAGAAATACGGGATTAATCCCCGGGAGGCGGTGTTTCTGGATGATCTGGCAGTCAATCTGGAGGGAGCAAAGCCCTTTGGCTTCCACACCGTACAGGTGAAGGAGCAGGAGCAGACAATTCAGGAGCTGCGGCAGCTGGGTGTGAGGATATAATTGATGGAGGATGAGTCATTCTTCCATGATTGAATAACGAGAGGTTCATAAAGTGGACCTCTCGTTATTAACATGAGAGAAGTGGTATGACGCTTCCCGTTGTTTGATATCGATAAACATAAGAATGTGTTTATCGATATTTTTTTCACGATTTTTTAAAATTAAATGAGAATCAATATCAAAACCCCTTGACATTTTCTTTGGATTGCCCTATGATAACAATGGATATGGAAATGATAATCATTCTCAAACGCAGGAAAGGAAGGAAAGATTATGTCACTAGCAATGTTGGAAGTCGGTGAGGTTAGAAGAATATCAGAATTCCGGGGTAAGAACGATATGAGGAAGCATCTTCAGGATCTTGGATTTGTAAAGGGTGAGAGTGTTCAAGTGATTGGAGAGAATTCCAGTGGTTTAATTCTGCTGATTAAAGGAATAAGAGTTGCCCTGAACCGTGGGCTGGCATCAATGATAGTGGTAGAATAATCTAAATATAAATGGAGGTAAGTCATGACACTGAAGGATTTAAAGCCGGGACAACAAGGGATTGTAACATCAATCGGGGAAAAGGGCCCTGTCAGAAAGCGGATTATGGATATGGGAGTAACACCGGGCGCCGCTATTAAGGTAATCAAAGTAGCACCTCTGGGAGATCCGATTGAAGTGAATATCCGGGGATATGAACTCAGTCTGAGAAAGAGCGAAGCCAGTCAAATTATAGTGGAATAGTCGGGGGGAAAGAGATGTCTTATACGATAGCATTGGCAGGTAATCCAAACTGCGGAAAAACAACTTTATTTAACGAGCTGACCGGAGCAAGACAGCATGTAGGTAATTGGCCCGGTGTCACTGTGGATAAGAAGGAAGGAATTTACCGGAAGAATAAGGAACTGTCCATTCTGGACCTGCCCGGTACCTATTCCCTGTCTCCTTATTCAGCAGAGGAAATCATTGCAAGAGATTACATCGTGAAGGAAAGGCCGGATGCGGTTATTAATATTCTTGATGGCACCAGTATCGAACGTAATCTGTATCTGACTCTGCAGATCATGGAAACCGGAATTCCCATGGTAGTAGCAGTCAATATGATGGATGAAGTGGAAGGAAAGGGAGATAAAATTGACTGCGCCAAGCTGGAGAAGCTTTTGGGTGTTCCTGTGCTTCCCATTGTGGCAAGAAATGGTAAAGGCCTGGATGAGCTGATGAAAGCCGTTGCCAAAGTAGCAGAAAGCAAAAAACAAACCCAGCGGCCGGAGGTTCTCGATGATAAGATCGGCCAGATTGTAGAAGAGGTAAAGAAGCAGCTAAAGGGCACCAATGAAGCTGAGACCTATTGGCGGGCTCTGAAGTTAGTCGAGGCTGACGAGGTTGTATTCGAGGAACTGGAGGAAGGCTCAAAGGCCAGAATTAAGCAGATTATTGAAGAGGCGGAGAAGAGAGCAGGCGTGGATCTGGAGGCCAGAATTGCCGACCTCAGATACCAATACATAACCAAGCTTGTGAAGGATAGTGTTAAGAAAGCCCAAACCGGTCATGTGGAAACCAGGTCCGATAAGATGGATAAGCTGTTAACCAACCGCTTTTTGGCGCTTCCCGTATTTGCGGTTGTGATGTATCTTCTTTTTGCGTGTACTTTCAGTGAGAACTTTTTATTTATAGAGGGGCTGCCGAGCCCGGGTATCTGGCTTGCAGGTCTGGCAGAGACCGGCTGGGGAGCTTTAACCGCTCTGGTAGAAGGGGCGTTGGCAGGCGCATCTCCTTGGGTATTCTCTCTGGTGATTGATGGTATCATGGCCGGTATCGGAGCGATCATTGGATTTATCCCCTTGGTGCTGATTCTCTTCCTGCTGATCTCCGTTCTGGAGGACAGCGGTTATATGGCCAGAGTGGCATTCGTTATGGACCGTATTTTCCGCCGTTTTGGTCTGTCCGGACGTTCCTTCATACCTTTATTGATGGGCTTCGGCTGCGGCGTTCCCGCCATTGCTTCAACCAGAACTCTGGATTCTGAGAAGGATCGCCGAATTACTACGATTATTACAGGATTTATGCCCTGCGGCGCAAAGCTGCCGATTTTTGCCCTGTTTGTATCGGTGCTCTTTGCTGACGGCAATAAAACCCTGGTTACTTATTCCTTGTATATGCTGAGTATTGTGGTAGCTATTATTGTGTCCCTGCTGCTTAATAAGTTTTTATATAAATCTGAGACATCCAACTTCGTTATGGAGCTGCCCCAGTACAGAATTCCCACGGGAAAAAGTGTGGCTATTCATGCCTTTGAAAAGATCAAGGATTTTGCAATTAAAGCAGGAACCATCATCTTCCTTTCTACAATTCTGCTTTGGGTGTTATCCAGCTTTAATATCGATTCCTTCAATGGCAAGAATGCTGCGATGAATGAGGATGGCAGCATAATGAGCGAAATGAACGAGAGCTTTTTAGCTAAGGGAAGCGGTGTGATTGCTCCTATCTTCAAGCCTCTGGGCTTTGGAAAATGGAGACCTACCGTTGGAATCATCACCGGATGGATTGCAAAGGAGAATGTGGTTGTTACCTTTGCTCAGTTATACGATGAGGATGTGTCTCCGGAATATCTGGAGGGCTTCTTTGCCGCTTATTCCAGTGAGGAGCTTGCCGAACTGGGCTTTGAGGACGGCATCTATGATCCGGAAGCAGCTGCGGATATTTATGCGGAAGGAATCTTATTTGAGGGCGGAGATGAGAATGCGCTCACAACCATGAAGGACGACATACCGAATAAAACAACCGCATATGCTTATATGGCATTTAACCTGTTATGCATGCCCTGCTTTGCGGCGGTGGGTGCAATGAAGAGGGAGCTTAAGACCTGGAAGCTTACAGGTTTTGCGGTTAGTGTACAGATGATCACGGCTTATGTTGTCGCACTCCTGATCAATCAGATTGGCCGCTTGTTTATTGTGTAGACCCACGGAGCTGAGCTTGTGATAGGAGGAACAGATTGAACGAATTATATCTTAGTACTGCGGATAAAAAAGAAGGCGGCAATAAGGAACTGTTAGTGAAGATGCTGCGGAGTCAGGGAATAAAAATTACAAAGCAGCGTACCCTTATCATTGATATTATACTGGAGCAGGAAATCCATAGCTGTAAGGATATCTATCAGCAGGCCAGCAAGGTTGATTCGAAGATAGGAGTTGCTACGGTATACCGAATGGTAAAAACGCTGGAGAAAATCGGTGCGATTAACCGAAAAATCAGTGTTACCTTATAGACCCGAGGTTGAGTTATGCGCATAGTCTGTGCGGAACGGAGGAAAATATGACAGATTTTATAGTGATTGGTATTATCCTTATATTGATAATCGGAGTCTCCTTCTATATATGGAAGAGGAAGAAATCCGGCAAAAGTGCCTGTGGTTGCAGCGGTTGCAGCGGCTGCGAAGGTAATTGTGACGGGACTCACTAGGTATTTAGAGAAAGTTTCGGCTTATCATCCTGTTTTTATTAAACATACAGGCGGCCCGCATTGCGGGCCGCCTGTCATTGAACGTAAGAGTGGCCCGTTATACGGGCTACTCGTCGTTTAATCAGCTGGCTTTTGTTTTTGTGCGCTTTGGAATATGGAGGTCCAGCAATTGTTTCAGCTGATTCGTGGCCGGGGTTAGAGGAAGTCTTACCTCATCGGAATCGATCAATCCGGTTTGTGACAGGTAATATTTAATCGGGGTGGGATTCGGCTCTTTAAACAGCAGAGGAATTAACTCATAAAGAGATTTCCAGAGCTGCAAGGCACCTTCCGTATCGTTGTTTTTTACCTTCTGATATACTTCTACGAAATCCTCCGTCCGAACATGAGCCGAGGCCAGGATTCCGCCATGGCCGCCAAGGGTCAGAGTCAGATAGAAGAGAAGGTCTTCTCCTGATAGAATGGAGAAATCCTTGGGAGGATTCAGAAGCAGGGACATACTCTGCTTGATATCACCGCAGCAATCCTTTAAACCGATAATATTTTCGATTTCAGCCAGGCGCCGAATGGTATCATTCTCAATATTGACGCCGGTGCGGTATGGAATATTATATATAATCATTTTTAATGCGGTCTCTTCGGCAATTGCCTTAAAATGGGCATGGATTCCCTCCTGGCTGGGCTTGTTGTAATAAGGGCAGACGGAGAGGATGCCTTGAATATCATAGTACTCCGCAATCTTCACCTTCTTGATCACCTGGGCCGTATAATTGCCGCCGATACCGACATAAACGGGAAGACGCTTTTTGTTGTAGTCCATGGTGTGCTCTATCATCTCTTCGAATTCATAATCGCTCAGAGTGGGAATCTCTCCGGTAGTGCCAAGGGGGATAAAACCACTGATCCCCTTGTCGGAATAATGCTCAATCAGTCTTTTATAGGATTTGAAATCTATTTTATCATTTTTAAATGGTGTGATTATGGGTAACCAGACGCCGCTAAGTTGCATAAGAAACCTCCTCATATCAATTCCAAATTTATTATATCTCCTCTTACACTATAATTCTACACAACATTATTTTATAATAATAGCACAATAATGCTTTGAATATTGCATATAATGCTATATAATATGGGTGATGTATTTGGTCGTATATTTGCAGCTTATGCTGAATGATACATGGAGGTGCTATGATAAGCTTTGAGAAGGCAGGTTATTTAAACCATGATTTTAAGATGTTTCATTTGATTGACCGGCAGCGAAAGGAGTTTGCTTTTCATTATCATGATTTTAATAAAATTATGATTTTTCTCAGCGGTAATTCCATCTATACCATTGAGGGGAAGAATTATGAGCTGCAGCCCTATGATATTGTGCTGGTGAACGCAGGAGAGATACACCGCCCCTGTGTGCTGGATGCTTCCGCCTACGAACGGATTATTATCTATGTGTCCCCCCAGTTTTTGGGCAGCTTCTCCGGGGAGGATTATAATCTGAATTACTGCTTTGAACGTGCCAAGCAGGAGCATTCCAATGTCCTTCGGATCCATTCCATGGAAAAGGGAAAACTGTATCAGGTGTGTCAGGAGTTGGAGCATTCCTTTGGGGACAGCGCCTTTGCCAAGGAGCTGTATCAGAAGATTCTGTTTCTGGAATTCATGATACAGCTGAACCGAACAGCAATCTCCAATCACATCAGCTATCTTGATTCAGCCAAGGATAATGCGAAGCTGGTTCAGATAATTGATTATATCAACGGGCATCTGACGGAGGAGATTACCATTGACAGCCTGTCGGCCAGGTTCTACCTGAGCAGGTACTACCTGATGCATTTCTTTAAGGAAGAGACGGGCTATACCATAGGTAATTACATTACAGAGAAACGCCTGCTTCTGGCGAAGAACCTGGTTCAAAACGGCTGTTCCATCACGGAGGCCTGCTTCCAGAGCGGCTTTAAAAATTACTCCACCTTCTCCCGGGCATTTAAAAAGGCCTTTAATACAATTCCTAAGAACGCCATGTTTATCGATTGATCATACCGAGGGCTGAACTGTACAATTCATTCATAAAAGGCTATTTCCTATCCGGTGCGAATGGGATATAATGAAAGCGGAACGAGCATGATCAAGCTTGCTTGAATCATGCGACTGGAGCGAAAGATCATGAATACGGTTTATATTCATGATATAATGAAAGCGTATGTGAGCATGCTGCAAGCCTGCTTGTGAGTATGCGATCGGAGCGAAAGATCATGAATACGGTTTGTATTCATGATATAATAAGAGTAGGGGATAACAAAAGTCTAGGAAAGCGTGAGGAGACAAGCATGGGGCATATTAGAATTGTAGCTGACAGCACCTGCGATCTGTCGGCAGAGCTTATTCAAAAACATGGGCTGACCATCATTCCGCTGAATATTGTGCTGGATATGGACAGCTATATGGATGGCAGGGAGATTACACCCAGGGAAATCTATGATTGGTCTGATCAAAGGAACACGACGCCCAAGACGGCGGCGCCGGAGCTGGGATATGTGATGGAGGTGCTGCGGCCGATGGCAGAGGCAAAGGAGGACATTATCTTCTTCGGTATCTCTGAGGATATGTCCGTGACCTGCCAGGTGGTCAGGATGGCGGCTCAGGAATTAGAATATGACCGCATATGGGTGATCAACTCCATGAATCTTTCCACAGGGATCGGCCTCCAGGTGCTGAGAGCTGCCGAAATGGCAGAGGAGGGCACCCATGCGGAGGAGATTGTCGCTGCGATAGAAGCAGCCAGGGCTAAGGTATCGGCTTCCTTTGTAGTTGATACCCTGACTTATCTGCAGCGCGGCGGAAGATGCAATGCGGTAACGGCTTTGGTGGGCAATACCCTGAAGCTTAAGCCGATGATTGCGGTCCGGGACGGTAAGATGGGAGTGGCAAGGAAGTACCGTGGCAGACAGCAGGCGGTGGTCCGCAGCTATGCCGGGGATTTGAAAGAGGAGCTGCTGAAAGCGGACCCGGCGCGGGTATTTATCACCCATTCCGGGATTGATCCTGCCATAGAGAAGGAAGCTTATGATTATCTGGCCGATCTGAACTACTTCAGGGAGATCTATATTACTCAGGCGGGAGGCGTCATCTCCAGCCATTGTGGGCCGAATACCCTGGGTATTTTATATTACAGGCAGTAGCTGTGATAATAATCTATCCATTTGGAAAGGGAATGTTGGTTATGAAGGAGAAGCATATTGATTTAAAGATGTTAACACCGCGTGGCATGGCAAATACTAAAATCACGGATGAAACGCTTGAGATTTGGACAACGCATTCCGTTACATCGATAGGAACAACTGATTTTAGCGACAAATCCAAGATGCATTATGTGTCATTGCCGGAAAAGTACCGGTTGCCATTTCGTGTGGATATGACTGTTAAACTCGACTTTCCTGCATTTTATTTGCTTATCGGGAACGGGCATATTACATTTGCTTCGCAGGGACAGGACAACCGTAAGATAGAAGATATAATAATACATACCGGTAAACCAAATCAGGATCGTTATTCATATAATAACAGCTTGCCGCTTGGCGAGTATGTTGATATTTCAGTAACCTGCAATCTCAATGAAATGCAAATTTCTATCGGCGGTGAGGAACGCTTTTATTCACGCAGGCAGGCATATATGAGAGCGAAGAATCTCAGCGAATTGAATGCGGAGGGAATTTTGGCCGGGCTTGCCGTATCGAAGCTCTCCACTTTGAGTATAAAGACGATATCTGTGACAGAGCTTGATGAGCAGGCAGCGATTGTACGCGGTGAATTTGAGGAAGCAGCGCCTCCTTTGGCGGCGGGAGAACGTCCAAAGCCAACATTTGAGAGCGTTATATCGGGATTGCCGCGGGGATTTGGAGATAGGATCATTGAAATGGATCATTACCTGAGAGCCATGCGCCCGTTAAAATTTAAGCGCATGCTTGACAAGGGCGGAAATAAGATTACTTATGTTGCGTCTGATTTCGGCGTTTCTTATGCAATCAATGTATCTGATTCTCAATATACACATTATTTTAACTGGTATATTGTTTATAACGGTAAACCGGAAACATGGCATCGCAAAGCCGATGATATGGAGGAAACCCTGGTAGAAATAGCAAAATCGGATCCTCAGCTCTCTGAGCGTATCTTTTATGCATTAAACGATTGTGTGGACTGTTATGGTTCGGGATGTCTCGCTAAGACGTTGTATACATATAACGGACAGAAACGGTTAACTTGTCACGGGCGTGTTTTGCTTCGTATGTACGACAATGATTTACATGATGCAAAGGAGTTCTTTCGTCACTTAAACATGCTGATTGAACGGAAAATTGAGAATGGTGATCTGCATCAGGAGAAGATTCTGCTGATGAAAGTATGATATTTTATATATATGATATCTCTAATTTGAATCCAAAACAATATATTTGGATTTACACTTGTAAGAGTGGAAGCCATACCAAAAACGGGCGCTTGATGAAGCGTCCGTTTTTGGGCAGTAAATTATGTGCGGCACGATTTTGTATTTCCATAGTTACAGCCCTAAAAATACAAAAAGACGTTTGCAGGATTGTGAAATAAGGGGTATAATTGTTATAATTATAGAAAAATAACTCATGATTACATTATTTTTTGTATATAGTAAACATAACTTGATAGAGGAGTGGTGACAGTATGCATGTAAAAGAATTGGAAGTTGCAAGAGGTATCAGGAAGGCGGACCTGGTATTGAAGAATGCAAATATTATTAATGTATTTACAGAGGCAATCGAGCAGGGAGATGTTGCGATATGTGAGGGCCGGATTGTCGGAATCGGAGAATACGACGGAGAGAAAGAGATAGATTGCAGCGGAAAATATGTTGCGCCCGGTTTCATTGACGGACACATTCATCTGGAGAGTTCCATGCTAAAACCGGTGGAATTTGTGAAGTCGGTTCTTCCCCACGGTACCACGGCGGTAATCACGGATCCTCATGAGATAGCCAATGTAAGCGGTATGGAAGGAATAGAATATATGCTGGAGGCCTCCGAGGGTCTGCCTTTGGATATTTATTTTGTACTGCCCTCCTGCGTTCCTGCGACTGCTTATGACGAGAATGGGAGCATCCTTTTGGCTAATGATATCGAATATCTGTATCAGAATAAGAAGGTGGTGGGGCTTGCAGAGGTGATGGATTTCTATGAAACCATCCGGGGAGCCAGTGACATCCTGAAGAAAATAGAGGATGCCAAGAGCGCCGGTAAGGTCGTAGACGGCCATGCTCCCGGAATTCACGGAAAGGATATCTGCGCCTATGTTACGGCAGGAGTCCAGTCCGATCATGAATGCATTTCCTTTGAAGAAGCTATGGAAAAATTCCGGATGGGGCAGTGGATTATGATCCGGGAAGGAACGGCAGCCAGAAATTTGGATGCCCTGATGGGAATGTTTACTCCTCCCTATCACCAGAGGGCAATGCTGGTCACCGACGATAAGCATCCCTATGATATTCTCCGCCTGGGCCATATTGATGATATTGTAAGGCAGGCCGTCAGTAAAGGTGCAGATCCGTGTATTGCCATCAAGATGGGATCCTTTAACGCTGCGGCTTATTTTGGCTTGAAGGATTACGGAGCAGTAGCTCCGGGCTACCATGCCGACTTGATCATACTATCTGATCTAAAGGAGGTCAGGGTACAGAAGGTAATCAAGAATGGACGGTTAATCCTGGATGAGCAGGGGACTATTACTCCCATCAGGGAGCCGGAGATACGCAAGGAGCTGCTGGATAAGGTATACCATTCCTTCCACTGTGAGGAGATTGTTCCTGAGGATTTTCAGGTTCCATACGAAGCAGAGAATGAGGAAGCGGAGCAGTTCCGTGTGATTAAAATGATTGAAGGTGAGATAACCACCGAGGAAGTATTTGCTCCTCTTGTGAGCGGAAAGGCCGAAGTGAACCTGGAAGAGGATATCATTAAGCTGGCGGTGATTGAACGCCATCACAATACCAACCATGTGGGCCTGGGCTTTGTCACCGGATACGGCTTGTGCCGGGGAGCCATTGCATCCTCTGTATCCCATGACTCCCACAATATTATCGCTGTCGGCACCAACGATGAGGATATTGCAACCGCAGCGAACTGCATCCGGGATATGCAGGGAGGATGGGCCATCGCTCTCAATGGAAAGGTAATAGGAAGTCTTCCCCTGTCTATTGCAGGTCTGATGAGCAACCTGGATGCCGTATCCCTGGCTGATAATATCGAAGAGATGCAGGCTCTGGCACGGAGCATGGGTGTGAGGGAAGGAATTGATCCCTTTATGAATATGGCCTTTGTCAGCCTGCCGGTAATACCAAAGCTGAGACTGACCACCACCGGACTGTTTGACGTTACAAAACAGAAGATGGTGCCGTTGGCCGTAGAGAGAGAATAAAACAGGAACAGCGCCTTTTATTGTAATCGGAGTATATGGAGCAGATGTAGATTCTTTTCATAGCATATTTATATTATAAGGAGGATGAATGATGAGTAAAATGTTTCCCCGTACACAGGTAGAAGGGGTCTCTTTATCCCGAATGATGATCGGGACCAACTGGATTTTGGGATGGAGCCATACCGGAGCGGCAGCAGACCGCATGATCACCAACCGCTATAATACCACGGAGAAAATGTGCGGGATCCTGGATGCCTATATGGAGTACGGAATTGATACCATTATGGCACCCTTCGGCCTCAGCAAAAACCTGGAGGATGCGGTTAAGCTTACGGAGCAGAAGTTCGGGAGACCTATGGTTATGGTGGACACTCCCTGCATCAATGTGGATGATACCGCAGAGGGAAGAAGGGAAGCGGAGGAGGTAATCAGGGCATGCGCAAGGAGGGGCTCAAAAATCTGTCTGATCCACCATTCCAGCGCAGAGCAGCTGGTGAACAAGAATAAGGGAATCATCGACCGGCTGCCTGATTATACCGCTATGATCCGTGACGCAGGCATGGTACCGGGCCTGTCCGCTCATATGCCGGAGCTGATCACCTATTCCGATGAGAATGGCTATGACATCCAGACCTATATCCAGATTTATAACTGTATGGGTTTTTTGATGCAGGTGGAGGTAGAGACTGTTGCCCGCATCATTCATCAGGCGAAAAAGCCGGTAATGACTATCAAGGCCATGGCGGCCGGCAGAACGACACCCTTTGTGGGCCTTAATTTCTCCTGGAATACCCTTCGGGACTGCGATATGGTAACGGTGGGAGCTTTCTCGGCGGAGGAGGTCCATGAGGATGTGGAGATATCCTTTGCAGCTTTGGAGCGGCGGCTGCCGGATCTTGAGAAGCGCCATAGCCCGGCAGGGAACCAGGCGGCATTCGGCAAATAAGGAGTACATAGAGTATGGAGAAAATCAGCCGTAAAAATTGGGCTCTGATCTGGATATTGGGAATGGCGGGGCAGTTGTGCTGGAATGTGGAGAATGCGTGGTTTAATACCTTTGTATATGCTAAAATAGCGCCTGATCCTAATATTATCTCCTGGATGGTGGGGGTCAGCGCTGCGGTAACAACCTTTGCAACCTTCCTGATCGGAACCATGGGTGATCGGAGAGGAAGGCGCAAGCCATTTATTGCAATCGGATATATCCTGTGGGGAATATTCACGATTGCCTTCGGGATGTCGCAGTACCTGCCGCTTCGTTCGGTGTTTGCGGCCGGGTGCTTTGTGGTGGGAATGGATGCAATTATGAGCTTCTTTGGCTCCGTCGGATATGACAGCGGTTTCTGTGCCTGGACGACGGATATTTCCAATGAAAGTAATCGGGGCAAGGTGGGAGGAGCTTTTGCTGCGATGCCGGTTCTGGCGACGATCTTCGGTTCCGTGGTATCGGGAATTATAATAGATCAGTTTGGTTTCTTTGCCTTCTTCATTCTTGTCGGGGGAATGGTGTCCGCCATCGGTCTGCTTACCTTATTTACGCTGAAGGATGCGCCGACGCTTCGGGCGCTAAAGGATCCGAAGGGCTTTTGGCACCAGTTCTTTCGCGTATTTCATTACCGTACGGTGAGAGAGAATCGGGAGCTGTTTTGGGTGTTTGCGGTAATGATGGTGTATTTTATCGGTTTTAATATATATTTCCCCTATGTCACAATCTATATTGTGAATTATCTGGGGATGGATTATACCATAGCCGGGCTGGTCCAGGGGGTCAGCCTGCTGGCGGCGGTCGGCTTGACCATACCGGCTGCCCGCCTGATTGACCGGGGAGGGAATACCAGGGTTATTGCAATCGCATTGATTATGAACATTCTTGGATTGGTTACGGTGAGCATGAGCAGGCAGCTGATTTTGCTGGCAGCAGGGATGCTCCTCACCGGGGCGGGATATGTCATTATTCTTCAAACTCTGACTGCCTGGTACAAAAATCTGTATCCCGAGGAGCAGCGGGGACAGTTTGAGGGAATTAAGCAGCTGTTCTTTGTCTGCATCCCGATGATTATCGGCCCGCTGATCTCCAACTATATCATTACCTGTTATGGAACCGATGCGGTCATAGACGGGAAAGAGGGACGAATACCCAATGAAATATTGTTTGCGGTGTCCGCAGCATTTACCTTGATCACCTTTCTTCCTCTCTTGCCTGCAGGGAAGCTGCTTCGACAGCGTAAGGAGGTCTTATAATGCAAAGGAAATTTGAGAAGCCCGGACCGGTTCTTGATGAAAAGGGTTCACCCATTCCCGGGTATTCTACCGAAAGTGTTCTGAATTACCGCAGAAAGGCCATCAGGGCACCAAAATTCCGGATTAAGGAATGGGATTTTTATCAGGTCACAGACCAGAGGATGTGCCTTCAATTCACAATCGGCCATGCTGCTTATGCAGGGCAGGCCGGCATTATGCTCTTTGATTTTGACAAGGGGGAGCGCCTTGCGGAAAAAGGTACTTTCTTAGTTCTTCCCTTTGGCTCCCTGCATCTTCCGGAGGATGCGGAGAAGGATCATGTGGTCAGATATGAGAAAAAGGGCGGTGTAATACGCTTTGAGGTCAAAGGAAGTGTGCGCCGTCTTTATTGCAAATGGGAGGACTTTGAAGCGGATGTAACTCTGACCAGACAAAATCGGAATTCGCTGGTAATTAATGTGCCCTTTGATGAATCCCCCAAGGCCTTCTATTATAATCATAAGATTAATTGTATGACAGCCGAAGGCTTCGTAAGATACGGTGAAAAGCAGTACTGTTTCTCGCCGTTGGATTCCTATGGACTGCTGGATTGGGGCAGGGGTGTGTGGCCCTTCCATAACGAATGGTACTGGAGTAACGGAACCGGGAAGGTGGATCATCGGATATTCGGCTTCAATCTGGGCTGCGGCTTTGGAAATACCGGCAATGCCACGGAGAATATCCTGTTTTACGGTGATACCATCTGTAAGCTTGGGGAAGTAAGTTTTGAGCTGGGATCCGACTATATGCAGCCGTGGCATCTTCATGATGCGGAGGGGAAGCTGGATCTGACCCTGACTCCATGCTATGACCGCACCACGAGAACCAAGCTTTTATGGGTGGATAACTGCTGTCATCAGATGTTCGGAGAGTTCACGGGCCGGGCGGTTCTGGATGACGGTACGGAATTGAGGATAGAAAAGCTGATCTCTTTTGCCGAGCATGCCGTGAATAACTGGTAGGAGTATCGTCATCGTGAGTTGGGCTGACAGGATAAATAACGAGCAGTATGCTCTGGGGCTGCTCTTAAAACAAATAATGAGTGGCGCGCTATGCGAACCACTCATTATTTGCTTTACCATTCGGCGATGGAGCCATCCGCATGACGCCAGATGGGATTTTTCCAGTTGTGGGGCACAGCAGCTTCCTCAAGGACCAATTCCTTGTTGACTTCAACCCCAAGGCCGGGGAGTTGGGGAAGCTTCACGTGTCCGTCTGTAAATGTAAAATCTTCTTTGTTCGTAATGTAGTCAAGTACACTTTTGCCAACATTATAATGGATACCCATACTTTGCTCCTGGATAACCGCATTATGACAGGTCGCATCGATCTGCAGACAGGCGGAGAGTGCGATGGGCCCGAGGGGACAGTGCGGTGCCAGCGCTACATCATAAGCCTCGGCCATGGAGGCTATTTTTTTGACCTCTGTGATTCCTCCGGCGTGGGACAAATCCGGCTGTATGATATCGACTCCTCCGATTTGGAGAAGGCGCTTAAAATCGTATCTGGAATAAAGCCGCTCACCGGTTGCAATAGGGATATTGCAGGAAGCGGCAATCTCCGGAAAGTATTCCATATGCTCACATAGAACAGGTTCCTCGATGAACATGGGATCAAATTCCTCCAGCTTTTTGGCAAGGATTTTGGCCATTGGCTTGTGAACACGCCCATGAAAATCGATGGCTATTCCAAAATATTTGCCGCAGGCTTCCCGAATCGCAGCCACACGCTCCAGTACCGCATCAACCTTATCGTAAGTATCAATATACTGCAGCTCGTCTGTGGCATTCATTTTAATTGCAGTGAAGCCTGCATCCATCTTTTCTTTGGCGGCAGCGCCCGCATTGCTGGGACGATCGCCGCCAATCCATGAGTAGACGCGTATTTTATTCCTGCAGGAGCCTCCCATTAATTCGTATACCGGTACGTTAAGGGATTTACCCTTGATATCCCATAATGCCTGGTCGATGCCGGCAATGGCGCTCATTAATACTCCGCCGCCGCGATAAAACCCCCCGCGGTAGAGTGTATTCCATATATCTTCAATCTGAAGAGGATTAGCGCCGATTAAGAAGTCGGACATTTCATTAACGCAGGCCTGGACCGTTGCGGCATGCCCTTCTAAAACCGGTTCTCCCCAACCGGTGATACCTTCGTCTGTCTGTATTTCGACAAAGCACCAGCGGGGCCGTATGAGATAAGTTTGAATTGCAGTGATTTTCATATAGCAGCCTCCTTTACAAATTCCGCAACAGATTGTGCTGCAGCAACCCAGTTATTTGCTTCGATATATTCCTTCGGTATCAGATTGCTTCCGATCCCTGCTCCGATAAAGCCGCTTTTAAAAAACTGGGACAGGTTGGATAGGGTCACTCCTCCTACGGCCACATATTCCGTGTCATCGAAGGGACCTTTTAGATTGTGTACATAGTTAAGCGGTAAGGATGCCGCAGGGAAAAGCTTAAACACCTTATACCCTGCATTATAGCAGATATCCACATCGGTAGGGGTCATAACTCCCGGCAGTAAAGGGGTATTGTTTTGTTTTGCATATTCCAGTATGGAGAGATTGGTGGAGGGTGACAGAAGAAACTGAGCGCCTGCATCCATGGCTTCCCTTGCCCGTTCTATTGTGGTTACCGTGCCGGCTCCGATGAGCGCGGTGTTTCCAAAGTGGGAGCGAAGCATGGATATCTGCTTCATCGCCCCGGGTGAGTTGCAGGCAATTTCAAAGGCTTTTATTCCTCCGTTATATACTGCTTCCGCATAATCAATAGTCTGCTCCGGAGGGAGCTTGCGGATAATGGAGATGAGAGGATTTTCTTTGATGATATGATACATAGGTGAACCTTCCTTCCTAATATTAATCCTTCTAATACTTTTTCAGATACTTCCAATGCTTCGTATTCGGAAGCGATATCTGTATTTATTATCCATATTTTTCTTCCATTTGCTGCAAGCGTTCCAGAGTGGGATACCCTCCCGTATCCCCATAGGTTTCTGTTGCCAGTGCTCCTGCGATACCGCCGTACAGACCGCAGGTCTTGATGTCCCGGTTTTCCAATATTCCGTGAATAAAGCCCGCATTAAATCCGTCTCCGGCCCCCACCGGCTCAATGCAGTTACAGGGAATGGGATCCACAAAATGCCGTTCATCGCGAGTGCAGACCCAGGCGCCAAGGGCACCGTTTTTTACAGCCACATATTGGACCCGGGGATGGGAGAAGATGAGGTCAGTTATCTGCTGTATATCATCGGTTTCATAAAGAACGGATGCTTCGCTCAGTCCAAGAAGAACGATGTTCGAACGGCTGATCAGGTTCGTTAATAAGGGCCGGTAGTCTTTATCTCGCCAAAGCTTAAGACGAATATTAGGATCAAAGCTCACCAAAATACGATTATCATGTGCGATATCGATGGCTTTATTAATACACTCCATACAAGATTGACTTAATATGGGGGTTATTCCCGTGACGTGAAGAACCTTGGCCGATGTTAGATAATCATAATCAATACTTGATGCGGATAAAAATGTTGCCGCCGAGTTGTCGCGATAATAATATACCTGTGTTGCATTCTCCTGGTTGGGTTGCTTAAACATAATCCCTGTGGAGTGTAAGGCATCGGTGACTGTGTGTGATGTATCCACACCTTCCTTTTGCAGAGTTTCTAAGATATATTCTCCAAAGCTGTCATCCCCGAGACGGCTTATCCAGCCGGCAAAGTGGCCAAGTCGTGCCACTCCGATTGCCGTATTGCTTTCGGCACCGGCAATTCGCATATGAAAGCCAGGGGCCTTTTGAATTGGTAAACCGCTTTCAGGGATAAATGCGGCCATGGTTTCCCCTATGGTAACTAGATCCGGCATATGCTTCCTCCTTATAATACTCGTTGAAATTATTCCTAATACTGCTGTTTTGATAAGGAAAACAGCATCGTTAGATCAGTTTGTTAAAGTCTACTTGAATTGTTTTTAGAATTGCTTCGATTCGATTTTTGGAATTTTGCAGCAGACGCTGAATTAATTCGGCTTTTTCCAAAGTGTATCGGAAGGTTGGAATTGCCACACTGATGGCTGCAACAATTTGATTATTCTGTCGGAGAGGAACCGCAATGCATCGTATAAACAGATTTGATTCCTCCTCTTCATATGCGAAGCCGCATTGATGGGCCTCCTTGAGCTGCCGGTACAATAACTCGTAATCTGTGATGGTATGCTCGGTCAATGCCTTCAGCCCATCAGGGTATAGACGCCGCAGTTCATTCAGCGAATGATCCATCAGCAGAGCCTTGCCCAGACCGGTGCCATAGGCGGGGATGCTGCGTCCAACGGATGAAATCATGCGAATTGGTTCGGGTGAATCGATTTTAGCAAGATATACAGTATTGCCATTATTCAATACGGCAAAATGGCTGGCCTCTGTACATACATTTGTGATGTTCTGCAGCTCATGGGCTACTTCGTTCATGATATTAAAGTTGTTTAAATAGGAGCAGCCCACCTGGTAAGCAGTCATTCCTATGGCATAGCGGCCGGTATTACCATCCAGGGAAAGATAGTTCCGATCCAATAATGTATGAAGAATAGGAAATAGACTGCTTTTTGGAGCATCAATTTTTGAAGCAATCTCGGTGAGAGTATAACCCTGACTGCTGCCTGTTGAGATTAACTCCAGGATATCTAATACCCGGCTGGTTGAACGGTGCTCTGATTTTTCTGACATTGGCATCCTCCTGTTTATACGAATATAATACTTATATACGAATTTATTAAATAGTATCATTCAAGAATTGATTTGTCAATGTAAATAAAGAATTGTTGTGTATTCAAAGATATATGGAGGTTTAAACAGGATATATGACTAAGAACAAAATATAATAGGAATAATAAAATTTAAAATTAATTCGTAGATAAATGTATAGTTTGTATATACGAATAAAGTGAATTGATAAGACAAGTTGAAGCTGGGTATTTTTAGTTCTGAGCTGGTATGGATATGAAATACTTGTCCAGAAGTTTGAGATAAAAGAAGAAATAGATTAAAAATTTGTTAATCATGCTCAATATATGCTGTAATATAAAGAAATAATTCAGCGAAATTACAGAAAATAATAGATAAAAAATCCCCAATATGTTATAATATGGGTATTATCTTATAATTATGCTAGATCAATGTAAATACATAGGGGGTATTTTATGAAAAAGGCGTTATTTAGGATTCGAAAAGGGGATAGTGCATCTGAAACAATGAAAGCCGAAAAAGTGAGGAAGAAAGAGAAGGCCCGCAAGGATAAGATGCCGGCGAAGAAGGAAGAGAGTGAAAAAAAGTTGGAAGCAAAGGCAGGCGGCGACAGAGGGAAAGCTGCGATCACAACGATGCTTTCGGGTATGCTGCGAAGTATTCGTCTAAAATTATTCATCGGTCTGCTAATACCAATTGTGCTCCTCGCCCTGTACGGAACGATCTCCTACCGCAAATCGGAGGAGGCCATTATTACTAACTTTGAGAACAGCTCCATGGATACCATTAATGCGGTGGGCGATTATCTTAACTTCGGCTTCACTACGATTCAGGAGAAAGCAGGGGAGATGCTTTTTGATTCTGATATCGGTGAATACTATAACCGTCCCGAAGGAGAACAGGAAGCAATGTATATCCTTGCGCGCTCCAATGTGGAGAGTGCGGTGCAGATGGTGAAGAAAACCAATTCCTTTATTGCCGGTGTACATATGATTGGCAGAGAAGCCAAAACCATATCCACGGAAGCCGCTTCCCAGAACAGTGTCTATGATCAAATCAGCGAAACGGCATTTATCAAGCCGTTTGAAGAGAAATCAACCAAGAATATGTGGGTCGGGGAGCATAGCGAGCTGGATGGCCTGATATCAAGGGAGAAAGTAATCTATAGCTCGGACCAGTATGCCTGTTCCTTTATTCAGATTATGAATTCAAGGAAGGGATTTGTTATAATTGATGTATCAAAAGAAAAAATCATGAATATGTTCCTGGAATATAACCTGGGAGATCAGAGTATCCTGGGCTTTGTACTAAAGGACGACAGAGAGGTGATTTCGGGAACAGAGGAAGCCAGCGTATTTTCAGGACAGCCCTACTATCGTGCGGCGATGGAAGGGGAGGAGAATTCCGGTCTTTCCTACGAGATTTACAACGAGAAAGAATATCTTTTTCTCTATAGTAAGGTTGGAACCATGGGAGCCACAGTGTGCGCTTTGATTCCAAAATCAACCATTCTCCAGCAGGTATCAGGCATTCGAAGATTAAATATCATGTTCGTAACGATTTCCGCTCTGGTCGCTTTAGCTACGGCGGTGTTGGTTGCCGGAGGTGTCAGTATGGCAATCAGCTTCCTGAGTAAGAAAATTAAGCAGGCCGCAACGGGCGATCTGACCACCAGCTTCCATACGAAGAGAAAGGACGAATTCCTGGATCTGGCCAGCGGGATCGGCAATATGCTGCAGGATATGCGTAAGCTGATCGGGGAAGTACAGGAAGTGGGCAGCAAGGTAAGCGGCTCGGCCGGTGGTGTATCCGATACCTCGGAGAAACTGCTGGTAGCAACCAAGGATATCTCCCGAACCATTGACGATATCGAGCAGGGAATTGTGCAGCAGGCAAGTGATACGGAGCAGTGCCTGCTTCAGATGTCCGGTCTTTCCGACCAGATTAACCAGGTCTATAACAGCGCCAGTGAGATCGGACAGATTGCCGGCAATACAAAGTCCATTGCCGGGGAAGGCATTATTATTATCGACGAGTTAAATCAGAAGGCAAAAGCGACTACGGATATTACCCATGATGTGATCGATAAGATACAGGAGTTCGAGGTTCAATCCCAGAGCATCGGAAGCTTTGTAACCATAATTAATGATATTGCAGAGCAGACAAATCTCTTATCCCTGAATGCTTCTATTGAAGCAGCAAGAGCGGGAGATGCCGGCCGTGGTTTTGCGGTGGTTGCCGATGAGATACGCAAGCTGGCGGATCAATCGCTCCAAGCTGCAAAGGAGATACAGAATATTGTCACCCAGATACGGCATAAGACCAAGGACACGGTGGACACAGCCAAGCAGGCGGAGAATATTGTGGAGTCCCAGTCCGAGTCCCTGAGCAAAACGGTTCGGGTCTTTGATAACATTAACAGCCATGTGAATGATTTGGCGAACAATCTGGACACCATCTCCGAGGGAATCAAAAAGATTGAGGCGGCCAAGCTGGATACGATGGAAGCCATTCAAAGCATCTCGGCGGTATCGGAGGAGACGGCAGCAGCCTCCCAGGAAGTGAGCGCAACAGCGGTAGGCCAGATTGATTCTGTCGAGCGCCTGCGCTTATCAGCTCAGGAGCTTGCCTACGATGCCAGAAGGTTAGAGGAGGCAATTCAATTATTCAAGATTAAATAGGCCGCTGATGATTTGCAATATCAGGTATATAGATTTTAATAACATAAAAGTGGTTCGCAAAGGCAGTATAAGAAAACAATATTGTTTATGGGCTGCTGCTATGTAAAATATTAAAACGAGCGTATTGTTCAAAGTGGACGATACGCTTGTTTTTTCTGCCCCAATAATTTAGAACGAGTTAAATAAAACTACTAACTTCTACACCTGCAACGCAGATGTGTGAATAATCTTACTCAAATTGCTAAATGTGCAAAGGCTCATAATGCCTGTCAATCTGAACTTATGGAACTTCCTTGTTCTGGTTTTCGTATAAGGTAGCTATATCATGTATTCTGCGCTTCATTTCTGTGCGGATATGTAACGGCTCTAAACACTCGCATTTATCCCCAAAACTGAAAAGAATATTGTAGTAGTATTCGTTCTCTATGAAAGGAAAGCTAACAATATAATGCTCATCACCGTCTGGCAAAAAGTGTTCATAAGTACAATAATCCAGTACCCTGTCCATGATAGATTTATGAATACGAATTTCGATTTTTGCTTGCATAGTTGCCAGAATATCAGTAAAATCTAACTGCGGTTTTTGATAATCTCGTGGCGTAAAAAATTCCTCTTGTATTTGTAAGTTTGATGTGCGGGATAGTTTGAATAAGCGAAAATCATTTCTTTTATGGCAATACCCTTGCAGGTACCAATGGCTATTTTTCAATACAAGCTGATACGGCTCGGCTGTTCGTGCGGTTTTATTTCCATAGCGGTCTGCATATTCAAAGGTCAGCAGCTTGCTTTCCTGTAAAGCTGTTTTGATAATTTCTAAATATGGCTGTATGTTCCTGTTGCCCATCCACGGACTTAAATCTATATATATTTGATTTGCTTTTAATTCAATGTCCTTCGCTCTATCGGCGGGGATAAAACTCTTGACTTTCGCAAGGGCATTTACCAGTTCATCACCTCGTATCATGCCCGAAAGACTGGAAAGCCCCATCAAGATAGCGGAAAGGTCGGCAGTCGAAAAAACCTTTCTATCAATTTTGTATTTCTGCATGATTTCAAAGCCCCCGCCCACTCCTGATGCCCCGTGAACAGGAATACCTGCCATGTTGATAGTGTCTATGTCGCGGTAGATTGTGCGGGGTGAAACTTCAAACATATCTGCTAACTCCTGTGCGCCTATACGCTCTTTATCAAGGAGTATCATAATAATGCTAACAAGTCTGTCGATTTTCATCTGATAGCCGCCTTTCAAAATTTCTTCTTATCATTATAGATTGTTGCCATATTGCTGTCAACAATTGCATGGTACAATAAAAAAGCAAACAAATCAATCTACCTATCGGGAGGAGACACTATGCAGAAAAAAGCCTTAGTAATAATTGATATTCAAAATGATATAACAAAGAATTATAAGGATATTATTGATAACATCAATAAAGCTATTGATTTGGCAGTCAATAATAATATTCATGTTATTTATATAAGGCATGAAAATTTATCAGCCGGCACGAGGACTTTTAAACCCAATACATATGGGGCTGAATTAGCTTCAGATTTGAAAATAGTATCAAAAAATGTTTTTACAAAATACAAAGGAAACGCATTAAGCTGTGAAGAATTTACAGACTATATTAGTGATAATGAAATATGTGATTTCTACATAGCAGGAGCAGATGCTGTTGCTTGTGTTAAATCAACCTGTTACAAC
>JAFAGA010000081.1 GCA_023423045.1 Bacillota bacterium | reverse complement strand
GCAAGCAAGCTTGCAGCACACTCACTACGCTTTCATTATATCATTATAAAATTCATAAATCAATTACTGTCTCGCCACACTCCGTCTCGGATGGATGCCGCTCCATCTTAATTTACGCTCAATTTCCTTCCTCGATTTTCTTCTGAAAGTGTTGGTAATCCTTATTGTTCTTCCATTCTCCGCCCCAGGTAAATCCCCTCTTAATAAAGGCCTGATAGCAGACATCCCCTTCCCTGATATAATAGGGACATTCCAGAGTTCGGTCCTCATATAGAGCGCCTTCTACCGGCGTGACCACCTGTTTCCCATTTAGATTATGGATATAGGGATTATACAGGGGATTGATGTCGATGGCCAATCCGTAGCCGTGAAGCGAGATTCGATCAGTCCCTTCAATGACACGGTAATTGAAGGCTGAGGAATTATTCTCTGCCATGGATGCATTATCATCGGCATCATATTCATCGATCAGCACCATCCGCTCAATTGGATATTTTGCCTCGTACAGCTCCCGGAATATCTCCACGACGTCCTCTGCAATCGCCCGGTTTACAATCATCTCTCCTGTGTGGGTCTGGTCATCAAAGCCCCAATAGAGTACGCTGATATAGCAAAGCTCTTCATAAGGCACCACACAATTTTCACCATAGGATTTACCCGTGATCCGCTCCCTGATCTCCTGGGATAATTCCTCATAATAAAAGGTCTTCTGCCCCCATGTCTCCATATCCTCCGCCTGCCCTTCATCCTCATTTTTAACCGAATGCTCCGCAATAGCCTCGCCCTTCGGCTGATCCGTCACCTTCAAGGCAGCCTCGGCACTGCCTTCCTCCAGAAAGGCGGGCAGGTCTTCCCCGTTCCTTTCGGCAAGGGTGTTTTCCGGCACCTCCTGCTTAAACAGGTTTCTATTCTGTCCTTCCTTCCAAACCAAGATAATAACCATCAGAATAAGAATAATTAAAAGAAACAAGATCCCATACAGGATATATTTTCGTTTCATCCCGTCCTCCACTGCCGCCCCGGCGGCTTCAGTCCTCCTCTATCACATGTATCTCCAGATAGTCAAAATCAATTCCGTCAATAAAATTGTCCTTTGTAAATCTTGTTTTATCATGCTTCTTAAAATCTTCTATCGTGGGTTTAAGCCAAATCGGCTTAGATAGATCATATGCATTGCAGATATCGTCCAGGGCGGCAAATATCTTCTGAGTTCTACGAAGCTCCGGGTCCTCATTGCAAACCACCATATCCTTAATCATTCTATTCTCCTTAAATACCTTTGCCCATAAACGAAACATTCTGCGCCTCCCTTTTTCATGTCGGTTGCCATCTATTTATAGAAATATTAAACCGTTGTCATTTTGTTCCTGTCAGTATATAATAAAAACATAATAAACAACCTTTATTATATCGAAAGATAACCAAAATGCAAAGGCATTTATCAATATTTAAGAAAGGAGCCTCGGATGGAAGGAGCAAAGCGCAGAGAACAGCTGATAAAAATACTAAATGAGCAGACAGAGCCCATATCCGGAGGAGAGCTGTCCCGTCTGCTTGGGGTAAGCCGGCAGGTAATCGTTCAGGATATTACCCTGCTGCGTGCGACCGGAAGCAATATCTTCTCTACCACGAAGGGCTACTTAATCTATCAATCCGACGAGTCCCGGGCCAAGCGTATCTTCCGGGTGCGCCATACCACCGGGCAGATTGAGGATGAATTGTGCACCTTTGTTGACAACGGCGGCAGGATCCTGGATGTGATTGTAACTCATGAAATCTATGGGGATATCGCCACGGCACTGACCATACGCAATCGTCAGGATGTATACGATTTTGTCAGCAAGGTAAAGGAGAAGAAAATCGTGCCGCTTAAAGACCTGGCGGACGGAATACACCAGCATACGGTAATCGCCGATACGGAAGAGACTCTGGACCGCATCGAGAAGGCTCTTCTGGCCAAAGGCTATCTGTATCAATAGTCTGCCCGCCTTATGTGATGCAACAGGCGCACGTCATGCAAATCGCTCTTATATTATACAACAAGAAGCGGCAAGCCGCTTCCCTTATGTTAATAAAACAAGTGAGGAGGTTCAAAGCTACGCTTTAAGCCACCCTCACTTGTTTTTTGCAATCATATTCTGCTTCCTTTTAACGAAGAAGTAACATAGGATTTATCGTCTGGTCATCTTCCTTAACCATAAAATACAAATTGCTGCCTTCAACGGAGTAATACTTTGTAGGCGCACTGACGGTGCCGATAACTTCACCTTCATTAACCAGATCGCCAGCCTTCAGAGACATATCCTGTGCCAATTGTCCGTATACAACGCTGTAGCCATTCCCGATATCCATAGTAACGGTAATGCCGGTTTCTTCATTGTCCAGATCAATCTCTGTGACAATGCCGGTTGCTGCTGCTTTTACCTCAGTTCCTGGCTCTGCATCAATAATGAGGGCCGGGTTACATTTGTACTGCATCAGAGTAGCGAAATAGATGGTATGATCCATGCTGTAATTCATGATCACATTACCTTGAACCGGCCACATAAGTCCGTCATCCATGCTAAAGGACAGACTTTCCCGGGTTTGAGCCGGCTCATTCCGGGCCGTAGCTGTACTGGTTTCCATGCTTTCTCCGGCCGAGGCAGTATCGGATGTCTCTCCTGCCTGTGCCAGTGAATCAGATACATTATCCTCTTCATACCCCTCATACTCAATCATGTCATGGCTTGCAAGATCCTGACTCTCATTATTTTCCGCAGCAATATTTGCGGCTTCATCGTTGGAAGCTACCTCGGAAGTGGTATCGCCTTCACTATTAACAATCCCCTCCGTTATCGGGTTATTCTCAGCCAGCTCATTAACCCCGTCCTCAGCTGCTATGTTATCATCCATTTCATTGATATCCACAAATTCGTTATCCTTTTGTTCCTGATTAGAGGATAACTGGGATCCAATCACGGCGACCGTTGCTATGGCAACCACGCCGACAAATAATAACATGTAATAACCTTTTCCTTTTAAAAACTCGGTAAATTTGTTCTTTTTCACTATTATCACCTCAAAATATAGTCTTCTCCGATAATATTTTATTTATACCTCATAGACTTGCCTGTTTAAATTATTTTGCAACCAAATATATACAAATTCTGCCCTTGGATGGTTCTTAGGAATCCCGGACTTTAAGAAGTCCTGGATGGGTAACCCCTGAATTGAAATATTAATTGCAGTAATATTATTTCCAGTTTAGGAACTTTTAATCTAAACTTTTTATCTAAAAATTCAATCTGGATATTGACATTTTTCAGTTCCGTACTAAAATAGAACTATGCGGATATGGTTCAGTGGTAGAATGCGAGCTTCCCAAGCTTGAGATGCGGGTTCGATTCCCGTTATCCGCTTACGTCAAAAAATAGCAGTGGCACAAAAATATGTGCCACTGCTATTTTTTGATTAATCAGATTCATATAAGTGAGTCAGGAGGAAAACCTATTTTTCTATTCGACACGCTGCCTGACCTTCTTCCTTGCATAGAAAAAACTAGCCACCTGACCAATCCCCGCCAGTGCCCAGGTAATAGGATAGCAGGCAAAAAGCATGAATACCGTGGGGAACCATGCAAAAAAGGTGGTCAGCCATACGATACGCATAAGACAGGCTCCAACCAGGGTACAAATCATCGGTAATACAGAGAATCCCATACCACGGGTCAAGCCCGGAAATACATTCATGATGCCACAGGTAAAGTACGCAGCCATCAAGACATTAATTCTGATCATGCCAAGCCTGATTACCTCAGGATCTGAGGTAAATATAGATAATAAAGGTCTGCTGAATAACATCGTCAGCCCGCCCAGCACAATCCAGGTAACAATGATCAGTATCGTACAGATCTTTGCTACCTTGTCGATCCTGTCATATTTTTTTGCTCCCATGTTCTGCCCTGTAAAGGTTATGGCTGCATTATAATAGGCATTCATGGAGGTAGCAACAAATCCCTCGATATTTCCTGCCGCGGTGCCGGCTGCCACCATAGCAGAGCCAAAGGAATTAACAGCTGATTGAATCAATACATTGGAAATGGAGAACAGTAGTCCCTGCAATCCGGCAGGCAGACCAATTTGAATAATCTGCCTCAGTTTTCTTCCGTCGATGCGCAGCCTTTTAAGTGTCAGACGAAGCGATTCCTCCTTATTACGAATAAGACATAAAAGCACCAGGACCATCGACAGATACTGAGAAATCACCGTTGCCCAAGCCACACCATCCACACTCATATGTAATACAGCGATAAAAAACAGGTTCAATATTACATTTACAATACCGGATACCAGCAAAAAATACATAGGCCGACGGCTGTCGCCGACCGCACGCAGTATGGCAGCACCAAAGTTATATATCATACTGGCAGGAAGACCCAAGAAATAGATTCTCATATACAGAGCAGATAAATCAATGATATCCGTAGGAGTACCCATCATAATTAATAAGGGGTTGCACAGAAAAAGACCCAGCACCATCACAAGGATACCGCCAATAATACTTATGGCAATCGAAGTATGTACCGACCTGCTGACTGCATCCGACCGTCCAGCACCGCAATCCTGGGCTACAATGACACTGGTTCCCACCGACAGCCCCATGAATAAGTTTACAATCAGGTTGATGATAGCACCGGTTGCACCAACTGCTGCCAGAGCCTCCTTACCGGAAAATCTTCCGACTACAACCATATCTGCCGCATTAAACATCAGCTGAAGAATATTCATCGCCATGATGGGCAAAGCAAAAAGAACCATTTTGCCAAATATGGGGCCGTTACACATGTCCTTATCTTGATTTTTAAATATCATTTATATCGCTTCCTTTGTTTTTATGTCAATTTTTCATCGAGAAACAGCAAACAAATTAACTTTAACATATTCCAGCAATGATTTCCACTCATTTAACTAAAAGAATATCTCACATCCTGAATATCGGAATTGGGCAGGTTTTACTGCTCCGCTTCAACACAAACATCCATAACAATACTTTGCGGATAATCGCCAAATTTTTCGCCAAATAGATTAAAACCACCCACATATTTAGCATCGGGCTTGACACCGATTTTCATGGAAATATAACTATCCTTGTCCATTCCCAAGGATTTGATCGTATGATCCGATACCTTTCGCTCATCAATATAGCATCCCTTATCGGTAACCCATATCTTCTTCAAATCACCATATTGTGTTGCGCCATCGCCCCACCAGGAAGGGTTTAACTTACCTCTTTTTCCGCCGTAATCTCCAAGACATTCAATAATTCCTATTTCTGTTCCGTTCATCCATACACTGACATCGGAACGCCAATTATTGTTATATCCAAGGGCTTCTGAACAAAGCTCAAAGGAAAACTCCACCTTGTTGGCGGGACTTGATTTCAATGCTGAATTTGTAAAGCGATATTCGAGATCGCCTTGTGACAGCCAGATGAGCTGTGCTTTCATACGGTCCGGGCTGAAAAAGCCGTTAACGGTGTCATCCGTACCAATATAGCTGACTTCCGATACGATCCCGCAAGGAGGAGATACCTTGTAATCGAAATATCCTCCGATGGGGATTTCTTCGTGGAAGAGAATATGAAGATTTTTTGGAAGTATCTTATGGAACATATCGATATCTATGCGGGATACCAGCATTCCGCAAAGCTTTTGCGCTCCTTTTGATCCCGGAATCGGCTGCACGGATATCAGTCCGGCATTCTCCAGCGTCTTGATATGCAGTGCGGCACTGGATGCCGGAATATCAAAATGAGCTGCAACATCGGATATAATGGCTGGCTTCTCTGATAGAAAATACATGATATCCAATCTGATCGGTGAGGAAAGGGCTTTCCCGATATCAGCCAGCTTGTCCCTATCTGATAAATTTATTTGCAATTCATGCTTCATACTTTTATACTCCCATGCATCTATATAGTAATATAAGTTATCAGAAGAAAGTGAATCTGCTTCTCATACTCCGATTACAGGAACACGTATTATGTTCCTGTAATATAAAGTTATCAGAAGTTGATTTTTTATCTTCTAAAAAAGGCGCTGCTCTTGCGCCGTACGTCTCGATTACAGGAACGCGCATTATGTTCCTGTAATATAAATATTGTATCATTGGGAACATTTAAAATCAATCAATAGGAACAGAAACAATGTATCTAAGGGTTATTACATCAAAAATGTTTTTAAATATCTTATTTATTAATAAAAATTTAATAAGAAAATACCATCGGAAGGCATTTCGTCATGTTGACATAAATTTATTTATAATGTATGATTTCAGTAATATCAGTTGGAGAGACTGATAAATAGTAACAACATAAAAAGTGTAAAAACAATATTGCCGGACTTGAGTATTAAATACAAAAAAACTATTACAACAGAAAATATGTAAAAATAATAGCATAATGACCGGCAATGCACTTGCACAAGAAAAGGAGAATGAATAAATGCTGAGAGAATACCCCAGACCTCAATTTGAGCGTGAAAACTGGTACAATCTGAATGGTGAATGGAATTTTGCTTTTGACGATGACGATGCCGGAGAGACACAGCAGTGGTTCTTAAAATTTCCTGCCGAGAAAACGATAGTCGTTCCCTACACCTATGAAACCCCCTTAAGTACCATTGAAGATCAGACACATCATAGCTTCGTTTGGTATAACAGAAAGGTTACACTGGAGAAGAAAAGTGATAAGCGTATTCTGATTAACTTTGAGGGTTCTGATTACCTGACAAAAGTCTGGGTCAACGGCAGCTTTGCCGGAACCCATTCCGGAGGGTATGCTGCGTTTACCATAGACATTACCAAGTTTGCCCTGAACGGAGAAAATGATATAACTGTTCGCGTTGAGGATACCTGCAATACAGCTCAGCCGAGGGGTAAGCAGCGCTGGAAGAAGGACAACTTTGGATGCTGGTATGTACAGACAACAGGAATTTGGAAAACAGTATGGCTTGAAGAGGTTCCTGTATGTTACCTGGAGAAGGTGAAGATAACACCTGATATTGATCGTGGCGAGGTGCATTTTACCGCAAAGATCAAAGGAGCCAGCCAGGGCAGCAATCAAGTACTTGGATGCGATATATCAATTGACAACCAGCCGGTGCGAAAGACTGAAGTCCAGATCAATGGGGACCATGTATCCTTCACCGTCAATCTGGTGAATGAAACCCTCCCCTGGAGTCTTGTCCTCTGGTCACCGGCTTCACCAAGGCTGTACGATGTTGTATTTACACTTTCCGGTGAGGGAGTTAGCGAAGACCGCGTGAAATCCTACTTCGGAATGAGAAAGATATCAATATCAGGAGATAAAGTTCTGCTCAATAATAAGCCTTTATATCAAAGACTGATTTTGGACCAGGGCTATTGGGAGGAGTCACATCTGACCCCTCCGTCAGAGGAAGCAATCCTTAAGGATATCGATCTGATTATGGCGGCAGGCTACAATGGTTTAAGAAAGCATCAGAAGACAGAGGATCAGCGCTTCCTTTACTGGTGTGATAAAAAGGGATTGCTGGTCTGGTCTGAAATGGCTTCTGAATATTCCTTCCAGGATGATGGAATGAAAGCATTTACAACCGAATGGATGGATGTCGTAGAGCAAAATTACAATCATCCCTGCATTATTACCTGGACACCTTTTAATGAAAGCTGGGGTGTGGAGAAGATATATAATAATATAATGCAGCAGAAGTTTACGGAAGGAATCTATCATCTGACCAAGGCCTTTGATCCGATGAGACCGGTTATTGTTAATGATGGCTGGGAGCATACGATCTCAGATATTATCACGCTGCATGACTATGAAGAATATGGCGGACCGATCTTAAACAGGTATAAAGACAAGGAACAGATTCTAAACAACAAGATTCCTTTTAACAAGTCACACTATGCCTTTGCCAACGGATATGAATATAAGGGACAGCCGGTAATCGTCAGTGAATACGGCGGTATCGCATTCAGCTCCGAGAAAGGCTGGGGCTATGGAAAACAGGTGGCTAGTGAAGCTGACTTCCTGGAACGCTTTGACAGCATCACCTCCTCGTTTAAATCTCTGGATTATGTATCAGGTTTCTGTTATACCCAGGTTACCGACGTCCAGCAGGAGGTGAATGGCCTTTATACCATTAACCGCGAACCGAAAGTAAACATTGAAGAGATCAAGAAGATTAATGAGAGATAGAAGGGATTGGGGACAAAACGACAGCAGCTTCTCCGCTTGACCTAATCGTATTCACAGAAAAGCCTTACCCATGATGTTAGGGGTAAGGCTTTTCGATATCTGAACTGTTCTTTTGATCTGCTTGTAATTCGCCTGCTTCAGTTTTTCTCCAATATTCTCATCAGCGCCTCATGTGCCATGGCAAAGGCTGCCTCTCCATCGGTCAGGGACCTTTTTGCCGGATCTTTTTCCAGGTGCTTTAGCCCTTCAAATTCAGACAGATGCGGCTCCAGACTTAAAAATCCCTGATAGCCGGACGCATGGAGCAAGGTTAAAATCTCTTCTATCCTGCCGTCGCCTTTTCCAGCCGGGGTTACCTTTCCGTCCTCCCAGACTGCATCCTTGATATGGATATACTCGATGTAGGGCTTTAAGAGCTCATATGCTTCCCGGGTATCCTGCTTACACTGCACAAAATTAGCGAAGTCAAAAGTACAGCGAAAGCTTTCTCCATAAAACTCTTTCATCAGTTTTGCGCAGGCAGCTGCCTTTTCCCCATAGATATCCTTTTCATTTTCATGAAGCAGAACTACGTTCTGAAGCCTCGCATAATCTGCCATCCGCTTGATGCGGGAAAGTACCTCTTCCTCAAACCCTGTAAAATCCTTATCCTGGGGCGGAAAGAAACTGAAGATGCGAATATATGGTGTTTCCATGATCTTCGCTATATTAACTACCTTTTGCAGCATTCTAAAATGGGGTTCAAAATCCTCCGTTATCCCAATTTTCCCTACAGGGGAGCCGATGGCAGAGACTTTAATCCCGTTCTCATCCAGGTAACGCTTTATAGCGTATGCTTCCTCCGGAGTATATTCGGCAACTCCTTTGCCATTGGCACTGCGAAATTCCAGATAGGAAATTCCCAGCTTCTTTAACAGCCGCACCTGTACCTTGATGTCATGGCTTATTTCATCCGCAAAGCCTGAGATTTTTGTACTTTCCAGCATAATGCTCTCCATTCTGTTCCTGTTTACCGTGCGCTTTATTTATTACATTAATTATTTGTCATATACCGCATTAAAGTACTCGGTACGATCCTCAATAATGGAATCATATCCGACCCCTTTCAGCTTTGCCAGGAACTCCGCCAGGATGGTATCAAACTCTTCCGGTTTACAGGTAACTATCTTTACGATATATTCGTCGCTGAGCAAGCCGATTTCCGTATTCTTCTCCGTATAGATCGGGGAAGTATAGGTTGCTTCATTACGTACAATTCCTACGGATGCATTATTATAGTTATCAATTACGTACTGCTCAAACCCCGGCGCTTCCTTGGAGGTTGCCTTCGCAAACTCTTCCGGAGTCTTATAGTAACCCTGGTTTCCGATTAAGAACAGGTCATGGCGGATCCAATCTTTGTCCGTTCCGTTATAGACAGGATCGATGATCACAGGAACTCCTTCTTCGTCATAGTTAAAGTGCTCGCCCTCCATGCCATGAAAAAGGGTAAATCCTCCTTCTTCAGTTGCCAGCCAGTCAAGATAAGTAACCGCTGCCTCAACATTTTTACAGGTCTGTGGTATGAATACATAAGCTCCGTTGATCGCATAACCTTTATTATAGATTTGGCCGTCATGAATATTTTTGAGGGGAGGAATGCTGATAACATCCGCTTCCGGATTATTTTGCTTCAGAGCCTGAAGCAGACTTCCCCGCATACTGTCCACATTATAACTAACATTTCCTTCAAAGCATCCTAATCTTCCGCTTACAAAATCCTCTTTCAGGGTCTGGTCCGTTCTCACATAATACTCCGGATCCATGAGCCCTTCATTATAGAGCTTATTCAACCATCTGAAATACTCGCCGGCACCTGAATCGGTATAAAGGAAGTCCGTTGTGGAGCCGGAATTGATATTATAGCTCTTGGCATCATTGATGGTGCTTAAGAACGGGAATGCCACAACATTGATTCCGGTATAGAACCGGGTTGCAAGCACGTCCTTTCTTCCATCCGGATTGTTCTCCTTAAAGGCTTTAAGAACATTATACAGCTCATCCACAGTCGTAGGAACCTGCATTCCCAGCTTGTCAAGCCAGTCCTTACGCAGGAATAAATTTGTTTCCGCAGTAACAGAACGCCTTGCAGGAACCGCCCACAGCGCATTATCTGCATTACGCCCGATATTTAAGCATTCCTCTCCGATGTATTCCTTCAGGTTTTGAGCCTGATCCTCCGCGTCAATATAGGGTGCCAGGTCGACGGTACCCCCGTCATTAAAGAAGCCCTCCACTACAGGTGCATTATAGCAAAGCATCAGATCCGGAGCTGTTCCTGCTGCCATCATAAGCTGAAGCTTGCTTACCTCCTCGGATCTGGGAACTGCCACAAATTCTACCTTAATTCCAACCTTGCCCATATGCTCATTGATGTAGTCGACCCATTTGTTGTCGATAACCGTACTTCCCTCCGGAGCATTGCTTCGGTCAAATACTTCAACAGTAATGGTAACATTATTAAAGTTTTTAGAACCATAGGTAGTCTGAAACTCACTGCCCTCTTCCTTTGGACCTTCCGTTACACTTTCCCCGGTACTGGCCACACCTTCGTTTCCAGGCCCTTTTTTCCCTTCCTCCGCTTTCTTATCACAGCCGATTAACCCCACAGCCATAATGAAAGTGAGAAATAATGCCAGCCCTCGTTTTGCTCTTTTCATAAAAAATCCTCCTATTTTTCTTTTAAGTCTCTTAGTGTATTTTAATACCGGTTCCTCAGCCCTTGACCGATCCCAGCATAACACCCTTCACAAAGTACTTTTGAAGCCATGGATAAACAACCAGAATTGGTATGGTGCCCACCACGATACAGGTCATTTTCAAAGATTCGGCCATTACAGCCTGCCCTAAGCCTTCTGCCCCCGTTGCACCAAGCTCTTCCGCAAATAATAAGTTGCGCAGTCTTAGCTGCAAGGTGAATTTTTCAGGGGACTGAATATATAATAAGGCGCTGAAATAATCGTTCCAATAGCCCACCGCATAAAATAGGCCGATGGTTGCAATGATAGGCAGGGACAGCGGAAGTACGATCTTAGTCAGGATTGTGATATCATTGGCACCGTCCAGATAAGCCGCCTCCTCCAAACTCTCGGGAAGCTCGCGAAAGAAGGTTCGCATGACGATGAAATTAAAAACACTGATAACACTTGGTATATAAAGTGCTGTAAGGTGATTGTATAACCCCAGGTTTTTTACCACCATAAAGGTGGGAATGATACCGCCGCTGAAATACATTGTAAATAAAATCAAGCCGGTAATCCAGGCACGGCCCTTCAGTTTCTTTTTTGATAGAGCGTAGGCTGCAAGTACCGTTAAAATCAGACCAAGTCCCGTTCCAAGCACAGTTACAATGGTGGTTACCCGAATTGACAGCCATATCTGGCCACGATAGATGATTTCCTTATAGGCATCCAGCTGGAAGTCAATGGGATAAAATGTAATCTCACCGGAAAGCACGGCCCGATTGCTGCTCAGGGAATATGCAACCACGTTCAAAAACGGGTATACACAAACTGCTACTAATAAAGTAAGCAAGGTATAATTAATCAAGCTTCCAATAGAAAAGGAATTCATTTTCTTTTGTTTCTTTTTCTTTAACATAGACAATCACCGTCCTTTCTATAAAATACCTTTTTCTCCAATCAGCTTTGCAAAGCGGTCTGCCAGCAGTAAAATAATAATATTTATCACCGACTGGAACAAACCGATTACCGTGGATAAGCTATATTCCGCACGAACAATACCAAGCCGGTAGATATAGGTGCTGATAACTTCCGATACATCCATTACCTTCGTGTTTCCTAATAAAAGCGGAGCATCCAGGCCAATACTCATCATCTTACTGATGGAAAGGATGAGCATCACAATAATCACAGATTTCATCATCGGCAAAGTAATATAGAATATACGCTGCATTTTTGTTGCACCGTCAATATATGCTGCTTCATACAGGGATTCGTCTATTCCGGTGATTGCCGCCAGATAGATAATGGTTCCCCATCCTATTTCCTTCCATACATTGGCCGCCACATAGGTAAAGATCCACCAGCTGTTATTATTTAAAAAAGGAATAGGAGCAAAGCCCATATGGGTAAGAATATTGTTGATGCTGCCGTTATTCTGGGAGAATAGATTTGTTGCTATTCCGGCTACTACAACCCAGGAAATGAAATGCGGCAGATATAACAGGGACTGGGATATTTTCTTAAACCGGACGGACCGCACTTCATTGAGCATGAGTGCCACCGCGATTGTCAGCGGAAAGTTCACACATAGTGTCGTGAGATTTAGTGTCAGGGTATTAAAAGTTGATTTCCAGAATTGGTCTGTCGCAAAGACCGTCTTGAAATTATCCAACCCCACCCATGCACTGTCATGGATCCCCTTAAATATGTTGTAATCCTTAAATGCGATGATCAGTCCGTACATCGGTATGTATTTGAATATGATATAATAACTGATTACCGGCAATAACATTAAGTAAAGCCATTTGTCCCTCCAAAGAAAAAAGCCGAAGCTCTTTCTCTCTGTTCGTATACTGATCTGTTGTCTGGCTGCAAGTATTTTCTTCATAGAACCTCCATCATTTCGTATGCGCCTTTCAGACATTGCCGCTCCATAACTGCTGATCATGCGCTGCTGATAAAATAATCTTAAAGCGGTCCCCTTCGCATAGCAATGGTACGATTCTATTTTGCACTATGAAAAACTATTGCGGCCTATCACATTCTATCATTACAATGTAGGATTCTCGCTTTGCTTGAAAGTGAAGAGACCTGCATGGTATACTATCCTATGCGGTACACATGATCTGCAAAATATATCTGTTATTCTAAATTAGTTTACCGGGGGAAAAAGAATGTGGAAACAAGGATCGTCCAGCAGTAGTTTCAAAAGCCGGAGAAAATGGAAGGGATTCCAGCGTTATCTTTATCGAATTATCAAATCCAATATTCTTCTGGTCCTAATTCCCGTGTGCATCCTGGGAATCTTCTGGTACAGTATGGTGGTAGATCAGGCGGAGCAAAAATTCCATCAGCAAAAGGCCATTGCATTGAGCGAAGTAGTCTCCGGTATCAAGCAGCGGATTAAGACTCTGAATCTGGACCTGTCCGTAGAAAAAGAGGAGCCTAAATACGGCTCCTATACCTTCTCAGATCAATATAACCTGGATTTAAAAGCAATCTCCAAGCGTCTGTCCACCATGATTGAAAAGTTCTGGCTCCTTCACTCCTTCTACTTTTATGACCGTTCCACCGGAATTATTTATTCCTCCATGTCCGGCCGCTATTCCTTTGATTCCTTTTATGATACCCAGTGGATGGAGGATGCCAACGAAAGCTTTCGTGTACAGCAGCTTCCGCTTCGGTTTGCCTTTAATAACGATAGCATATTAGACAATACACCGCTTTACCGTGAATATAATCATCTGGTCCTTTCCCTGGTCGTCAGGGCACGTCCGGATTTCTTTCTGGTGGCCAATATCAGTGTAAACCGCCTTTATATGGATATTCTATATACCTATGAACTGAACAGAAATAAAGAGGAATTCTTTTTTATTACACCGGAGGGTGAGCTGCTGGAAGGACGCTGTGATTATATTGAGCCGGCCGAGTTATTAAAAGCACCTGCCGAGTTGATTGAAAACAGTATTTCATTTATAAATCAAAAGGATCGAATCTACTTTCTCACAGATCTTGACTGCGGAATGTATTGTGTAACCTCCTATCCGGTCAAAGAATCCTATCAGGAGGCTCAGTATCTGGGTAAATATGTTCTCTCTGTCTGTTTGGCTGTCCTGCTCTTCCTGTTGTTTATGTCTGCTTATATGGCAAAACGGCTCTATCATCCGATTAATGCACTCTATTCTGATATTGCCGAAGGCACCGCCACCCTGCAAAGGGAAAATGCCTATGATGAAATCGATATGCTGAAACATGTATTTGCAGAAATGAACGCCTTTAATTCCAATGCCATGCAAAATTTAAAGCAGTTTGATGAACTTAGCAAGATCTTTCAATTCCGCAACTTTTTGGAACATTGCCAGTGCAAGGATGACTTTTTATCCGATCACCCTTATTTGTTTGATTCCAGTGGAAGCGGCCAGTGTGAGCTTCTTATTATCAAATTTGATATTGCATTCATGATGCTTTCGAGGGAAGATGAAATGGTATTCCGTCTGAACCTGCAGGAAGTGCTGCTCACCTATCTGCAATCCTCCATGAAGGGAATTCTGACAAGGATAGAAAATGATAACCTGGTACTGCTTTATCACGGCAATGAAATGGAAAGTATCGCCCAGACCCGGAGAGTATTAACAGATACCGTCATTAAGCTCACAAGTAACAATGCCTATTTTGCCGTCAGCCGGCCAATCAACCATGTGGAGGATATTCTGACACAGTATCACTGCTGCCTTGAATTAATAGACGCATCTTATTTTTTCTCCTGGAAAAATGAGCTGATCTTTTCCAACCGAATTGCCGAGGGAAAGGAAACCAGCGACCTTAATCCTATGCTGTTAACAGTCGTTGCTTCTCTGATCAGAAGTATTGTCTCTCAGAAAGAACAGGAAATTGCAGGCACCTTCTGTCAGCTGGAGCAGGATCTTCAGCAAATCGGGAATGTAATTCAGGTAAGGGATATTTGCAATCAAATTGTGATAGAACTGGATCGGGAATTCCATTTTAATAAGACTTTGGGAATTCACGCCTTGCGGTCTCTGAAGGATCACAAAACATTAGCAGAGCTTCTTTCCTGCATGCGCCGGCTCTTGATTCAGCTATCCCAGCAATTCGGCAATAATGACACCCGCGAAAACAATTATTGTGAACTGGCACAGAAGTATCTCAACGAAAACTATATGCGTGATATGAATATTACTGATGTAGCGGATCATCTTGATATCAGCTACTCCTATCTCAGTAAGATCTTTCGTATTAAAGCGGGCATTACCCTGACGGATTATCTGAACAATGTTAGAATCGAGAACAGCAAAAAATACCTGGAAGAAACATTTCTTACCCTCAATGAAATTGCAGAAAAGGTCGGATATAACAATGTCCAAAGCTACCAGCGCTTCTTCAAAAAATATATGAACATCACTCCGGGAGATTATCGAAAGCTGCATAATTTTGAATCTTCCTTATAAGTACGATAGAAACTATAATCATTTTCACAGGCGAGGTAGAACTGTCTTATATTCTTTTTTATCTCAACCGGCGGTTTACTTGGGTGGTTCAACCAAAGGTCGGTTGCCTGGATGCCAATTATAGGTTAAGATAAAGTCATAATCTGGATTTTATTAAGATTGGCTGTAAAAGGAGCGTATCATATGGATAATAAAAAAATGGCACAATTTATTTCTCAGTTGAGAAAAGAAAAGAATTTAACACAGCGTCAGTTAGCCGGGCAATTAAATGTTACAGATAAAGCTGTCTCAAAATGGGAACGAGGGCTAAGTTGTCCCGATATTTCCCTGTTGCCCGCCTTATCAGATATTTTGGGTGTGACAACAGGAGAATTACTGAATGGTGCAAAGGCTGAACTATCTGTGCCTGAAATAGAAACCATCGTCGAAACCGCCCTCCAATATGCCGATACGGCTACAAAAAAGAAGGCGGGGAATAACCGCCTTGTACTTACAATGGTTATTTCTGCAATCTCATTGCTTGCTATTGTTGTTTGCACTATTTGCAATTATGCGATCGAAGGAAATCTGAGCTGGGCTTTGTATCCTATCAGTTCTATCATTTTTGTTTTATTGGTTACAATGCCCCTAATAGTATGGAACAAAAAGCGTACTATCATGTCACTTACCATGTTCAGCGTATTGATTGTTCCATTTCTGTTTGTATTAGAGAGAATCATTGGCGCCCAAGGATTGCTTATGCCGGTTGGCATGCGGGTTTCTGCAATAGCTGTTCTTTACCTGTGGCTGATATTTTTTCTATTCAGTAATAACAAAGTGTATAAATATGTTTCTACAACTATTGCACTTTTTGCCGGTCTGCCTGTCACATGGGGGATAAATGCTGTTGTTTCAAAGTTTACCGGGCAGCCTGCTACAGATATTTGGGACGTTCTCACTTATTCGATACTTACCATTTTGGGTATTGCTGTTTTCATATTTGGTTATGCGAAAGAAAAAAGTATTATAAAAACAAGCAAGGTTGTTAATTGACCTATTATAGTATTCGTTAAAAGCCTTGCCCACGATATTAGGGGCAAGGCTTTTCATCGAATTGCTTCTATCTCCATTATTCACTGCCTGATCACTGACAACCGTGGCATCTGCCACCCGGTGCTTATCTCATTGTAGCAACGATCACTTGAACCATTTCGCCTTCGCATGCTTTTATAACAAATTCCTTTACATCGGCAGGCACAATAAAGGTCTCTCCGTAATGTATCTTCTTTGGTTCCCAGCGGTCATCGCTGCTTTTTATCCATGCTTCCCTGCCTTCCACAAGATTAAGCACTGCCGCGGAATCATTAAGTGTTACCTCCGCTTTTTCATGGAAGGTGTAACGCCTGGTCTCAATAAACTCATATTCATGCAGGCCGGTTCTTTCTACCTTACACTGCCCGTCCTCTTGGAGCACTTCCTCTTGATGGACTAAATTCTTCATTACCCATTTGGTATCACGGTCCCATTGGATATTTTGTTTACCGTGCTGGATATGGACTGGCCTTGGGAGCCCGTCAAGCCCGATATGTCCCCAGTCCCACAGCTTGAAGGTAAAAATATACGGTGTGGCGCTGATTTCAAGAACCTGGGTGTCCTTGCCCGAACAGTGAATGGTTCCAGCAGGAATTAAGATGTGGTCATGCTTTTTCACCGGAATCTTATTCACATATTTCTCAGCGTCAAACTGGATCTCACCACGGTTTGCCGCCTCCAGCTCGGCGATCATCGCATCCTTATCGATCCCTTCCCTGAGCCCGATATACACAAAGCTTTCTTCCGTAGCATCCAAAATATAATAGCTTTCATCCTGGGTATAGTTCATACCGAAGGTAGATTTAATATATTCGGAGGTAGGGTGGACCTGCAGGGACAGGTTGCCGCCCTCAAAGGTATCCAGCAAATCAAACCGGATTGGAAATTCCGCACCGAACCGGTCATAAACCCTCTTGCCCAAAAGCTCCTTCGGGAATAACTTAACTAAATTCATCGTCGGAAATGTGACGGAATGCTTCCCAAGGAGAAAGCGCACACTATTCTCTTCCGGGACGCCGTCGAAGGACCACCCAAAATTGTCCGCCTCCGGATCAAGGCCAAAGACCTTCTTCATCCACTGTCCGCCCCAGACACTTTTATCAAAATAAGGCTCCATGCGGAAGGGCTCTCCTGATATCTTCCGGAAGGCCTTATAAAACGCTTCCTTATCAATTGCCTTTGGCTCCTCGCTCACATTCGCATCCACCCAATAATCGACCTGCCCGAACTGCTCTTCCTTGTGGGTATCGGCAAGTCTCCATTCAACGAAGAAGCCGATCTTATATTTTGTGAGGATCGGCGCCTCCGGATTATAAAACATCCAATTTGTCATACCTTTACGAAATCTCAACTGTATCTCCCACCGGGTAATATCAAAGTAATAATGAACATCCCCCTTGGCAAAGAGACTCGCGCCAACGCCTGCAATAAAGATAACTTCATTTTTATTTTTTTCTATTTCTTCTTTTATTTCCGTAATCTTAACCTGATCAAAACAATTCTCCAGCCGGTCATTTACCATATAGCCAAACACCCGGTCTTCGGTAATGTTCTTATGAAATCTGGTATATAAATCCTCTTCCGAAAGCTTGTACGCATCCGTATCAATCAGCAGCTTATGATCAATTCCTTTCAGAAGTGAAAGCAAGCTGCTCTTGTCAACGCCGGGATAGCAATCATATACAAACAGGGTATTTCCCTTCTTAATCTGATCCTGAATTAGCTCCGCAAGTTCCTGATTGCCGGCAATAACCCGGCTGTTATGGTTCACAGCATCGATATAAGGACTTACTTCATAGTTATGCTGAGTCTGGTATATAAACATTTTTTTACTCCTTAATTCCGTATTCAGCCGATATTTCATCTCTCTGAGTCCGGTATCCATACATTCTTTTATTATCTTTAGCTATAGATTAACAGAGTATCGATACTTATCCCCAGGATAATAGCAGATAGAATATTCAACCTCATTATCATGCTGGTCATATGCTACTCTTGTTCTCTTAAAGGTCGGGAAGCCCTGGGCCACCTCCAGATACTTTGCTACTGCTCCCTCTGCCAGGGTCGCTTCCAGCTGGTCTCCCGCCCGTGCAATATTAATGTTGTATTTATTGCTCAGCAGCTTATACAGCGAATCGCTGTACTGTTCTGCATCCAGCGGTAAATCCGGAATCTTAAGATAGGTGACAGAATAGACAAGCGGCCGGTCATTCGCACATCTGACACGGGTCAGCTCATACACCGTGGAATTCACGGCAATGTTCAGATTACCTGCAACCTTTTCACTGGCGGTCACTGTCTTGATTTCACAATAGGAGGTCTTCATCGTAATGCCATGCAGCTGCATTTCCTCAGAAAAGCTGATTACCCGCTTTAGATTTTCTTCAATCTTTCCATAAGTAACAACCGTTCCAATTCCTCTCATTCGCTCTACATAGCCCTTATTCACTAACTCTCCGATGGCAAGCCTGACTGTCATCCTGCTGACCCCATACTGCTTCTGAAACTGGGGTTCACTGGGAATAATCTGTCCCGGTGCGTATTCACCGCTTTCGATTGCCTTTGAAATCTGTTGTGATATTTGCAGATATAATGCTAGCGCAGCCTTTCCTCTATCCAGTGTCATCCCTGATTCCTCCATCCATTTTGTTTGTTATGGCAGCTTTGTTAATCCAAACAGGATCAACTCTGATGTTTCACTTTCAATGATGAGATCAATTCCCAGCTCATCACAGCTGTCCTTTACCGGTGAAACGAATAAACCGCTTGACCTGCTGATATTTCCGCCTATGACAAATGTATTTGCCCTAAATTTCTTCAACAGCGGTAAGAGCCCGGCCTTCAGGTCTTCACCAAATTCCTTATAAGCTTCTATGGCTTGGATATCGCCCTCCCTCGCCATTTGACTCAATTCTAACGGAGAGAAGGGCTTGTTGCAATGCCTTTGTGCCAATTTATTAATTCCACGCACGGAAATGTAATCATCAAGAATGGAATCTTTATAGGGAACAGGATAAATCCACCCGTTTTCAGGAATGCCTTCCGATGCATCTGCAGCAATCCTCCCGTCGATGGAATATGCCGAGCCGGAGCCGGTACCAATGCAAAGATAAAGCACACGGCTGCCCTGAAACAGCCGTCTTTTATTCATTGCTCCCAGGGCATATGCCTCTACATCATTGATAAATTTGTAATCCGTCTCATCCCTGGGGATAAACCTGTAATTTTCTTTTTTTCCAAGGCGGATCATCTCATATGGAATTGATATCCCATACAGGCTCTCATACTTGGCAAGCCCCTTCACCCTGGATATTCCCTTCGCATAGTCAAAGGGACCTGGAAATGCCATTCGAACATGCCGTATTGTCTTCTCTCCATCTTCAATTTGATTCCAAATATGGTGGCACAGAGCGGTGAAATGCTTAATAATCACCTCTTTTTCCCGCTCCGCATTCGAAGGAAAAGTATAAATATCCGAGATCTTCTTCTCTTCTACAGAAAAATATCCGCCCTTGATACCGGTTCCGCCAACATCCAGTAAAATATCATAGATCATATCGGCCTCCATTTTGCTGCTTCGTGCAGCCTGATGAGATTAAATATAAAACCCTAATACGCCTTCGTTGACTGCCTTGCAATATTCCAGCGCTTGTTGGGGTGATTCATACTTATCTGTGATTACCGTATACACAAATTCATAGAAGCCGCCCAAATCCGCTTTAAAATTCGTCTCCCAGAAGTTATTCATAATCCAGGAATAGGGTGTCCCGCTATTAAGCGCTTCATTCCTGCCGTCACAAAGCTTAATTGGTGCAGCTTCACGCTTTCCAAAGGAGATCAGCGGAGCGTCTCTGGTGCAAATGATAATGTCGCTGTCTTCGCCTGTTCTCACCATACCGTTCTGAATAAGATAGAAATTCTGGCAGGAACCGGGAAGCTGGTCAATACCTGGGCGCAGGATGCAGCCGGTCTTGTCCACATAGGTTTCTCCCTTGCCCTGCATGATAAAAGGCAATGCAACATAGAGATTCTCCGGCTCCCATACACTGTTCTTATGCAGGCAGACCCTTGCTTCAATTATGGGCGCAACCTTATAGATCTTTAAAAACACGCTGTAATATCCGGTGCCTGGGAGCTCATAGGACAGCTTTGCAGTTACATATACCTCTCCGCTGTCAACGATCGCAACATCCGAGAGCTTTGAGACACTTCTACGTGTCGCCATGCTGCAGCGATTTCTTCCCATCTTCCGCCTTACCTCGCATGGATTACCATCCTTCATCGGAGTAAATTCATAGATGCCTGAGAAAGCACCTGTCCCGGCTTCCTCTGTGATAATCCGGCCGGTCTTCTTATCGAGAATAGAGGCAATCCCTTTCTCCGCGGAAAACTCCACCTTGAAATAATCCGTTTCAACCAGGAAGGGGGTCTCAAGATATTTCCCGTCTGACGACGCAAGATCTTCAATGCCCTCCGCTCCGATATAGGCATGGTTACGAATGGTGCTCGTATTCTCAAAGCTCTGCTTTAACTTGATTACCTTCTCTTCCCGGGGCGCCAGATCAACCGCCACCTCGACCTCATGGGCTCTGGAGATCCCATGTCCCTGGCATGGAAGCCTTTCACCGGTTTTTTCCTCATAGGCCTCGATCCTCGCCTTGGGATTCAGAGTGTTTCCGTCAAGATATTCCCAATACTCAATATACAGCTTCACAATTCCCCGATACCGGAAGGGATGGGGATTGATCACCTTATATCTTTGGTGCTTTTCCGCATCAATTGAGACCTCACCCAGCTTCGAGAGGATCAAGTCAAGATTTCTTGAGATATCCGTATTGGCATTGATGGCATAGGCATCCTTCTTCTTCTCCAGGCAGGCAACCAGGGAATCCCAGGGTTCCGAGATGGAGGAGGAATAGCCCCAGGTATGCTCTGCGTAAAGCATAATGTTCTCCGCTGCTTTTTCCATCAGCTCTGCGCTGCCAAGCTTATTTTCTGCATCAAGCTTCTTGCAGAGATCATACTTTCTCTGGGCCTCCCTGCATATTTTTACGGAATTCGGTGTGGAGCCGACACCGTCTGCCCACCAATCGGTAAAATCTCCTTCATAGGTCGGAATGTCTGTCTGACTGCTCCTCACCTTATCGAAGAAATCATCCAGAGTAACCATCTGTATCGTTATTTTACCGGCAAAGCTTTTGTTCAGATCATTGATTCTTCTTGCAATCTCCGCATTGGGAGGTGCATTATCCGAGATTACACCCGATACCATGAGCGGAAAGAAATCATAGGGGTATCCCTCTTTCTCAAGGTTATCCGCATATCTTTCAATTCTTGTCTGTGCGATTCGAAGCTCATACCTCTTAGTCTCCTCAGGGCCTGAGGTTCGGATCCCTCCGCTCAGCTCCTCACGGATGTCATCGTATAGCAGATAGGAAGTTCCTCCCTGCGGACAAAGAAACATTTCATTGCCTGTATGGTAATGGTCGCTTTGCCAGACCAAAACCTTGTTCTTTTTCGGCCCCTGCCAATAGAAAGGCTGCTGCTTCCGGTATAACGCAAACATGCCATGATGGGGATGAAGCGCACATAGGAGATTTTCCACTCCGCATTCACCCAGCACGTCAGGATACCCCCATGCATATCCGTTAATATCGGCGGACATTCCGCTTTTTACGGGTATGCCGATACGTTCTCCGTAGTTTTTTGCTTTCCTTGTTCTGGTAAGCAAAACCTCCCGGTCAACCAGCTCCGTCATATTCAAATAATTGCCGGAGAGTCCGATTTCACCGGATTTTACATACTTCTCAAATTTCTCTTTCTGCTCCGTCGTGGCATTGGCATAGAAATTTTCGATCTGCCACTGGTTCTCACACTGCCATTTAAAACCCTCGCACCCCTTACGGCTGCCGGAATGAATCTCATCAAGAATACGAATTGCCTGCAAAATAAAATCCTTATGATAATTCATCAGCTTTTCTTGACGCTCCGTATACCCGATATCCGTATGGGAGTGGTGAATCACATAGATTGTCCAATTTTTCATAGAGAACGCTTTCCTTTCTATTTGCTTTGATATGGCGTGCCTGCATCAGGATTCTTATCCAATACTAAGTATAATGAAATTGTTGAAACAGATGCAATAGATATATTGTTCAAACATTATAACGTTCGTACGTCTATGATAGCATTTGCCTTTTTTGCTGTCAACTATATTTTATAAAAGCAGCAATACTTGCAGGAATAAACCTGTAGTGCTATTATAAAATTATCATATGGAGGAGGTATGCATATGTTATATCATCCGCTGGGCAAAACCGGCATTCGCACTTCAGCCGTCGTATTCGGCGGCATTATTAACACGGACGAAACTCAGGCACAGGCTAACGAGTATGTGGCCCGGGCCATTGATGCAGGTATCAACTATTTTGATGTCGCACCAACCTATGGAAATGCGGAGGAGCGTCTCGGCCCTGCTCTCGCACCCTATCGTAAAGATGTGTTTCTTGCATGCAAGACCGAGGAACGCAGTGCAAAAGGTGCACGGGAAAAGCTGGAGGATTCCCTCCGAAAACTGGGAACCGATTACTTCGACGTCTACCAGCTGCACGCGCTGACCACAGACGAGGATCTGGATCGTGCCTTCGGTTCCGGAGGCGCAATGGAAACCATCCTCAAGGCGAAGCGTGACGGTGTTATCCGTAACATCGGATTTTCTGCCCACAACGAAGATATTGCGCTGCGTGCTCTTTCCATGTTTGATTTTGACACGGTGCTTTTTCCGCTCAATTGGGCGCTGGGTATCCAGCGCGGCTGGGGAGATCGCATCTCCGAGGCAGTGAAGGAAAAGGGGATCGGCCTTCTTGGCATGAAATCACTGGTTCGCCGCAAGTGGCGGGAAGGAGAGGAACGTCTCTATCCCAAGTCCTGGTGCCAGCCCATCTGGGGCAATGAAGCTCTGAGTGTTGCCGCCATGAAATATGCGGTTTTAAAGGGGGCGCAGACACTGGTTCCGCCCGGTAACTTTGAGCACTTTTCTTTCATGCTGGATCATGTGGACCGGTGTTATACCGAAGCTCTTACGGAGGAAGAATGGGTGATGCTGCGCCGTGAGGCTGAAGAAGCTGCAAATGAGTTAATCTTCTAAGCTCTCCATGAAGTCTGTTGTTGAGGCTCTTATCTATAATAACAGCACAGAATCGGGTAGGAGGCAGATACTTTTTATCTGCCTCCTGCCCGTTAAGTAAATCAGGGGATTTTCATCCGGAATGAGAGCCCATATCCGTTCTTAATCTCCGATTGTATCCATTATTTCTTTTGTCCACTTTACCGCCAGCAGATAATCATGGTATATCTCATCTTTCTGGAGCTTTAGCTCTTTCATGCTTTCTTCCGCTCCGCTCCAGTCTCCTTTTTCGTACTCTGTGACAAGTCGGTAAATGGGGTACAGAACCCCGTCATTCTTTATCAATGCATCCATAATCGTAACCGGTAGTGAAATATTCTCCAGCGCGTCCTTCATTGACTGGTCCAACATTGCATCAATCGTAGAAAACAATCCCATAATTGAAGCCTCATATCTTAGATCTCTTACCTTACTATGAAGGGCCGTCTGCTCGGCAAATTTTGATCTTATCAGAGAAACCCGCATCAGTTCGTCCGGCTTCAAATGATTCAACTCCTGCATCATCAGTACACTAATCCAACGTTCAATCTCCTTCAGCCCCATATAAACCAGCGCCTGCCTTATGGTATAAATCATATCTTTTCCCGCTCTTGCGCTGGACACTCGGACCAGCCGATAGGCCAGAGACGCATCTTTTTCAATAATATCAGCCAGTGCCTGAAACGAGGCGTCCTCCTTCTTAAGCTCCGATATTATTTTGGTGTATTGTGATTTAACTGTTGTAAGAGTCCGGGATCTTGATATAAGGCAGGGCTTGCTGAAGAAAAAGCCCTGGAATAAATGAAAGCCCATACTCTTCGCTTTCTTAAATTCCTCTTCTGTTTCTATTTTCTCCGCCAACAGAATTTTTTTCTTGGCGAGCATTTGTTTGACATCCCCTTTGATCTGATTCAGGGGCGTTGCAATAATATCATACTTGATGATATCCGCATATGGTATCAGCTCATTGGTACTGCGGCTTTCATCAAAATCATCAAGGGCAATTTTATAGCCTTTTTCCTTCAAGGTTAAAATCCTTTGAATCAACGCTTCATCAACACAGGTATCCTCCAGAACCTCTATGACCAATCGATCCGGTTCAATCAACTCGACGGTGTCCGATTGAAGCAGCTCGCTGTCAAAATTGATAAAGGCCATCTTATCATCAGTAATCTGATGAATTCCATTCTCAAACAAGCTTCCCAGCACAGATGCCGAAGCCTGCACCGGGGATACTCCGTCAAATCCGATGGATCCGATTCCTCCCCGAAACAACAGTTCATAACCATAGACCTTCAACGAACGGTTAAATATTGCCTGCCGGGCAATGTACATCTTTGCCAACCCCTTTTCCTAAGTAATTACCAGCCATCCTCGAATCCGACGGCTATTTTATGCACTTATTTCAGGTCCAGACGCATATTTTGTACACCAGCTGCTAAAGTACCGCTCTTCTTTTCTGTCTCTTATTCCAATACATTTTTTTATCTGCTTCCACAATCGCTGTCTCCATAGTATCTCCTGCTTTCATCCGGTACGCACCATATGAGAGCCCCAGCGGCTCTTTCACGATCTCTTTATTAATTAGCTGTTCAATCTCTGCCATCAGGAGATTCTGTTTTGTTTCATTACAACCCAATTCACAGCAATTCTTCTTTCCACAGTCCCTTTCGGTACAGCCATTTTTACCACAGCAGCTTAAAAGGAGTATGAATTCATCTCCGCCGTACCGGATTAACCGGTCCTTTTCCCTGATATTATCCTGAATGACACGGGCGATATGACTCAAAACCCTGTCTCCCTCCAGATGCCCATAGGTATCGTTGATATATTTAAAACCGTCGATATCAATCATGACTACCGTCAGCGGCTCACACAGCCCCGACAAAAACCGGTATCGGTTCTGACTGTCCTTTACCTCGTAAAGCAGCCTCGAATATGCTCCGGTCAGCGGATCCCTCAGCGCATATTCCCGATATACAGCGCTCTCCTCTTCCGCCTCTTTTATTATTCCTGCCGCGCTTTTCATCAGGTATCGGTTAATCAGCAGCAAAAAAAGAATCAGACACAAAAGCATTCCTGTCAGCATTTTTGCAGTTATGCAGCGCCCTGCAAGACAGCCCAGACAGACAAAAAGGATTATGATAATACATGACAGCTTCTCGGTCTTCTGCAATTTTTCCAATCTCAAATTCATCTGGTCTCTCCGTTCCTTCTTAAAATCGGGACTAATTCAAGACACACGGTATTCGAAAGGTAAATCTGGTCCCTAAATCCGAGGAACTGTCAAACCACACTTTTCCTTTCAAAAAACCCTCTCCGATTAATTTCATTCCATAGGTACCTACTCCTCGCCCTTTTCCCTTTGTTGAAAAGAATTTTTTAAAAACCTGCAGTTGAACCTCCTTGGGCATAGCTTTACGATTATGGACTGATATTTCTACATCATCTGCCTTTGTATCCAGACAAATCGTTATTATACTCCCATCTGCCTCCACTGCATTTTTTATCATATTCATAACCACGCGGTGAACAAGCGCCCTGTCACTGATAATTTTAACATCCTCATCGCTGTCAAATACAAACTTCGTATCCTCATGATATCTCATGATGGAATATATTATTTCATTAAGAGAAAATCGGGAAATGTTCAGACTTAATTCCCTGTTTTCCGCCGCCAGTAACAGCTTCTGGGAATTTATCTCATCAATCATATAATTTGTGGAATCATTAATGTATCCCATATATTTCTGCATCTCGTCTATTTGATCAATTTTCTTTTCCGCATACTCAGCCAACCCCTTGATGGAGCCTGAGGTATTCAGCAAATCATGAAAGAATAACCGTTCCATATTCATTCTTAACTTATCATCACTGATATCCCTGGCAATAAAAATCGTCGCACCTTCCTGTATATTATCCGCGGATACTGCGACTATCTGCAGCTCCCTGCTCAAAACAAGATCACCGGATTTATAATTCATCAGGCATTCCTTTTGCACCCTGCCCTTGGTTTTCTGAGCCTGAACAATTGCCTGCACCGCACCACAGACGCTGCAGCACTCGGTGGTTCCGCAGCCATTTGTATTTTCATATGCATGGATACAGTTTAGCACCTCTCCGGGCCGCAGCCCCGCCGGCCTATCCTGATCCGAACCGATCAGCTCAAGAAAATAGGAATTGGAGTACAAAATTTGCCTTTCCTTATTCAAAATTAAAACAGTATTGGGGATAATATCAAACAGGCTTGTCAGAGTCTGGTTCTTTGATATCAGTTTTAATTGATCTAAGATCAAGTCGTCTGCGAGCCTTTTTGCCGGAGCATATTCATATTCCTTTGCCGCCTCCGGCTCTGCCAGCTTCCCTATTGCGTCATCCTGCGCTCCGCTTTTCAGCTTTTCATTAATTTCAGCAATATGCCTCTTAAACCGTTCGGTTGAAAGAGGCTTTCTTATGTATGCCACCACGCCCTGCTGCAAGGACTCGATGGCATTATTAACTGTCCCATAGGCAGTAACCACAGCGACCGGAACCCGGATCCGGTTTTCCCTGATCCATTTCAGTATGTTCATACCGCTCATTCCCGGTAATTTCATATCAAGAAAAATAATATCATATGAATTGTTCTTGATACTGTCTATCGCATCTATTCCATTACTGACAGAGGTTACCTGATAGCCCTCTTCCTCCAGACATTTTGTCATGAAAACCCTGTTTCCCTTTATATCGTCTATTACTAAGGCTGCCCCCATATACACTCCTTCTCAATCTATCCTTTATTATAAGTGACTGGAAAATAATACATTTATGCGATTGTATACACAGCCCACACCTATTATTTCATATACTTCCACTGCTCTTTTCTCTAAAATCACAAATTCCCACTGGATTTACAAAAAAAGACATTCAATAATGGCTGATACTTAGCAGTATCCGCCTATACCTATTCCGCTTTAACAGCTATGTTTTCATTAACGATACGGCTTGCCGATTATGGCTGTTATCATAACACGCCCGGCTTGTCACTCTTTTATCCGTTTCATATACTTCCTGCATAATACCCTGCCATTTTACTGCATATTTAGAGGATATTATTCAGTATAACATACTAAAATGAATAATTATAACTGTTTTTCCCGTAACATTATATTATATTTCTATACTTTTTGGTAATCTGTTCCTGTAGATATTACCGCTTATCATTTGGATGATA
>JAFAGA010000046.1 GCA_023423045.1 Bacillota bacterium | reverse complement strand
TAATACATACCTCCTTCGAACCAGCCGTTTGATGTAATGTCAAAAGGTCTATTAAAGTCACTCTTTTTTCATTTAATAAAACTATCAGAAGTTTTTTAATTCACTATTGACATTTCTTAGCTGGACTAATTCTTTTTGCACAGCATTCCTCAGAAGTAAGAATAAATCAGGATAAGCTGTCGTATGATTATAGAAGAAATGCTGCGGCATATTACGGGAGGAGAGGGTAACACTATGATAGAAAGAATAGAATTCCCTTACACAGATGATATTACGGTGGTGAACCGGGCACAATTCGAAGCACATATGCGCCTGTATGACGGCTACGTCACAAATATTAATAAAATCGATGAAATATTAATGCATGGCGATGCGCAGCGGGACCAGTCCAATACCACCTTCAGCTGGTACCGGGAATTAAAGAGAGGAGAGACCTACGCTCTTGACGGTGTCATCCTTCATGAATTGTATTTTGAGAATATCGGAGGAAATACCCCGTCGCCGGATGAGATCACAGAGGATATGCTGGTACAGGATTTCGGCAGTTTTAGGGCCTGGCAGGAGGATTTTATTGCGACGGCAAAGGCCAGCAGAGGCTGGGCAGTTCTTTGCTTCGACCAAAGAAGCATGAGATTGCGTGATATCAGCCTGGATGCCCATGACCTGGGTAATATCGCATACTCCGCGCCGATTCTTGTTCTGGATATGTATGAACATGCGTATTTTCTTCAATATGCGGATAATAAAGACGCGTATATCAATGCTTTTATGAATAATATTAACTGGCCGGTGGTTGCAGGAAGATCTAATTTCTAAGCTATGAAATGCTGAAGCTGGCTCTATAAAATCGAACAGGAGGAAAATCAACCGATGATTTTCCTCCTGCTTCATTGCATGTGTCGTTTCTGTTGACATATCAGACATCCATAAATACCAAAAGCCCGACGCAGTTCTTAACTTATTTTACATTCATTTCAATATTCCATCGTAAGACTTTGTCAATGTCCGGATGGTTATCAAAGGATAATTCCTTTTCCACAACACGACCGTCCTTCATTTTGATTTCCAGAGTGATCATGGCTGTTTCAAGTTCATCATTTAGTGAATCATGATAGATTTTCTCTCTTGCATCCATATAATTTTCTGCACTTTGAAGCTCTTCCATATATTTTTCATCATATCCGTGATCGCTGAGAATAGCCTCTATAAAAACGGTGTATATATAATCCGTTTTATCCTGCTCATCATAAGCTACGGTGTATTTATTTCCATAAAACTTCTTTTCATTTTTAACGGAAGACGATGAGTCCATGACACGCGGCCAATAACAGAATTCTCCTTTGTTCAGCGTATAAGTGAGGGTTTCGATCCCTTCTCCTTCCACTTTGAAATAATAATGGAAGGCTCCTTTTGAACTATAGTCATTGGCCATACCGGTAGTTCCCTTACCGGTATCGATATGAATTGTAATTCCGGTTTCATCATCAGTGTAAGTCTTTTCCTGCCGAACCGCCTCATCCCTTGTTGCCCCATCTGCCGGTTTCTCCGATTGTGTACTTTCTTCCTTGCCGATTTCTGTACCGGATTTCCATTCCTCCTCCAACTGTTCTAAATAAGCCTGTGCTTTTTCGCTGTCAGCCTTCGAGGGGTCTAATTTCATGGAAAACAAAATGTTAGTTCCAGGATAATCGTCATTGACTGTAATTAATCCGGTTACTTCATCGTAATGGTAGGCATCTACGCTATAAAAGGAAGTATCGGACACAATGAGGTACAATTCCTTATCCGCAAAGGCCTCAATGCTGTCACATTCTATGATACGATAAAGAACCCCATCAATCATTGGTGAAACATAGCTCCCGTGCATTGAGGCGATATTATATTCCCATGGCTTCAGCCCTTGAATCAGCGGGGACACAAATAAATTATCCTCGTATGTTATTTCAGTTCCATCGATTCTTTCTATGGCAACAGCAACATAGGTTCTTTCCGGATTGAGTTCCCAGGCGGAACCCGCCCTTTCGCTCATGAACTCTCCGTTTACATGCCCCAGATAAGTGGCCTTATATACACCATCTGTTACACTCTGATACACTTCTTCACCATCCTTTTGGAACGCTTCACCTAATTTATCATCTTCAATTTCAACACTAATCTCTTTGGGGGATAACAATTTTTGAGCTGCGTAGATTGAGACGGGCAGCAGAAGAGTACATGCTATGATACATGCCGCTGCAATAAAGCTTTTATTTCTCCATTTCATTGGTTGGGCCTCCTTCATTCCGGTGATGATTCTGTGATTTAGTGCGTCTGAGGGTGTTTCTGCCGGAGTAAGGGCAGATTCTAAGATTTTATCAATCTCTTTATAATCCATAATCATACACCTCCAATAATTCTTTTACTAATTTTCTCCCCTTATGAAGCCTGCTTTTTACTGTTCCCTTTGGAATATGCAGAGCTTTTCCGATGTCCTCCACCGACATTTCAGCCGTATAATACATGTAGATTACCAGCCGTAATTTTTCGGGCAGCCGTTTTACCTCTTTTCGAACTGTCTGTATCATCTCTTTACGAAGTATTTCTTCTTCCGGCTGCATGCTAATCTTGTCCAGGGTTGAAAATGCATTTTGATCCATCTTATCCAGTTTGTGAGCCTCATCCAGTGCCTCCCATTTAACGATATTTTGTCTGACGGCATGTTTTTTCTTGTGATTTTGCCATACCTTAACTGAGATGCCCATGATAAAGCTCTTGGGATTGCCACTGCTGTCAAGTCTGTGGCATAGCTCGACAGCTTTTAAGAGTGTATCCTGATACAGATCATCTGCCTCCGGCCTGTTTCCGGTGAGATTGCAGCAAAAGCTATAAACCTGCCTTCCATAATCAATAATCAATTGATTTAACTCTTCCTTTGTCATTTCGCTGCCCTCCCTTTGCCGTTTGTCATTCTTTGGTCCGTACCAAAGCGTACCTCTTACTGTTTATTGTAATGAAAATGAAATGGGTTCACTTTATTTTATTTTTCCATGTGAAAACCGCTGTCAGAACAGTGTGGTGCCGGCTGTTCTGACAGCGGTTCTGCAGCGATATTCAATAAACCGGGTATTTGCTCCCTTATTAATTAAACTTGCTGATTAACTCCTGGAGTTCGCCTGAGATATTCTTCAGGTCCTTTGTTGTATTGAACAAGGCCTCAATGGAACTCTTATGCTCCAGTATAATTGAATATATTTCCTCAGATGCCGCAGCAGAGCTCTCACTTCTCTGGGATATCTGGCTGATCGCTGTCTCTACCTCATGCTTAAATTGCTCAATGCTCATCAGGCTGCTGACCAAATTTTCAATAGATACAATGGTGTTGTTTGTGTTTTGCTCTATTGCACCAAAGGATTGCGTGGTTTCTTCAAGCTGCTGGTTGGATTCATCCATTATGCTCTGGGCTGTGTCCATGCTTTCTTTAACCTTGTATATGTCGGATTTTATCTCATTGATGATTTCGTCTATTTCTCCTGTGGAGGTGGAAGTCTGCTCCGCAAGCTTTCTTATCTCATCCGCCACCACGGAGAAGCCTTTACCTGCTTCACCCGCCCTTGCTGCTTCAATGGAAGCGTTTAATGCCAGCAAATTAGTCCGCTTGGCAATATCGTTGATGGTATTGATTATGTTATTAATATTTTCCGACTTTTTGCTCAGTATGTCAATGTTATCCGCTGCTTTTTTAGACAGTACATTGCTTTCCGAAAACTTATTGCGCATATCAAAGATGCTTTTAACTCCTTCCTTATTCATCCGGGCAGTAGTAGAAGCAAATTCCGAGAGATGCTTTGCTTCGTCGGAGACGGATTCCAGCTTTAATGACAGACTGGAAAGCTTATCTTCGCTAAGCTTTGTATGTACGACCTGCTCCTCGGCATCCACCGCTAACAAATCCGTCGCCTTTTCAATCTCCTCCATGGATTCAATTGATTTCTTAACACGGCTTTCCATATCCACCGCGTTATCAAAAGCCAGCTCAGATTCGCTCTTTAGTTGAGCGGCAATGTTTCGGAAGGTAGTTCTTACCGCTGTCAGTGATTTAGCCATTTCTCCGATTTCATCCTTGTATTTGCCGATCCAATCATTGGACGTATCTGTTTTGACCTCTAGCCGTGCTGTTTTATCTAACAGTCCTGTCACTGCAACAATCGGCTTTGATATTCTTCGGCTTATGAGGAATACGACAACCAGCAGCATGGGCAGTGTGATGGAGAGAATCAATATGATCTGATGGCGCAGGCTGACGATACTTTTTAAGGTAAGGTCTTTTGTCTGCACAAGACCTAAAAACCAGCCTGAGTTGGGGATGGGAGCATAACCGATGGTGTAATCCTTATCCTGATATGCAAAAATATCGTATCCGGTATTTCCTTCCGTCATTTTCTCCTGGATGTTTTTATAGGATAGTACCTCGGGATCTTCCTTTAACAGATCATTATCCTTCTCCATTACCAGCGAGATGTCTTTGTGAACAATTTTGTTACCCGCATTATCAATGATAAAACCGTAGCCATCCGGACCGAGATCCACTTCTTCAATGATTTTATTAAAGGTTTCTGAGAAATAGACAGCCCCTAAAGCTCCGATCACTTCGTCTGCAGAATCACCGTTTTTATAGATTGGAGTAGTAATGATGATAATCATCTTCCCATCCGCCTCACTGTTTAACGGCGGTGCTATGACAGTTTGTCTGGAATCAACCGTAGTGACAAAGTTAGGCTTGCCCGCCAGGCTGAACTTCGCGCCGGAGGTAGCCCAGGTGTCTCCTGAAATATCCGATACCTGAAAGCGGTCCACTCCAAAATGAGAGATCTGCGATTTTAAGATATCCTCCTGTAATGCCTGGTCCATTGAGGTAATGCTGGCATTCTTGGAAAGCACCTCCAGCATCTTAGTTCTGGTTTCAAAATTGGAGGAAAATACATTTGCCTTTTCAACCGCCAGCTTTTCAAGGTTTTTCATACTTTCCTCAACCATAATGTTTGAAGTGGAATTATAGAAGGAATAACTGATCAGAGCAAAAACAACGAGAAAGAATAAGAAAAGATCCATTGATATCCGTATTGCAATTTTCCTTCGAAATATACCAAAAAACTTCTTCATAAAATAGCCTCCGATTTATCTTATTTTGAACAATTGAACAGCAAAATACATAAAGAAATTTGTAGTAATTTGTCTGAATATTGAATCAATTTGTTAAATTATACAATTTACGACAAACTTTATCAAGTAAATTTTATATTTAGGACAAATTCCTTGGTTTTTCGATCTTGTTTTAGTGAAATTTTCGTTGTTTTTTTAAAAACATTTTTAGTTCAGGTCCCTGCTGAAATGCATGTAGTGGCAATTAGGTTATGAATATGCAGCGTAAACGGATTTCGAATATCCGCTTTGACATTGAGAGAAAGGGGTACTTGATAAGACATTAAAAACAATGTATAATTTTGTATGTACAATTTAGACTTTTTACTCGGTTTATGGTGTTTCGGAAAGGAGTTTGTATGGGAAAGGCATTGTCTGAAATGACATTGGAGGAATTATGGGAGCTGTTTCCTATTATTTTGAAGGAGCATAATCCTTGCTATAATACGTGGTATCTGGAAGAGAAGAGCGGGATACAAAATGCCATAGGAGAGAACAATATCAGGCGTATCAGTCATATCGGAAGCAGTGCGGTTCCGGGGCTGATTACCAAGCCGACGATTGACATCCTGCTGGAGATCCATGAGAATACCGATATAGCTCAGATGAAAGTAGGACTTATCGATACAGGATGGATTATCATGTCATATCAGGAAGAGCCGGAATTTAAGATGTCTCTGAACAAGGGATATACGGCCGAGGGATTTGCCGAGAGGGTTTTTCATCTCCATGTCAGATTTCCGGGAGATTGGAGTGAATTATATTTCAGGGATTATCTGATCACCCATCCCGAGGTCGCCAACGAATACGCAAGACTGAAGCTGCAACTGAGGGAGCGCTACATTCATGACAGGGACAGGTATACTTTGGAAAAGACGGAATTTGTGACAAAGTACTCTAAGATAGCAAAAGAGGAATTTGTCCACAGATACAGTCCAAGCTGATTAAGGGTGTTTCATTCGCAGGAATAATGCTCATTGACAGTAGATAAGGCTTGGGCGTCGAAATTCAAATGCCCAAGCCTCGCTTATTAAACAATAAGCAACTCATAAGCGTGCCGCTCATTATATGATTTATAATAGAAAGAATAAGTCTCTCCCGGAAAATAGCCTATCTGCGGTCAAAGGACTGCTCACAGTAGATGCACCGGTATTTGCCGTTAGCGCGATCTGTCAGCTTAAAGGAGTGAACCAGCCCCGGTTCAATGGAGGTGATGCATCTGGGATTCTTGCATTTCAGAATGTTGGACACACGCTCCGGCAGGGTGGGGCTTTTCTTTGCGACAATTTTTCCGTCCTCAATAATATTAATGGTGAGGCGGTGATCCAAGGCTCCCAGAATATCCAGATCCAGATCCTCGAAGGTGCCTTCGATTTTTATGATATCCTTCTTTCCCATTTTATTACTTTTGGCGTTCTTGATAATGGCAACGGCGACATCCTTGTTCTCAAGGTCAAGATAGGAGTAAATCTTCATCGCACCGCCTGCTTTAATATGATCGATTACAATTCCCTGATTAAGTACACCGATATTTAGCATGCTTCCACCTCCAATAATTTCATGATCAAAGCCATACGGACATAGACGCCGAACTCTGCCTGCTTAAAATATACTGCGCGCGGATCCTCGTCCACCTCGGTTGCGATTTCATTAACCCTGGGCAACGGATGGAGTACAAGCATATCGGGTTTGCCAAGAGCCATCTTCTTGGTATCCAGAATATAGATATCCTTCAAACGGATATAATCCTCTTCATTGAAGAAGCGTTCCTTCTGAACCCTGGTCATATATAGCATATCAAGGGAGGGCATGGCATCTTCAAGGCTGCGGACCTCCTCAAAACGGATATTGTTTGCTTTCAGCACCTCTTCACGGATATAAGCAGGAATACGAAGCTCTTCCGGCGAAATCAGTACAAAGTTGATGTTTTCATATCTTGCCAGCGCGTTAATCAGGGAATGGACGGTGCGGCCAAATTTTAAATCACCACAAAAGCCGACGGTTAAATTATCTAATCGTCCTTTGAGATTCTTAATGGTCAACAAATCGGTAAAGGTTTGAGTGGGATGATTATGACCGCCGTCGCCGGCATTGATAACAGGAATGGAAGAGTGGGTTGATGCAACGAATGGGGCGCCTTCCTTGGGATGGCGGATAGCACAGATATCTGCGTAAGAAGAGATAACTCGAATCGTATCGGCAACACTTTCGCCTTTGGCTGCCGAACTGGAATCGGCGGATGAGAATCCAAGAATATTACCTCCGAGATTGAGCATTGCGGCCTCAAAGCTGAGACGGGTTCGAGTACTTGGTTCATAGAACAATGTGGCTAGCTTTTTACCACGGCATACATCGGAGAACTTCTTAGGATTTTCAACAATTTGCTCTGCTAATTCCAGAAGATCACCGAGCTCAGAAACAGTAAGGTCAGTCGGACTGATGATATGTTTCATAGACACCTCCATAGGTTATTTGATTAAAACAGGAATGGATTTTGGACTCTGTTTTTATTCCTTAACTAGATATAATAATATAAGACTATCAAAAAATCAATATGAAATTTTCAAAAAATACAAAAAATTATTCCCTTAAAAAGAATTATATTTGACAATATATTGACGATATAATTATATATTTTCTGAATAATACATAACATACAATCAATTATACAATAATATATAAAAAGTCGAATAATAGTATTGACAAATCAAAAATGTTATAGTACAATGAATTCATAAACAGAGAGAATAAAAAAACAGCTGAGAAAGCAAATACATAAGGAAGGGAGTGAGTCCATTGAAGAAGTAAGCCATCACTCATATTAGGTAATTACCCTCGAATTTATGGAGGGATTACTATAGATGAGGTAGTAAGAATAAATGAGAAAGGATGGTACAGACCACCGAAAACATTATTGTAACACCTCGAAACCAATATGTAAGAAAGGACGGTACAGACCACCAAACACATTCGTTGGAACACCTCAAGCAGATAATTAGGTTGGTACAAGACCACCAAAGGCTTTGAGTAACATTACAAAGTAATTCTGAAGATGAGATGGCAAGTACCAGGTATTTATGAATAATTTAATAATTTAGAGAGAGTATCTTAGATAGAATAGATACTCTCTTTTTTTTGCCTTCGAGAAAGAACGAAGTTTTTTACACATTTCTTTTTTTCTGTGGTATAATATCGAGAGGTATTATAACCACGCATTCATGCGTGTGCGCCGACCAAAGGGAGTGCGCATCTCGGCACGTAGTGCCAATACCATGGACGCTTGCGGACATGGTATAATGTCATGAGATATTATTATGAGACATTATTATATGCTAATTTGATTCAAGTCAGGAAAGGTGTGCGTATATGATTCAGATTTCGCGTACAGGGATACGAAACCTAGCTTCCAACGATACGATTTATGCGCGTGGATTGCAATATTATAAGGATAACCGCATTGTGAATGCGACCTATTCCAATACCAGCCGGCAATACCGTCTTACTGTGCGGGGAAATTATAATTATTCTGTCACGATAGATGAGCAGGAGGATGGGTCTTTCGACTACAGCTGTAATTGTCCTTCCCGCCTGAAGGATCAGGGGGCTTGTAAGCATGTTGTAGCGGCATTGCTGTTTGTGCTGAAATACCAGGAGCGTTCCTTATTGGCGGAGTCTGCGAATCCAGGCGAGCGTAAGGTGGTTCAGTTACTGGATTATTTTATGTCACAGGAGGATTCGGCGCTGGTTGGAGAGACCTTTGCCCTGGAGGTTGTTGTAAGCATCCCCTCCATCATCAAAGGGGAGAGCGGCAGAGCTATGATTTCCCTGCGCGGAGGGAGCAGCCGCAAATATAAAATTCAGACCATTAAAAAGTTTTTATCGGATATTTATCATAAAGAGAGTTTCGCCATTGGCAAGGAATTCAAATATGTGAGCGGAGAGAGCACCTTTGATGCGGTCTCTCTGGCATTATTGGATTATCTTCTGGGTATTTATGAGATTCAAGAAGTTGTTGACAGTACTCATTTTTCAAAGATATTCTCTAAATCCCAGATGTTTATCACAAAAAATATGCTGGTCAAAGTGTTGGAGCTTCTGAACGGAACTCCATTTATCCTGGAGCTCTATGGAAAGGCGTATTCGGATGTGGTGTTTATCAAGGGGAATCCCAAGATTGCATATCAGCTGTCTTTGGATGAGGATTCCATTACCATTGATTACCAGGGCAAGGAATCCGTTCTGCCGCTGATGGAGACAGGGGAGCTCCTGTTTTATGATGGTGCCATCTATCTTCCGGATAAGAAATTCATCCGCAATTACAAGCCCTTCTATAACAGCCTGGGTAAGGATAAGGAGCCTCTGACCTTTCGAGGGGATAATAAGACCAGTTTCTTGGAACATGTATTACCAAGAATCAGTGAAACGATGATGCTGGATGTACCGGAGGAGCTCCGCAGCAGGTATATTACCTGTGATATGGAGGCGAAGCTCTATTTTGACAAATACAAAACGGGAATTAAAGCTGAATTAAAATATAAATACGGTGATTATGAATTTAACTCCTTCGGAGACGCAGCAGCAGGTTCCTACATTGTTGTCCGTCAGAGAGAGCGGGAAGATTTCATAATATCCCAGCTGTTGAAGATGGGTTTCGTTCCATATAAGAATTTCTATCTTCTTAAGGATGAGGATAAGATATATGATTTCCTGTCCGGAAAAGTTATGGAGTTGGAGGAAAATGCTGCTCTGTATTATTCGGAGGACTTCAGACGTCTTGGAATTCGGGCTCCGGGCAGTTTTAAAGCGGGGGTACGCATGAACTCCGAATTTAATATGCTAGAGCTGGATTTGTCCTTTGACCAGGTGCCGAAGGAGGAGTTGAAGGAACTGCTGCACTCCTACCAGGTGAAGAAGAAATACTACCGGCTTAAAAATGGCAGTTTCATCAATCTGGAGGATAAAACCATCAATGAAGTGTCACATATCTTGAACTCCTTGAATATTAAGGATAAGAATTTGAAGGAGGATGCTATGCTGTTGGAAAAGCAGCATGCTCTTTATCTGGATAAGGCATTTTCCAATCAGGAATTTATTTTTGAACGTGACAGGGATTTTATGGCGCTCACGGAGAAGATACTGAACCCGGCGAAGACGGAGCATGTGCTTCCCAATGGGATCCTGGCGGATCTTAGGCCATATCAGCTTACCGGCTACAAATGGCTTAAAACCCTGGCAGAAAATGAGCTGGGCGGAATTCTTGCCGATGATATGGGACTGGGTAAGACGCTGCAATCCATTGTATATATAGCCTCCTGCATGGGAGAGGAGGTGAAGGCTCATCACCTGATTGTATGTCCGACCTCCCTGATCTATAACTGGCAGGATGAGATTGAGAATTTTGCACCATTTCTGAAGGCATTGGTTATTACCGGCAATCCCTCGGAGCGGCAAGAGTCGATTGAAAGCTATGGGGAGTATGATGTCCTGATTACCTCCTACCCTTTGATTCGCAGGGATGTCACCATGTACGAGAAGCTGGATTTTCATACGGTGTTTATTGATGAAGCCCAGTATATTAAGAATGATTCCTCCCTGAATGCGAAGTCGGTAAAGCGCCTCAGAGCAAAGCATCGTTATGCCCTGACCGGTACCCCGATCGAAAACAGCCTTTCCGAGCTCTGGTCCATCTTTGACTTTATTATGCCGGAGTACCTCTATTCCCACTCCCGTTTTGTGGAGTTGTATGAGAAACCCATCATGAAGGAGGATGCCCAGGCATTGAATGATCTGCATCAGCATATTGAGCCCTTTATCCTCCGCCGGATGAAGAAGGATGTATTAACGGAGCTTCCGGACAAATATGAAACCAAGATGCTGACGGATATGTCCGACGGGCAGAAGCTGGTCTATCTGTCCTACCTTGAAAATATTCGGAGCGAGCTTCATTCTGAAATTGAAGAGAATGGCGTGGAGAAGAGCCGAATGAAAATTCTGGCGGCCCTTACCAGGCTGCGTCAGATCTGCTGCCATCCATCCACCTTCCTGGAGAATTACCAGGGAGGCAGCGGCAAGCTGGAGCTTTTGATGGAGCTGATACCGGAGGCTATTGCCAACGATCACCGCATCCTGGTCTTTTCCCAATTCACCTCCATGCTTCGAATTATTGAGGATGAGCTGAAAGAACTGGATATTCCTTATTTCTATCTGGAGGGAGCAACTGCGACCCAGGATCGCAATGATTATGTAAAACGATTTAATTCCGGTGAAGGAAAGGTGTTCCTGATTTCTCTTAAGGCCGGCGGTACCGGATTGAATCTGACCGGAGCGGACACGGTGATTCATTATGATCCCTGGTGGAATCCGGCGGTAGAGGACCAGGCAACGGACCGTGCTTACCGGATCGGACAGCAGAATAAGGTTCATGTGATGAAGCTGATCACAAAAGGCACCATTGAAGAGAAGATTTTCAAGCTTCAACGGAGAAAGAAGGAATTATCCGATTCGATTATCAGCTCCAAGGAAGTATTTATCAACTCCTTATCGAAGGAGGAGTTGGAAGAGTTGTTTGCACCAATATAATTATATATGGTAAACATTTAGAGTAAAGAAAAGAAGCTCTGAGGCATGGACCCGTTCCGGCGGCTGCAAATACGATCTGCGGCTGGAATGGCTCATCATCAGGGCTTCTTTCAGTTATTTTGCAGTTGCTCTTCTGATCAGAAAACTCAATGAAATCGCAAGGACGATTTTGAATAAATCGAACAATATATAGGGAAACACACATAAGGTTAATGCGACATAAAAGGTCTTCCCTGTGATAAAGGTGAACCACGCGGTACCGATCAGATAGCATAGCGATAAGAAAACGGTCATGCTAAGGAACATGACAAATGGAACGAACAGCTTTTCATTAAAAAGCAGCTTTTTACCATGGGGTTTATACTTCCTTGCCAGCTTGCAGGACAGGGCAGTAAGAAACGCTACCAGGGGATATGCCATTAAATATCCGCCGGTCATTCCGACTAATGCATGCACCCCACCCTTGAACCCGGCAAAGACCGGGAGACCGAAGGCTCCCAGCAGAAGGTATGCCATGACGGATAGGAGAGCATATCTTGGAGATAACAATGTACCGGTTAGAAAGATGGAGAAGAGCCCCAGAGTAAAGGGAATGGGCTGGATGTTGATGGATACCTGGGATAGAACGCAGATAATAGCCGTAAACATTCCCGTCAGTACCAAATCCCTGGTGCTGATCCTTTGTGTTTTTTTTGCTTCAGTGTTTGTATTCATAATCTGTCTTTCAGTACCAGGGCCCATTATGGCAGATATTGATCCTGATACCTATCCTCCTTAAATATAGTATGGTTTTGTTATCTGGCGGGCCGCACACTAACCTCGCCTGAATTTAAGGCCTCCGTTGTCCCATCCTCATAGATGACAACAAGGCGTGCCTTATCATCAATCGTAATAGCTTTTGCAGGATAGGTCTCTTTACCTTTCAATACAAGAATATTCTTACCTAGCAGGAAGGAACGCTTTCGGTATTCCTCCATGTAATGCTTTTCTGAGAGTTCTTTCTTATAGATTGCCAGATGATTTAATACCTCTGCCACCAGGATGGAGGTAATCGGCAAGGCGGAAGGCTTCTCTGTAAAAAGAGAGCCGGCAATCCCTTTAATATCCTCGGGAAAATCCTTGGCTTCTATATTGATGCCAATTCCGACAACCGCGTATTCCAGCCCCCCGCTTTCAAAATTCAGGGATGCTTCGGTCAAAATCCCGCATACCTTTTTATCCGCAATAAAGATATCATTCACCCATTTTATTTCAGCCTTAACCTTAGCTACCGCTTCCATGGCCTGAGATACTGCGACTGCGGCGGCAGTAGTGATCAGCAAGGAATCTTCAAGCGTAAGCTTTGGCCTTAATATGACAGAGAAATAGATGCCGGAAGCCTGGGGAGAATAGAAGGATCGTCCCATCCGTCCCCTTCCCTCCGTCTGTTCTCTGGCGATGAGAACTGTTCCTTCTTTTGCGCCCTTTGCAGCCATTTCTTTTGCAAGGGTATTGGTGGAGGTCACCGTCTGGTGCACCTCCAGATCGAAGGATGCAGCATCTCCCCGCAGATAGGGAAGAATGCTTGCGGCGGATACGATATCATTTTGTGATTGGAGACAATAGCCCCTGTTCGTTACGGCAGTAATATGATAGCCCTCCTTTTGCAGGGCTTTTACGGCTTTCCAGATGGCACTGCGTGTAACATACAGATCATTGGCTAATTTTGCACCGTTGATGGATTGACCGCGGTTTTCTTCTAATATTTTTAGTACCTGATATTTTAGTTCCATGGGAGACATCCTTATCATATATGATATGTTATTTTACATGACCTGTACTATTTGAAAACATTTCTGTCGGGAAATGTTTAGGAAGCTGCAGCTTCCATGGCGGGTGCCATTTTTCATACAGGCATACGCAGCTCGCAGGCATATTCCAAACGTGTTAGCGGCCATGGGAAATATTCCGTTATTATTATAACATGCCGAGAGGCATTGTCAACCTGCGTACCTAAAAGAGTCGACAATTATAATATAACTTATTATAATGAGATTCAAGCTGAGACTAAAGAAGTAAATTACAGACAGCTCTATAAATTGAATCAAAAAAACAGCTCTATGAATTCGATCCCCGTCATTAGCAGAAGAGAGTGAGTAATACATCTTCTGAAAAAAGTTAGGAAGGAATCACATAGAGCTGTTTTGTTAACATAATTCTGTTATGTTAATATAATTTCTTACTTATTTATAATTCTGATACTACTAAAGTATGTTGCTAAAAGATAATATTACTAAGTGATAATGCTACTGATCAAAATTATCATTATAGTATTCCTCAATCAAACGATCCAGATAGGAGAGATTCTGTGCACCAAATTGCTCCAGAAGCAGTTCTTTTATGGCATCTGTCATCTTGATGTAATTCAATTCATCAGATAATTCATCATTGTGGATAGAAGCCAGATAATCCTCTGTCAGATGCTCCGAAAGCCAGCGGTTGATTTCCTCCGTCAACCGGTTCTCCTCAGCTATCTCAGCCTTCATACTCTTTGCCTTCGTGTTTGTTGATGCTGCTACATACAGGAAGAAGAGGAACAGTACACCCATAACGGTGTTGGGGATCCATCCGTTCAGGATAGTCAGGATTCCGGCCATATTGAGAATAACAAAAATCAGTCCGACTATTCCGAAAATCAAGAATATCCACACGGTGCCGGCAAGGTCTTTATGACGGTCTTCCTTAAAGATATAAGCGCCTCTTTCCTCAGAATCCTGAGCAGAAGAGTCCTCCGGTGTATCGGACATATCTTCCTCGGTTTCATCAGAAGTCGTCTCGTCCTCCTCCCCTTGAAGAATAATTTCGGGCTCCTGATCTTCTGAGCTGCTTTTATCATCGCCGTCCGTTTCGGCCTCAGCCTCGAAGGTACCTTCTGCCTCTTCGGGATCGTCGTCCTTATAGACACCTTTTTCGATATTCTCACGTTCGACATAGAAGAAGGCCTGATACAGTTTTCTTGCCTGTTTTTCCTGCTTTGGAGGGATATTTACTATATAGACCTCCGTTTTGTCGTCAAAGGAAAGCATGGAGGGCAGGCCGGAATATTGGAGATAACTCATCAGCTTTTCAGCCAGCTTCTTGTCCTCTGCTTGAAAGAAAGGAAGGAATTCCACTGCTTCCTCTAAGCTGTCGACCAGTTCCGTACCACAGTCAGAGCATTCTGTAAAGCCCTCCTGATATTCGGAATTGCATTTTGGACACCAGGGCATAATCTCAACTCCATTCTTTAATAGATTTTATTCTGCCATAAACCGATGGAAGGCTTTCTTGCCCTTACGGACCAGCAATGCACCATCCTGGTCAAAATCATCGGCTGTAAATACTTTAGAGAAATCGGTCACCTTGATCTCGTTAACAGTCACGCCGCCCTGCTCAATGGTACGCCTTGCATCGGAACGGGAGGTGGAAAGCTTGGCATCACATATCATGGTGATCAGGTCGATCCCCTCTGCAAATCTCACGCCCGGATAGGTGGTAGTAGGAATATCCTCCGATTTCATACCTCCCCCGAATAAGGCTCTTGCAGCTTCCTGGGCTTTGGTTGCCTCTTCCTCACCATGGACAATCTTGGTTATCTCAAAGGCCAGAACCTCCTTGGCATGATTAATCTCAGCATCCTTTAAGGAGCCAAGGCGTCTTACTTCATCCATCGGCAGGAAGGTTAACAGCCCCAAGCATTCCTCAACCTTTACATCCTCGATATTTCTCCAGTACTGATAGAATTCGTAGGGGGTTGTCTTATTGGGATCCAACCATACGGCACCCTTCATGGTCTTGCCCATCTTGATTCCCTCACTGGTGGTCAGAAGCTTAAAGGTTAATCCAAAAGCAGGCTTCTGTTCCTTACGACGGATTAAATCAACTCCTCCGAGAATATTGGACCATTGGTCGTTGCCGCCTAACTGAAGGGAACAGCCGTATAATTTGTTCAGCTTCCAGAAGTCATAGGACTGCATCAGCATATAGTTGAATTCAAAGAAGGTCAGACCCTTCTCCATGCGCTGCTTATAGCAATCGGCAGTCAGCATTTTATTCACTGAGAAGTGGATTCCGATTTCTCTTAAAAATTCCACATAGTTCAGATCCAGCAGCCAGTCCGCATTATTCGCAATGATGGCCTTACCGTCACTAAAGTCGATAAAACGGGAAAGCTGCTTCTGGAAGCAGTCCGCGTTGTGCTGGATGGTTTCGACCGTCATCAGAGTGCGCATGTCGGATTTACCGGTGGGATCACCAATCATGGTTGTCCCGCCGCCCAGAAGGGCAATTGGCTTGTGACCTGCGCGCTGCATATGCATCATGGCCATAACGGTAAGAAAATGTCCGGCGGTCAGGCTGTCGGCAGTGGCATCAAATCCTATATAAAAGGTCATGGATTCCTTTCCTAATAATTCTCGAACTTCCTCCTCATGGGTACATTGTTCAATGAACCCACGCTCCAATAATATGTCATAAACATTGGTTGACATCGGTTTTCCTCCTTGTTTGTCATTGACTGAGGTTCTTATGCAAGAACCCTTAACTAAAGACATTATAAATGATTACATTTTATATTTCAATGAAAAGCATCCCAAAATTATAAAAGTATTTGCAGTGTTTTAGTGTGTCAATCAAAAAACTGTATTATGTTTTGCATTACAGGATTTACGTTTTATGATTATTGACAAACCGGCTACTGCGTGTTACTATATAGCAGTAGTAAGTAACACTTCATACAAGTCATACAGAATAGTTAAGGAGGGATTATACTGGAAAACCTGACGGAAATGCTCAAAGGCGTGCTTGAGGGCTGCGTCCTTGAAATTATAAGCCGCAAAGAAACCTATGGCTACGAAATTACGCGACGGCTGAACGCCCTGGGCTTCACAGATGTTGTGGATGGAACGGTGTATACCATTCTAATTCGGCTTGAAAAAAACAAGCTGGTAGAGATCACCAAAAAACCATCCGATATGGGGCCGCCACGAAAGTTTTTCACGCTCAACGATGCGGGGCGCGAGGAACTGCGGAGATTCTGGGAAAAATGGGAGTTTGTCGCGTCAAAAATGAACGAGTTAAAGGAGAAGAAATCATGAATTTTTGGGAAAGGATCACAGGCAGCGATATGACTAAAGAATTGAAAGCTTTTGAATCGCGAGCAAAAAACCTTCCGGCTGATTATCAAGCTGCATGGGAAAAAATTAAGCTCAATATATGGCCGCACACAGATTTCACCGGTCGCAACCTCATGCCAATTCTTGACGGTGTACTCGGCCTGCTCGAAGAAGCGGCGGCGGACGGTCAGAGTGTCCAAGAGGTCTTGGGCGACGACATCAAAGGCTTCTGTTCCGCGCTGGCTGGCGAAGAAGGGGCAAAGTCTATTCGCGACAAGTGGCGCGAGCAACTCAACAATAATATCGCTAAAAAATTAGGCAAATAGGGGGATAACATGAGAATACAAGATATCATCGAAGGCAAAAAAGAGTGGCGGGCGCACATGGCGCGTGTCAAGGCACTCCCGCAAGAGTATCAGATTGTTTATAAAGAGATTCAAAAATATCTCTTTCGGGTCGGCCCTGTTGAGATGTCTGATGGGCTGACAGACGGAACGGATTTGTTCTCGGGGATTGTCGATCTTTTTGAAGAGGGCGTGGCCCGGGGGAAAGGCGTGCTTGAAGTGACGGGCCATGACGTAGCTGCTTTCTGCGACGATCTGATCAAGGATTCCAAAACAAACTCAGACATCTTGCAGGATTCTGTGAACCAAGAAGCTTATAGGGCCATAAAAAAGGATATGTGTCAAACAAAGGAAAAAGAGGGTGACCGGGATGGAAAAAGCAATTGAAATAAAAAGGCTGCAAAAGTCCTACAAACAGCTTCATGTCCTGAAAGGTGTGGATTTTGAGGTGGAAAAAGGCAGTATTTTCGCCTTGCTCGGCTCCAACGGCGCGGGTAAGACGACGATTGTCAGAATCCTCACCACGCTGCTTAAACCGGACAGCGGGAACGCTGCCGTCAACGGCTTCGACATTACATCAAAGCCTGATTTTGTACGGCAGTCAATCAGCCTGACCGGGCAATTCGCCGCCGTGGACGAGGTGTTGACCGGGCGGGAAAATCTTATTATGATCTCCAAGCTGCGGCACCTTGCCAATCCACGTCAAGTGGCTGATGATCTGCTGAAACGCTTTGACCTGACCGACGCCGCCGACCGCAGGGTTTCCACCTATTCGGGCGGTATGCGCCGCAGGCTTGATATCGCCATGAGCCTTATCGGAAAACCGCAGCTTATTTTTCTTGACGAGCCGACTACCGGGCTTGACCCTGAAGCGCGCATCGAGGTTTGGAGAACTGTCAGAGAGCTTGCAGATCATGGCACGACGGTGTTCCTGACCACGCAGTATTTGGAGGAAGCCGAGCAGCTTGCTGATCAGATTGCAATTCTGCATGAAGGCAGGATTATTGCCTCCGGTACGCTCGCAGACCTAAAAAAACTGTTCCCGCCCGCACATGTGGAGTATGTGGAAAAACAGCCGAGCCTGGAAGATATCTTCCTTTCGATCATCGGCAAAAGGGAGGCCATATAATGGAAGCGGCAAAAACTCATTTTTTCAACGACATGGGCGTTATGCTCGGTCGCTCCATGCGCCATATATTTCGCAGCATGGATACCATCATCACGGTATGCTTCACGCCTATCGCAATGATGCTGCTGTTTGTCTATGTGTTCGGCGGCGCAATAAAAACGGGCACGGATAACTATGTGAATTACCTGTTGCCCGGCATTTTGCTGATGGCAATTGCAAGCGGCATATCCTATACAGCTTACCGTCTGTTTTTAGATATGCAACGAGGCATATTCGAACGGTTTCACTCCATGCCGATTGCGCGTTCGGCCGCACTGTGGGGGCATGTACTGACCTCACTTGTATCCAATGCGATTTCGGTTGTGGTCATCATTCTCGTAGCGCTGATTATGGGCTTCCGCTCGTCGGCAGGGATATTACCTTGGCTTGCCGTGGCCGGTATCCTCGCGCTGTTTACACTGGCCTTGACATGGGTCGCAGCGATTGCCGGGCTTTCCGCAAAATCGATAGACGGCGCAACCGCATTTTCCTACCCGCTTATCTTCCTGCCGTTTATCAGCTCGGCGTTTGTGCCGACCGTGTCGATGCCACCAATCGTTCGCGCCTTTGCGGAGAACCAGCCGGTAACATCAATTGTGGATGCGATCCGTGCGCTGTTATCGGGTCAGCCTGTGGGCAATGATATATGGGTCGCACTCGCATGGTGCGTTGGGATTATGATTGTGGCATATTTCTTCGCGATGAGAGCGTATAAGAAGCGGGTGTAAAGCCTTCAGGATTTATGGACACTGATGAATAG
>JAFAGA010000031.1 GCA_023423045.1 Bacillota bacterium | reverse complement strand
TACCCTAACACCACTATTCTCGTACCTGATACAGAGAAATATCCATGACTGAGGCTCATTCATCTGAGATATGAAACTATAAATTCCTTGATTTTAAAGGAAAAAACACTTGACTAAATAGGGAGGTGAATTGTGTTGGAAAGAGCAATCTATATAATTACCGGTGTTATGGCATCTGGAAAATCAACAGTTGCAGAACTGCTTGCATCAAAAATGGAAAAGGGTGTGCATCTGCGCGGCGATATCTTTCGTCGAATGATTGTATCAGGACGTGCCGAGATGTCGGCACAGCCGTCCGAGGAGGCTGTCCGGCAGCTGCATCTGCGTTATCGATTGGCAGCAGATTCGGCAAAGACCTACTATGACAACGGATTTTCCGTTGCTTTGCAGGATAACTACTATGGAGAAGAATTATCCCGCATGTTGGATCTGTTGAAGGGCTATCCTGTTCGTATCGCAGTACTCTGTCCGAATGTGGAAACAGTAAGAAAACGTGAAGAGATGAGGGGAAAGATTGGTTATACCGGCTTTACGGTTGAGGATTTATATGAGGAGTTCATGAAGGAGACCCCGAGAATCGGCTTTTGGCTGGATACCTCAGAACAGTCTCCGGAACAATCCGTTGAGAAAATATTATTTCACTTTGGAGGGTAATGCTTCTATAATAAGTATATCCAATAAAATATCCGACAGAAAGAAGTGCGAGGCAATGAATGAAAAAATTCTGGTGATAGAGGACGAAAAAAAGATAGCGGATGCCATTATCTACGCATTGAAAAGAGAAGGTTATACTGCCGAAGCTGTTTATCGCGGAGATGAAGCCATGGATACCCTTGCCCGGTTTCAACCGGATGCCATTATTTTGGATGTCATGCTTCCCGGGCTGGACGGATATGATATTCTTAAGAAGCTTCAGGATAAGGGGCGGATAGGAATTATCATGGTAACGGCTAAAGAGGATATCGTGAACAAAATACTGGGACTTGAGCTGGGAGCGGATGATTATATAACAAAGCCCTTTGATATGCGGGAGCTGCTTGCACGGTTAAAATCCCTGTTGCGCAGAATGCAGAAGGCGCAGAGGAAGCAGGAGTCCGACCAGGTTCATCTGGGCGGCATCGTGCTTCATAAGGAGAAAAGAACCGCTTTCGCAGGAGACAGGCCGCTGGATCTGACACCCAAAGAATATGATATGCTGGCTCTTTTATTGTCTAATCCCGGCCGGGTCTATACAAGGGAGCAGCTTCTCGAACTGATTTGGGAGATGAATTATGCAGGAGGAACACGTACCGTGGATATTCATATCCAGCGGGTTAGAAAGAAGCTTGGCGAAGAGTATGATGATGTAATACAGACTGTTTATGGAATTGGTTATAAAGCCTTGGGAGGAAGCAGTGAAGATTAGCATAAAAATAAAATTCAGCCTGTTCCTTGCTGTTTTACTTCTGCTGGTAGTTTTTCTCTTAAGTCTGTTAGCGCTGCGAGGGATAAAAAGTAACCAGCAAAACCAGTATGAACAGTATCTGGCTCAGCAGGCGAAGATTGCAAACACATATTTCATTCAGAGGATTTTATCCGAGGAAAATAAAGTGCCGCAGACCTTTCTGTCAGTCAAAGGGCAGGAATTCGCGGAGCAATTGGAATTAATCAGCGGTTTATCCCTGGTTTTATATGATAGTCAGGGAGAACTGGTAAGTAAAAAAGTGACGGATACGGAATCCGACAATATAAAGAAAACGCTGGAGCATGCACTTAACAATAAAACCGCATATCTGATCGAAGGAGATGCGCTGTATTACCTGACTCCTTTAAAAATAGGAAATGAGCAGATGGGTGTTGTGCAGCTCTATTATTCGCTGTCGGAGCATCATGCCTTTTATAACAATATCAGGCAGCTGTTTACCTATACCGGGGCAGGGTTGTTTATTCTGAGCTTTTTCCTCGGATATATATATTATAACTCCTTTGCTGTCGGCATAATTAAGCTGGATAAGATGGTGGATAAAGTACGGGAAGGCCATTATGAAACCACGGTCTTAAAGCGCAGGGATGAAATCGGCAAGTTAAGTCAGGGAATTCATGCAATGAGCGGGCAGATCAGAAAAACCATACAGGGGATGGAAGCCGAGCAGAATAAACTGAAGCTTGCCGTCGATAAATTATCTCTTCTGGATCAGCAGCAGAAGCAGTTTATCGGAAATGTAACCCATGAATTTAAAACGCCCTTAACTTCTATGAAAGCGTATCTTGATTTGCTGGAAATGTATCCGGATGATGAAAATCTTCTGGAGACAGCGATCACCAATATAAAAAGTGAGACGGGACGCTTGTATGAGATGGTGGACAAGGTCCTGCAATTATCGGCTCTGGAGAAATATGATTTTGAGCTGAAGTTTGAGAAGCTGGAAGTAAAACAGGCAGTGGAGACGGTGCTGAACAGCTTAAAGGGAAGGATGGATAAGTTCGGCATCGGTTTGAATACCGAATTGAAGGAAGCCTATATAGAAGGAGATAAGGATAGTTTGACCATCGTACTGATAAACCTTCTGGACAATGCTATTAAATACAATAAAGCCAATGGTAATATTTTTGTAAAAACCGATCTGTCGTTTCAGCAGGTGCATATTGAAATAAGTGATACCGGTATTGGGATTCCCAAGGATTTGCTTCATAAGGTATTTGAACCTTTTTATACCGTTGATAAAAACAGGGCGAGGGAAAATGGAGGGGCCGGATTAGGATTGTCACTTGCCAGGAAGCACGCGGAATCAATGGGCGGCAGTGTTGTTTTATTAAATACCGGGAGCGAAGGCTCCAGCTTCAGAGTTTCCTTCCCGGCAGTTATGCAGCCATAAAGTGCATGGTTTTGCGCTATCCAAAGATTCAATATCATGTTTACATTTTAGATACAATTGTTTACAGGATATCTATAATTGTATATTGTATGGAAACAAAGTCTTGATAATCTATAGATCAAGGAGGTGCTTTACTATGAGAAAGACACAAATTGCAAAAATGCTATGTGCTGCGTTTTTAGTTATAACTGTTACAGGCTGCGGTACAAAGAATACAGACGACAAGGTAACCGTAAAGGAGCCCGGGGGTTCCATAACAATTATTGACGATACGAATAATGATGATAGCGATAATAATGAGGCAGGCGAGCCCGGTTTCTCCATCGTCAGGATTGACAGCTACGAGAAAGTGGAAATCTCCGATTGGCTTGATGCGGATACTGTGGTTGTTTCAAAGGAAAACGAGTCTTTAGTAAAAATGAAGCTGGAAGAATTATCGGATGCTTATCCAAGAAGCCTGTATCTGTTCAATCTTAATACCAAGGAATACAAACTGTTAACGGAACAGGAAGAACTTAATCTGGGAGGAGCAAAGCTTTCACCGGATAAGAAAAATGTGTTATACTACGGGAACAGTCTGGGTGATCCATCCTATTATGTGCTCAATCTTGAGAGCCTGAAAAGCTTTGGTATCAACGGTGAAGAGTTTGGGAATGTCGGCAGTGCCAATTGGGCCGATAAGGATACGGTAATCGGGGCAGGTTATATGAACGGGGCTTATTATGCAGGCATTGACGGAAAGGCAACTGCTTTGGAGGAATTAGACCAAAAGGCGGTATATCTTATTAAGAAAATAAAGGATACGATCTATTTCAATACCGCCGATGACCCCACCCTGATGGCGCTCGATACGTCCGGAAAGGATATCGTGAGTCTGAATTTGACCGATGTATTTGGGGTATTTCCGGCTCCGGATGAAAATCAGATGCTGGTCTTGCAGTATAGCGGATCCAAACAGCTCCTGTTACTTTGTGACAAGGATGGAGGCAACGCCAAAACCATTGCTGAAGGTGTTGAGCTGGGCGGAGTATCCTGGTCCCCCGATCAGCGGATGATTGCTTACAGCCTGAAGGGGGATGGAAGCGGTACTGCGGTTGGAGGGTTGTACCTCTATGATATGTTAACCGGCAAGTCCACCCGGATTGCGGTAGATATCAGTAATGCAGCCACCTGCTGGAGTCCGTCCAGCGAAAAGCTTGTTTATACCCAGTGGGATGGAAAACAATATAACAGTAATATTGTTTCTCTGGAATATTCCCTGAAGAAGTAACTGCGGATCGAAAGCTGCAGCTATAAAGATAAAGTGCATCCCAAATCTCCGATATAACTGCGGATATTTGGAGATGCACTTTAATTTGCTACCAATAAGTTTTTCTTTTATCCCTGGCAGTGAGGCAGAAGCACTTACTCATATTTAACGTCCGTAGTATGATTAAATGCATTCTTACCAACCGAAGTAACGGACTTTGGAATAGTTATTGATTTAAGATTACCAAATCCCTTCTCAAATACATTTCCTTTTATTGTTGTCACCCCATTAGGAATAATAAAGGTGTTTAGGGAATAAAAATCACTTTTTGAAGTATATTTAATTTGCTCCGAATAAATCATTGTATTAATTTCCCACGATGGTGTAAAAATATTGCTTCCAATTGTCTTACAATTCTTAGACCATTTAATATACTCTGCTTTTTCATTAAACACAGCGACTCCGATTTTTGTTATGGTATCCCCAAGGATGATCTTTTTTGCATTGCTGCAGTAGAAAGCCCATGCTTTAATTTCGGTTACGTTATAGGAATATTTACCGTTTTTTACTGTGCCGCCCACATTTATTTCATTCAGAGTAACATCGGCACCCTTAACGCTTACTTCACCTTTTCCTGTTCCGGCTTTTTTTGTCACGGTGTATAGTATACCATCTACAGCAAATTGCATCAGTTGGTCATTTCCTGCTTCTAATATATTAAAATCCATGCGGCAGCCATAATTAACCGTATAGTAAGCGCCGTAATCGGCGGTAGTCCATATTGCCGAGTTATAAGCAGTATAACTTTTTGCAGGGACATTAATTACTGCCTGGAATGCCAGTAATCCGCCGTCGGCATACCAGTCTCTTATAGTATCCGGAGCCTTAGTTCCTTTAAAAGTGATACTTTTTATGTTTTTCATGAAGCCCAAATAACCGACGGTACCGGTAATCGTCTTTGGGAAGACAATTTTGGTAATATTATTGTTCTTATACTTATCACTGATTAACGGAACAGCGGTGTTCTTTAAATCAGCAATCACACCCGTTACGGTATAGGATTTATTCTTATAAGTGATTTTTTCGGGAATATTTACTTTCTTTGTTGTTGATTTTGGCTTAATGGAGCAGAGGGTAACCTTTCTGTTCAATGCGTCGGATATTTTATATGTAAAAATGCCTTCCGAGATTAATTTATCCGTAACCGTTACCTTTACCGGCTTCTGCAGCCCGGAGGTTCTTGTATATGCGACAGCATAAGCGGTTCCGGCTGTCTTTGGATTAAGAACTCCTTTACTCGATATATCAAAAATATCAGTATCGGTTGAGAGCCAATATACCGTTTCATTGGAGCCCTTTGTCAAGGAAGCTTTTAATGTATAGGTGCCTGAGGTATCCAGCTTTAAGTTGGATTTACTGACGGTTATCACGGTAGATTTTACAATATCCTTTGCAGCAACTACAGGAATCTTTTTGCTGAATTGTTTTTTATAAGTGGAGACTACGGACTTATTTACCTTGACCGTCGTACCATCTTTCACAGCGGAAGCTACACTTGCTACGGGCTTTTTGTTAAGGAAGGTAACCAGATTTAAGCCATATAATGACTTCTTGCCGACGGACTTAATGGTGGTTGGCAGGATAACGCTGGATTGATTTCGGCTGATAAAATTAGAAGCATTATCTGAAAGTGTAGTCACCCCTTCCGGTACGTATACGAAACGAAGGTTACTGCTGCTATCTTCGTTGGTAATCAACCACGAAGGGATTACCTTACAGTTTTTCGATAAGAAGAGTAACTCAATGGTATTACCAAAGGAATGGGATTCCATTACGGTTACTGTGTCGGGAACGACGATAGCGGCTGCATTGATGCCAAGCAGTCCATAGGTACAGATTTTCGTCAATTTATAGGTATATCCATTGCTTCTGACCTGCTCCGGTAAAGCCAGATAAGAGATATTTAATCTTTTACTGATGCCAATCAGTTGAACTTCACCGATTCCATTCTTTGCAGAAGAAGTTACCTGATAGATCAAATCGTCAACGTTAAAGCACCCATATTCGGCAGCAACAGTCTCAGAAGCAACGATGGTCGGCATCATTCTGATCGTGTGCTCGTATAGATCACTAAAAGCAGAATATTCCATAGAGATATCGATGATATTCTTATACTCCTTTTCGTAACCTTCCGGAACTAAAAATAAGACATCCGGATTCTTTTTTATGTTCCAGACCGACACATATATTTTCTCGGGCAATAAAGTCTTACCTAATAACTCCACGGTTTTTATATTCTCGAATACATACAGGGGACTCTGCAGTGTTCCGGTAAAGGTATCGAGTATCTTAAGCTTTTCAACAGATTGGTAAAATTCCTGAGAAGCTTCATCCCTATTGTACCCATATAAAAGATTCACTTCGGATACGGTGTACTCTGTTCCGTCAATCAGCGCTTTACCGGGAATTGATACTTCCTTCATGGGTTTTGTATAATCAATACCAATAAGGAGCACTTCTTTTTTCGTTTCATCTGTGATTCTATAACGGTACATTCCATCTTGATATACGGTTTCATCAGCTGCGTACGCCTTCTTTGGCAGGGATACCATAGCAGTTAATATCAATATAAAAAGAAGAGCACCATAGAAATATCTTCTTTTTTTATCAGTGATATATTGTGTGTTACTCATTGTATAGATCCTCCTTTCAATCTAAGCAACAGTTTTTGTACTAATTATATGATAACAAATTGAAGCATAAAAAGAATTACTTTTATATTAAGATAGATTAAGACTTTATTAATATGACTATTTTCCAGATAAATGCGTCATTTGCATAGATGGAGTTGGAAGTTGTTGGTAGGAAACAAGGAATGAACACCTATTTTAATTTATTTCTGGATATTTGCGATATAAAAAGATATACAAAAAATTAGTTTAGAACAAAGTGAAAGGTGCCGATAGAATATATAAATGAGTTGATACAAATATTGGGGAGGACCATGGAATGCGAGTTGATAACTCTAGGAATTTTGATAAAGAGAGCGGAACAATAGGAAATAATAACAGTATTAATGGAAGGAATGCTCAATATAGGGAAACTAATAAAATGATGAAGAATTCTACATCTGTCGACTATAAAGGAGAAGAATCGGATAGTGTTATTGTAGAGTTATCAAAAGATGGATTGGAAAAATTAAAAGAAAGTAAATTGCGTGATTCGAGTGCAGAATGGAGAAAGGAATTAGAAAGCAAGCTGGTAAACAGCCTCAGCGGCTTAGGAGAGAATATCATAGATGCCGCCTATAGCATCATTAATGATAATCTGTTAACTCATGATGGAGTGTAAATCGTCAAATTAAATCTGACATGAAAGGCACATTAAAACAGGTAAATTCTTGATGTATAGTAGCATTATTCTGGAGTCTATTCAGATTGTTATAGAAGAAAGTTAAATTAAAAAGGAGCC
>JAFAGA010000043.1 GCA_023423045.1 Bacillota bacterium | reverse complement strand
TAATACATACCTCCTTCGAACCAGCCGTTTGATGTAATGTCAAAAGGTCTATTAAAGTCACTCTTTTTTCATTTAATAAAACTATCAGAAGTTTTTTAATTCACTATTGACATTTCTTAGCTGGACTGAAATCTTATTTTGAGATGAGTACCATAAAGCTGCTCACTAATTCATTCTTGCAGCGTTTCAACACCGATTCCCCGGGGGCGAACAAATCACTGTTCTGCAAGTAGTAATGAACCAGTCCAATCCATGTGTTGAATATAATGTGGAGGGGTATCTCTTTAATGATGCCTTCCTGTTTTCCGCGTTCAATGGCAACATTGAAATGCCGCGATAAGATAGATTGCAGAGCAATCACCATATTTTTCGCATCGTCCGGCAAGAAAGGCATCTCTTTAATCAAACCCTTATAGAAGGGTTCATAACCTTCCAGAACATGTATGTGGGCATAGAGCAGATCAAAAATGCTGCCATCCGTTGTGGCAAGATTGTGCAATTCATCACCAATCTCATGGGCAAACTGCTCCAGAACACTGAGCTGCAAGTCATCACGCGTTGGGAAATGGACAAATATAGCCCCATGTGACACACCGGCTTCTTTGGCTATCATATTCGTGGGTGTAGAAAAACCATTTGAGGCGTACAAGCACATTGCGGTTTTTATAATGTTTTTCTTGGTATTCTCTTTTTGAAGCGTCCGTTTCCCGGGCATCTTTTATGACCTCCGACTCACTGAGTATGTACTCATTATATGTTTTATTATTCTGCTTGTCAAGATGGAAATATATGTCCGGATAACCTATTAAGTTCCATGCACCAAATGAAGTACTGCGCATTAATATTTTCTCCCATCGATAAGCTCTTCTGCCACTTCCTCGGTATATATCTTTTCATCGGTTATAATCCGCAGGGGCAGCTCCTTGCCCGCCATCAGATCCTTCACCGCCTTCATCAACTGGGGACCCAGGAGGGGGCTGCACTCTACCGAGCAGTTTAACTTTCCTTCTATCATTGCCTGAAAGGCTTCCCTGGTTCCGTCCACGGATACGATTTTTACATCGGTTCCCGGACGGATGCCCTTTTCCTCCAGGGCATCGATGGCTCCCAGCGCCATGTCATCGTTATGGGCAAAGATAACATCCACGTCCCATTGCATCCTTTGAAGGTATTCCTCGATAATCTCTTTCCCTCCCTGGTAGGTAAAATCCCCCACCTCCGAATATACAATCCGGTAATCCGGATATTGGACCAGTATCTCCTCAAAGCCCTGCTTTCGTTCAATGGCCGGGGAGGCTCCCTCCGTTCCCTGTAATTCAATGATTTTAACTTCCTGGGAACCGGGCTTGACATTTCCTGCAATCCACCGCATCGCTCTGCGCCCCTCTTCCAGAAATTCCGCGCCAATGAAAGTGGCAAACAGATCATCCTCGGCCGTGCTGATCCTCCTGTCGGATAAAAGCACCGGGATTCCTGCCTCCTTTGCTTCTTTCAGGACCGGATCCCATCCATAGTCCACCACCGGAGAGATCACAATCACGTCCACCTTCATCTCGATAAACCGGCGTATTGCTTCAAATTGCCGCTCCTGGGACTGGTTTGCATCATCAAAGATCAGGTTGATTCCCTCCTCTTTCGCCGCCTCCTTAATAGAAGCGGTATTAGCCAGCCTCCAGGCGCTCTCTGTCCCCACCTGGGAATATCCGACATCAATAATATCCTTTTCCTGCCTTAACGGCTGATTCAATCCCAAAATATAGTCGTCTGCGTTGTCTTTCGTGATCGTATGGCTGCGGAGAATAATCTGCTTGGGAACCCCGCTGACATAATTGAGAATATCCATGGCATATTGTATTGCCTCCTTGCCTCCGGTGGGGCAGGTAATGGTTCCGGCAATAACTCCGTCCTGAACCATGCGGATTCCGTTGTTCTCGCCGGTAAAACCGTCAATGCCGATAATGGGAAGCTCCAGACCGAGCTTTTGCAGGGCCAGATCGGCTCCTCTCGCCATGTAGTCGTTGTGTGCAAAGATAACATCAATTCCGGTCAATGTATCCCTCATCCCAAGCACTACGTCCTCCGTCTCGTCCCTCGCCGCGGATTTGATTCGGCACTGTTCCACCCTGATTTCAGAATACTCCCCGACCGCTGCCTGAAAGCCCTTGCTGCGGTCTGCGCTGGATTTGGAATCCTCGCTGGCACAAAGCTCCAATACGGTTCCTCTCTGATTCGGCAGAAGCCAGAGCACACTTTCCCCTGCCTGCCTCCCGATCAGCTCATTATCCGGTCCGATATACAGGGTATAGTCAAAGCCTTCCACCGCACGGTCCATAACGATTACCGGAATTTCCTGATATACCTGGCGGATAACCGGAGTCATTTCCTCCACATCGCAGGGGCTCACAATCAACAGGTCTATTCCATAGTCAAGGAGCTTTTTGATATCCCTTTTCTGTTTTTCCGGATCGGAGGTCGCATCTGTAATGATCAGATTGATGTTGCTGTATTTCTGCGCTTCCTCTCTTATCTCGTTGGAAGCCACCAAACGCCAGGCCTCCCGCATATTGGCCTGGGATACTCCTATGACAAAATCGATCTTCCCAAATTCCTTATTTTCCTTATAGTATTCGCAACCCGTAAGGGTAAGAAGCGCAAGGCATGCCGGAAGCAGGAACAGCCTCTTGCAGACCGCTGAAAATAAGGCGGCTCTCCTATGATTCATATACCCCTCCCTCTTCCGGCATCCTCCCTGCCCTGGGCAGGATCAGCCTTATCCTGGTTCCAACATCCCTGGTACTGTCAATTCGTACCTGGAAGTTCTCCCCGTAACGAAGCCGCAATCTCTCCTTAATATAGAATATCCCAAAGCTGTGATGGCTGCCACCCTCCGGCAGAGGCTTCCTCAGCATCCCTTCCAGCTCCTTCACCTTCTCCGGCTCCATGCCGGAACCATCATCCTCCACCGACAATTCCATTCTATCATTGTCCAATTCTCTTATGGCAATGGTCAGGTGCCCCTGACTGCGCTTTGTTTTGATCCCGTGGTAGATCGCATTTTCTACCAATGGCTGCAGAATCAGCTTCGGAATCTCACAGGTCTTCAGCACCGGCACTTCAATAATCTCATAATTAATCTTGGAGCCATAGCGTATCTTCTGTATATAAAGATAATTGGAGACATATCTGATTTCTTCCTCTAAAGTGATATAGTCTTTTCCCCCGCTCAAGCCAATCCGGTACATGCTGGTCAGCGCATCCACGACCCTTACAATATCGCCTGCCTCATGCTCCCTGGCCATCCAGTTAATGGTATCCAGCGTGTTGTATAGAAAATGCGGCTTAATCTGCTCCTGCAAAACTTTTAATTCCGCGTTGCGCTTATTCTGCTGCTCAATATAGACCATGCGGATCAGATATTCAATCCGGTCCAGCATCTGGTTAAAATTATTGCCGAGGATGCTCACCTCATCCCGGTAGCGGACCTCAAAGCGAACGGACAGGTACCCTTCCTCGGCTCGTTTCATAAGTTTTTTTAACTGGGTAAGGGGATTGGTTATGGTCTGGGATATCTTTACGGAAATGACCGTGATACAGACAAGGGTAATGCACACACAGGTGATGAGAATCCACAGCATGGCATTTACCGAGCCCATAATCTCGTCCATGGAAAACACCCCTATAATCTTCCACCCGGTATAATCAGAATGCTCCTGCCTTATCTGATACTTCTCTCCCCCGATCCTGGTGGTAATGGGAGTACCGTCTCCTCCGGCCAGTAAGTCCATATTGACCCGGTAAGTGATTTTATTGGCCGGTGTATATACCACATGGCGGCTGTCATCCATTACAAATACAAAGCCCTTCTCTCCCAAAGTGATGCTTTTGATGGAGGCGGAGATAATATCATGCTTTATATCAATCAGGATCACCCCCATTACCCTGTTGTCCCGCGGACTGATAATTGCCTTGGACAGGGAGAAGGCGTCATCCACACTATAGCTCTCGTTGGTTATGATATTTCTTCCTGCGATATTGCTGATCATCTGGATTTCCTCAGGGTTCTTTACCGCCTGCCGGTACCACTTCTCCATGGAGAAGGAATCCCGGGAGATACGGGTCATACCCGTGCTGATATAGAGGTCCTTCTCTGTGGCGATGAGAATCCCTCCAATCTCCGAATGGGTATCCGCAATATTATGGAGCATCTTTGATATCCAGGCCTGCTCCTTCCTCCAGACTTCGCCCTCCTCTGCCGTAATATCGAAGAAGCTGCTGTCCTCCACTTCTTTCGCTATGTAATTGGAGGTCTTTTCTATGGTGCTGATGTATACATCAATTGCGGTCTCCACCTGCTTCAGCATCTGGTCCGTATGGGTAAAGGCATTCTTTCCCGCCTGGCGTACCACCAGGTAGGAGCCGATCCCCGCAAAAATAATCAGGGGGGTGAGCGTAACGAGAAAATAGGACCAAATTATCTTACTCCGAATCGTAATATTGATAAATTTGTTCTTTATCCATCTCATGGAACCCACCCCCATGCTAATTCTATTTTTCCTATGTATAATGGAAGCCGCTTTTATGCAATAGCGCAGCCTGTCTGTAAAGTCCGGCTGTCATACAGCAGATTGTATTATGGTATTATTTTACAATACCTTGTCTCCTTTTTCAAGCCTTCCTCCTGCCCGCCTCCGTTTTAAAGGAAATCATTCTCTGTATTACAATAAAGATGCAGAGCAATGCGGCGATGGTCACCTTCGTCCACCAGGTATTCAGGTTCTGATAAGTCACGATAGTCTGGATCACCCCTTGGATCAGTACTCCTACGGTGGTTCCGACAACCGAGCCGACTCCGCCGGTAAGCAGCGTTCCTCCGATTACCGCAGAGGAGATGGCATCCAGCTCCAGGCCGATGTTCTGCAGGGAATAGCCTGCCAGGGTATAGAAACTGAAGATCACCCCCGCCAGTGCCGCACAGAAGCTGCTGATCCCGTATACCGCTACCTTAGTCCCAGCCACCGGCAGTCCCATCAGGACGGCGGACTGCTCATTTCCTCCGATGGCATAGACGCTTCTTCCGAATCTGGTATATTTTAAGATATAGAAGGCCAGCGCCGCAACAAAAAGAGCGATCAGCACGTAATAATATATCTTGCCGCCGCCGATTCTTATTTTGTTCAGAGCCATCCTCTTATAGAATTCGTTGGAAATGGGGATGGACTCCGTACTGATCACCGAGCACAGCCCCCGCATGAAGAACTGTCCCGCCAAGGTTACAATGAAGGGCTGAAGCTTATAGGCGTGAATTATATATCCCATGGCAATTCCAAGCAGCAGCCCGATGAGCAGCACCAGAGGAATCACCACATACTCCGGTACGCCCTGCCGCAGCAGATATGCCGAGAACACGCAGGTAAAGGCAATGGTGGAGGCAACAGAGATATCAATTCCCTTCGTCAGAAGCACAAAGGTTACCCCAATTGCCGCAACAATCAGATAGGCATTGTCATTAAATAAATTAAGAAAGGTGGACAGGGACAGGAAACGGTCATAGGATACCGCTCCAAAGCCGAAAAGCCCCAAAAACAGCACCGCAGTAATCATCAGGGAGATATTCTGAAAACCAAATTTAAACCGAAGCTTCAAATTACTGCACCGCCTTTCTCAGATGTAATTTATTCCACAGGGCGGCTTTAAACTCCGCCGACTGGAACAGACAGATCAGGATTACCAAAACCGCCTTGATTACCTGGGTAATCTCCGGGGCAATCCCCAATGCATATACCGTTGTTGTTATACTTTGGATGATCAGAGCTCCGATGATGCTGGCCGGGATCGAGAATTTGCCTCCGTTTAAGGAGGTCCCTCCGATCGCCACGGCTAATATGGCATCCAGCTCAATCAGCAGACCCGCATTGTTACAATCCGCTCCTTTGATCCCCGCACTCTCAATCAGTCCCGCAATTGCTGCCAGAACTCCGCTGCAGGTATAGACCAGAAGCTTAACTGCGCTAACCCGGATTCCTGCAAATTTGCTGGCGTTAGGGTTGCAGCCCACAGACTCTACAAACAGCCCGAAGGCGGTCTTTCCGGTGTATAGCTTTGCCAGCAGCAGGGCAAAACCCACGATGAAGATCGGAAAGGGAAGTCCCAGGATATAACCGCCGTTAATAAAATAATATGCCTCGGAATTAATGGTCACAATCTTTCCATTGGTGATCAGCTGCGCGATACCGCGGCCCGCCACCATCAGTATCATCGTAGCAACAATGGGCTGAATCTGGAGCCTTGCCACCAGAAATCCGTTCCATAATCCGCAAGCCAGACCCGCAAGAATTGCAATCACAATGGCCGCTCCCACATTTCCCCGGAGGAAGGGCAGTATATTGCCATTCACAATACTGCAGGCAATAGCACCGCTGATGGCCATGACGGAGCCAACCGAGATATCCGTTCCCGCCGTCGCCAGCACCAGCGTCAGCCCAATGGACAGCAGCATGAGCTTGCTTCCGTTGCGCAGAATGTCAATCAGCCTGCCGTACAAATGCTGATCCACAATCTTCATCTCAAAGAAGCTCCCTCCGGTGAGAATTCCGTTGAACACCAGAATCAGTACCAGGATCAGCACCGGCCAGAAAACCTGATATCCGGTTAGTTTACTCCTTCCCTTCATACAGCTCACCTCCCGCAATATAATACATAATGGCCTCCTCACTGATCTCGTCTCCCTCTAATTCCGTAATCTTGCTGTAATCCCGGAGTACGGCGATGCGTCCGCAGCAGCGAAGCATCTCATCTATCTCCGAGGAAATGAAAATTACTGCCATACCTTTTGCTGCCAGCTCCGTCACCATCCTCTGTATCTCCGCCTTGGTGCCGATATCAATCCCTCTGGTGGGTTCATCCAGCATCAGCAGCTCCGGATTGGTGATCAGCCAGCGTGCAAGAATCACTTTCTGCTGATTCCCGCCGCTGAGGTTTTTCACCAGCTGTCCCGGGGAGGGTGTCTTAATCTCCAGCCGCCGGATATACTCTTCTGCCAGCTTCCGGGCCTCCTGCCGGGAAATCTTACGGTACATTCCCTGCTTGGCCTGCAAAGCCAGAATGATATTGTCCAGCACAGACAGCTCTCCCACAATACCGTCTGTCTTTCGGTCTTCCGGACAGAAAGCGATACCGCAGCGAATTGCCTCCAGTGTGCCCTTAAACCTTACCGCTCTTCCCTTAAGCTCCAGCTTTCCCTTCTCCGCCTTATCAAGGCCGAAGATCAGACGGACCGTTTCTGATCGGCCGGAGCCCAGCAGTCCGGACAATCCCAGCACCTCCCCATGCCGAACAGACAGATCCATATCCCTGACGGTCCCTGCTGCGCAGAGCCGCTCCAGCCTCAGGAAGTCTTCTCCCTCTTCCTCCTTTTGGGGAAGCACGGAAAGCCGGCTGCTCAATTCCTCATAATCCTTGCCGATCATTTTTCCCACCAGCTCAACCTTGGGGAGCTTTCCGGTCTCATAGGTTCCCGCATATTCCCCGTTGCGCAGCACTGTGATTCGATCTGATATCTCATACACCTGATCCAGGAAATGGGTCACAAAGATAATTCCCATTCCTTCCTCCCGAAGGCGCCTCATAATCTGAAACAGCTTCTCCACCTCCACTCTTGACAGGCTGGAGGTGGGCTCATCCAGGATCAGTACCTTCAGCGATATATCGGAAGCCCGGGCAATGGCCACCATCTGCTGGACCGCCACGGAATAGCGATCCAGATTCCTGGTGACATTAATATTTAAGTCAAACCGTTCCAAGAGCCTGACGGCATCCCTGTTCATGGTATTCCAGTCGATCCGCCCCCTCTTCATCGGTTCTCTTCCGATATAGATATTCTCGGCCACCGACAGATTGGGACATAGATTCACCTCCTGGTATACGGTGCTAATTCCGATTCTCTGCGCCTCCTGGGGACTTTGCAGGTGAAGCTCCTTCCCTTCAAAAAAAACAGAACCTCCGCTGCGCTTTTCCACGCCGGTTAATACCTTAATCAGGGTTGACTTGCCGGCACCGTTTTCTCCCAGAAGCGCATGGATCTCTCCCTTCTGCAATTGGAAGCTGACATCCTTCAGTGCCAGGACCGTATCGGAGAATCTCTTTGAAATATGCTCCATCTCAAGCAATACATGATCTGTTAACATGCAATCTTCCCTCCTTACCTTATCGTAGTCGGTTTCCTCCGGTTAATCGAGCCCGCCTGCAGACTCTCACACCGGGCACACGCATAAGCTCTCTTATTGTCTACAAGTCAAAATCCGCTCCGGATCTTGGATGGGAGCGGATTTCGACTAACATAATAATTCTTAATACTTCCGGTTAGGCAGATCAGCCGCTGCCGTATCCTGACGGTAGATTCCTTCCTCCGATTTAATCCACTTCTCCACCTTTTCGCCCGCCTTCAGCTTCTTGCATACATCAAAGAATTGCGGTCCCAATAGCGGATTACATTCCACCGTAACATTGGCCTCCCCTGCTGCCATCGCCTCAAAGATCCCTTTTACACCGTCGATGGATACCGCCTTGATATCTACGCCCGGCTTCCGTCCTGCTTCCTTGATTGCCTCAATGGCTCCCAGCATCATATCATCATTATGTGCATACACACCGTCTATCTCATCGCCGTAGGTCTTTAAGAAGGATTCCATAACCTCTTTGCCCTTGGCTCTTGTGAAGTCACCGGTCTGTGATGCAAGTATCTTAATATCCGGATAGTTTGCAGCAATCTCTTCGTCAAAGCCGGTTTTGCGGTCATTTGCCGCAGATGCGCCTACGGTTCCTTCCAGCTCGACAATGTTCCCCTTGGAGCCTAAGAGCTGGGCCATCTCTATGGCCGCATTCTTGCCCTCTTCAATAAAATCGGAGCCGATGAAGGTGGCATACAAATCTTCATCCACATCAGCCATACGGTCAACCAGCACGATGGGAATTTTAGCTTCCTTTGCTTCGGTAAACACTGCATCCCAGCCGGTCTCCACCACCGGAGCGAGGCCGATGACATCCACACCCATTTCGATAAAGGACTTGATTGCCTTAATCTGGTTTTCCTGCTTTTGCTGGGCATCGGCAAATTTCAGTTCAATGGTATCAATATTTTGTCCGGCATAAAATTGGATGGAAGCGGTCTCCGCATCTCTCCAGCCGGACTCCTGTCCGATCTGTGCAAACCCTACGACCAGCTTGTCATTTCCCCCGGAGGTCTCCTTTGCATCCTTGGCACAGCCTGCCAGCATCGTTGCGGCCATGGCAACACATAATGCCAGGCTTAATAATTTTCTTTTCATACTCTTCCTCCTTATTCTTTCCTCGGAGCGTTCCTTTTTCCCGGCTCCGGCGGGACCCGCCCTTGCGTCTGCCGCAGTTCTTTCGCAATGGTCCGTATTGAAAAAGGCATCTCTGCATGGACTGTTGTGCCGTATTGGCTGCCTTTTTCATACGGAGCTATTGGTATGAACTACTCCCGCAATTCAAATTATAGGGAAAGAGGGCAGGAAAGTCTTTACAAAAAACAGGGGGAAATGTATAAAAATTTAGCATCTGAAATCTTCCGATTCCAGATGCTAATTCCTGTACTTATTGAAGCAGCTCATAGATATTCCCCGGCTTTCTGCCGATACACTGGCTGCGGTATTCCAGCGGCGCTATGCCGATCACCTTCTTAAAAACATTGCTGAAATAATGCTGGGAGGAATAGCCCACCCTCTCCGCTATCTCATACATCTTCAGGGTATCATCCGCAAAGAGCTCGATCGCCTTCCCCATGCGTACCTTGGTCAGATAGTCGATAAAGGTGATATCCATCTCCTTCTTAAACATCCTGCTGATATGCTGGGGTGAAAGGCTGACACATTCCGCCGCATCCGCCAGGCTCAGGTCTTCCTTATAATAATTCTCTGCAATATATTCCTTTAGCTTCTTAATGATGCTGGGATAGCTCCGGAGAGTCTCCAGCTTTTCCATCAATTCCTGGCAGATCAGCGCCAGCCTTGCCCGGTCCTCTCCGGCTTGCTGTGTCAGCAGAACCTTGGCCGGAATATATCTTTCCACCGCCTTTTTATACTCCCGGTTCATCATCTCCAGCTGCTCCTTTTTGATTGCTGCCGAAACCATCAGCAGATACCCCTTGTTATTTCTGCCGATTAGCAGGGGTGCCAGCTGCGCATAGGTCTCTCTGGCAATATTCTCTGCGGAGGAATACAGCAGTCCGTCGTTCCAGTGCTTGCGAATATCCGGAAGCTCCGTCTTCTCAAGACAGATCAAGGTCATGGTATATTCCTGGGGAATTCCCAACCCGTAGGAGTCCACCTCATCCCTCACCTTATCCGGAGAATATTGAAGCAGCAGGCATTTTTCAATCAATTCCCAGACAAGGCCGGAGCGGCTTTTGCCAAAGCTCGTCCTGGCCCAGCTCAGATATTTTTCTTCTTCCTTCTTCTGCTTCAGGGCATCGGTGATTTTAGCCATGGTATCGGCAAATGCCTCTTCATTCAAAGGCTTCAGTATGTATTCAAACACTCCCAGATGCAGCGCCTTCCTGACATATTCAAACTTATCGTATCCGGTTATGATACAGACCAGCGCCTTGGGCTGCTCCTCCTTCAGCCTCTCAATGAATTGCAGACCGTTGAGGAAGGGCATATTAATATCTACAAGAAATACATCGATGTCCTGTTCCCCCGCAAGCTCTAGCGCCTGTTCCCCGTCCTCCGCTTCCGCGGCAACTTCAAAATCTTCGTATTTCTGCAATAATTTAATGATACCCCTGCGAATTAAATATTCATCGTCCGCCACCAAGATATTATACTTCATACCAGTTTGTCCCCCTGTGATCAAATATGGATCTGCCGCCACATTACCGAAGCGTCTTTGTTAATATTAACATTTATGCCGATATACGCATTTTTATTAATATCCACATCCCCTCGCCGGTGTGACTCTTCTATCCACATTGTACACGGAACCGCTCCTATTCTCAACCATAACCTCCAATTAATACCATTTAAATGAAAGCGAGCTTCTATCGAATGAAAAAGCTATTTCCTTAGAAATATAATTATTATATTACCGGCAGCTCCGTCAACCTCAGATTCGTACAACCATAGGGAAGAAAGGTCAACTCTTCGATTTCTTCGGAAACCCATGTCATGGCGGGGATCTGCGCCGCCGAACCGTTCACCATGGGCCAGTCAATTTTACTCCCCTTTACCTTCGCCCTGACAGGCGCCCCCGAAGGAGAGAAAGGACGCCGGCCTAATTCGCTCTCTTCAAACCGTATCCATCCCTCCGGATTGTCCTTGTCTATTCTCAAGCCATAATTCCAAGGGGTCGTTGCATACACCTCATAATCACAATGAGGGAATTCCCTTCCGGCAATCTCCTGGTTTATCTGAACCCATCTTTCACCGATTTCCAGAGAATATACCAGAGGTCCCCTGACAATTGCACGGAGGTTTTCCGGCCGGTCTGCCAGCTCTGCTTCCATAGGAAATTTAAGGGTAACCTCTGTTCTGCCTTCCCATTCTCTTTCCAGTTTGAAGTAGGTTCCTCCCTGCGCTGTCATCGTCTGGCCTCCCACCTCTACCTGGGGCTCCCGGCACCATGCAGGTATTCTCAGGAGGAGAGAGAATTTCACTTTTTTGTCAGCATCAATTTTAAAATGGATCCTGTCCCGGAAGGGATACTCCGTCTCCACAGCAATCCTTACCTTCACTCCGTTGATTACTGTGTCAACAGTGGAGGGCGCATATACAACCGCTGCAATTCCATCCCCGGTCTTCATTAAGGTATGAAGAGCAAATTTCGGCCATGCCTGGCTGAGATTTGCCGTACAGCAGCCAAAATTAGGTTCCAAGCCGAAGAGGTTTGCCTCCCCGCCATTGGTCCTGAAAATAGGATGCTCTGTTTTACTGCATTCCACCTGATTCACCTGCTGATCGTACTGGTGGGTCCACATATCCGGGCTGAATGTTGCCGGAAGTGCATTAAATGCGATTTTCTCCAGCCGGTCTCCCCAATGGGTCCTTCCCGTTAATGCGATCAGATGCTCCAGAGAATACATATATTCCGCAACCGCGCACAACTCCGTGCCTTGGATGGGGCTCTTTCCTGACAGGCATTCATCTCCGGTAAATACACCGGTCACCATCCCGTGATACTGGTCCAGCATCTTTACCATCCCTTCGGCACTGTGAAGCTCCTCTTCCCTCCCGGTTAATCTGGAATATAGCGCGCCGGATTTTAATGCCATGGCATTATTTACAACATGGCTCATCTGCCCCCAGCGCCCTTTTTCCTCCGGCTCCCTATACGGCCATTGCCGGAAGAAATCCGCCCACTCAAAGCCCTGGCTGTGAAGCTTGGAAGCAAGATTCAAAAGCCATTCCTCCCCTGTGCGCTCATACAGCCACCAAATGGAAATCAGAGCTTCAAACCACCGGGTCTGGGCCCAGGAAAATAAGAGATTGTTGTCGATATGCCTGTCCAGGCTTAACAGCGCCTTTCTGACAACCTCTTCAATTCTTGCGTCACCGGTGAGATCATGGTACTGTACCAGAACCTTGAGAATAAGAAAAAGCGCCCACATATCATATTGGTCCCGTTCCCCCGGATTGCCGGGACAAATCCAGCCGTCCTGCTCCTGATGGGAGATAATATAATCTATGTATCTTTTCCCTCTCTCCTTCATGTCCTCACGCTCCAGAAGCCAGGCAAGGGGCAGAAAGCCGTCCAGCCAATAGGGAACTCTCTCCCATCCCTCCTGGTCCCCTCCGACCCATCTGCTGTCCTTAATATCCGGCCAGAAAAGATCCAGATTGCCGGAAAGTCCTTCCGCCTGAATTTTAAGCTGCTCCAGCAGCCACCCCTGGGGCTTTATCTCATTTGTTGAAAAGGGAGTAAAAAACGGTTTACTTAGCTGTTTCATAACAATCCTCCATTCTTATAAAATATTGAAAATCAGAAATATAAAAACATCAAATTTTGAACAACATTCTTCTGTTCATTTCCTAGTTTATCAGTTATAATTTAATAATAATATTGCAAAAACTGAACAATAGGAAGCAAGGAGTGAACTTATCTATCATATGGGAAAAAGCACTGATTTTGACTACATTCGGCTGGATAAAAACCCATGGCCGGAGTATCTGTGTGCCAGCTATCGATCCTTTAGGGAAAACGAGAGACACATTACCAGAATACCCAGCCATTATGTCCTGATCTTCATGCTGGAACGGAGGCTGTTCTTTTCGGAAGAAGGGAGGGAAATCGAATTAAGGGATGGAGAATGGTATGTACAGATGCCTGGTCTTCTTCAGCACGGCAGCCAGGAGAGCCCGGCTCCGTCTTATTTCTATATCCACTTCAATGCTGCGGGGGAGGGACTGGATAAGATCAATTATGATTTCAGCCATAACCCGGAAGAGAGCTCTTCCATATTCTTATTAAAAAGCGGATCCTACGATAAGCTGTTGTTAAAACCGCTGTTTGATCAATTGGATTATCTGGATAAAAGCAAGCCCTATGATATGCTGAGCCGGCAAGCCCTCTTTCTGTCCATTCTGAAGCATATCACCTCCTTTCATCATAGGGAGGAGCAGGGCGGCCTGGGCTGGGAAATAACGCATTTCATCTCGGAGAATTATAACAAGGCCCTGACCAATGATCTCCTCTCGGAGCATTTCCATTTTTCTACGGAATATATTATCCGGACCCTTAAGGCTTACAGCGGCCTTACCCCCGGCCAGTACCTGTCACAATACCGTATCACAAGAGCCAAGGAGTTCTTAACCAATACGAACCATACCCTCTCCTGTATCGCTCTGGAGGTGGGTTATCATGACACTACTGTTTTTTACAAAGCATTTAAGAAGCAGACCGGAATCTCCCCGGGAGAATGGAGAAAAAGAAGCAGGGGAATAAACATTTCGAGGTGACATTCAAAAAGGAGCTGAGCATCTCTCCCAGGAACTATCGCATGCAGCCCTCCGGATATACCACAGAATAAGGGGAACCGCCCAAAGGCTGTTCCCCTTATTCTATTCATCCTCTCCCTCCTTGAGAAGGCGGATAATTTTATCATAATTTTCCGGGCGATGCACGAAGGTGCATCCGGTGCATATCTTAATCCTTCTGCCGCCGGTCTCCTTATAGGCCGGATGTCCGGGGCATTTCTTCCAGGTATAGAAGGGGCAGTAGCAAAACAGGCAATTCAGCTCCTGAATACCTTTGTGGCAGGGATAATACCTGCACTCCCTGTTCTCAAAGAAACGATATGAATTCTCCATAGACGGCTCAGTCCTTTCCTGCCTTTTCCTTCACGATTACTATGGTCAGATAACCGCTGGCAACATCCAGATTATCTATTCCTTCACTTATTCTCTCATTCATCATACCACAGTTTTCTACGGTATAAACCTCCAAACATTCCGGTTTTTCATATTCCAGCAAAGCCTTCTTTAATTCCGCCAGCTTTTTGCCGGATTTCATATATATTTTGGTTCCCGTCTGCTCCACCGTACCGGTGATCTCATAGGAACCTGGTATAATGTGTATCTCATCCTTATTGTCTCCCAGGGAAATGCCCAGCGCCGCCGCAGCTGCACAGAAGGACGGGATGCCGTTGACCATCTCCGCCCGGCCATGATTTTGAAGTACCCTCTGATGGATATAGCTGTAGGTGGAATACACCGAAGGGTCACCGATGGTCAGAAACGCCACGGCCTTATCCCGGGAGAGCAGCTTTGCAATCCCATGATAGATATTATCATGTGCCTTTTTCAGTATTTCCTTATCCTTAATCATGAGAAATGGCATGCATATGATTTCTTTTTCCTCAATCAAGGGATATGCCTCTCTGACAATCCGGTACGCATAGCAATCCTCTTTCGGCTCGGAAGGAAGAATTATAACATCGCTTTCACGGATGCATCTCAATGCCTTGAGAGTTAACAGCTCCGGATCTCCGGGGCCCACCCCTACTCCATATAAAATTCCGTTCATTGACTTCCCCCTGTTTTCTTCGCTCTCTTCTTCGCTCTCTTCTTGTCTTTCTTTTTGTCTCTTTTTTATCTTTTTCCGCACTCAGAGCTGCTTCGCCTCCGAATTCTCCTCCTGCAATTCAAAGAAGAAATGCTTCCTTCCCCCGTTATCTTCCAGACTCCCGGCATTAATCCTGAATACTTGATTGATAATACCGCTGTCCCTGATCTGCTCGGGAGCCCCCTGCATTACAATTTTCCCATGATTCAGCACAACAATCCAGTCCGATACATGCATCGCATAATTCAGATCATGCAATACCGCAATCACTGTTTTGCCCTGCTCCTTCAGCTGCCTCATCATCTCCAGCAGCTCCAGCTGGTACCGGATGTCCAGATAAGCGGCCGGTTCATCCAGCAAAAGAGTACCCGCATCTCCCGCCAATGCCATGGCCAGATATACCTTCTGTTTCTGCCCGCCGGAAAGCTCCTCCACCTTTTTATCCTGAAGCTCCAGTATTCCAACCCGCTCCATTGCCCGCCTGCAATGCTCATAATCCTCTTTTTTATAATGCCTGGGGTAGGAAAGATGCGGGAATCTTCCGTGGAGAACCATTCGGCCCACGGTGATGGCGCCTGCCTGGCGGCTTTGAGACAGATAGGTAATCTGCCTTGCATATTCCTTCCGGCCAAGCTCCTGTCTCGTCTTCCCATTCAAAAATATATTACCGCTCCTGATATCGCATAAATCCGCTATGGCCTTTAAAAGAGTGCTTTTTCCGCTCCCGTTGGGACCGATAACGCTCGTAATCCTGCCCTGCGCAAATTCTATGCTGATATCGCTGATTACCGGAGTCTTACTGTATCCGGCCGCGATCTTCTCCAGCTTAAGCATTCTTCCCCCTCCTTTTCCTATGGAACAGCAGCCACACAAAAAATGGGGCGCCGAGGAAGGATAGAATAATTCCTACCGGCAGTTCATAGGGTGCAAACCAGGTTCTGGCGATATAATCGCAAACCAGCAGGAACAGGGCTCCCAAGAGGGCTGAGGCCGGGATAAGGTATTTGCATTCCTCTCCCACTAAAAGCCTGGCGATATGGGGAATCATCAGTCCTACGAATCCAAGAAGCCCCGCAAAGCTCACCGCCGCACCGGAGAGTACCGCCGCCAGTGCCAGGAACAGGAACCGGTAAAAAGAAACCGGAAGCCCCAGCGTTTTTGCCGTATCCTCCCCCAGAGAAAGCACCTCCAATTCATTATGGAGCAGCAGAACAGCCCCCACCGCAAGAATCACCGCCGCTGCCGCATAACGCAGTACCGGCACCTGGATTCCGCTTAGGCCCCCGATCTTAAAGGCGCTGCTGGTGATCAAAGAGGTCTCGCTGAAGGTATATACCGCATCCGTGGCACCGCTCAAGAGACTGTTGATTGCAATTCCCGCCAGGATCAGCGTTATCTTGGAGGACCCGGTTCTTTTCCCCAGATAATATACAAATAATACAGTAATCAGCGCCCCTGCAAATGCAGCAGCCGGTATAAGCCGATAAGAGCCCGGCAGCATTATTCCGGTCAGAACCACAGCAAACCCCGCCCCGGAATTGACGCCGATTAAATTGGGTCCGGCAAGAGGATTGTTGAATATAGTCTGTATCACCGCCCCTGCCACGGCAAGTCCCATCCCGGCAATAACAGCACCCGCCACCCGAGGAAGCCTTACATACAGAATAATCCTTCCTGCTGTCGTTAAGCTCCCTCCGGACAGCAGCTCTTTTATATCCCCCAGGGACAGCTTAACAGAGCCATCCAGGATTCCCACCAATATCATAACCAGAAGCAGCAGGAGTATGATCCCTATTCTTCTTTGCATCTTCATCCTTCTTACTTATCTCCATACAGGTAATCTGCCAGGATCCGGTAGCTTTCTCCCCAGCGTTCATTGGGCTTAATATGAAACAGCTCCTTCTCCAGCACATAGTAATGATTTTCTTCCACTGCCTTAAGTCCCTTCCAGGCAGGATTGGAAATCAAAAGCTCTTCCACCATTTTAAGAGCTGCCTCCTGGGACTCTCCCATGGTTGTAACGAATATATAATCCGGATCAGCTGCAATAATCGCTTCCATACTCAGGTCCTCCAGGAGTCCCTTTTCGCTGTCGGCAATATTTACACAACCCAGGTCTTTCAGCATCTGTCCGGTCATGCTGTCACTGCCCTTTGATTTCACTCCTCCGGAATAGGCCCGCAGCAGCAATACGCTGGGATGGCTTTCGTCCGCCCTGGCAATCTGCGCCGAAATCTCATCCCGTAACAGCTCCACATTGGTCCGGTATAAATCTTTTCTTCCGGTGATGTCCGTAAGAATGTCCATCATATCCGCATAATCCTCAAAGGTCTCCACCTCAAAGCAGGCCGTTGTTATTCCTGTCATCTCCAGCTGTTCCCGCAGGGCTACATGCTCCGCAATTGCACCGGACAGTATGACAAAATCAATCTCCTCCGCAATCATCCTCTCAACGCTGGGGTTTTTAAGATCCCCCAGATTTACCATCTCCTCCGTAACCGTGATGGTATCCATCGCATCCTTTGTTACTGCGGCAAGCTCTCCTCCCGCCAGCTGCCACATATCTGCATAGCTTCCGGATATGACCGCGGTCTTCGCGGGAAGCTCTGCAGTTACTTCATACCCCAGCGAATCCGTAAACGTTACTCTGTCCGGCTGCTGCTTTGCTCCTTCTCCGCTTCTGTCTGCTTCCTTCCCCTTCGATGCACCTTCTTGCTCCTTCTGAAGTGCCTCCTGCCCCTCCGGTTCACCTTCCTGCTCCTTTTGCAGTTCTTCCTGAACTCCCTGCTGTGCCCTCTGTTCCTGCAGCGCCTTCTGTCCGCTGCATCCACAAAGCAAGCTTGCACCAAATGCGAATATTACTATCTGAATTATCTGCTTTCTGATCATTTTCCTCTGCCCTTATCCTATCATCTCTCTTAAATGCTCCGCATAAATCCGGCGAATATCCTTATATTCACCCAATCCTTTCAGCATATATTCCGGGTCATAGCCCTCTGCCCTCAGTATCCCGGCATAGGAATCCTCTCCCCCTGCCATATCATTCGTGGCGTGATCCCCTGCCACCAGCATCAGCGGCAGCAATAAAACACGTCCTTTTTCCGACTTCGAAGCCTTCAGCCTCTCCATTACGGAGGCTATTGTAACGGAGCCTTCCACTGTCGCTATATATATCTCTTTTCCCGAATAAGTCCGCAAAGCCTTCTCCAGGCTTTCGTAGCACTGATCCGCCTCATGGGCGGAGCCATGTCCCATGAATACCACCGGGTCCTCTCCCGCATTGTCCTTAATCTCTTCCCAAATCGCCTGGGCAGCGAGGACAATATCCTGCTCCCTGCCCAGGAGTGCTCCCGCAATTCTTATTTCCTCAAACAAACTACCGCATTCCCGGGTGGTCTGTTTCATCTTGTTATTCTCAATACCCTCAATAATATAGGTGGGAAGCACCCGCACATGGGTTATCCGGTCCTGATGCATCTGGTGCAGCGCTTCCCGGATTCCCGGAATCAGGATCTGATCCCTTGTCTTAAGTATTCTTCTTACAATACCGCTGGAATAGGCCTGATAGAGCTCACAGTCCGGGAAAGCTTCCCGGACTGTTTCTGCCAGCCTTTCTATGTTCTTTTCCCTGGTATCACGGTAAGTGGTACCAAAGCTTACCATTAAAATGCCTTGCTTTATACTCATGCCTTCTCCTTGATGCCCGTCCATTTTTTGCGCTCCACCAGGCGGCCCATAAGATAGGCAATGATCCCCACACCAATCCCCGTTTGAAGGCAGAAAAAGAGACTCTCCACCTCTCCCGGAAGTTCTCCGTTAATCATCGTCTCCAAAACCGGCGTAAACCAGGGCTCATAGCTCCCGGTAATTTCTTCAATCATAACACTTCCGGCATCGTCAGAGCCTCCGAATTCCGCACCTTTCAAAGCAAAAAGAGGTACCAGCGCAATTAATACTGCGGCCACAATTAATATAAAAACGGTTCTTTTGGTTTTACTCATCTTATTTTGCCTCCTTATTGTAATTCACCATGCCCAGTTCAGGCTGTGCATAAGCTTCCAGGGCAATCATAATCAGGACGGTAATGATGCCCTCCAGAATGGCCAAGGGAAGCTGCGTCGGCGCAAATACACCCAGGAACTTTCCTATGGAAGCCATCACTCCTCCTTCCATGGACGGATAGCTTACTGCAAGCTGAAAGCTTGTTACGCAATAAGTAAAGAGGTCTCCCACACAAGCCGCCAGAAAAATAGAGGCATAGCGGTTTACCTTACCCAGCCGGCACAGCTTATAGATTCCATAACTCACAAACGGTCCTGCAATCGCCATAGAAAAGATGTTGGCACCCAGCGTAGTTAGTCCGCCATGAGCTAGCAGGACAGCCTGGAACAAAAGCACGATCACTCCGAGAATGCTCACCGTTGCCGGTCCAAACAGAATCGCTCCCAGACCGGTGCCGGTCATATGGGAACAGCTTCCTGTAACCGAAGGAATTTTTAAAGAAGATATCACAAAGATAAAGGCTCCGGCCATGGCAAGAAGCGTAATATTTCTCCTGTTTTCTTTCAGCTTCTTCTGAATCGCCAGGTAGCCCGCCACAATAAAGGGGATGCTTAATACTCCCCAGGCAATACAGTATGCCGGTGACAGATACCCCTCCATGATATGCATTGCGCCGGCAACCGGCTGAATGCTCATAGCTGCCGACAGGATTGCAATTACTGCAATCATCTTTTTTTGTTTCATTGACATTTCCCTTTCCTCATTTCTTTCTATTTTATTTATACCATAAGACGCTGTGAAGCTATCTTAATTACCCGATTCCAATTAACTAGATTAAAGATTCCGAAAGTCGGCTTGCTCCTCCGGCTATTTCGGTGTTACATCCGTCCCTCAGTGAGCGGGAAAGAGACTTGCGAATTCCTCTACGGATTTGGGACATCTCCCTCCTCCGCTAAGAAGCCCCCGTTTTGCAAGCAATTCCTGCAATTCCATCAGAACCGGCTTCTTCAAATTGGCTGTTTTCAGCAATTCTTCATCTGTAAAAATACGTTCCGGTGAACCGTCACCGATGAGCCGGCCGTCATAAAAAACCAGGATCCGATCAGCAAAACGGCAGGCAAAATCAACATCATGAGTGGAAAGAAGTATGGTTCTTCCCTCCTCCCCGATCCGATTTAAAACTTCCTCCAGCATCTTGGCATTGGCCGGATCCAGCGATGCCGTAGGTTCATCAAAAATCATCACCTCGCAATCCATCGCCAGTATATCCGCAATGCTCACTCGTTTCTTCTCTCCGCCGCTAAGATAATGAGGCGGTCGAAAGAGATAATCCTCCAGCCCCATCACCCTAATAGCATCCATGGTTCTTTCCTCCGCCTCTTCTCTGGGAAGTCCCATATTCAAAGGGCCAAAGGCGACCTCCGCCTTCACTGTTGAGGCAATGATCTGATGATCCGGGTCCTGAAAGATAATTCCGACTTTCCGCCGCAGCTTATTTTTATTCTTCTTATTTATGACTTCACCGCGGTAGGTTATCTCGCCGGTCTCCGGCTCCCGAACTCCGTTCAAATTCAGAAAGAAGGTGGACTTCCCTGCCCCGTTGGCACCCAGCACCGCTATCTTCTCCTGCTGATATATCGTTACGCTGACATCCTTCAAGGCCATCCGGTTCCCGTCATAAGCAAAGCTCAGATGCTTTACTTCCAGAATACTCTCCTTCATCCGGCACAACCTCCTTGTAATATAAGTTATGAGAACAACTGCATCTGTGTTGTCCACCACGATTACAGGAACACGAACTTTGTTCCTGTATGCGCATTTTGCAGGTTTTGTGTGCATCGGCTTGCTAGAGCCGCTGTGACTGAGCAGCCACACTGACAATAATAGTGAGTGCAATATAAGTCAATCCATATACCAACTGGCCTGCCGTAAGCGGTCTTTTTTCTTCCCAGAAAAGGCAGTTCCCTTCGTAGCCCCTGGCTTCCATGGCATCATAGTGAAGATCCGCTCTTCTCAGGGACAGGACCAGAAGATTCGCCAGCTCCGCCCCGAAGGTCCGGAAGGAAGTCTTCAAATCGCAGTATCCCAGCCTTGACTTCGCGGCATCCTTCTGCTTTTGATTGATATCCGAAAGGATAAATATATACCGGTAAATCAGATGCATCAGCTCCAATACCGCAGCCGGTACACGAAGCTTTCGAAAAACAGACAGAATCTCTCCCATGGGAGTGGAGAGCGTCAGCATATAAAAAGCGCTGACCGCCGCAAATGCCTTTAGCACCACCCTCCCGGCCAGGTGCAGACTGCCCTGCGTAATAAACAGCTTTCTCCCAAAGAAGGGTAAGAAAAGCAGGCTGTCTGCTCCGCTTCCCAGCTGTATTAAAATCGCCGCCGCACCCAGGAGGATAAAGGACGCCGGAATGCGAAGCAGCCTCCCATACTCCAATAAGGGAATTTTCCCGATACCCACACAGAGAAAGAGCATAAATAATGCGGTCGCCGCAGAAACCCGGATACTGTCGGCCGCAATTACCGTAATCAACGCACCTACGGAAAAAACTACTTTATAATCCGTATTCCAACCGCCCAGACGCGAATGGTAAGAATAATAATCAATGGTTTCATGTTCCTGTGTTCTGTGCATAGGCTCTGACCCTCTCTAAATACCGGCGAACGAATTCCGGATTTGAATAATAATACAGATGGGGGAAGCCCCACCAGTGATCCTCCCCGGCATGAATACACTGCCAGGATCTGCCGGATACGGGTTTCTCTGCGGTACAGGAGGCTCCATTGTCCGTGCTGTCATAATAATGGAATTCGTGCCCCCGTATTTCGCCGCTGCCCAGAAAGGTATTGGCATCTGCGGTGACGCTGATGTAGCCGAAGCGTACCAGCTTCCCCGTATTGCGGCAGCTTCCCTGAACCACTCCCGCCATGGGAAAGGTCTTCCCATCGAGATTCTCTATGGCTTCATGCAAATACATAAAGCCCCCGCATTCCGCCAGGGATGGTATCCCCTGTTTTATCGCTTTGCGGATGCTCTCCCTCATGCTCTCGTTCTGTGACAACTCCTCTGCGTAAAGCTCCGGATATCCGCCCCCCAAAAGAAGCCCATGGATGCGGTCCGGTAACCTGTCCCCTTTAAGAGGGGAGAAAAATTCCAGTCTGGCACCGAAACGTTCTAATAGCTTTAAATTATCCTCATAGTAAAAACAGAAAGCCTCGTCCCGCGCCACTCCAATTTGAATTTCTCCTGAGGGAGAAAGAGGGGTTGCATCGGCCTGTGCATTCACCTCCAGCATTTCTGCCCTGGAAGCGATATTTGCTATTTCTCCCAGATCCACGCAGGATTTAAGCGCATCGGCTGCCAATTGCACCTGCTCTTTAAGGTCCTTCACCTCATCCGGCAGCAACAGCCCAAGATGCCTGCTCTCCAGCCGGAGCTGGCTTAGCTTTGGAAAACACCCCAATACCCGAACCGGAAGCTGAGCCTCCAACTCCGGTTTTATGGTCTCATAGAATTGCTTTGAGATCCGGTTCAGAAGCACCCCCTGAATCAAACGGGAGGTATCATATTGCAGGAACCCGGTGATCAAAGGAATTAACGACCTTCCCATTCCATGGGCATCAATAACCAGGAGAATCGGTGTCTTTGTAACCTTCGCCAGATGATAGGAAGAAGCTTCCTCCCTGATTCCCCCCAACCCATCATATAATCCCATTACCCCTTCCAGAACGGAGATGTCCTTTCCGGCGGCACCTTCCAGAAGCAGCGCTTTGGTGGTGTTCTCGTCCGTAAAAAAGGTATCCAGATTCTTGGAGGGCACCCCAAGCACCTTCCGATGAAACATGGGATCAATATAGTCCGGGCCGCATTTGAAGGCCACGGCTTCTTTTCCACAATCCTTCATTGTCTGTAAAAGAGCACAGGTCAGAAGAGTCTTACCACTGCCGCTGCTTGCTGCGGCGAGCATAATTCTTGGTACTTTCATTCTAGCTCCCATCTGCCGCTTTAGCGGCATACACATCAACCTATCTCTCCTTCTGGCAAGATACCGGAGGGATGAAATCAAAGGATATAATATGAACCGGGTTCTCCGCCTGCATCAGATGGTAGCTTCCTGCTCTTCTTGCCCTGCTGACCTGCACCTGGACAATTTCCTCCTTTTCCACCGGCAGGGTGCCAAACAAAGAAGTGATCTCGCTGACAGTCTCCAGCGTAACTGCATTAACCACCACATGGACCGACGGATTTTTCTGATAAAGTCCTCTCAATATACCTTCCAGATTACCTCCGCTTCCGCCGATGAAAGCGTGGGTCGGAGCCGGAAACTCCCGGAATGCCTCCGGCGCTTCTCCTTCGATCACCTTCATATTATCTAATCCAAACAGTTCACGATTGCGCTTCAGCAAGAGAACTGCTTCTTCCCTCTTCTCAATGGCATAGACCCGGACCGTATCGGATAACCTCGCACATTCCACCGCGACGGAGCCCGTGCCGCTTCCTACATCATAGAGAACAGCATCCTCATGCAAATGAAGCTTGCATATGGAGACCTCTCTTACCTCCTCCTTGGTCATGGGCACCTTGTCCCGCAAAAATACGCCGTCCGGCAATCCATGGGTCAAAAACTTCTTCTGTGCCTGCTCATGGAGGATTAGGCAGGCATAAAGCCCTTGCCGCTCCAGCCCATTCAAATCCCCAGGCGACAGCTCCAGGATTTGCTCCTCGGGATAGGAAAGCTGATACCCTGCAATAATCCTTACCTCATCCAGCCCTTCCTCCAGGAAGTCCGCACCCAGGCTCCTCATATCCTCTACTCCTGATACAAGGAGAAAGCATTTCCGATTTTCCTTCACCGCTCTAAGAACATCCGCACCTCTTCCATGGATACTCAATATTCTGGCATCCTGCCAGCTCATGCCCGCTCTCGCACATAGGTAGGACAGGGAGGAAATGCCCGGAAATATTCTTAGCTCAGCCTGCAGCTCTCCCAGCTCTATCTCCTGCTGCAAAGCCTCATACAGCTTCTGGGCTCCGCTGTAAAAGCCTGTATCGCCGGAGAACAGGACCGCCGCTCTGCGGATCCTTGCGCCGCCGTATTCCTCCTTCTCCTTCTCCCGCAGACAGGGCAGGATATCCTTCGCCAGATAATAGGGATATTTTTGCACCTGCTCCCCAATCCCCTCCAGAAGCCTTTGGGCACCAAAGATCACCTCCGCCCTGTTAAGCTCCTCCTGTGCCTCTCCCGTCAGCAATACAGGACTTCCCATTCCCATACCAACCAGGGATATCTTCCAGCTCCGACGGTTCTCCAACCCTCTTCCGGTCAGCTTCTCCAGCTCCCTGCAGATTTCTTCCATGGTATATCCCTCGAATCCCTCCGGATTGCCGATAACCATTACCTTGGTTCCGGTGTTTGCCGCCGCCTCAAGCTTCTCTCCAAAGCCACCGTTGCTTCCGCTTTCCTTGGTGACCAGATACCGGATATCAAACTGTCGGAGCATGGCCTCATTCATCTCCCGGGAAAAGGGCCCCTGCATCGCGAGAATCTGCTTTCCGGCAATCCCATTATCATGACAGGCCTGAATACTCTCTATTCCCGGTAAGACCCTTACATACAGCCTGTTTAGAAGCTCCTCTTCCCCGGCATAGATCTTCAACTGCTTGCTTCCGGTGGTCAGCAATATATTGCCCCTGGTGCCCTTCAATGCCTCAGCACAGGCCTCATCGCCGGCAAAACAGGTGACCTGTTCCTGACTCTGTTCCTTCGTATCCCTTCGCAGCCGCAGATAGGGTATCCTTCCATCCTTCAGGCTGGCCCTGATATTCTCCGAAACCACAGCAGCAAAAGGATGGGTTGCGTCCACAACCGCCAGGTAATCTCCGGCTGCAATAAATTCCTTCATCTGCTCCGCCGTCATCCTGCCCTGATGCAAAATGATCTCCTGCCTCTCCTCCATCACCTGCCTGCCGTACTCCGTTGCAACACAGACCGTACAGCCGATGCCATGACCGGTTAAGATTTCCGCTATCTGACGCCCTTCGGTAGTCCCTCCAAAAATAAGTATCTGTTTCATAGGCGGTATCCTCTCGGGGTAACCAGCTTTCCCTCCCGATTCAGGGTTTGGGAATTGCCGATAAATACTGTGGTAAACATGTTCACCTGCTGCTCCTTCAATTCTTTTAACGTGCAGGTAACGTACCTCTGTCCTGCCCTCCCTATATTCTCCACATAGCCGCAGGCTCTGTCTTCCTCCATATCCTCCAGCAAGATATCGCAGGCTTTTCTCAAATAATCAGCCCTTTTACGGCTGGAGGGATTATAAAGTGTGATACAAAAATCTCCCTGGGCTGCCGCCCTCAATCTCCGCTCAATCAGCTCCCAGGGTGTCAGCAGATCGCTGAGGCTGATGACGGTATAATCATGATTTAACGGAGCGCCGAGGCAGGCCGCCCCGCTGTTGGCAGCGGTGACGCCCGGTATCACCGTAAGCTCACAATCCGGATATTCTGTTCCTATCTCATACATCAGGGAGGCCATTCCATAGACTCCTGCATCTCCGCTGCAGATCATAGCGACCTTTTTTCCTTTCATCGCTTCTTCAAAGCTCATCCTGCAGCGCCGGGTTTCTTTTTTCATAGGCGTGGACAGGAATTCCTTGTCCCGGAAACGGTCACCCAAGAGTTCCAGGTACACACCGTAACCTATGATGACATCGCTCTCCTCCAGTGCCCTGATTGCCTGAAGGGTCATCATCTCTTCTTCTCCCGGGCCTATTCCGACCACCGATATCTTATTCTTCATCAAAGACAACCCTCCAATCCTGAGCCGCAACGGCAATTGTAATCCCATCCTCGGCATATTTCTCCGATATTAATCTGCCCTGTCCTCCTAAGGCTGCCACAGCAGAACGCTCACACACATTATCCACACCTACTTGTTCCTGCACAAAGGCAGAGGCCTGGAATTCTCCGGCTACCCCGCTTAATTCCTCTTTTGAAAAGGTCAGGAAGGGGAACTGATACTTCCCGGCCAGCTCAAGCAGTCCCTTCTCCTCTCCCTTTCGGTCAATAGAAGCAATGGCTGAGATTGCCTCCCAGCGAATTCCTGCCTTTTCCACCTGCTTTCGCAGGACCGCCTCAATCTGCGGAAGAGTCTTCCCTCGCCGGCAGCCTATTCCGATGACAATTGCTCTGGGGCACAGCTGCAAATCTGCAATGTCCGCCTCCTCCTGAAAAGGAGAAATTAATACGGATACCCTCTTTTGCACCGGGTAGGGCAGGAGTATGACTTCCTTCGGCGCTGCTCCTGTTCTCCCTCCTGCGACTGCCATGGTGATGGACTTCTCCTCCAATATCCGGGAGGATACCTTCTCAATTCCGTCACGATTGCATATCACCAGATTATTCTTTTTAGCGAATACATCCACCGCAAACAACCCATTGACATCCGTTGCTGTGGTAATTACTGCGGTGGCACCGGTCTTTTCGGCTAATTGTTTCGCCAGCTCATTGGCGCCCCCATAGTGGCCGGATAAAATCGGTATCACAAATTTTCCTGCTTCATCCATAACCAGTACCGGGGGATCTGTAAGCTTATCCTTAAGAAACGGAGCAATCGCACGGACAGCAATTCCGCAGGCCCCAATAAACAACAGCGCATTCTTCCCTTCAAACTGTTCCCCTGTCCAAAGGGAAAGGCTCTCCGAAACAGGCTTTATTTCCTGTTTCTCCTCTTCTTTATCAGCTTTTCTGTCTGCCGGCCCTTTATATTTGGTGTACAGGGACAGCTCCATCCCACTCCCCACAAGCCTGCTGATTTGCCGGGAAAGCTCTGCGCCTCTTGCGGTAAAGCTGATCACACTGATTCTCATATTCTTTTTCCTCGAAAGCCCGTCTCAAAATCCGGCGCATACAGCCTGGAGCGTTGATATTCACGGTGTGCCAGAACATCTCCCACTAAAATCAGAGCTGTCTTTGTTATATTATGAGCCCTGGCTGTCTCTTCCATGGTTTTAATGGTGCAAAGGTATGCCTCTTCCTCCGGCCAGGTAGCTTTATAAACAATGGCTGCCGGTGTATCCGGCAAATAGCCGCCTTTGACCAGCCGCTCCCCCAGCTCCTTCAGCATCCCTGCGCTTAAGTATATTGCCATGGATGCCCTGTGGGATGCCAGGCTCTCAATGCTTTCCTCTTCCGGCACCGGGGTTCTTCCTTCCATTCTGGTAATGATCAGGCTTTGGGAGACTCCGGGAAGGGTGTATTCCAGATTTAAAGATGCCGCTGCTCCAAAGCAGGCGCTGACCCCCGGACAGCTGTCATAGCTTATCCCCAGTTCATCCAGGAGATCCATCTGCTCCCGGACTGCCCCATACACGCTGGGATCACCCGTATGCAGGCGGACCACCATACTTCCCCTTGCAGCCCGGATCACCTCTATCACTTCCTCCAGGGTCATCCTGGCGCTGTTATGAAGGCTGCAGCCCTCCTTTGCGTATTGCAAAAGCTCGGGATTTACCAGGGAGCCTGCATAGATAATCACATCCGCTTGTTCCAACAGCCGCATTCCCCGTACGGTAATCAAATCCACCGCTCCGGTTCCGGCTCCTACAAAATGTACCATTTCTACCTCCATAACGCTGCCGCCTGCAGCAATTTATTACAGCTTCATCTGCTGTATCCTGTCTCTCTTTTACTTACTTTGCCGCACCCCAGCTGCAACCACAATTTTATCCTTCTTGCCCCATCCTCTTGATTCTTTGCAGCAATTCCTCAGCTCCGCCGCTCTTCGCCAGCTCTCCGAAATCCTGAGCATACAGGATGCATTCGGCACGGAGCTTCCCGGCCGCCCGTACACCCAGACAGGTACAGATTTTTTCCATGATGATTTCCATGGTCTCCTCCAACCTGCCGCAGTTCTTCAGAAGCCGTACTGCTTCTTCCGTGGTAGCGCAGTCCAATATGGCCTGCGCGGTTTCTGCCGTGATACCTGCCCGGATTCCGGCCGCCGTAATCAGCTCCATCCGGCAATCCCCATGCTTTGAGTGGGTGTTCATTATCCCGCCGGAAAGCTTGATTAGCTTTCCGATATGTCCCGTTAGAAGCATTTCCTGAAAGCCCGAGGCTGCCGCCATATCAATGGTATCCCCGATAAAATTGCTGCACTTCACGCTCTTATCCAGATCATATTCATAATGCTTTTTCATGAAATCCTGTCCGTAATTTCCCGGAGTCACCGCCACGACCGGATAGCCCTCCGCCTTCTTCATATTCAGCTCCACCTGAATGGTATCCAATAAGGCCTGGCTGCTCATGGGTTCCACAATTCCCGTGGTTCCCAGAATGGAAATGCCTCCGACGATCCCCAGCCTCGGATTAAAGGTCTTTGCCGCCAGTTCCTCGCCGCCGGGAACAGAGATTACCACCCTGATGCCGCCCCGGTAATCGGTAAGCTCACAGATTTCCGCCACCTCTTTTGTGATCATCTCTCTGGGCACATGATTAATGGCTGCATTCCCAACCGGCTGGTCCAGACCCCGCTTGGTCACTCTTCCGACCCCCGTACCTCCGTCGATCAGGATTTTATTCCTTATTTCCTCTGGCAGGGATTTACTCTCTGCTCCCTTGGACAAAAGCGGATTTCCTTTCTCCTCTTGCATGCCTTCCAGAGATACCGTAGCAAAAATCAACGTTCCGGTTGTAATATCCGGGTCATCTCCTCCGTCCTTACGTACCGCGCAGCTCACCCTGCTCTCTTCCCGGAGGATTTGTTCTATTTTTGCCGGAAAAGGACGTCCTGCCGGTGTATCTATGGTTATTGCATCCTTTCGCTTACCTGTCAGCAGCATATAGGCTGCCGCCTTTGCGGCGGCCGCGGCACAGCTGCCGGTCGTAAATCCATAACGCATCGAATCTTTCTCCTCCCTGCTACAGGCTGAACTCTTACGTCCCTTCCTTGCAATCCGCAAACATTAAAAAGTGAGAGCCTGCTTTCTTTCACATCATGCAGGCACAATATTTTCAACCTATCTGCTCAGCCCATAGAGGATCGCATTGCAGATAGCCGCCGCCACATTGCTCCCTCCTTTTCTGCCCCGGTTTACAATATGGGGGATGTCGGTATGAATAATCAGCTCCTTTGCTGCCACCACATTGACAAAGCCCACCGGTACCCCGATGATGAAGGCCGGCCGGTATAAGTTCTTTGTCAGCATCTCATGGAGCTGTATCAATGCGGTGGGAGCATTTCCAACCGCAAATATCACCGGCTTGTCCAGGCAGGATGCCATCTCCATGCTTACCGCCGCCCTGGTGGTCTGCCTCTCCCTGGCCAATTCCGCCACTTTCTCCTCTGCCATAAAGCAATGGGCCTTACCTCCGTAGCGTGCCAGGACATTCTTATTAATTCCGGCAAGAGCCATGTTTGTGTCCGTCACAATATCCGCACCTTCCCGGATCAGCTCCCTGGCCCGTTCCACTGCTCCTTCGGAAAAGGTGAGGGTATCGGCATAATCAAAGTCTGCGCTGGTATGGATAGCACGCTTAATCACCATCTCCTGCTCCGGCCTTAACCGGATGCTCCGTTCCTCCAGCTCCGCTGCAATAATCTCAAAGCTGCGCTTCTCAATCTCTTCCGGCAGCAATACCTCCAAGGCTTCTAACAAAGCTCCTCCCGACAATTCCTCTGCCGATAATTTCTCTACTGACGCTTCCCCTTCCAGCAGCACCTTTTCTGATAACAGCTCCTCTGATTTCATTTCCGTCATCACCGACTCCTTCCTGCATCCGCCCAATCACATGCATCTCGCAGCTTTCGAATTGCATCCAGCAATATCTTGTTTTCCTGGCGCTTTTTTACCGCAACCCGGTAAAAGCCCTGAGCTAACCCTCTGTAATTGCTGCAATTTCGAATCAGAATCCCCTTCTCAAGCAGGCGGTCATATAAATTCATCTCCGTTTCCAACAAAAGATAATTCGCATCGGAGGAATATACCTTCAGCCCCATCTTCTCCAATTCCCCGACCATATACTCACGTTCCCGGTTGATATATCCGACCGTCCTGTCCACATACTCCTCCTGCTCACAGGCCGCAATCCCCGCCCTCTGGGCAAATACGGATAAATTCCATTCGGGCAGCTGCTCCTCTATCCTCTGCCTCAATTGGGAGCTGCCGCAGACCAGGTATCCCAGCCGCACTCCCGGTATGGCATATATCTTGGTAAAGGCGCGTACTACGATGATGCCCGGATAGCGGTCCAATTTGTTCTTATAGGAATGCTGCTCCTCCTCCCCGGTAAATTCCAGAAAGCATTCGTCAATGACCAGGGTTATTCCGCATTTGCTGCAATGCTTCGCTATTTTCTCAAGGAGGCTGCTCTCTATGAGATTCCCGACAGGATTATTGGGATTTGCCAAAAACAGCAGATCCACCTCCTCTGTCAAGCACCGGAGCAGTCCCTCCTCCAGCACATATCCCCCTTCCGCCTTCATCGGGTAGTAGATGAGCTCACCCTGGGATGCCCGGGCCGCCCATTCATATCCGAAAAAGGACGGAACCGGAATTACCGTCCGCTTGGGGCGAAGGGCATGGACAATGGCACAAAACAGCTCGGAAGCGCCGTTTCCTGTTACTATCTCCTCACTCCCAACCCCAATCCGCGCCGAAATACTTTCCTTTAGCGCCTCCGCCTTTATATCCGGATATTCCTCACAATGCTCTACGGCATGAGCGAGGGCCTCCTTCACTCCTTCCGGCATCCCCAGGGGATTGATATTCACCGAAAAATCAATATTTACTTTGTTACGATAGATGTCGCCGCCGTGAAGCATTCCTTTCTCCCTATAGCCTTCCATTTGATGAAAATATCCAAAAAACAATGTCCGAAGCTTAGCTGCCCGCCGCCTGCTCTGCAGCAGGCATCAAGAAAACCAATACCGATGGATTAATAGCAGGCAGACCAGGCAGATCCCCTCACAAAGGCCCGTGGTCAGATACATTAATCGGTTCACCCTGACAATATCCCGGTCTTCCACCGCCCTGACCGCATCTCCGATGTATGGTTTTTTTACTATTTTTCCAAAATACTTGGCATCCCCTGCAAGACGTATCCCCAACGCACCGGCGCATACTGCCTCCGTATGAGCCGAATTCGGACTGGAATGCTTCCTCCTGTCCCGCAGATAAATCTTCCAGGCAGACTTCATATCATAATCGGCACCGGCAAAGAGGCAGGATAAGATCATCAGCAGGGCACTGATTCTTGCCGGAATATAATTCAGCGCATCGTCCAGTTTTGCCGCCGCCCTTCCAAAGAAAAGGTACCGGTCATTCTTATATCCCACCATGGAATCCATAGTATTCACCGCCTTATATAAGAAGCCCAGGACCGGCCCCCCAAGCGCCAGAAAAAGCATCGGAGCAATCACACCATCCGAAGTATTTTCCGCTACGGTTTCGATTGCCGCTTTGGCTACCCCCTCTTCATCCAGCTGCTGCGTATCCCGCCCGACAATCATGGATACGGCCTTTCTGGCTCCCTCCAGGTCGTTCTCTCTGAGTCTGTGATATACCTTTATACTCTCTACCTTTAAGCATTTTGCCGCAAGAATCTGGTAGGTCATGACGCTCTCCACCGCCATTCCCAGCAAAGGCGCGGTCCGGTATGAAATAGCAAGAAGGAGATAGGACACGGCCCCGGTGATTAACAAGACCAGGGCAGTCATCAGAATTCCCAGCCAGAATTCCCCCCGGCGTTCTCCGTCCGACCTTCCGGCCCATCCTTCGATGTGCTCTCCGGCCTTCCCTCTGACATTCTCTCCCTTACTCCTCCGTACAGCTCCCAGAAGCGTCCGGTCCAGGCTCGCAATCAGGCGGCCGATGAGCCGGATGGGGTGCCATAGCCAGTGGGGATCCCCAAACAGCAGGTCCATTACAAATCCAATAAAAAAGCTTGCAATATGATATATCATCCGTTTTTCCTTTCCAGCTTTTCTTCCCACTCCAGCCGGATCTCGTCCTCGCTGCCTATCGTAAGACAGCAACGATAGCCCTCTCCGTTCCTGCATTGGTAATCATAATATCCTCCGCTGCAAAGGGAGCTTAGCAGTGCCATAATTGTTCCGCCATGGACAATCGCAATCACGCTGGCCGGCTTGCTGTTATCACAGGCAGCGAGCCGGGAAAGCTGCTGCAATCCCCTCCGGCACCTTAGCATGAACGCCTCTCTGCTCTCTCCCTCCGGAAAAGGAAGCTCTCCATTGCTGTCCAGCCATGCCTGATAGTCCTTATCTCCGGACAGCTCACGGTAACTCTTTCCTTCAAACCTGCCAAAATCAATCTCCCGCCACTCGTCGATCAATATGGATCTTCTGCTTCCATAAAGCACCTCAGCTGTCTCCCGGCATCGTTTCATGGGACTGGATACCAGTATCCCTTCCATGGGATACATTCCGGCTTCCTTGTAGAATAGCAAGTGATTTCTTCCTTTTTCAGATAAACCCTCTTCGGTTCTTCCGATATATCTACCCAATTCATTGGAGGGTGTCTCACCATGCCGGATCAGGACCAGCTCTATTTGATTCTTTGTCCCATTCCGCATATAATTCGCTCCACCCTTTCTGCCCTGGCAGCCAGACTGCAGAGAATTCTTCCCAGCCTTTCCCGATACTCCCTGTCCTCTTTTGACATCGGTACAATTCCATTACCCACTTCATCCGAGATAATCATCAGCTGCGGGCAGCGTATGATCAGATCTTCTGCCAGGCTTTCGGGGTTGCCGCCGTCTTTTATCAATCTCTTCACCAGAAGATGAAAGTGATTGATGATTTTCACCTCTTTCAGTTCATCCTCCGGCAGCCACTTTTCACCCTCCGCAACCTGCTTCGAAGAAATCCCCGTCCGCTTCAGCACATAATTTAATTTTCCCTGGGCGCATCCGCCGATATATAAATTCATGAACTATCCTCTTTCTCCTTTCATTCTCTGATATGGCTCAATTACTTTACAAAGCTCTGTACGCAGGCCAATCTGCCGGCCGCCGCTTTAATCTGCAGCTCCACGATACCGCTAGATTAAACCCGCGATACAGCAAAGCGCTATGATCACAATCATAACCCCTTCACAAAGAGTCACAAAATATCCTGCCGTATCTCCGGTAATCCCATCCAATTCTTTATAGCAGCGGCGCCGGTAATAGCCAAAGGTGAGGAGGGCACCGACAGTCACAGCAATTCCGGTCCACAATGACAACCATACCATTCCAAAGGCACATAGCAGCAGCTGGCCGTATAGCCAGAGCTTCACGGTTTTTTCATGAGCCTTGCTGGAGAACAGATAGAGCAGCCCTTCTTTTTTTGCTCCTTGCAGAGTAACCACTCCAATTCCGCTCAAGGTACGGGACAGATAATAACCCGCTCCCACCATAACCAGGGCCCTGAAGCTCCCAATCTCGGTATAGGCCCCTAAATAGATCAAGTAATATACCACAATCTGTATCACAGAAAATGCCCCAATATGGGGATCCTTTAAAATCTCCAGCTTCTTCTCCCTATTTTGATAAGAATGAAAGGCATCCATGGTATCCATAAATCCATCCACATGAAAGCCGCCGGACACAAGCAAGGGAATTGCAGTTCCCACCGCGCCGTACAAACCGGGGCCAAGCTTCAGCCCGGTGCAGAGCATTCCCCAGAGTACGGCCAGTCCTCCTATCACCGCACCAATCCACGGAAAAAAGCATAGAACATATCTCATATCCTCATCTCTCCATTCCAACTGGGGGACAGGGACTTTGGAATAAATGGAAAATGATATTAAACATGCTCTGAATAATGTCATAAATTCTCTCCCTGACACAGAATTTCTGCTCCTTTAGCCGGTACGGGAAGCCCGACCACAACCTCAACCACCGCATCCGCCTCTTTGGCCAGTCTCTCATTCACCTTGCCCAGCACTTCCATATAGCTTGCAGTTGCAGCACCATATTCTATGCCATCTTCAAACACATTATTGGTAACCACTATAAGATGCTTCGACTCCCTGGCAAGACACCGAATATCTCCCATGATTTTTGACACAAACCCTGCCTCCTGCTTTTGTCCCGCTTTCTGCTTCTGTCCCGCTTCCGAAGGCCCTTCCTGCTCCTGTTCTTCCTCCGAGAATACCTCTGATTTCTGACCATCCTCAGAGAACATTTCATTTGCGGCCAGATTGGACATGCACTCCAGCAGCAAAGTACTGCCTTCCGCTTCTATCCTCACTGCGGCCTCTGCGATATCCATGGACTGCTCGATGGTTATAAATCCCTTCCCGGCCCTCAGCTCCCGATGACGTTTTGCTTTCTTTTCGCCTTCTTTATCATAGATTTGCATTGTCGCCAGATAATACAGCGGTCCCTCTCCGGCCAGTGAGACTGCCAATGACTCGGCATATGCAGATTTTCCGCTTCCGCTGCCTCCGATGATTGCTATAATCATGCTTCCTCCATTACTGATCGATTTGATACAACTTGGCTGCCATTTCCTGCTGTCTGTCCCTTCGCCTGATAGCGGGAATATTGCTCCATCCTGTAATCCTCAAAGGTTGTTCGTTCCTGATACACCGGAAGGACCGTGTCCAGCAGAGAAAGCATCATTACGGCTCCCGTGCCCTCTCCTAATGCCAGAGAAGCGTCCAGCACCGGATGCAGCTCCAATTCTTCCAGCACCTTTTTTGCTCCCGGCTCCCTGCTTTTGTGGGAGGCAATCATATAATTCCTGACCCCTGGAACCAGCCGCTGGGCCGTCAAGGCTGCCACCGCACTGATCACTCCGTCTATGACTACCGGTATGTGATTTACTGCTCCGCCGATGAATACTCCTGCCAGGCCTGCAATATCAAAGCCTCCCACGGTTGCAAGGATTCGGAGCGTTTCTTCATGATGCAGCCGGTAACAATCCAGTGAATCCCGAATGACCCGGCATTTGTGCTCCAGACCTCCAGCACTGAGACCGGCTCCTCTCCCGGTGATTTCTTCTACCTCACAGGGAAGCATTGCCGCTGCCATGGCGCTGCTGGTCGTGGTATTGCCGATCCCCATCTCACCGGTTGCAAGTATCTGATATCCTCTGGCTGCGCATTCCGATGCTATACGGATACCGATGCCGATTGCTTTTAGCGCCTCCTTCTCCGACATGGCAGGCTCTTTTCTGAAATTCTTCGTTCCCGGAGCTATCTTGTGCCGAAGGAGTCCGGGAATTACATCCTCCCGGTTAATTCCGATATCCACAGGAAAAAGATCCGCTCCGGCCTTCTTCGCCATCTTGCAGACGGAAGCCACACCCTTAACCAGATTAGAGGCAACAACTGCCGTAACCTCCTGGCCTGACTGGCTTACTCCCTCCTCTACAATTCCGTTATCCGCACACATGACAATTACCGCTTTCCTGGAAAGATCGATCTGCGCGGTCCCCGTCATTGCACCGATTCGTGAAATAATGCCCTCGAACTCTCCCAGTCCGTCCAGCGGCTTTGCAATCCCATCCCAGATTTCCTTTATACTTTGCTGCAGCCGTCTGTCCGGTGGGTCAATATTAATATTCTCCAACTCTTCCCTTGTCATGGACCCTATCCTGTCTAAATGAAATCTGCTCATGCTTTATCCTCCAGAATCCGATAGATCGCTTCCATATCCAGATACTCTCTTAAGGTATCCGCCAGCTTATCATATTGGGATTGTTTAAAGCTCTCATAATCCGTCGTCAGCCCGTCTTCCAGGGACAGGCCCTTTTGCCGGGCAAGCTCACCTACTATGGTCTGTGCTATCCCGCCTTCATCAAAGATCCCGTGCACATAGGTTCCATATACATTATCTGCGGCTACCCCATCTTCCTTCTCATAATCATATCCCTCCCGGCGGTCATCCCCTCCCGTCCTGCCTGATAAAGTGCACAGGGGCCGGCAGTCTGTGTCCACCTTGCTGACTCCCATGTGTATCTCATAACCCTTTACCTTCATGCCGAACAGAGCGGCCAGAATTCCGGGCATCTCTGCGAAGGTGCCTTCCACCTGGGTCCGTACCTTCTCTCTTCCCATGACCGTTTCCATGGGCAGCAACTCCATACCCCGAATCATGCCGCCTTCCTCGACACCATGAGGATCCGATATGGCACGCCCCAGCATCTGGTAGCCTCCGCAGATTCCAAAGATCATACAATCATTCTTCCTCTTTTTTACCGCTGCCTCCAGGCCGTTCTGCCGCATCCACCGCAGATCGCCGATGGTGTTCTTACTGCCGGGCAGTATGATCATATCCGGACGATGTAATTTTGAGACAGCATCCACATAGCGGACGGATACCCCTTGAATTCTTTCAAATACTGAAAAATCCGTAAAATTAGAGATCCTCGGGAACCGAATCACTGCTATATCAATCTGGTCCTCATCCCTGTGTTCAAACCGATCCGAGAGACTGTCCTCATCCTCCAGACTGATATTCATATAAGGGACGACTCCGATTACCGGTACGCCACTCTTTTCTTCCAGCATCACGATACCCGGATCCAGAATCGACTTATCTCCCCGGAATTTATTGATGATCAATCCCTTCACCCTTGCTTTTTCCTGCTCCTCCAGAAGCATCAGTGTTCCAATCAACTGGGCAAATACACCTCCCCGGTCGATATCCCCTACCAAAATGACCGGCGCATCCAGAATCTCCGCCAGCCCCATATTCACAATATCATTCTCCTTCAGGTTAATCTCCGCGGGGCTCCCCGCCCCCTCCACGACGATAATATCCGCCTGTTTCTCTAACTCCTCATAAGCTCTCTTAATATCGGGAATCAGCTTTCTCTTATAAGCAAAATAATCCCTTGCTTTCATATTGCCGATGACCTCCCCATGGACAATCACCTGGGAACCGATATCGTTGGTGGGCTTTAGTAAAATTGGATTCATCAGCACCGAGGGCTTTATTCCTGCAGCTTCCGCCTGCATCACCTGGGCTCTTCCCATCTCCAGCCCCTCTTCCGTAATATAGGAATTGAGAGCCATGTTCTGAGATTTGAAGGGTGCCACCCGGTAGCCATCCTGCTTCAGAAGCCTGCATAGCCCTGCCACCAATAAACTTTTACCTGCATTGGACATCGTCCCCTGCACCATAATTACTTTCGTCATAACAAAAAAACCTCCAATGCCACAAAAAGGCATGGAGGTAAAAATAGACATAGTTTTAGACCTGTCTAAAGAATTACAAACCAGTTTCTCGTGGCTGTTTCAACTTCATCTAAGGCAGGTCTCCTGGCTGAAAGATCATCATTCACGGCAGCCTTCCCGATTATAAATCAGTGACGTATTTGCCGGAACTCCCTTATCACAGTGACGAGTTCGTACAGGATTTGCACCTGTTTCCCTTTTCATCAGAACCAAGCATATGCTTTCTGACACCTTAAATGTATTTAATTGTTTTTCATTAGATCATGAACCTAGACCCTGTTCATAATCTTGTTGCTCCGATCGGAAATGCAAGCAAGCTTGCATTTCCTCACTACGCCTCATTATATAATAGTTTTCCTTCTTTGACCAGTACTTTTTACAATCTGCCCTCTTATTGCCCTCTGATGTCAGAAGGGCCAAGAGATCCTTCGGCTCAAAGATTTCAGTATTAATGGATTTGTATTAGAAATTTACTTCCATGAAATCAATATCGGATAATAACTTATTAATTTCGATGTACTCTTCTTTCGTCAATTTAATATCTGCGGCCATGGCATTGCATTGATTGTTTGCTTTGGAAGAAATGTATGCTCAGAAAGTGCTTTTTGGGTACACCTCAATTCCTGCCAAACATTGAAGTACTGATCGGCTTGTTTTCTAAGCATTTCCTTGTTCATAGCTTCCTCCTTTGGTTCGGTATATTTCCTTTACTCTGGGAGTATAACTGTTGTTTTCGGTTAACGCAGTCAGATTGCCTACCTGGCTGAAGGTGGATATTAGCGGCATCCCCTCAAAGGGCGTCCCCTTCAGCTGCTCCATAATAGCCTCCGCAAAACGCTCTGCGCGAATCACCTTTATATTCCTGCCAAAATAATTACCGATAGAACATTCCACCGGCTTCGTTATCTTGCATTGATTATGCAGGTCGCCTACTAATTTCTGCGCCGCAACAAGAGCTTCTTCACGTCCGGCAATATCCCCGGCAGACAGCGCCTTCTCTATGTTTTTAAAAATATCAGCTCCTATCTCCAGCCTTCGAAAAGCGGTCCCCATCCATTTGCTATAAGGGGCATACCGGTTCCGGTAAAGGAAGCAGAGCCTTATCAGGCGTTCCGCAATTCGGGCCGTGATTATCCTGGAACCGATATCATCATTACAATCCGCACATCTTCTGACAAATGCCTGCTCCTCCGAAATAATCGCCCAGTTCGATGCCAGCAGGTACCGTTTTATCTTCTCCGGATAAAAGGACAGAACGCGCAGCTTATCCTTTATCCCCAGCATATCCTTAAATATTTTCCCCGAGGTCAGAGCCAGAAGCCGATGCTCCGAAAAAGTAAGCCAATCCAGGATATCCAGATTCTCCAGATCGCTTCTTCCGATATAGCTCTCGATAAAATCATCGATATGCTCTATGAATATAAGGGGCGATATCTTCCCCTGCTGAATAAACATGGCATGGCGTACTCCGTTATCCTCCGGATCAGGCTCTGAAAAATTGACACTGTAGCCCAGATAGGAGTATGGCAGTCCCTCAGAAAAGACCTCCTCTATCCTGCTTTTATAGTGCAAATCCTTCCTGTTCAGAAATAAATAAAATCGGGGTCCCCACATATGATCCGTCGAGGTTTCATCATCATATCCCAGCACATCCGAACCATATCCCAGCAGCCCTGCAGTATAAGCCAGCTCCGGAAAATACTTCTGTAAAAGCGGTTCCGCCTCCTCATGAAAAAACCCCTCACATAGCTCCAATCCCTTCATAACAACCCTTCCCTTCTTAAAGTTATTCTAAAAATCTTTCCTAAACAATGCTTTGATTCTTGTCCGCTATCAGTTAGTGTTTCGGGCGGTCCGAAGCATCCGCCGGATAAAACCAGCATTGTGTTTCGTAACCGCCCGGATATGATAATCACAAGATAGGGATTCTATTTATTACAATTCAATTTTTACTTTTTCCAGATGCCAGATATCCTTGACGTATTCTTCAATGGTCCTGTCGGAGGAAAATTTACCGCAATGAGCAACATTCAATATGGCGGATTTTGCCCATAGGGTTGGATTCCGGTAAGCTTGCTCCACCTTCTGCTGTGCCTCTTCATAGGCGCGGAAATCCTTTAAGATAAAGTATTGGTCCGCACGCTCTCCGCCTGTGCTATCCAGCAGGGATGTATATATTTCCCTGAACAGCTCGAGATTCTCGGGGGAATAAAATCCGTTCACTAATTGATCCAGCACCATTCTTATGTCGCTGTCCGCCTCGAAGATATCCCTTGGATTATAATGGCCGTTATGCTCATAAGCAATTACTTCATCCGAGCTCAGACCGAAGATAAATGCATTCTCCGCACCTACCTCCTCCACAATCTCAACATTGGCTCCGTCCATGGTTCCCAAAGTCAGGGCACCATTTAGCATAAACTTCATATTGCCGGTTCCAGAGGCCTCCTTGCTTGCAGTGGAAATCTGCTCGGAGACATCCGCCGCCGCAAAGATCAATTCCGCATTGGAGACACGGTAATTTTCTATAAATACCACCTTAAGCTTACCATCGATGGATGCATCGTTATTAATCACATTTCCTACACTGTTGATCAGCTTGATGATCGCTTTCGCCCTGCGATAGCCTGCGGAAGCCTTCGCCCCGAAGATAAAGGTTCTGGGGTAAAAGTCCATCTGCGGATTATTCTTAATCTTATTATATAAATGCATTACATGCAAAATATTCAGAAGCTGACGTTTATATTCATGAAGTCTCTTTACCTGAACGTCAAAGATCGAGTCAGGACTCACTTCAATATGGTTGTGCTCCTTAATATACTCTGCAAGCCTTACCTTATTCCGGTATTTGATATCCATGAACCTGGCCTGGCAGACAGCATCCTCCGCATAAGGTGCCAGCTCCTGAATATGGGGCAGGTCGGTGATCCAGCCATCCCCGATCTTTTCAGTAACCCAGGATGCCAGCAGAGGATTCCCGTGTAGCAGGAAGCGTCTCTGGGTAATGCCGTTGGTCTTATTGTTGAATTTCTCCGGCATCATTTCATAGAAATCCTTTAATTGCTGGTGCATTAATATCTGAGTATGAAGCCGTGCAACACCATTGACAGAAAAGCTTGCCGCGATTGCCAGATGAGCCATTCTCACCTGACCATAGGAGAGTATGGCCATCCTCTGAATCCTGCTGTCATCTCCGGGATATCTGTTCCGAATCTCTTCCACGAAGCGTCGGTTGATTTCCTCGACAATCTGGTAGATTCTCGGGAGAAGTCTTTGGAACAGCTCCTGCGGCCATTTTTCCAGGGCCTCCGACATGATGGTATGATTCGTATAGGCACAGGTCCGGTTGGTCACGGCCCACGCTTCCTCCCAGGTCAGATAATAATCATCCAGGAGAATCCGCATCAGCTCCGCCACCGCTACCGTCGGATGGGTGTCGTTCATCTGGAAGCATACCTTTTCATGTAGCCTGCAGACATCCTCATGGGTTTCCATGTATTTTGCCACCGCCCGCTGAACACTGGCGGATACAAAGAAATATTGCTGCTTTAAGCGCAGCTCCTTTCCTGCGTAATGATTGTCATTGGGATAGAGCACTTCACAGATGGTTCTCGCCAGATTCTGCTGCTCCACCGCTTTCTGATAATCCCCTTTATCAAAGGAATCCAGATTGAAGGTATCAATTGCCTCCGCATCCCAGATACGAAGGGTATTGACCACGTTATTCCCATAGCCCACCACGGGCAAATCATAAGGAATTGCCCTCACAGACTGACAGTTCTCCTGCACGAATCTGTCCCGGCCATCTTCCCCTTTATGGACACTGACATATCCTCCGAATTTGACACAGGCTGCATACTCCGCCCTTTTCATCTCAAAGGGATTGCCGTCCTTCAGCCAATCATCCGGTCTCTCTACCTGAAAGCCATCCACAATCGTCTGCTTAAACATACCGTATTTATACCGGATACCACAGCCATAGGCCGGATAGCCCAGTGTGGAAAGGGAATCCAGGAAGCAAGCTGCCAATCTTCCCAGCCCTCCGTTCCCAAGGGCTGCATCGGGCTCCTGATCCTCGATCAGATTCAAATCCAGACCCAGCTCATCCAGTACCTCCTCCACTGCCTGACTGGCACGAAGATTGATTATGGTATTGCCAAGGGCCCTTCCCATAAGGAATTCCATGGAAAGGTAATAGACAGTCTTGGCATCCTGCTTCTCATACTCCTTATGAGTTTCCATCCATTGGTCAACTAAAATGTCTTTGATAGAATAAGCGACCACCTGGAATAATTGCTGGGGCGTAACCTCTTCTATAGTCTTGCGGTACAATAATTTCACATAATTGCCCACACTTTTTTTCAATTCCTCTTTATTAATCTCCAACTTTAAGCACTCCTTCTGTAGTGATATATGTCATTCTCAAGTCAAAGGAACATTTTGTCCCCATGATTATATCATGAACATAGATCGCGTTCATGATCTCCAGCTCGATCACGCTTGCGAGCAAGCTCGCATCATGCTCACTACGCTTTTTTGTATTATGTCGGATTTTCATTGATTACAGCAGAATTTTATCATTTTAAATGCCTTCTTTCAATTGTTTTTTCTATATTTATGGATTTATCGGTGAAAAGCGGCTATTCCGAGCCATTTTTTATGATCTGCCGTCTATTATAAATCCCTATGATGCATAATATGCAGGAAATCCCTGCCGGGGCAATCCGGCCCCCCTTATGATTGCCGGCTGTCATCAAAGACGCAGGAAGAGGGGTCCCCGGCTGTGGAAAAGGGTTCTTGTACGGAAGATACAATCAGTGAGAACAGGGAGTGGTAGTACTCCTTGAATACGCTGTTTTTACGCCAGATAAAATTAAATTCATGGTATAGCGGAAAATCGGGAAGCTCAATGCTTCTCAGCGTGTTAGCCTCCAGCTCCTTTTTGACCGCTATTTCATACAGAAAGCTGATTCCGCAGTTGTTCTCCAGCAGATGCTTTATTATATGAATACTGCTGATGGTAGTCGTCCGGGCAAAATCCTTAATGGAGTATCCCTTTTCGGAAAGATATCTCTCCAAAATCTCCTTCGTTCCTGAGCCCTCTTCCCGCACAATCAGGTTATGTCCCAGCAGCTCCTGAAAATCTCTTATCTCTTCCAGGGGATAATTCCTTCCGCATACCGGACGGTAGGCTTCTCTGGACACCGTGATATAATCATACTCCCCTTTTTCAAAATATCCCTCCACAATGGCAAAATCAATGCTTCCTGCCTCCAGCAGGGACAGCAGTTTCCTGGTATCGGCAATTGTAAATTCCACCTGCAGTCTGCTGTTATTCTTAATCAGGCTGATCAGATTATTGGGAAGCATGAATTCACCAATGGTCAGCGTAGCCCCAAAACGGACACTCCCGCCTTCCGACGCCCGGACCTGTATCCTTCTTTTCAGTTGAATCGTATCCTGTTTAATGGACAGCATGGCATTTCGCAAATCCATTCCTGCACGGGTTAATTCCAAGGATTTGTTGGAATATTCAAAGAGTCTGTCCCCATAATAGTTTTCCAAATACTTAATGTGCTGTGATACTCCAGGCTGTGTAATATTTAATTCCTGTGCCGCCTTCGTATAATTCATATGCTTACAAACACATAAAAAGGTCTCTATCCTAAAATCCAACATGGTTTCACCTTCATTTATTATATTTTATTGTTACCAATTGATTTTATCATAATTTATTTTTATCATTCCATCAATATAAATAATTTTACTTTATGTATAGATCTATGCTAGTTTATTTGAGGATAATAACCGATGAAAGAACCGGATTGGTCGCAATCCAGATAACATGGGACAAGCTGCAACCAAATCTGTGTACTATAGGATTGGAGGTAACTATGAATTTTTATAAAAAGAACGGCAGGGGACTTTTATTATGCCTTGCCATAGCGATCCCCGTGTGGCTTATGGTCAAATTTATTAACAAATTGGAGATTGTCGGAGCCCCTGTCATCGCCATGGCTGCAGGCATGCTCCTTGCAGGGATGCGTGGAGATAAGTCCTCTTTTCAAAACGGAATTTCTTTTACCTCAAGGAAAGTTCTCCAGTACGCTGTTGTTCTGCTGGGGTTTGGCATGAATCTGGCTACCGTGGGAAAGGTTGGCCTGACCTCCCTGCCCATCATTCTCTCCACCATCTCTGTCTCCCTGCTGACTGCTTTTGTGCTGCACAAGATCTTGAAGGTACCGGGAAAAATCTCTACCTTAATCGGAGTAGGTTCCTCTATTTGCGGGGGCTCTGCAATTGCTGCCACCGCACCTGTCATTCAAGCGGATGATGAAGAAATTGCCCAGTCCATCTCAGTGATTTTTCTCTTCAATGTGACCGCCGCCATCCTTTTTCCTGCCCTGGGCTCCATCCTGGGCTTATCCGACAATGGCTTCGGGTTGTTCGCCGGAACAGCTATCAATGACACCTCTTCCGTAACTGCAGCCGCATCCACCTGGGACACCCTTCATGGAACCAACGGCGCGGTACTGGGCTATGCCACCATAGTGAAGCTGACCCGGACCCTGGCAATTATCCCGATTACGTTGGTGCTCTCCCTTCTGCAGCTTAAGAAAGCCCGCCGAAGCAATTCGGACCCGGCAGCAGCCGTATCCATCCAAAGGATCTTCCCCAGGTTCATTCTATATTTTATCCTTGCTTCCGTTGTTACCACGGTGCTTACCGGCTTATGCAGCGGCAGTGCTCTAACGGCCACCCTGACTGTCTTTTCCTATCTTAAGCAGCTGAGCAAATTCCTTATCGTCATGGCAATGGCTGCCATCGGATTAAATACAGACCTGGTAAAGCTGATAAAGCGCGGCGGCAAGCCAATCCTCCTGGGTTTCTTCTGCTGGACGGCAATCGCTTTGGTGAGTCTTCTGCTGCAGCGGGCGCTTCATCTTCTCTAGGATATCCGGACAACCGGCGGCAGGCTCTGTGAACCGCTCTCGCCTGCAACTTAAATCCGGCAGGAAGTCAGTGTCCAGTTCACTGTCTTCCTGCCGGGTTACTTTGTTAAAACAAGCTTCTGATGAGATTTGTACCTGCAATAAAGGTACCGATGGAGGCACCCAGATTCGCCATAAACATAACCAGGATCGTTTTAAGCAAGCGGTTCGTAAAAAAGCCCTTAATTGAGAAAATGTCTGTCTGAACGTTCTGCACATCCTTGACCGTAGGCTTTTTTAATGTGGCTTCCGTGATACCCGTAAACCATCCGCAGGCCAGAAGCGGATGCAGCGTAGTCAGCGGCGCCAGAACAAAGGAAGTAAGAATGCTGAGAGGATGGGCAAAGGATAATGCCGTGAATGCCGCAGCCAATACTCCTGTCCACAACACCCATGCCGATAACTGCTGCAGACCGGTTTGAATATTGAGCACAAAGGAATATACCAAAAGCCCGGTTATGAGAGCCGGAATAATCCAGCCGGCAATCTTCGAAAAGCGGCTTTTGGGCGGAACCACGGATATCTCTTCTATGTTCCGGTCAACGAATATCTCCTTCTTAATGCCGGGCACATGCCCGCCGCCCAATACGGCAACTATCTTTTTGCCGGGCGCTTCCTTTATCTTGGATGCCAGATATTGATCCCTTTCACTGATTAGCACTTCCCCCACCTTGGGAAAATCCTTCTTTAAGCCGGCCATTGCCGCTTCCAGCATGTCTTCTTCCAGCATTTTCTGCAAATCATCGCTGGTAAAATCAGAATCTTCTTCAGAAAACAGAAGACCTCCAATCAATTTTGCCTTGTCCCATAAATTTAATTTCCGCCAGATACGCAAAAAGGTGGTCTGAAGGCTGCGGTCCGCCAGCACCAGGGCCGCCCCGGTCTCCTTTGCGCTTTCTATTCCCTGAAGCATTTCCCCTCCGACAGGATTGCCCAGCTTTAGAGCCATCTTTTTTTGATAGGACCCAAGAAAGAGATTTGCTACCATAAACCCCACCTTTTTCGCCTTAATCACCTTGATTAGATCCGTCTCCTCCCAAGCCTTAGGCTTTATTAAACTCTGATAACGGTCTTCATCAAGTTCAATGCAGACGCTATCCGGACGTTCTTCTTCAATCACCTTTTTTACAAGTTCCGCGCTCTCCTTTGATACATGTGCTGTTGCAAGGAGAATGATTTCCTTGTCCAAATACTCTATTTTAGTTATATTATCTTCACCCACTGAGATTCCTCCATCCAATGTATACTGCGTTATTTCTCGTCTATATCCATTACAGTCAACGCTGCAATTAATATAATTGCGTTTTCAGTATACAATTCCAGGATCATTAAGTCAAGCAATCCCGAGTGCCATGATCTTAATTTTACCGGTCCTCATTCATGTGGCGTATCCCTGTTTTCCAGATATATACTGCATAAACCAATAGAATTCCCACTTGAATTGCCAGAATAATCAATGCTCCGGCATCAAGAGCCTCACTTGTCGTACTGGCAATAAAATCATGGGCCGCATGCCAGATAATAACGATCCAGAGACTTTTTGTGACACTCACTATTTCTGCAAGCACAAAGCCAACTAAAAAAGCAAAGAATATTTGTAAAACAAGATATAATGTATCCTTGTCATTCAGAGCATTTACAAGATGAAGCATCCCGAATACAACAGAGGAGAAGATAATTGCCCTCTTGCTTCCCTTTTCCTCCAACAGCTTAAGCGCAAGCCCCCGAAAATAAATTTCTTCATTGAAGCCAACTGCGATTGTAAAGAATGCTATGATAATATACTGTATCACTTTAATTTCAGGACTGAAGCCGTAGATGATAATGGGCAGTATCTCCATAACTACCAGAGGCGCATACCACCACAATTTACGGCTCGTTTCTCCTTCACTTCTTCGAAAGCCGTGATCTGCCAGGGAAAAGCCTGATTTTTTCATAAGAACAATTCCAATTGCAATTGAGACCATGAGAAAAACCGTAGTCACTGCAATCTGCACGTCAGTATTGAGGTCGATTATCTGAGGTACGGCTGTTCCTAACGCTGTCATAAAGGTACATAAAAATGCAGCTAAAACCACCATGACATATGGATTCTTTTTTGTATAAGATTTTTTCATCTGCTGTGCTCCTCTTCGCTTTTCAATTTTAGTATTAATCCCATAAAGGAATTATTTAATAGTCTTTTATTTTCCTCATCGCTAAACCGGCAGCTATTCGTAGCGAACATCGATGCGATCCCATGTGTTGTAATCCAGATGCCGGCGTATAATTCTTTTGCAGCTTTTGCACTTAGCCCGGTCCTTTGGGACAGCATATCCGTTACTTCATCATCTCCCTCCGTAGTTCCCACGATATCCATAATGCTTTGCTCCTTGAAGGCATCCGACATAAATAGCAGTTTGAACAGATTTTTCTCTTTCTTGGCAAAATCAATGTAGGCAAGGCCCATATTTAAGAATCCGTCACCTGCGCTTTCTCCGGCACTTAACATGCAGTGATTGTACATGTCCTCAGCCTTTTTATAGACGGCAATTTTAAGTCCTTCCATCGAATTGTATGCGCGAAATATGGGATGCACGGAACAGCCCAGCTCCTTCGCCAGATCACGGGCATTCAGACTTTCTATTCCCCTTTCCCTGACAATTTGAAGTGCTGTATCAATAATTTGTTCCTTTGTTATTCTAATCTTAGGCGGCACAGGATCTCCCTCCTTACAATATAATAAATAACATATGTTACCTAACGCATGTTATTTATTATATTGTATCAATTTTATTTTGTCAATCAAGAATAACACCCTGGCTATATTTTCTTTTGTTATTGTGCTATTCTGTAGTTGAAGCTTTTTGTTCAATATATAACCCACTGCAGATTGGAGAGAATGCTATGGACGTTCGCGTATTAAGATACTTTCTTACTGTTGCAAGGGAAGGAAGTATCACAAAAGCGGCAGAGGTGCTTCACCTTACGCAGCCCACATTAAGCAGGCAGCTTATGGATTTGGAAAATGAGTTAGGCACTATCCTTTTTAATCGTGGCAATCGGAATGTTACCCTGACTGCCGCCGGCATCCTTTATCAGCAAAGGATACAAGAGATCGTCGCGCTTTTGGATAAAGCGGACCGAGAGGTAGCAGAACAGGAAGGCGTAGTGCGGGGCACCGTTTCAATCGGCTGTGTTGAGACGACAGCATCCCTGTTATTGCCCGATGTAATAGAGGCGTTCAATACCAAGTATCCATTAGTGAAGTACGAGTTATATTGTGCAAACGGCGACGATATCCGGGATAGAATCGACAGTGGTCATTTGGATATAGGAATATTGGTTGAACCTGTCGAAACAGCCAAATATGAATCCTTCCCTCTCCCGTTTCAGGATGTTTGGGGTGTATTGATGAGAAAAGATGACCCGCTTGCAATAAGAGAGAGCATCCGCGTTGAGGATATCGCTGATTCGCCCTTGTTCATGTCGAGCAGACGAATCATAAAAGATGAGATAGAAAGCTGGTTTGAAGAGAATGCGAACAGCCTTAATGTTCTCGCTCATCACAATTTGGTTACCAATACTATGCTGTTGGTTGAACGTGCAGTTTGTATTGGAATGGCCAGCTGTGGAACTTCAGTGCCGTTGTCTCTGCTGGTAAGCCGGTTTTTTGGGCAGGAGGATTACCCGACCATATTCGGTTTCTATTCTATGATGGCATCTCTCGCTTCTTCCATTTCGGTACCCGGAATGGGTGCGATATATGACATGACAGGCAGTTACCGTCTGGCATGGCTGATATTCCTCTTTACGTCGGTAATTATTGCCGTGAGTCTGGTTGGTGCTGAATTAATTCACAAAAAGCAGCAGACTAATGCAGAAACGGTGATGAAAAAAGATAATATTAATTTGATATCGGAGGTAAAGTGATATGGCAGTTCTACAGGCAAGTTTTTTTTCGCATAGCCTTATGCGTTCGGTTCTATTCAACGCGATTATACCGATTGACAAGATGATGTTCCCAAACAAACCGATTGGCGAAGAGCGGAGGCCATATAAGACGCTCTATCTGCTGGCAGGGGTAACTATGAATCATAACGATTGGCTCTATGGTACGCGCATCCTAAACTGGGCGGAGGAAAAAGGTGTTGCGGTGATTATGCCCGCTGGTGAAAATAAATTTTATCTCGACAGTGAGACGACCGGCGATAAACACGCAAATTTCCTCGGCGTCGAATTGATCGAAGCGACTCGCCAGCTTTTCCCATTGTCTTATAAACGCGAGGATACCTTCATCGCCGGGCTGTCAATGGGTGGGTACGGCGCTATCCGCACCGGGTTAATATACCATGAGACGTTTGGCTTCATAGCGGGTATGTCTTCTGCGCTAATCCTTGAGAGGCTTGTTAATCCGTCTCATACCTTTGTCTATAGCGAGAATAAGACGTTTGGCGACCGGGCGGCGTTGCTGGGCAGCGACAGAGATCCGATGGCTTTGGTCAAAAAATTAGTTGATGCGGGTGCGGACATACCGAAAATGTATATAAGCTGCGGTACGGAGGATGGGCTTATTCATTTTAACCGAAGCCTAAGCAGCTTCTTAAATGAAAATGGCGTTGAACATGTTTATATTGAGGAACCTGGCAAGCATGACTGGGACTTTTGGGACAGACATATTTACAAAGTACTTGAATGGCTGCCCCTGTAAAGCTGTCATATAAGAAAGTTTATACCGCAAACTGGCTTTGGTACAGCTTGGCATAAAAGCCGTCCTGCTCCAGTAGCTCTTCATGCTTTCCCTGCTCGATAATCTTCCCATCCTTCATAACAAGGATGATATCCGCCGACTGTATCGTAGACAGTCTGTGTGCGACAATAAAGCTGGTCCTGCCCTTCATCATTCTGGCAAATGCATTCTGTATCTTAAGTTCCGTTCTGGTATCGATGGAGGAAGTGGCCTCATCCAGAATAAGCATCGGCGGCAGGCACAGCATAACCCTGGTGATGCATAACAGCTGCTTCTGTCCCTGGGACAGACCGTCTCCTTCCTCGGTAATCCAGGTATCAAACCCCTTGGAGAGCCGCTTGATAAAGCCGTAGGAATGGGCATCCTTCGCCGCTTGTATCATCTCTTCCTCCGTAGCATCCGGCTTCCCCATGGTAATATTGTCCCGGATGGTTCCCGTCTTCAGCCAGGTATCCTGAAGCACCATACCATAGGACCTGCGAAGGCTTCCCCTGGTAATTTCAGTGATATCCCTTCCGTCCACCAGAATCTTACCGGAGTTCACCTCATAGAACCTCATCAACAGGTTGATCACCGTAGTTTTACCGCATCCGGTGGGGCCGACGATGGCAATCCGTTTGCCGCTTTCCGCCTGCAGATTAAAATCCTCAATCAGGCTCCGATCCGGTGTATACGAGAAATCCACATGGGAAAGCTCCACTTTGCCGGTCACTTCGGATAGAACATGAGCATCCCTGGGCTCCGGAACCTGGGGTTCCTCTTCAATCAGTTCCAATATCCTGGCCAGACAGGCCAGTGCGTTCTGAAGCTCCGTAACCACTCCGGAGATCTCATTGAAGGGCTTCGTATATTGATTCGCATAGCTTAAGAAGCTGGTCAGCTGCCCGACGCTTAACCTTCCGCTGATGACAAACAGAGCTCCGCCGGCCGCCACTCCTGCAAATACCAGATTATTCACGAACCGAGTGGCGGGATTGGTGATAGAGGAATAAAAAATCGCCTTCATGGAACTGTTTCGCAGCCTTTGATTGATTTCGTCAAATCTTCGCAGAGCCTCTTTCTCATATCCGAAGGCCTTCACTACTTTCTGACCTCCGATCATGTCATTAATCAGGGCCGTATGCTCTCCCCGAATATCCGACTGCTGCCGGAACATAGAATACGTATGACTGGCAATATACCTGGCTGCAAAGAGCGAAACCGGAGTCAGGAAAACTACAATCAAGGTAATATATACATTGATGGAAAACATAATGCCAAGGGTTCCCGCAATGGTAACTACTCCCGTAAAGAATTGAGTAAAACCCATCAGCAGGCCGTCCGCCAGCTGCTCCACATCCGCAATCACACGGCTCACAATATCCCCATGGGAATGCCCGTCGATATATTTCAACGGCAGAATCTCAATTTTACGGGTCGCTTCATTTCTCAGATCTCTTGTAATATGAAAGGTGATCTTATTGTTACAGAGGTTCATGATCCATTGGGATATTCCCGTTATACCGGCGACCACCCCTATTCGCACCAATGCAGCTGAGATCCCTTTGAAATCCACATCTCCCTTACCGATAATATGATCAATGGCATTACCCACCAGAACCGGTACAAGCAGGGTTGTCGCTACCGTAATACCCGCTGCTGCAACGGATCCGATTAAGAATGCCCAGTACCTTCGGATGCGCAGCAATAATTTTAATACTGTGTCCTTCTGTGCTGTTATATTCCTTATTTCTATTTTTTTAGCTTCTGCCACTGCTTACTGCCTCCTTCTGATACTGCGAGTAATAAATCTCCTGGTATACCTCACATTTCTCCATCAGATCCTCATGGGATCCAAGCCCTGCAATCTGTCCATTTTCCATAACGATGATCTGATCCGCATGGAGGATGGAGGAGGCCCTTTGAGAGACGATAAATACCGTCGGGGATTGATCCATTTCCCGGATTGCTTTTCTCAGGGCAGCATCCGTGGCATAATCCAGTGCGGAGGCGCTGTCATCAAGAATCAGAATATCAGCACCCTTAACAATGGCCCTGGCAATGGTCAGACGCTGCTTCTGCCCTCCTGACAGGTTCTTTCCGCCCTGCTCTATCATGGCCTCCAGCTTTCCGTCCCTGGCTTCTACAAAATGCTTTGCCTGGGATATTCTAAGCGCCCGCTCCAGTTCCTCCTCCGAGGCATTCCCACTGCCTACCAGGAGATTGTCCCGTATGCTTCCCCGAAACAAATGGGCCTTTTGAAGGACTACCGATACCTTCTGTCCCAAAGCTTCATAGGTGTAATCTCTGACATTCACTCCGTCCACCAGCACTTCCCCTGCGGTTGCATCATAAAATCTTGGGATCAGGTTCACCAGAGAGGACTTGCCGGAGCCGGTGCCTCCGATTACGCCGATTGTCTCCCCTCTCTTGACCTGAAAGGTGATATCGGTCAGGGATTCTCCACCCGCATTCCGATAAGTTAAGCCCACCCCGCGAAACTCCACGGCATATTCCGAAGGTTGAGCGGAAGCGGTCAGGCTCCCCTCCTTCATGCTGCTTTCCTGGGAAAAGGTGTCCGAAATCCGGTTGGCACAGGCCAGCGCCTTCGTTATGGTGATAATCAGATTGGCAAGCTTAATCAGCTCCACAAGAATCTGGCTCATATAGTTGTAAAGAGCTACTACCTGCCCCTGGGTCAGTATTCCGCTTTCTACTTTGACGGCTCCCACCCAGATTAATATCATAATAGCCCCATTGATCAGAATATAGGTCAGGGGATTCATCAGTCCGGATATTCTGCCGGCTTGCTTTTGGAGATTGGTCAGGGCTTCGTTGGCCTTCTCAAACTGCGCCAGCTCCGACTCCTCCTTATTGAATGCACGGATCACCCTTACCCCCGACAGATTCTCTCTTATCATTCCAAGAATCTTGTCCAGGCCACCCTGTATGTTCTTATATAAAGGCTTGGTAATCAGCATAATTCCAAATACTACAATACAGAGCACAGGAATTGTCACGGCAAAAATCCATGCAGATTTCGCATCTATGGTAAAGGCCATAATCATAGCACCGAACACGATGAAGGGGGAGCGCATAAAAAGCCTCAACACCATATTGACCCCATTCTGCACCTGGTTGACATCGCTGGTCATCCGGGTGATCAGGGTGGAGGAACCCATGGTATCTGTCTCAGTGAAGGAAAATGACTCGATATGCTTAAACAGATCATGTCTTAGAGAGGCTGCTGTGCCGACCGCCGCCTTGGATGCAAAATACTGTGCGGTGATGGAGCATATCATACCGACAACGGCCAATGCCACCAACAGCAGGCACATTCGAATAATATAAGAGACATCTCTGTTATTAATTCCCTGATCAATTACTGCCGCAATGACAAGCGGCACAAATAATTCAAACAATGCCTCAAGCATCTTAAATAACGGCGCAAATACGCATTCCTTCTTATAACCCTTCAGGTACTTTATTACATACTTCATGCTTGTCTCCCATTCTGTCTAATCTTATTTTTAACCGATCTTCGCTTCAGAGCACCGGCAGTTTTCTTATTCTTATATTTTGGATATTAACTGATTCTTCCATTCACCAAAATAACATTTACATCATATTTTACCATGTTTCTCGTTTCTTGCAAGTCCGATAGGGGAATTTGTTTGACCTTTGTTCTGCTGCATAACCTGATAAACAATACAAAATATCATATAGCAGGTTTATAAGTGCCTGTGGTATAATATCATCAAAAACTTATACTGCCTGCGGAGTGTAATTTCTCCGTAGCTTGGAGATTAAGGAGATTAATATGATAAAAGAAAAATTACTGCTCGAAAATATTCCCGTTGTCGTATGGGGTGAGAAATCTGAAAAAGTATATCTCTTTGTCCACGGAAAAATGTCAAATAAAGAAAGTGCGGAAGCTTTTGCTGAAATTGCCGCAAGCAAAGGATATCAGACCATCAGCTTTGATTTGCCCGAGCATGGAGAGAGAACAGATACAGAATATAAATGCACTATTATGAATGGTATCACAGATTTAACCAAAATCGGCGATTATGTCTTTAAAAAATGGCAAACCGTATCCTTATTCGGATGCAGCCTGGGCGCATTTTTCAGCCTTCATGCTTATCGTGACCGGCATTTCCATAACTGCCTTTTCCTGTCCCCCATTGTAAATATGGAATATCTGATTCGTCAGATGTTTTCATGGTTCCAGATAACGGAGGAGCTGCTCAGGGAAAAGGGTGAGATTCCAACTCCTATTGATACGATGTCATGGCCTTATTATCAATATGTGAAGGAGCATCCCGTCGATTGGTGGACCACCCCGACCCATATTCTATACGGGGCAAAGGATGATCTTCAGAATCGGGAGTCCATCCATGACTTTACGGACCGTTTCAACTGCCGCCTCACTGTATCCGAGAACAGCGAGCACCCATTTATGCAGGAAGGGGATAGGGCCATTGTCGAGGCATGGATAAAGAGCAGTCTGTTGTAAGTATGGTGTCAATCGACCCAAGAATAGACAAGGTTCCAGGACAGAAAATCATAATAGCTGTTGATAAACCTTGTCCAAGATTGGTTCTGGAGTATTTTTAAATGAGGTTATTAAATTTGCCATCCAAATCCACAACCGTGCCTAGAATTCCGCCATAGACCCAGAGGATTTATGGCAAGAGAATCTCATATTGATTACATGAAAGGCTGGTAGGCAAATGAAGAAAGCATTGCAATTTATGATAAATAAATTTTTGAATAAACAGCTTGGCCTGCGTGTCCGGCTGTTTAATATACTGGCAATGGCGGGAATTCTGGTCAGCTCCGGAGTGGGCACTCTGGCTTTAATAACGGACGCCGGTGCGGAAGCCGCACCCATCTGCTATCTTTCGACGCTGCTTGCCATCGGTTTGTTATATTACTCCTACCGGAGCGGCAGATACCAGCTTTGTTACATGATCACCGTTATTGCGGTCTTTTTGGTTGTCTTTCCGATTGTTTTTATCACAGGCGGAGGATTTCGAGGCTCCATGCCGATGTACTTTATTTTCGCAGTTATTTTCACTGCGTTTATGCTGGACGGGAAAAAATGTTTGTCATGGCGGGGATCGAACTGTTTGTCTATACGGGGCTTTGCTTATTTTCCTACTTTTTCCCCCAGTATATCATCTGGTACAAAGCGGAATGGAACATTGTGATTGACATTATTGTTGGCCTGATTGTGGTCAGTGTTTCCCTGGGCGCCACCATGTACCTTCAGTTTCGACTTTACGACGAACAGCATCGGGAGCTTGAAAAGGCACGAAAGCAGTTGGCGGAGGAAAATATCGCCCTTGAACAGATCAACCGTCTGAAAACCGAGTTTTTGGGCAATGTGTCCCACGAGCTGAAAACACCGCTGACAGTCATGTCCGGCTATGCCCAGACCACCAAACAGCTTGCGGGGAATCCGGACACGCCGGAGGGCAGCGAGGTTTCCCGTCGGATGACCCTTATTTCCTCCGAGGCGGAGCGGCTTGCCCTGATGGTGGGGCAGGTTCTGGATGTGACCCGCATGGAGGAAGGCCGTATGGTTATGGAGCCGGTGCGCTGCTATGTGGATGAAATCATCCATGCCGCCGTTGAAACCCATTACCCCATCCTGAACAAAAACCAGAATCGGCTGGATATCCGCATCGAAAGCGGGCTTCCCGCCGTCCATGCCGACCCGGTGCGAATTTCTCAGGTTATCGTCAACCTGATTTCCAACGCGGTGCGGTTTACGGCAAACGGTCTGATTACCGTGTCCGCAAGGCGGGAGGGCCCTCATATCTTAGTCTGCGTGTCAGATACCGGTGTTGGAATCGCGGCGGAGCGGCTTCCCCATATTTTTGAGCGCTACAGCACAAACAACGGGAAGTGGCACGCCCCTTCCCTTATGTTAAAACAACGAGTGGCACGCTCTGCGAACCACTCTTATGTTCAACAAAAATCCGGCGGCGGTCAGGATACCGGCACCGGACTTGGGTTATACATATGCAAACATATCGTGGAACAGCACGGCGGAACAATCCGGATAAAAAGCGAGGAAGGGCACGGAACCGACCTGTTTTTCACCCTGCCCGTACTGTAAAGATTAATACCGCACCTTGCTGAATATGTACTCGTTTTTGCCGGGACTGGACAGTTCAAACCAGCCGCCCTCATCGAACTTCATCTTTCTGCGCAGATTGGACACATGTGCCTTTACTGTGCCGGATGCGCCGGGGGACAGCTCGCCCCACGCACGGCGGTAGGTTTCATTAAAGCTGAGCCGCTGTCCGGCAAACAGAGCGAAACAGCCTAAAAGCTGCGGCTCTTTTAATGTAAGCGGAATACGAATTCCATCCAGAGTGGCTTCTCCCGCAAGGAAATCAACCGTCAACGGAGGAAGCTCGATTTTCCCGGCTGACATGACCCCGTTTCTGCGAAGCTGCGGCGGTGATATACGCAACGCATGGCGTATACGGTACAGAATGATCCTTATATCTTGTTATTTCTCATTGCTCCTCATCAATTCTCTCAATCTTAAATATTACAGGCCTTGTCCCATCATTACAGCAGGCGATCATCATCTTTTCGTCATTGGTCCACCCTTCCATGATTGAGCCCCCTTGAAGTGCTGCATAGACGTAACGGCTGATGCAATCCCATGCTTCCGAGCAGAATTTACCATCCATCATATGCCAGAAGTCATCCCGCTCCTGGCTCCGTTCCAGAACAAATTCCTGTCCAACTTCAAAGATGCTGCATGGTCCGGATTTAGGATCAGCCAGATATTGTTCCTGTAAATCAGTATAGCACTCTTTTTTAATTACTGTGATTTTGCATTTACGTTTCTTGGTCATAATGCGTTCCCCCTCTTATTTATTTTATCTACTCCATTGACCACAGGCTAAAAAAAAAAGGTATCTCCGTCAGAAATCTGTCAAAAATCCCGTTCATGCTTTTTAAAGAAGTCAAAATAAGTTCGCACGTTTTCTAATTCAGTCCATGGCTTTATTGTTACGGGCTTCTCATCCAGATCATATATTTTTGCCCCTCGAAGGGACAGCAGGAAGGGCGAATGTGTTGAGATTACAAACTGGCAGCCAAAGAACCGCACGGAGTCCTCAATAAAACCCATTAATTCGGTTTGGAGCTTTGGTGAAAGGCTGTTTTCCGGCTCATCCAGCAGATAGAGTCCGTTTTCACCTATTTTTTCAGTAAAATACAGATAGGCACTTTCCCCGTTGGAATATTCCCTCACATTATCCATCAATTCACTTCTTACAAAGCGGGACTGGGTTTTGGATCTGGCATGATTCACTTTCTTAAGCTGATCATACTCTGCCAGGGATTTCATCTGAAACCGGGAGAATTTTGCATCGAGATATTCTATGAACAGTTCGTCCCGTTTTTGGTCAATTCCCTCGTTCAGATTGCGAATATTAAGCATATAGTCAAACACATCATCACTGGTAATAATTCTGCTATTTTTAGGGAGGTCTGCATCATCGTCCATCGTACACAGATTAAGATAATCGGGATAAAAGTTCGACTTATTATAGATAGAATCCCGGCAAAGCCCCGCCTTCTGCGCAATTACATTTAGCGCAGTTGACTTACCCGAACCATTCCCTCCATACAGAATAGTAACCGGCTCAAAATCGATTCTTTCAAAACCATTTTTCGATAATACCTGAAACGGATAAAACGAGTCATAGCAGGTTCGCTGTATTTCCACAAAAAAGTTAAACTCCATATCAGCACTGGGAAAGGTAAAGTATTTTAAGTAAAGCATGCTTTTCTCCTAAATAAATTGAGAAGCCGTCCGTCTGCTTCAACCAATTTCCTGCAAATTTTTGCAATCGTCATTATAGCGTTAAAAGGGAGTTTAAATCCCTCCTTGGTTCCACAATTCGTTCAGATCAAGAATTTTTTTGGATATATATTTTCAATGCTTTAATTGCTAAAAACAAAGCATATACTACCTCAATAACTATGAATATCATTGCTCCATAAACAATTATAGCCACTAAGGACCAAATTCCTAATACACTATTCATCTAATTTCTCCCCTCTTATTTATACAATGATTTAATTATGACATTATTGACAGCAATTGCAAATCCTCTTGTTGGTAACATTATACTTTAAATGAAAAAGGAAAATCAATACCTTTATCATAGGTAAATTATAGTTCCAAGCACAACCTGATAAATAGTTTGCTCATGCTCCTGACACAACCAAGGCAATAAACTTCATCCTTTTTAATATTAACAACAGTTTTTGCTTTAATATCTCTTGCAAATAGGTAAGCACCAAAGAATGCACAAAATGGTATGGAAACGCAATGATAAACGTAGTATAATTTCTAATAGCATTAAAACAGATAGAAAAATTTATTTACAGCACAAATAACAGAATTCTTATTACATAATCTTAACGAGGTATTCTCAATGTATAAAAGTATGGAACAAATGCTCCACAAGGAATATGGTATACAGGCTCGTTCTTTCCAGGAGCTTCCCGCAGGCTGGTCTGCATCTGCATGGAAAGTACATTCTGATTGCGGCGACTATTTTCTGAAGGTATACGATAAGCACAAACCTTCTACAAAAAGCTGGGTTGCACGAATCGACAGCTATATGCCGGTTGTTCTTTGGTTACATGAAAACACAGAACTTCGCACGAAAATGACCGCACCGATTTTTGCCAGGGATGGCGCTTATAAAAAGGAAGATGCGGCTTTTCTATACATGGTATTTCCCTTTATCGAAGGCTCAACCATAGGCAGTGAAACATTGAGGCCGGAGCAGACACGCGAAATTGCCAAGATTATTTCTGATCTGCATTTTTATGGTGCAGAGATACCTGTACCAACAAATAGCTTAAGTGAAACTTTTGATATTTCATTTTGCATGACTTTAACCGAGCGGCTTAAGAATATAGAAGATGCCGATCATTTAAAAGAAATGCTCATCCCCTATACAGCAATGCTTTCCCAAGCCATAGAAACACTGCAAAAGACGGCGTCTCTGCTGCAGAATTCTAAAATGCGGTATTCCCTGTGTCATACAGATATTCACGGCTGGAATTTGATTCAATCTGAACATCTTATCCTGATTGACTGGGAGGGGTTAAAGCTTGCTCCGGTAGAAGCCGACCTCTTTTCTTTTACTGAAACGTTCTTTTATGATTATGCATGGGAGGACTTCATGGCCGTCTACCAAACCGCACACAGGGACTACCGGATCAATATGGATGTAATGCGATTTTACAGATTGCGGCGCAGACTGGAGGATATCTATGAATTTATTGAGAGTATCTTGTTTGACGATTTCTCACGGGATGATATAAACCGTCCCCTTCGTCACCTGAAGCAGGAATGCGAATTGCTCAATACCATGCTCTAACAAGAACACTTAGCCTCAAAGTCAAATTTAGCAGGCGGTCAAATTACTCCATACGATATTGTTTTGGTTCAAAAAGAAGCACTCTGCCACCTTTTGTGTATGCAGAGTGCTTTATTTTTAATTCTAACCTATAAATTATTAAATCTAAATACTAATTTGGGCATCCCATCTATTATTTTCTCTTCCGTAGTATATTTGTTTTCTGTATAATCTCTGACTGTCTTATGCCAAAAGGCTCTCGCACGAATATTATTTTCAGTAGAATGTGTAAAAAACATCCACTCACCACGATGTTTTTCAAAAATTTCTATCATAGCATAATATGAGATGGACTTCCCTCGAAATGGACTTAAAAGAAATGTCTCATATACAAAATAATTAACTTCCCTGGGCACATATTTCCCGCTTCCCACAAGGCAGAAGCCTGCCGGCAGATGATCAACCATGATTAGATATGGATATAGTAAATTGGGATTTTCAAACCATACTTGCTGAACATCATATTGCTCCGCAAGGGTTTTTATTGGCTCCTCCTCAAATATTCCATACTCATTGGGCAGAATACCATGGATTCCCGAAATATCATGCAAATACAGCGGATACATATTCTTAATTATAAATCCATCCCTGTTGTCAGATAATTTTATCTCTATTTTCATTTTTGAATTGCTCCTTTAATTATAAGAATGTATAAAACTTATATTAAAATGCAATTCTTCTCTATCCAATTATTTTACCTGTATCTATGATGACGCTCCATACATCTCAATAATGATATGAAAGAATTGCATGGAGCTCTCTACTAAAACTTTTCACATGTAATATTCTTATACTCATTAATCTATTCCCTTTCACTGTCTTGAATTATAAGATTTAATTAAATCGGCATATTATTATTGCACCAATATTCATTGATTTAACGAGAACTCCTGCAACCTCTCTCATAATTAATACTGATAAAGAATATCCTTATATTCGCTTGCTTTTTTCACCATACTGTATTTCTTCTTGGCGGCGCGCTTTCCGATATCGTAGGTAGCATCCACCGTATACCATTTATTTTTCTTACTGTCATAAATCACATTCCAGGCATGATATACCGATATATTGGGGGTATATCCGGTCACCAGCCTGACATGTACCCCCTGGCTGCGCAGCATGGATGCGATTACTGCGGAGATATCATAGCAGATCCCCTTCTTATTCTTATATATAATTTTGATATCCGGAATATATCCAGACTGAAGATCCTCCAGCTTCTCATAATCATAGTTAAAGTTTTTTACAACATAATTATAGATCACTTCTACTTTTTCCTGCTCTGACTTACAATCCTTCGTCAACTGTTCCGCTTTGGTAATTGCCGCATAGTCTAAATCATAATTTACAATTACATTGGAATGAAGGTATACCTCATCCTCATTCTGCAGTTCCAACTTAAATTCCTGGCTCTCAATGACGCTGTATTTATTGCCGGTAATATTCTTGCAGATACGGATAGAGTAGGTTCCATTCCCCATGGTCAATGGAATATCGATACTGTTCTTGCCCTTACCCAGGTCATAGTAATAGTTTTTATCTCCCTTGGTAACCGCAATCTTCATCTTAGCGTTATCCTTATTCTCATAGCTTATGGTTAAAACTCCGTTCTTGTTATCCTTTAACAGATCAGATGCCATTGCCCTATCCGAAGGCAGGCAGAAAAAAGCTGACAACAGCAGGAAAAATATTGCACAGCGAAGCACAATGTTTATCTTTCTCTCCATACCAGACTCACCTTCCTTTGCAAATCATCCATGCATTTACTGCATGGTTTCTTTATGTGTAAGTACCTCCGTTACTTTTATTATCACATCTCCATACTTCTTTTCATCAATTCCGCATTAATACAATAGGTTAATGCCGTATCGGCATCAATTTTCTTTGCCTGATACAACTCCAGGATACTTTGATCCATTGACTTCATGCCCCCCTGGGAAGAAGCCAGGATTACGGAATCAATTTGATGTACTTTCCCATCGCGTATCATTGTCCTTACGGCACTATTGGCTTCCAGCACCTCAAATGCAGGTACCAGACCATCATAGCCCCTGAGCAGCTGCTGTGACACAATTGCCTTCAGCACCATAGATAACTGAAAACGAATCTGAAGCTGCTGATTGGGAGGAAAGACATCGATAATACGGTCAATGGTGTTGGCCGCACCGATGGTATGCAGGGTGGAGAACACAAGATGTCCTGTCTCTGCAGCCGTCATCGCAATCTCAATCGTCTCATGATCTCTCATCTCCCCGATAAAAATAACATCCGGTGATTCTCTCATCGCCGCCCTCAATGCCTTATTATAGGAGGGTGAATCAATGCCGATCTCCCTCTGACTGACGATGCTGTTCCCATGCTTATGCAGATATTCAATGGGATCCTCCAGTGTCAATATATGACAATTCCTGTTCTTATTGATGTAGTCAATGATATAGGTCATGGTGGTACTTTTACCGCTTCCGGCTGTACCGGTGACCAGAACCAGTCCCTTCGTCAGGTTACCCAGTTCAATTACCCTCTGAGGAATCCCCATCTGCTCCAGTTCCTGCATCTGAAAGGCAACCACCCGCAGCACTGCACTCCAGGTACCCCTTTGCTTGTATATATTCACACGAAATCTTCCTACACCGGCTAATGCAAATGCAAAATCATCATCACCGCCGTCTCGATGCCCGGTCTCCCGGCCTCCTGACATCGCATACATCGCATCCACAAGAGAAAGGGAATCCTCCGGTTTCAGCCGATCCTCATTTTGCTGTACAATGATGCCTTTTATTTTAAAGGATACCGGCCTGCCTGTGACTAGAAAAATATCAGATGCATCCTGCCTTACGGCATCCGATAGAATATCCTTCAGTTCCATTGCCTTCCTCCCTATTCGTCAAATGTACCATCCCAAATTTCAATTTCATCCAAATTGTAATCCCCCTGCTCCTTCGTTACCATCTTCCAGCTGATAATTGAAAGGTGAGGAACCAAGCCCCCGGGCTCGGGTGCAACCTCTATCTTAAGCGTCGAAGCCTCATTCATCACAACCTCATATGTAACAATCCCTGTTTGCTGCTTCACTGATGTAACCCACCCAAGCTCTGCAGCCGCTGTCTCCAGCTCCTTCCATTGCTCCGGGGAACCGCTCCACTCAAGCCGGGTAAGAAGCTCGCTCAGCTCCATCAGCCTCTCTTCTGCTATGGAATCTGCATGATAGTATTCTTCCGCATTAGCCGCCGTTTTCTGCGACAACCTCCATTCATGATAGGAGGTGCGAATCGACAGCACTCCGAAGACTGTCAATAAAATTACTAACAGCAGAACAAGGATGGATGTTCCGCCAATATTGATACGAATGCCTTCTTTGCTGCCCATACCGGATCTATCCTTTCCATATCTACCGCACACCAGCGATAGCATAAACTAATTAGGAACAAACTTACTGACACTCAGTCTGCATAGGCTGACAGAAGTCTCCTTGCCGATCTTACGCCCCTTTACCCTGGTCGATGTAATCTCTGCCTGCTCAAGATGCCCGGAACTGCCAGGTACATATTCCAGACGAATGACAATCTCATACACACCCGTTTCATCCGATGGCTCCCAATCCCGTCCATAATAGGTACGATAGAGAAGCTGGTCCGGGTCGGATATTTTCTCCATCCCCAGCTCGTCCAGCACCTCTTGGAAGGAAGAGCTTCCCTTCAGGCGTTCGGCTATGCTTTCCGTCTTAATCACAGCCTTGCTGTAATCCTCTGCTTCTTTCGACATAGCGTCCGCCGAGAGAAACATTTTCACGATAATGACCCCTACGATCGCAAATATCCCCAGCATCAGAACAAATTCTATCATAACTATTCTAAATGATCTTGAGGCTTTATAGCTATTCATAATTACCTCCATAATGGCGTTCTACGCCATCTCAAACATTACCTGAAAGAAATTCGGTGAATTCCCAAACGAATTCATGCTGGAGTTCTTTACGAGTGAACAGCATTATCTTTCACTCTTCCTCCGTTCTGACAATCAGCCTCCTGTTCTTGGATAGATCAGCAATTCCTCCGACTCACCGGCTTTGTTCCTGGCTACCATCTGCAGGAGACCGTCATCCGTCAGCATTATATGGAATTGGTCTATCTCAATGGCCGGAACACCGTAGCTCAGGTCATAGTCCATTCCGGCTTCCCGATAAAGCTCACATAAATATCCTTTGTAGGGATAGATCAGTGTTTCATAACGTTCACCGTCAATCTCCTCTCCCAGAACCAGAACAGATACCCCCTCTTTTTCCTCTATATACAACAAATTCACCGTATCCGTCTGCCGCACTTTTGTGGCGACATAGGATAGGGAGGTTCGAAGCTGAAAATTGTCATTTGTCGTCAATACAATATTCTTATATGCTCCGATACCCACATTAACCAGCATGAGAGAGGCAAGGATAAACACGCCAATGACAAGAAGAACACTGACCAGATTCACCATCCAAATCTTTTGCTGTTTATCCATAGGCTACCTCCATTCTTATAATATAGGTTATCAGAAGTTGTACTTTAACTTCTGATAAAAGGCGCCGTACTTGCGCCGTGCATCCCGATTATCGAAACATGATTTTGGTTCCGATAATATATTGTTTCGTTCCTTTCGCCTTTATCTTTCAAATACTTCTATCTCAGGCATAAAGTTTGACGAGACACAATTATAAACGACATAATAATGTTTTGTATCTATGCTCAAATAATAATTCTCCTCAAGATAAGATAACTGTGCCGGATACATTCCTTCAATGGCATAGCACTGTATCGCAGCTTTACGGATTGCCTGCCTTGTCAATATCAGCTCTTGCTCCCGGCTAATACGGTTAATTCGAAAGAGCCCTCCCCAAAAAAGCATCAATAGCAGGATCGATACTCCAACCGGCATTATGATACCGCCCAAAAGATATTTTATTTTTCGTTCTTTTAAATTCTTCATGGCAACACCTATCCCCTAACTTACACTATCCAATAGAAGAGATGATATTCATCAGCGGCAGCATAACGGACAGCAACACAAACCCAATCAATAACGCCAAAAGTACAACTAACGCCGTTTCAACATAGGTAGCTGTTTTATTCAACAGGGTGGAAACTTCATCATTATAACGCTCGCTCAGCTTAACAAAGGCCGAATCCATGTTGCCGCTTTTCGCTGCAACAATAATGATGTTCCTATCCATTCCAGTAATCACATCCGACTGCTGTATCGCATTCTCTAATGATATCCCTTTCTCAACAAGCTCCTTACATTCCTTCACTTTTGCCAAAACTCCCGGATGATCCATCGTGTCCTGCGCTAACTCAAGAGCCTTTCTCGTATCCATACCGGATGGAAGCATCAGTGCCATAGAAGAAATAAACTTTCCAATTGAAATCCGATGGGTAATTCCCTTTACTGCCGGAAAATTATATAGAATGCCTTTTATCAGCTTTTCTCCTTGCTTTGTTCGATATGCAAGAAAAAGAACCAGCATAATCAGGATCAGAAGTCCGACAATCGCAGCGGCTGTAATACCAGCCCTCATCCCAAAAGACATCAGATTATTGGAGGTCATTGCAACCTCCGAATTCAGCTCCTGATACATGGACTCAAACAATGGCAGAATTCGAAAAATCAGCGCCGATAAAATCACCGCAATCATCAGAAAAAGAACTGCAGGATAAGTTACTGCACTACGGATGCTCGCCTTAACCTTGCTTTCCCTCTCATAATAAGACGATAGAGAGTGCATGACCGTCTCTAAACTGCCGGCCGTCTCCCCAACGCTCACCATATGTATCATATACTCCGGAAAGGCTCCTGTCTTGCCAAGCGCTTCAGATAAATTCATTCTGGCTTGCAAGTTCTTCTCAATTTCACGAAGAAGCTCTCTGGTCCGCCCATCCTCCATCTCATTACTTAATATAGAAACTCCCTCATATAGAGATATTCCGCCGTTCAACAGTGTTGCAATCTGATCGCAAAACACTGATGTTTCACTAGAAGAGAACCTTTTGGTTTTGCCAATTCTATTGTTCAAGCATATTCCTCCTCTTCCATACTTTAGTAAAATATATAAAACAATTATAACATTCTTTTACTCGTCCATCAACCTTGTAGTTAAAATTCGACAGAAGACTTCCTTGCGTCTTTACACACTTTGATATACTACTCACACGATGTTTTCTGATAGAGGAGTATAACAAGGGTCACAGGAATCCTTGAACCCCTCCTGTGACCCACTCAAATATATTATTTTACTCGAAATAAAGAATCTTTAATTAGTGTCTGCTGAGCAGACTTGAGACCATTGATTTTGCTGACTTTTTCGTCGTTTTATGGTAAAATAGAGGCAAGGTTTTTAAAGGAATTGATTTGTTTTCCTTGCAGTTTTTATTACTTCTACCA
>JAFAGA010000017.1 GCA_023423045.1 Bacillota bacterium | reverse complement strand
TTTGTTGCACTCAAGGTTGGCGCTGCCTACCACTGCATAAATTTCTGGTCATAATATTTGCTTTTTCAATGTTCAAAGGGTCATATTTTTTACATCAGTTTTTCATACCAAACTTTACACTACCTTTATTTGTGATGCCGGCACCTAGCCTTTGACAGCGCCGATCATAACACCTTGATTAAAATGCTTTTGAACAAATGGATAGAAACACATGATGGGTACCGTGGAAACAATAATAACCGAATACCTCATCAGATTGGACAGACGAAGCGCAACCTGCATCGCTTCTCCGCTTCCGAAGGACATCTGTAAATTATTTGTGATCAATATGTTCCTAAGGATCAGTTGCAGCGGATATTTCGCCGCATCCTTCAGATAGATCAGGGCATTAAAATAGGAGTTCCACATGCCGACTGCCGTCCACAAGGCCAATACCGCTATGATTGCCTTGGATAAGGGAAGTACTATCTTAAAGAAATAATACAGATTCCCGCAGCCGTCTATTTTAGCCGCATCGTTTAATTCGCTCGGTACATTGGTCTGAAAAAAGGTTCTTGCAACGATGATATTGTAAACAGATACGGAAAAGGGAAGCACCATAACCAGAAAGGTGTCATACAGATGAAAATCCTTAATCGTTAAAAAGGTCGGTATCAGCCCTCCGTTAAAAAACATAGTAAAAATGAACATTAAATTAAAAAATTTACGTCCGACCAGATCCTTCCTGGACAAAGCATAGGCCGCAAACAGATTTACCACCAATCCAATCACCGTCCCTGCCAGGGTATATAAAATCGTATTGGCATATCCGGTCCAAATTTCTTTATGGCGGAACAGCTCCTCGTAGCCGTCCATGGTCAGCCCCTTTGGAAGAAGCCATACCTGTCCTCCGGATACCGCCGCAGGATCACTGAAGGATGCAATAATGACAAAATAGAGCGGATACAAAATAATAACCAAGATCAGGACCGCAATGACATTCAGTGCGATTTGAAAGATCTTATCCGAAACGCCCTGGTGAAGCTTACTCTTTTTCTCCTTCTGCATATCTAACATCAGCCATTCCCCCTTCTACCACAAGCTGCTCTCGCTGACACTTTTCGCTATTTTATTTACTATGATCAGCAGGATAAAGTTCACAACGGTACTAAACAGGTTGATTGCCGCCGAATAGCTGTATTGCGTGTTTATCACACCGATCTTGTATACATAAGTAGAGATAACCTCGCTGCTGGAAATATTTAAATCATTCTGCATCAAATACACCTTCTCAAAGCCAAGACTCATCAGTCCGCCCGCTCTCATAATCAGCATAATTACTGCCGTAGGGATCAGCATGGGAATATCAATAAACCTGAGCTTTTGCATTTTAGAGGCTCCGTCTACCGTAGCTGCTTCATAGAGACTCGGATCGACCCCTGACAATGCGGCAATATAAATAATGCTGTCCCATCCAGCATGCTGCCAGATATCACTCCAGACGTAGAGATGTTTCATGGCTCCTGCCTTTCCAAGCAGATTCGGGGCCTCAACTCCCAGCAGATTGCAGATAGAACCAAAGATTCCGCTGCCGGGTGATAAAAGCAGCGTGAGCAAACCCACCAGGACTACGGTTGAAATGAAATGAGGCATATAGGTAACTGTCTGAAACAGCTTTTTAAACTTCCCATTCCTCATCTGGTTCACGCTTAAGGCCAGCATGACAGGCACCGGAAATACAAGCAGGCTGTATAGCGTGATCGTTAGAGTATTCCTGATCGTAGGTACGAATTGGTAGGAAACAAAGTATTTTTTAAAATATTTAAACCATGGCTGAGCCCATCCGCTTCCATAGATCCCATCCACCGGACGATATTCTTTAAAGGAAATCAAAACACCGTACATCGGCTTATATGTAAAGCAAACCAGGAGAATTACCGCGGGTAACAACAGTAGATATAATCCCCAGTTTTTATATATCCGCAGCCACAACCCATTCACATTGTTTCTGCCTGTTTTTGATGCCTTCATCCCTTACCTCCTTCTTTCGCCTTGCATCAGTGTACCTGCTGCCCCTCCGGCGCCACCGTAATCACCAACCGTATAATCTCCCGTGTCTATTGGGCATATGACAGAATTCTTCGCCCAGTGTGTCTTTTCTAGCTCCATTTTTCCCCTTCCTTTACAATTACTTTACTGTTATCGCTAACACTTATAACATTATCATTTTTATCTGCTATTGTCAATATATTTTATACTATATTTCCTCCCAAGTTTTAATATAGATGTATAATATATACTTATTGCACAAACCAAACTAATATTTTTTTCTACTTTATCTCTATTTTACTGTTATCGGTACCAAAATAAATATTATTTTACCAATTCAGACACATATTTTAGCCGTCTTACTGCAATCATAGTTAAAAGGCTATTGTATTCTTCTCTTTTACTCTATATAATATAGACATTAGAAAGAAGCAGGACAGTGTTACCGTTCTCAGAAAGGAAGTATTTATGATAACTTTAAAAGATATAGCAAAAGAGGCCGGGGTAAGTATTATGACCGTATCTCGTGTTATAAATCAGAAGTATTCAGAAGTTTCTGATGAAAATATAGAAAAGATAAACTCCATTATTCACCGTCTGGGCTATGTTCCCAATTCCTCCGCCAGAAGCCTGTCCTCCAAATCATCCAGGATTATCTCAATTATTATACAGGGAGATCATAATGCGCTGGAATGGCCATACAATTCCTCTATGCTTGGCTATATTATATCCCAGGTCCAGCAGCGCGGTTATAATACTATGGTTCATTTCATTAGCGAATACACTGACATTATAACGCATTTACAATCCTGGAGAGCGGAAGGTGCAATTTTTTTAGGTGTCTTTGATGCCTATATAAAGCAGATACAGGATAGCAACCGTATTCCGCTTGTATTCACAGACTGCTATAGCAGTGTCAGGCAGCTGATTAATATTGGAATCGACGATTATAAAGGAGGTTTTTTGGCAGCCCGGCATTTTATAGAGAACGGCCATCGGGATTTTGCTTTTGTCACCCTTCACACCGCGATGAGCCAACTTATCCAGCAGCGATTAAAAGGATTTAAGGATACGATTGAAAAGGCAGGCTTTCACCTGGACGAGGATCATATTATAGAGCCCTGGAATATGGACGAAACCATTCAGAAATTATGCACTATGAAAAGACCCCCTACTGCCATATTTGCCGCAGCAGACAATACTGCCGTCGAGCTGGTTGACCGCATGAAGCAGAAAGGCTGCCGTGTCCCTGAAGATTTTTCCGTGATCGGCTTCGATAATCTGCCCATGAGCGGGTATATCTCTCCAAGGCTTACCACTATCTCTCAGGATATTATGAAAAAAGCCCATTTTGCCATCGATATTTTATTCCAGCATATCAATGATCCCGACCTGCCGATGCAGAGTATTATCCTGGATGTCGAACTGATCGATAGAGAATCGGTACAAAACCTTAATATGCCGCAAAGATAGCATAACAATCTCCATCCCTCTCAAAAACTCAAATGGACTCTTTGCATTTATTATAAAACGGAGATGGCAGCTTCCAAACCATGTTCCGTCCATTCAAAAAAACGGCCTCCATGACAGAATGTTCTACAACATCCATATCAAAGAGGCCGTTTTTTCTATAATACTCTTCTATTCCACCACTTTTTATAAATAATCCTTCATATACTCTCCATGAGCCTCGATTAACTCATCACACATGGAAACAATATCGTCAAGGGACAGTTCTGCAGCAGTATGCGGATCCAGCATCGCAGCCTGGTAGATATTCTCGCGCTTTCCGGTACATGCCGCTTCAATGGTCATCAGCTGGACATTGACATTCGTCATATTCAACGCTGCCAGCTGCACCGGCAATCTACCCACATGGCAGGGATGGATTCCCTGTGCATCCACAAGGCACGGAACCTCCACGCAGGCATCTGCAGGAAGATTATCGATCAGGCCGGTATTCAACACATTGCCGCCAATCTTAATGGGTTGATTCGTTACAACCGCCTCCATAATATAAGAAGCGTACTCATGGGAACGTTCATGAGTGATTTTTCCATCCTGGAGGATATTATTCTTCTCATTCTCCCAGCCCTCGATCTGGTTCACGCATCTTCTCGGATATTCATCCAGCGGAATATTAAACCGGTCAATCAGCTCCGGATACTTGTCCTTAATAAAGAAGGGATTATATTCTGCATTGTGCTCGCTGGATTCCGTGCAATAATAACCAAGGTGCTTAATGTATTCATAGCGCACCATATCATTGTGCTTCTCTGTGGCGTTCTTCTTCAGGGCACGCTCTTTAATCTCCGGATACAGATCCTTTCCGTCCTTGTCTTTGATCTCTAAAAGCCATGCCATATGGTTGATACCGGCAATAAAATCACTGCGTCCCTCCAGCTTATCCTCCATATCCAGTCCCTTCAGCACCGTCTCGGAGCAAACCTGAACACTATGGCATAAGCCGACAGTACGAATATTAGTATATCTTTGCATATATCCGGTCAGGATTGACATGGGATTCGTATAATTCAGGAACAGGGTATTCGGACATACCTCTTCCATATCCCTTGCAAAATCCCTCATCACAGGGATGGTACGCAGTCCACGCATAATTCCCCCGATTCCCAGCGTATCCGCGATGGTCTGTCTGAGGCCGTATTTCTTGGGAATCTCAAAATCCACAATCGTGCAGGGATCATAGCCGCCCACCTGAATTGCATTAATTACGAAATCAGCGTTCCTGAGGGCTTCCTTTCTCTGCTCCACTCCCAGATAGGTCTTGATCTGAGCTCTTGAAGAATTAACATTTTTGTTGATTGCCTTCAGTATGATTTCTGATTCCTCCAACCTCTTGGCATCAATATCATAGAGAGCGATTTCCGCCTCACAAAGGCTTGGGGTGCACATAGCATCCCCCAGAACATTCCTGGCAAACACCGTGCTTCCGGCACCCATAAAAGTTATTTTAACCATACTTCTATCTCCTTTTTATTTGAATTCTGTTATTGTTTATTATATAATGTAATTGATCCTGAATCTATGTCATTTGTTTCGAATTATTGTCATTATGTTGACTCTATATACTTATGGCACCGTTTGGGATATCAAAGCAGGAGGGAATACCATGAAGCCATTACCGGCACAAGACAGCAATATCATCCCCGGAAGACCCCTGGTACTGCACCATTGCGGCCACGAGCGATGCAAACCCTTCCATTCCTTCGGCCCCGCCATCCGCCCTCATTATCTGATTCATTTTGTTCTGCGCGGGCAGGGCACTTATCATGTGAATGGGGCCGTTTATCATGTAAGTGAGGGAGAGGGCTTTTTAATCCATCCGGGAGTCACAACACTGTACTCTGCGGATGAGCAGGATCCCTGGGAGTATTACTGGATCGGCTTTGACGGGTATGATGTGCCTTCTGTGCTAAAGAGCTGCGGCCTTTCCCATACCAGTCTGATTCTGAAGGATTACAGCAACGGCATGCTATGGAAGGATCTGTCCTCCTTAATCCTTACCTTCACCGAGCGGCAGGGAAATGAGCTGTCCTATCTTGGCCTGCTCTACCGATGCTTCTCCCATGTCTGCCTCCCGGCACAGGCGCCCTCGGGAGTCATCTATGAGAATTATCTTTCCAAGGCCCTGGATTATATCCATAACAACTATACCTATGATATCCGTATTACAGACATAGCAAAATTCCTGTGTATTGACCGCACCTACCTCTATAAATTGTTTATCAGCGCCACCTCTTTATCCCCGCAGGAATACCTGCTCCAGTACCGCATCAAAATAGCCCTGCAGCTGCTCCAGGAATCCCATCTGTCCGTATCGGAGATCGCATACTCCTGCGGCTTTCGGGATGCTTCCTCCTTCAATAAGCACTTTAAAAATCACCTCCATACCACTCCCCTGAAATACCGCAGCAATGTTCTTTCTATCCGGGATGCGATGCAGGGATAAATAACGGCAAGCACCAAGAACTGTCTTATGCCGACCAAAAAAGGACGCCATGAAAAAGCCATGGCATCCTTTTATTTTTAGGATAACAGCTGTGGAAATCTGCAGAATATAGAACCAGATTCCGTTTCCGAATACTTGAGACGCAATCTGCGAGAGTACTGTAACCTCATAATTGGGGACCGCTTCCACTCCCGTAAGTCCGAAGCAGCCCGCGGCAAATGCACGGATCATCAAAAAGAAGGTCATATCTCCCACCGCCTCGGGAACCGGATAAACAGACTGCAAAACCTCTCCAAAAACATATACCTTCACCAAGCCGGTCACAATCAGAATCAGCATGGCTATGATAAAAATATAAGTGGGAATTGCAAACATTTTGGCTGATTCCTTTACCCCCCTGAGATTTCCTATGGTCATCAACAGGATTAAGAAAAGAGTGACCCCCACATTATACGCTCTCAGCTAAAGTTTATATTTCCAATATACAGCTCCTGAAAATCCTCTTCATTGGATAGATGAATCTCACAAGCACGCTCTCTGATCACCATGAGCCGTCCGGAAAACTCGGGATCGGCGGCATATCTTACCGCACCGGTCAAAGAACTGTTACCGACGGTAACAATTCTGTCCTTCAGTTCCTCCGGCAATAATCCAATATGAACAGCCATGGAAATATCCAGCTCAAATCCAAAACCACCGGCCAGATACACTCTCTTCACCTGTTCCCAACTCACCCCATAATTCCTTAGCAGCAGCTCAAGCCCTGCCCGGATTGCTGCCTTGGCAAGCTGAAGTTCTCTCACATCCTTCTGAGTAAACGCAAGTCTAACCTGCGAATCCCGATAGAGCGGGTATCCATTCTGAAAATACTCCTCACAGAGCAGCCCTGTTGCATCCATGCCTCCGGTGCGCAGCAACTCGGAACACAGCTCCACAACACCGGTTCCGCAGATGCCCACCGGTTTACCGCCACCGATGGTTTTAATTTCAGGGATGGTATCTCCCAGGCGAACCCGGTTGATCGCTCCAGGAACACTTCCTGCGCCGATGGATATATTCCCGCCCTCAAAGGCCGGACCCGCAGCGGTGGAAGATACGTACAGCTTCTCTTTATTGCCGATTGCCAGTTCTCCATTGGTACCAAGATCGATCAGAAGACAGACCTCCTCCGAACAGTCAAAGCTGCAGACACCAAGTCCTGTCAGAACGTCTCCTCCAACAAAAGCAGAGATTCCCGGCAGGATGGATACCGGAACTCCATCCAACTCCTCCAGAAGTTCTTTCTCCAATTCACTGGCGCCGAAACCGCCGGGCCCCGGCAAATGGTCCTCCGCAAACAATTCATGAAAACTCGAAGTGATGGGCATGGTCGTGATCGGTGTAAACGGATATATTCCCAATCCCTCACAGGAATAACCCATGAGCAGATGTATCATCGTAGTATTACCGGCAATTGCAATCCGTTCTATGCTCTTTACCCCCGGTGGTGCCCCCTGGCGTACCCGCAGGATTAAGGCACGCAGGCCATCCCGAATAAGCTTCTTCAGATCATCTCCTTTACCCTCCAGAGAAGCCTTCATTCTGGAGATTATATCTGCTCCGTACACTCTCTGGGGATTTACCATGGAAGAAACCGCAAGGATCTCCCCATTGCTTCCTTCAACCAAATGAGCTGCCAGGGTGGTTGTCCCCAAATCAATTCCAATATAGCAACCGCTTCTCCCCGTTTCTTTTTGGGAGGGTGCGCTTCCTTCCTGCCCTGTTGTCAAGACCATCATCTTTTCTTCCCCATAGGCAGGAAGTTTTATGGTGATGTCCCCTTGAGGGCAGGTCTTACAAGCCAAGCGATATCCACTGTTTCGCTCCGCCTCATCCAATACTCTGATATCTTCCCTGCTCTCCGAAAGCTCCCCCGCTACTACCTGAACCTTGCATTTTCCGCAGGTACCCCGGCCTCCGCAGTCAAAGCGGTGTCGGATTCCATTCCGGAGCATCGCTTCCAAAAGCTTCTCTCCGTCCATACATTCCACCGTAACCCGCTTATTATCCTGTAACACTGTAATATGATATCCCTCTTCCATAGGCTCCTACCCATCTGTTCCTATTTATTATAAACAGTCCTGTTTCATGCTCTATTTCACCGCTATACCGCGTCGGCGCGGTATAATGTCTGACGCCATTATGCCATGTCCGCAAGCGTCCATGCCATGTGGCACTCCGTGCCAGGATGCGCACTCCCTCCGGTCGGCGCGGTATAATGTCTGACGCCATTATACCATAACCACAAACAATCACAAGTGTTTGTAATCCGGCGGCAGCTATCGTCTATTAAATCGGTTTATGATCCGTAAAGCGCGTGAATATATCAAATAAATAAAGTACAATTTATTCCAATAAAAAATGTGCTGCACAATCGCAACACATCCGAATAGCGAAGGACGGATTTGAACCGCCGACACTGCGGGTATGAACCGCATGCTCTCGCCAACTGAGCTACTTCGCCATAAATAACTAAGAAAAATGGGACCTATAGGGCTCGAACCTATGACCCTCTGCTTGTAAGGCAGATGCTCTCCCAGCTGAGCTAAGATCCCCTTTCGTAAAGCACTTTCTTATTATATTCATTTTATTTCTCTTTGTCAATAGTGAAGTTTCCACCAAAACAAGGAAGTTTAACTGGAAATATATTATAATAAAGGGTATAATAGAAAACATCAATAATTTGGTTATACAAACAATTGACCATAGGAGGTTAAAAATCGACATGAAGCATTTCAAAAGGTTCTATAAGGTATTAGCACTTGTGCTCACATTATCTGTTTTCTCCCCTCAGGTATTACCCGTGAGTACCGTTGCTGTCGCAGAAGCAGCTACGATTAAATTGGACAAGAAATCATTAACTCTCGAAACCGGAAAATCCTACACATTAAAAATATCAGGTACAAAGGCAAAAGCAACCTGGTCTTCAGGCAAAAAGTCTGTTGCCACTGTCAATAAGAGCGGTAAGGTGACAGCAGTTAAGGAAGGAAAGGCTGTCATAACTGCTACTGTTAATAAAAAGAAATATACCTGCAACGTAACTGTAAAGAAACCGGAAAGCACTTCTGCAAAGGCTCCTTTTAAAACACAGGAAATCAAGGTTGCAAATATCAAAGGCCTCATTCCAAAGGATTGGACCAATTTCGTGCTGTATGACGAGGATGGTCAGACCATATCCCTTATCTATCCTTCTTCAGCAGATTTCACCGGCAATTCAAACCTTACCCTGGCTATCGTCTACACCGGAGAGAAGGCTCCTTCTTTCGAAGAAATAAAAGATCAATTTGAAAACGGAGATGGTGAGGAAACATTTTTAGGAGAACTGTCCGCATTGGGAGAAGATACTTCCATCTCCGACCTCAAATTCGATAAATATGACAATAAGGTTGGAACAGGGATGAAGATCAGCTATAATGTAACGCTTGATGTTTCCGGAGCTTTAACAATAAAGCAGGTTGTATACGGTGTATTCGTAGATAATTATTTCTACGTTGTAGCTGTTTCGGATGATGGCACCAAGGTTACACCTAATATTTACACAGCGGCAGAATACCTGGTTAATTCTCTGAAGTCCGCAAAATAAATAAATGTTCTATTCATGTCTGTATCATTTTTGCGGGTTCTTCGGAACCCGCATTTTTATTTTACAGGGAAGCATTTTCTGAAATAAAAATGGAACTGTTTCTCCGCCAATTCAAGCAGCATCCCAATTAATCCATTGGTTTTGAAACAGTCCCATTCTATATTACCCTTTGTGTTAGAAATTATAAGCCCATCATAAATTCATAGGTTTTATCCCCCATCATCGGAAGATATTCATGTCCGTAATCAGGGTAAATATTCATCGTTTTCACGGAGGTTATCTTATTATAAGCCGCAAATTGCGTGGAAGGCGGACAGATGGTATCCATTAAGCCAACATTCATAAACACCTCTCCCCGAATTCTTTTTACCAGGTTCTGCAAATCAATATATCCCAGCCTCATAAAGATTTCATCCTCACGCTCATGCAGAGGATCAAAATGTCTGAAATATTCCCGAAGCTCTTCGTAGGCATCCTTTGCCAGATCCATCTCCCACACTCTCCGGTAGTCACAAAGGAAGGGGTAAACCGGTGCCAGCCTTTTAATCCTGGGCTCCAGGGATGCACAAGCCAATGTCAGGGCCCCTCCCTGTGATCCACCCATTGCTCCCACACGGTTTTCATCAACCTCCGGCATCTCCATCACAATTTTGGCCAGCTGAGCCGTATCAAGAAAAATATGACGAAACAGCAAATGATCGGCGCCCTCATCCAAACCTCTAATGATATGTCCCCGGAAAGTATTTCCCTTCACACCGCCGGTATCCTCGGACTTTCCTCCCTGACCTCTGCAATCCAGCGCTGCCACAGAATATCCCATAGCGGCATAATTCAGCTTATCATTCCAATCACCGCTGCTGCCTGTATAACCATGAAACTGCAATACTGCCGGATGCTTTGTCTCAGAATTCTTTGGCCGGATATACTTGGCATGGATTCTCGCACCTCTAACGCCAGTGAAGTACAGGTCAAAACACTCAGCAAAGGGAACTTGAAAACGGGAAGGGATCAACTCCACCCCGGGATCGGTTGCTTTCATCTCCGCAATTGCCCTATCCCAATATTCATCCATATCAGGAGGGCATGGGCTGCTTCCATTATATTTCTTCAATTCATCCAATGGCATATCAATTAGCGGCATAGTTTGTCTTCTCCCTTTTGTTCATCTTATTTTAGTCTTCGTCACAGATTTGAGCAAGCTTGCAGTGCGAATACTTTTCTCGCATTTCTCATCTCCGCTTTCATTATATCATGAACAAAACCATGTTCATGATCTCCAGCTCCGATCGCATGCTTACGAGCAAGCTCGCAGTGCGAGTGCTCTTCTCGCACTGCTCACCTACGCTTTCATTATATCATAAATAGAAACTCATACAAGGAATAAAACACTGAAACTGGTTTCAAAAAATCACTTTAATAAGCCTGTCAGTTCCTCCTGATATACAATATACAATTCATGCAGCGCCCGGGTAATGGCAACATAGAGGAGCTTCGCATCCTCATCACCGAAGCGGTAGCTTTCCTCATCCGGATTCCACAGAATAACCGCATCAAATTCCAGCCCCTTGGTCATATGGATGGGCAGCACCATCGTTCCGTTGGAGAAGGTCATATTCTCCATATCCTCCTCCAAATGTTCGATTTTCACATAGGAAGCCAGGAGCTTCTTTACCCTCCTCGTTTCCTCCACGGTTCTGCAGATAATGGCAATCGTATCATAGCCGGATCCGCGGATACTCTGAACCAGTGCGGCCGTTTCTTCCGCCAGACGCCTCTCGTCTCCTGTTTTGATCAGGGTCACCTCCTTACCATGGCGGATAATCGGCTCAATATCATAGGTCTTAAAGGAGCATTTTCGAAGAACCCGGCTTGCGAATTCGGAAATCTCCACCGTATTGCGGTAGCTCTTCGCCAGCACATAGAACCGGTCCTTCTCCTGTGAAAATACCTCCTGCTTCAATATCTCCCAATCATTCATTCCCGTATCATAGTAAATATTCTGTGATACATCACCCATGATCGTATAGGTACAGTTCTTAAACAGCTGTTTAAATATCTGAAAGAGCATCACACCAAAATCCTGCGCCTCATCAATTACGATATGGCTTACATATTCATAATCCCTGGTCATCTTGATGCGTCTTTTGATATAATTAAGCATGGCAAGATCATAGATATCCAAGCGCTTCTGTTCCAATTCCTGTAGCAGCAGGCCGATGACCTCCTCCCTCTCCACCTGGATCTCCAGCTCCTGGTACATTACGCGGTCTCTTTGCAGAGAATTCAGAAATTCCAGGTAGATGCCCATCAGATCCAGCTTTTTGCTCCGGCTTCCAAAATAATCCTTATATTTTTTTATCTGGGCTCGAAGCACTTCCTTATTCATCTCCCTTTCTTCTCCCAGGAATTTGATCTTATAGGCAAGGCGTTTGTTCAGGATATCTATTTTTTCATGCAAAGGCATCTCCCCAAAGAAATTCAGAAAATAAAGGATCTCCTCTCTGGAATACAATACCTGCCGGTCAAGCTTTACGGTCTCCGTCGTTACGGCATTTATTTCATACCGTTTCATAAACAGCATCAGAGCCTTTATAAAATGAATGGAGCCTTTGAACCTCTTCAGCGCGGAGATATCCTGTGATGACAGCTTCTTATCCAGCTTTAAAAAGCTGTCTGCCAGAGAGAACTTTCCCTTCTTATAGTCAAAATCCTTATCCAGCAGGGAAATCAAAAATTCCTCCATTGTCATCTGGTTCACATTATATACATCCAAATTGGGCAAAACCCCGGTAATATAATTCAGCAGCATCTTATTGCTGCCAATGATAAAGAATTCATCTGGCCGGAATTTCTCCTTATAATTATACAGGATATAGGAGATCCGGTGCATCGCCACTGTGGTCTTCCCGCTTCCCGCCACTCCCTGTACAATAACGCTGTGCCAGGGGGTATCACGAATAATCTCATTCTGTTCCTTTTGAATGGTGGCAATGATTTCTCCCAAAACCACCTCTTTGTTCTTACTGAGATACTTGGTCAGAAACTCATCATTGGCAACCACATCCGAATCGTAGAAATCAATCAGCCTGCTATCCTCAATCTCATAGGTTCTTTTTAAGAATAGATCAATTTCAATCCTCTCTCCTACCGGTGTCGGATAAGAGCTCCTTCCGATATCATTTTCATAATATACGCTGCAGATCGGCGCACGCCAGTCGATAATCATATTCTCGGCGACATTCTTTCTTGGGAATATCCCAGAGGTATCTGAAATATTCCTTACTCCATTCTTGCCCAGGTACAGGCTGTAGCCGGTGTTATCCCCGATCTCCCTGTAGTCGATTCGCCCGAAATACGGCTTTTTGAGTGCCAGCATATTCTTATTCAGGGTCCGTTCAACCTGTGATTTCATATCCAGCCCAATTACCAGATCATTGTGCAACTCCGGGTTGCTGGAACGGTAGTTATCGTAAAGTTCTTTTGTTTCATCACTGAGCGCCTTATATTCCCGCAGATACTTATCAATATTTCCCTGTATCACCTTGACACATTTCTCCAGGTGCTGCTCCTCCAGCCTTCGCTCCAGGCCGGAGGAAGCGCCGGCGCTCCCTGGGTTCAATTCTTCCCGGTGTTCTCTCGCTTCCTGCATAATTACCTCCATCATGCCGCTTCCTGGCATTTTAATGCTTCGTTATCTTGCTCTTTCAACTCTTCCCAAATTAAATGGTCATCTCTAATTTTACCGGCAAAAAAATATTTTACTAGACTTTTTCTTTCCAATATGTTATGATGTATAATGAAGTGTACCTATTGGTCACCAGAAGCTGTCAGAATATTCTGACAGCTTTTTATTATATCAGGTAAGTTCAGAAAACTCACCTGTGCAATAAAAGGTCTTCCAGGTGAAATGTACACGAAATGTATTCCATCAGGATCCGGTGGACTGATAATGCCTTACCCCGAACTTCCACAGCAGGAAGCAGGGGCAGAGAAAGAGGCAGCCGACCAATGGAAAAAACATGACTCCCCAATTCTTCGTCTTTCCGATCAGATACAGAAAGGGATAGTACTGAAACAGAGTGTAGGGCACGATATAGGTGCAGAAGCGCAGCACTTTCTTTCCGTAAATATCAAGGGGATACTTCCCGTATTCCCTAGCCCCATCCGTGAATACGTTCATAAATTCCAATCCTTCCAGCGTGAAAAAGCAGATACTTGCATAAATTACAAAGAGACCGCCAAAAATCACGGCACCTCCTCCAATCATCAACAACAGGGTAATTATTTTTATGATATCCCAGCGGATGCCAGAGGCTATAATCCCATATGCCAGCATAAGAACTGCCTGGAGCATCCGTCCAAAACGGGAAAACTCAATTTTTCCCGACACTACCAACAGGATTGTGTTTCTGGGTCTTAATAAAATCCGGTCAAATTCCCCGTTCCCAATGGTTCCGGCGAACATATCAAAGCCCCTCATGAACATCTCCGCCAAAGAGAAACTCATCAGCACGATGGAGAAACATAGCAGCACTTCACTCAGGCTATAGCCCCGAACCTTATGAAAACGTTCAAACATAAATAATATTCCCAAAAATGCATTGAAGGAGGTCAGAAACTGTCCTGCGGTAACCAACAGAAATGACAGTTTGTACTGCATCGCCGCCTTCAGATGAATTCCTAAAAACTTCATGTAAATCCTCATAATAACCTTCTTTCTGCCGCCAGGCAGCATAAACACCGGGCGTCACACCTTGTGAGCCGATTTTCCCGACAGCTTATATCCCGTATCATCCTCCCTGCACCACAACTCTCTTTAGTGCTGTCCGCGTCATCATTTTCCCCATGCATATTAAGGCGGCCGCCCAGAAAAGCTGTAGGCCCGCCCGGTACAGAATTTCTCCTCCGGCAATATCTCCGGAATATACCCTCAGCGGAACATTCTGCATGGATGCAAACGGCAGCAGCTCCACCACCTGCCTTATCCCATCCGGTAAAAACGGTAAAGGTATTACCGCACCTGCAAAGAATTCTACCAAGGATATGGATACCATTCTTATTCCCGCAGGAGAGACCGTGAAAAAGGTGGTGACATAAATCAGCATTTCGAACGCGGCAACCACAAGAAGGCTCAGTACCATGGTGATCAAAAACCATATTGCGGCAGAGATTCCTGCAGGAAGGATGATACCATATGGCTTAGGCAGTAATACAGCAAAAATCAGAATAGGCATACAGCGCAGCACTGCCTTGGACAGGCGGTTTGCCATGCTTCTGCAAAACCACATCTGATACAGGTCCATGGGGCGGCACAGCTCGTATGCAATCTGTCCGTCGGTAATCATCTGAAAGATATCATTTTCGAAAATCCAGCCCATAAACAGGGCTAAAAAGGCCTGCTGCAGCCACATATAAGAGGCCAGTGCCTGAAATGACATCGGAAAAGAGGATGGATCTATCTCATAAAATGCTTTATAAAGCAGCAAGCTCATGACTCCCCAGGCAAATTGTGTAATAATGCCCGCCGCTGCTGCCGCCCGGTATTGAAGCCCCGCAGTAAATCTCATCCGGAACAGGGATAAGTATTTCCTGAGGGGATTAATTCTGTCATTCTCTATCTTCAAAATCATCAACTCCTTCCACAACTAAAACGGCATGTTTCCTAAGCCCAAGAAACAGGCTACAAACAAAATACCGCCTGTTTTTGGGCATGACAAGTTCCCTCTCTTTTCATAAAGAGCGGGTATTTTAATTAATTATTATATCTGATACTGGTGATACAGCTCAGCCACCACCTCATCAATGGATGGGCCGTCTACGGAGATATCACTGACCTCCACCTGCTTCGAAATCCAGGCGATGGCATCGGACACGCTCAGCTTTAACAGGTCAATATCAAATACCTCCAATTGGTTTCTTGCAGAAACCGGCAGCAGACCTTCACATAATGCAATAGTTCCGCCCCCATGCTCCACGGTCAGTCGCTTCGAGGTGGAAAACTGCTTCCGAATCTCCTCCAGACTGCCGTCCATGAGAATTCTGCCTCTGCCGATCAATATAATTCGCTTGGTCAGCGTTTCAATATCCTGCATATCATGGGTTGTGAGAATCACCGTTGTCCCATGGACCCGGTTACGCTCCAGAATGAAATCCCTTACGGCAATCTTTGACACCGCATCCAGCCCGATGGTCGGCTCGTCCAGGAATAATATTCTGGGACTGTGCAATAGGGAAGCAGCAATCTCACACCGCATCCTCTGGCCAAGAGAAAGCTGTCTTGCCGGAGTTCGAATGATCTCTTTCAGATTCAACAGAGTGACCAGTTCTTCCAGATTGTTTTGATAGGTTTGTGTTGGAATTCTGTAAATATCCCGCAGTAATTCAAAGGAATCCACCACAGGCACATCCCACCAGAGCTGGGACCGTTGTCCAAAGACAACTCCGATCTCTTTTACATGTGCTGTTCTGTCTTTCCAGGGAACTCTGTCATTAATGATGCATTTGCCCCCATCCGGTGTTAAAATACCGCTTAATACCTTGATGGTGCTGCTTTTTCCTGCGCCATTGGGACCGATATACCCGACCATTTCCCCATCCGCTATGGAGAAGGAGATATCATCGAGTGCTTTGATGCATTCGTACTGCTTATGAAACAGGGACTTGAATGCTTCTGAGAAACCGGCGCCTCGCCGGCTGACCTTGAAGGTCTTGGAGATGTGTTCCACTTTGATCATAATATTCCTCCTGGTAGTAATATTTTTTCAAATATCTTGCCAAGCGACGGCGTGCCGAAAACGGCACACTTTTTTCCTTGGATTTTGCCAAGAAAACCCGTGGTAAATATTTTATTAGACGAGAGTATATGATAGCACTCGACCGGAACAATGTCAACCGAAATATTTCCTATCATTCCCGAATTTCTATTATTCCGGGTTCAAAAAACACGCCCAATCCGGCCGCTGCCATAAAATCGAACGTGTTTTTCAACTATTAAAAACTCTTTTTCTATTGCGGTGATTTATACCAAGGTGCTTCCGCCAAGAATATATTCATCCATGGCCGCTGCCGCATTTTTGCCTGCTCCCATGGCCAGAATAACGGTGGCAGCTCCGGTCACTGCATCTCCCCCTGCATAAACTCCGGTTCTGGAGGTTAATCCGGTTTCTTCCTCCGCAATAATCCCGCCCCATTTCTGGGTCTCCAGGCCTTTGGTAGTTGCTTTGATCAGAGGATTGGGTGAAGTCCCGATGGAAATAATAACAGAATCCGTATCCAGGATATACTCACTTCCCTCGATTGCCACAGGCCTTTGTCTTCCCGACGCATCCGGTTCCCCAAGCTCCATCTTCCGGCATAGGAGCCCGCTCACCCAGCCGTCTTCGGTTCCCTTGACCTCCAGGGGACTGGTCAGGAAGGAAAACTTGATTCCCTCTTCCTTCGCATGCTCGATTTCCTCCAGACGTGCCGGTAATTCCTTCTCGGTACGGCGATAAACTATGGTTACATCTGCTCCCAGGCGTTTTGCGCATCGGGCCGCATCCATGGCTACATTACCGCCTCCCACAACTGCCACCCTGTTTCCCCTCTGCACAGGCGTAGCCGCTCCGTTCTTGTAGGCCTTCATGAGATTGATTCTGGTAAGAAATTCATTTGCCGAGTATACGCCCTTCAAATTCTCACCCTTAATATTCATAAAGTTGGGAAGGCCTGCGCCGGAACCGATGAATACCGCTTCAAAACCGTAATCCTCCATCAATTCGTCGACAGATATGGTCTTTCCTATCACCACGTTGGTCTGTATGGTAACTCCCATTTCCTTCAGCGCATCGATTTCTTTTTGAACAATGGCTTTCGGAAGTCTGAATTCCGGAATTCCATATACCAGAACACCGCCTGCAAGATGCAATGCCTCAAATACAGTGACCTCATACCCCTTACGTGCCAGGTCTCCTGCACAGGCAAGACCGGAGGGCCCTGATCCGATTACGGCAACCTTATGACCATTGGATTCCGGCTTTTGTACCTCAGCCCTGCTGTTTGCATTGTGATAATCGGCTGCAAAGCGTTCCAGCCTGCCGATAGCCACCGGCTCACCTTTGATTCCCCGTACACATTTTGCTTCACACTGGGACTCCTGGGGACATACCCTTCCGCACACCGCCGGCAAAGAGCTGGAGCGGCTGATTATCTGGAATGCTTCTTCAAACCTTCCTTCTGCAACTGCTCCAATAAACTCCGGAATTGAAATCCGAACAGGACATCCCGCAACACAGGGAGGATGCTTACAGTTCAGGCAGCGCTTCGCTTCATCTATCGCCTGTTCTTCTGTATATCCTAAAGTAACTTCAAGAAAATTCTTATTTCTGACTTCTGCACTCTGTGCAGGCATCTCATTCTTTACCAAAGACATATTTGCAGCCATTATCTTACCTCCTTGCTGAGCAGGTTGCAGGTTTCCTCATAAACCTTGCGTTCAAAGGGACGGTACATATTGCTTCTTTCCATCGCTTCATCAAAGTCTACTTCGTGAGCATCAAATTCCGGTCCGTCCACACAGGCAAATTGAATTTTACCTCCCACGCTCAAACGGCAGCCGCCGCACATTCCTGTTCCGTCTATCATAACCGGATTCATACTGGCAACTGTCTTTATTCCATATTCCTTGGTCAGTTTGCTGACAAATTTCATCATGATAAGAGGTCCGATGGTAATGACTTCATCATATTCTTCACCGGATTCAATCAGCTTCTTCAAGGCATCTGTTACCAGCCCTTTTTCTCCGCAGCTTCCGTCATCGGACATTAAAAACATCCGGCTGCTGTTGGCCTTGAATTCTTCCTCCAAAATAACCAGCTCCTTATTGCGGAATCCAACGATTGCATCTACCTCCGTACCCTGCTCATGGAATTTCTTTACTACCGGATAGGCAATGGCACAGCCTACTCCGCCCCCGACTACGGCAACTTTTTTCTTGCCCTCAGTCTTCGTGGCCTTCCCAAGGGGACCTACAAAGTCGTGAATTTCATCCCCCTCCTCCAAATGATTCAGAAGCTGGGTTGTCGCTCCGACGATCTGAAAGATAATAGTTACCGTACCCTTTTCGCGATCATAATCCGCTATGGTAAGCGGCATTCTTTCTCCATCCTCATCCGTTCTCAGAATGATGAACTGACCAGGCTCCGCCTTTTTTGCAACTAAGGGCGCATCAATCTCCATTAATGTTACCACTTCATTTAACGCCTGTTTCTTCAATATTTTGTACATAAAAACCTCCGTAAGCCGCAGTCTTTTACTGCATGGAATGAACCTTTTGCCATTTGCAACATTTTGCACTTCTTTTGCTGTATACTTGTTTAAATTTTAACAATGTTTGTTTAAGAAGTGAAATTCAATTATACTATATCGATATTCCATTATCGATATACTCTAGTTCTTCCTCGCACTTTGCTCCGAAGCGGATTTTTCTGTGTACTTTATGGGCTTCTACCGCCGGAACATATCTATAATGCAAGCCTTCCGGAAACAATCTTTTTAGTGGAAGAATACGGAATTATAAATTAATTCACAACAATCCGCCTCCTGTCCCTGTTTATCTGTCCATATTGGCTATTGAATTACCAGAATATCCGTATTCAAATACTGATATAGTTATGGCTTCCATCGGAGAGAATTAACATTGATAATTTTATAACAATGTTCTATAATCCAGGTATTCGCAATAATTGAACCCATATAACAACACATGTATTACAACACAGGAGGTTTTTATCAATGAAAGGTTTTGGAATGTTATCCATCGGCCAGGTAGGATGGATCGAAAAGGAAAGGCCGGTCTGCGGCGAATTAGATGCGATTGTGCGTCCTATTGTTTTAGCACCCTGCTCTTCAGATACACATGTTTCTCACGGTGGTTCGGGAGAACATACTAATTTAATCCTCGGGCACGAAGCCGTTGGCGAGGTGGTAGAGGCCGGCAGTCTGGTCCGGAACTTCAAGCCGGGAGATATCGTTGTGGTACCCTGCACCACCCCCAACTGGCTGGCCGAGAATTCTCAGGGCGAATATAACGCACATGACGAAGGTCTTATGGCAAGCTTCAAGTTCCTGGGATCCAAAGACGGCACCTTTGCCGAGTTCTTCCATGTAAACCAGGCGGATGCCAATCTTGTCCTTTTGCCGGAGGGAGTTTCTCCTGAGGCTGCCGTTATGACGGTGGACATGATGTCCACCGGTTTTCACGGTGTGGAAAATGCCAATGTTTCTTTTGGTGACACGGTTGTTGTTATCGGAATCGGCCCTGTGGGTCTGATGTCCGTTGCCGGTGCTAACTACCGCGGTGCAGGCCGCATCATCGCTATCGGCACAAGACCAAATTGCGTGAAGATTGCCAGGGAGTACGGTGCCACCGATATTATCAGCTATAAAGACGGAGATATTGTTGCACAGGTGCTGGAGATGACCGGCGGCGGTGCTGACGCCGTTATTATTGCAGGCGGTAACGCAGGCAGCTTCCAGCAGGCAATCAATATGACCAAACCGGGCGGTTATATCTCCAATATCAACTTCTTTGATGTTACGGATACCCTTTCCATGCCAGCCTATTCCTGGGGACTTGGTATGGCGGACAAGACCATTCGCGGCGGCTTCTGTCCTGGCGGTGCTCTCAGAATCAAGAAAATGCTTGAGATGGTTAAATATGGGCGTATTGATACAACAAAGCTCATTACACACCGCTTCCATGGTTTTGAAAAAATCGAAGATGCATTCCATCTCATGGATCAAAAGCCGGCTGACCTGATCAAACCTGTTATTTTCCTCGACTGATTGCATAAACAGACAGAATATAGAAAAAAGCAAGTGCACCGGAAATTTGCACTTGCTTTTTCTATATTCTGTCTGCTTTTCTTATTAAGATTTCTTATAACCTTTTAAGACTTCTTATACCTTTTAAAAATTCTCATACCTTGAACCGCCTTATAGCCTGCTGCAAGTCTGCAGCCAGCTCTGCCAGACGTTCACTGGAGCCTGCAATCTCCTCCATGGAGGAACTCTGTTCCAGCATGGAAGAGGAAGCTTCCTCCGTGCTGGCAGCATTCTCCTCGGCAATTGCCGATAAGGTCTGCAGCATATCTAATATCACATTCTTCTCTCCCTCCATCTCCTTGCCGGAGGCGCCCAGCTGCTTCATGATATCAATGGAGGCATGCATTGCCTCGTTGATCCGTTCGTACCTGGAGTTCGTATTGGTAACACTCCTGGTCTGCTCCTTCGTGGTATCCCTAACCTGCTCCATGCTGCTTACGGCTCTGGCGACATTCACTTGAAGCTCCTTCACAATTCCGTCAATATAATCCGTCGAGTTAGCGGATTGTCCTGCCAGCTTCTTTATCTCAGATGCAACTACGGCAAAACCTTTTCCCAGCTCTCCGGCTCTCGCCGCTTCGATAGATGCATTCAGGGCCAGCAGATTGGTCTGATCGGCAATGGAGGCGATAAGGCTGCTGGCCTCGCCGATCCGATCCGCACTCTCACTGGTCTTTAAGATAATCTCATGTATCTCATCCGTAGCCTTACCGTTATCTTCCGTAATCCGAGTGAGACGTGCTATCTCTGCAAGTCCGTCGTCGACTACGGCGGATACCTTCTCATAGGCCCGGTTCACATTTTGAATAGATTCATTATTTTGTTCAATGTGATTTCCCAAAAGAATAGCCTGGCTCGATCCTGCCTCTGTATTGGATGCCTGCTCCGAAGCTCCCTTCGCAATCTCTTCCACGGTTTTGGAAACCTCATCCACAGCGGTAGCAGACTGCACTGTCGTCGCTGTCAGCTCCTGGGCTGTTGCTGATACCTGCATCGCCGAATCGGTTACCTCTCCGATCACCTTCCTCAGGTTGAGCATAATTTCCTGCATCGCCCGCGCCAACACACCGTTCTCATCCTTCTTTTTCAACAGCCGCTCCGGAATATTGACGGTCAGATCCAGACCGGCAATGCTCTGTGATACCTTGGACATCTCTGTAGTAGGTTTTGTAATTCCGGCAGCGGTTGCATAAATCACCACCGCCAGAATGACACTGCTTACCATCAGCATAAAAATTACTGCATTCTGAGTCTCGAGAACAGGCGCCAACACCTCCTCTTCGTCACTGGTGCTGACGAAAATCCAATTCGTTCCGGGAACCTGGGAATATCCGGCATATAGATTGGAGACAGAGCCGTCTTCTTTTTTTTTCTCATACTTGATAAAGCCGCTTCCGTTATCTATGATGGCCTGTATTGTCTCTGCATAAGCGGTGAGAGAAGTATCTTCTTTGGCGGCTTCAATCGGATTAAACTGCTCCAGCACATAATCCTTATTATCGTGTGCGATTATGGTCCCCGCATTATTCAACATATAGGAAAAGCCTTTTTCGCTGTATTTCATATCCTTTGTGATTGTGCTTAACAGATTTCCATCCCTGCGCCCGATCAGTACGCCGACCACCTTACCGCCACTTTGAATTGGCACGGCGACCATGGTTACCGGCTCTCCGGTCACACGGCTGATCAGTACATCCGAGATATTTCCCTCACCGGAAAAAGCTTTGATAATATAATCCCGGTCACCCAACTGGCTTTCCGAACCGTCCGTGTAGCGTGTTGTTCCATCCGGGGTGACGACTCCCAGCACCAGGTAGTCCGTTGACTGCAACTGCATCTGGAGCACCTTCTGCTGCCGCTCCCAATCCATGGTTGTAATTTCATCCTGCATTGCCATGGCATTCAGTGTACTGATTGTACCGGTGACTCTGGCGGCTACCAGCTTCGCTCCTCCTTCCGCCATAATTACAGATGTATTTTCAGCATTCCTCGTGATAACCTTAACATCTTTACTCAGGATAAAGATGGAGATAAAGACGATTGCCAATAAAATGATTGCAGTAAATCCGACAACCAATTTTATTTTTATACTGTTGAATTTTCTCATTCGTTGCCCTCCTATGGGTTATTTTAAATATAGAATTTATTGTAAAATATCACTATTACTATTTTACTACATTCCTCGACATTATTCAACTCATACATAAGCACCGCAGAATAATGCAATCAACAAAAAAACATCCTTCAGCCATAATTCGTGAGGATGTTTTATTGATCATTCTATAAATGAAGTCTGAAGCTCTTCAAAATATTCCTCCGCCAATTCCGGTCCTCCGTCCTTATACAGCCTTCCCTGCTTCATCCACAGGATTCGGTCGGCAAACGCTCTGGCGCATCGAAAATCATGAGTAATGGTGATCATCGTATTATTGTGTTTTTCATGTAACGCATTCAGTTGATGGACAATATTCTTCAGTCCATCGTAATCCTGTCCCACCGTAGGCTCATCCAGCAGCAGGACTTGAGGCTCCATTGCCATGATACAGGCAATCGTAAGCCTTCTCTTCTGGCCTTCGGAAAGTGACTGGGGATGTCTGTGCCGGAGCGCCTCCAGCCCAAATCTATATACCATCTCCTCCGTAATCTCATCCCCGGGCGATTGGTATGCCACCTCCTGGGTCACCGTCGGCATAAACAGCTGATAATTCGGATTCTGATAGACATATCCCAGCTTCTTATACCAATCTCCTGATGGGCGTCTGCGGCCTGGCTCAAGGAATTGCTCCAGCTTTCCCTCCGAGGGCGCAAGCAGCCTGGCAAGCAAACGCAAAAACGTAGTCTTGCCGCATCCGTTTTCTCCAAGAATCACAATTCGCTCTCCCTGGTATAGAGTAAAGCTCAGATCTTTAAGAATCTGTCGCCCATCCACCGAATATCCCATATGCTCCAGCCGGAAGCAGGGTTTTGATGCTTCTGTCTTCTTAAGCTCTGCCTCATTCTTTATAATGCCCTGGCCAAGAGGCTTCTCCGGTGAAGAGGAATAGGGATAAATGCTTCCCTTCTCCAGCCAATACACCGTATCCGCATAAGGCAGCACTACATCCAGACGATGCTCAATCAAAAGAATGGCATACCCTTCCCGAACCAGCTCCTTCAAAAGCTTCAGCAGGGTATGTGCTCCTTCCAGATCCAAATTGGCCAGAGGTTCATCAAAGACCAGTATTTTCTGCTCCATCGCAAGAATCGATGCAGTAATCAATCTCTGCTTCTGTCCGCCGGACAAAATCCTGGTAAACCACTGGGGTTCCAGGCCCAGACGCTTGCAGACAAGGTCAATCCGTTCCCCAATCCGCTCCGGTTCCATGTTCCTGTTCTCACAGCCAAAAGCAATCTCATCCTCAACGATATAATTAATAATCTGGCTGTCGGCATTCTGCAGCACACTTCCGATGACCCCGGATATTTCACCGGTCTTCTTCTCCCGGCTTGGCGCTTCATCAATCAGCAGCTCCCCTTCTTCCTCACCGGGTATGATATGTGGGATAATCCGGTTCAGACTGTGCAGCAGCGTAGATTTGCCTTCTCCCGACGTTCCGGAGAGAAGCATTAATTCGCCGTAATGAAGCTTCAGATTAATATCCTTTAATACCCATTCCTCTGCCATACGATACCGGAAGGAATAGTTAATCAGCTCAACCGCTATTCTATCCATAGATCAGCACCCCCACCAAAATCGCCAATATACTCAGCGCAAATACCCCGTCTCTCTTCGCAAAGCGCACATGTTTATATACGCTGTAGGAGGCATCCGACAGGGAAAAGCCCCTGGTCTCAATGGAAACTGCCATAAGATCGGAGATACTGATGATTCTCATCAGAAAAGGCATGAGAAAGGCACGGTACAGATAGGGAAGATGATAGATTCCGACCTTGCCGCCCCTGGTCTTCATCGCCTCGGTAATCTGCTTCGTCTCATTGATCAGCAATGGAACAAACCGTATGGTAATCAGCATACCCAAGGTGAGAATACGGGGTACCCGAAGCTCCGCCAAATTACGGGTCAGATTGACCGGAGGCAGCGCCACCATAACTACGGAGGAATAAGCCAGCAGCAATATCCTTCCCAGGGTCTGGACCCCGGCCATATAGTTTCCGCTTGTTAAGACCGCTCCTGCTCCGATTACGGTGCCGATAAGCAGGAACAGAGGAATTGCCCGAAGAAGAACACGGGAATATCCGAAGATAATATAAATCACGGTCAGCGCTCCCAGTAAATATACGACCCCCAGGCTCCTCGACACCAGCAGGCCGATACAGAATATGGCCAGGGAGGACAGCAGGCTGACCAAAGGGTAGATCGGTTTTTTGCTATACAGACTCTCCATCTACAGCTTCCCCGCCTTCTGAAGCTCACCTCCGATTTTAAAGCCAATTCTTGCCCCGGCATAGCTAAGCACAAAGGTAAGAACACACAATAGCCCGGACAGCACCGGCTGGCTGATAATCTGGGTAAAGGACTGTCCATGCAAAAGCATGGTGAAGATTAATGTTGTTGGGATTGTCAGCGGTACAAACAAGGTTGCCGCTAATATCTTTGCCTTATCACTTTCATATCCCTTAAAAAGGGCCCAGGTAATAAGCTCGCTGACCAAAGAACCGATTGCCATATTCCAGAACATTACCGGGCTCATCATGAGCAAAACCGAGCCATGGAACAGTCCCAGCAAGGTCAGTGTTCCTATTTTCCTCACCTTCATCAGTCCGATTACCGTAAAGATGGAATAAAGTATGGCAGAGGCCATATTTCGCAATCCGAACAGGGTTGCGGACATCACCAGGGGCATTACCACCAGCCCGGCTAGTACCAGAGCTGCAGACAATATGGCGATAAATACAATATCCTTCACTGTGAATTTATTCAATTTCATATGTAACCAATCCTTTCCTGCTGTGGATAGACCTGGTGCATCATCCTCCAACAACTCTCGGTTAGTTTACGGATGTGATACCATCTTATTGATACTGAATATCATTTACTACAAAATCATACAACAAGACCCGAAGAGTTGTCAACCGCTTCTGTTAATTCAGGCGACTGTTATGCAGCAATTCGGCTTTAGGTTAAAATCTAAAACAGGAGGCGCCTCAGATTTTGAAGCCGCCTCCTGTGCTGATTGCATACCTTATGGGACATGTATCTGTTTCCTGCCCGATTGCCATTCAGCCTTCCTCCTGTTATACCCCGGGAGAAACCTTCTTTCCGTTCTCCGACAATATCTCCCTGACTTCCCGGATGAGTTCCTTCTCCGGTTCCCTGGTATCGGCCAATGTATAGGTCAGACCAAGCTCTTTCCATTTATATTCGCCCATCTTATGGAAGGGCAGCACCTCTATCTTTGATACATTGGGATACCCGTCCAGATACTGGGACAATTTTCGTACACTGTCCAGATTATCGGTCAGGCCCGGAACCAGCACATAGCGGATCCAGGTATCAAGCTTCTTTTCCCTGAGATAATCCAGCATACGCAAAGTCGGATCCAAGGGTACTCCGGTAACCTCTTTGTACACAATGGGGTCATAGTTTTTAATGTCCAATAATACCAGGTCGGTATATTCCAATACCTCCCTCACCGTGTCGTTCCACACAAAGCCGGAGGTATCAACGGCCACAGAAATACCCTCTTCCTTCAGCTTCTTGCATACCTCCAGTACGAACTCAGCCTGAAGCAGAGGCTCTCCCCCGGTAAAGGTCACCCCGCCTTTGGAAAATTCCATGTATGATTTATATCTGATAATCTCTTCAAACAGCTGTTCCGAGGAATACTCTGTTCCTTTATGCACATCCCAGGTATCCGGATTATGACAAAACCGGCAGCGCAAGGGACACCCTTGCAGGAATACAACAAATCTTATCCCGGGACCGTCTACTGTACCAAAGCTTTCTAAAGAATGTATTCTTCCTGATATGCTCATCCATCCGTCTCCTTTCTCCGGTCTCTCGTTAAAAGAAGGAAGAAGCACTTCATCTGATGATCCAAAGATCATGAGTCCTTCTTCCTCCCGTTTAAATTCTAACGCTCATGGAATGTACGATTAATTACATCCAACTGCTGTTCGCGGCTCAGCTTTATAAAGTTAACCGCATAGCCTGATACACGAATAGTCAGCTGCGGATACTTTTCCGGATGATCCATGGCATCCATCAGAGTCTCGCGGTCAAATACATTGACATTGATATGATGACCTCTGCTATGGAAATAGCCGTCCAACAGATTGCTCAGATTGCTGATGCGCTCGTCCGCTCCCTTACCCAGAGCTTTCGGAACAATGGAGAAGGTGTAGGAAATACCGTCTTCCGCATGCTTATAAGGGAGCTTAGCCACGGAAGCCATGGATGCGAGGGCACCCTTCTTATCCCTTCCATGCATCGGATTGGCTCCGGGAGCAAAGGGCTCGCCTGCCTTACGACCATCGGGAGTGCTTCCTGTCTTCTTACCGTACACTACGTTTGAGGTAATTGTCAAGACGGAAAGTGTCTGCTTTGCCTCACGGTAGGTTTTAACCTTGCGCAGCTTATTCATGAATTTCTCAACGATATCGATAGCAATCTGGTCAACACGATTATCATTATTACCAAACGCAGGATACTCTCCCTCGATTTCATAATCTACGGCAAGGCCGGCTTCATTTCGGATTACCTTTACCTTTGCGTATTTAATAGCGGATAAGGAATCGGCAACAACCGAAAGTCCGGCGATACCGCATGCCTCCGTACGAAGAATTTGAATATCGTGCAGTGCCATCTGAAGACGCTCGTAGTTATACTTGTCATGCATGTAGTGGATTACATTCAAGGTATTAATATACAGCTCGGACAACCAATCCAGGGTCTGATCAAACTTTGACATAACCTCGTCATAATCCAGATAATCACCTGTAACCGGTGCAAACATGGGTCCGACCTGCTCGCCATATATCTCATCCTTGCCCCCGTTAATAGCATACAAGAGTGCTTTGGCAAGGTTGGCACGGGCTCCGAAGAACTGCATCTGCTTACCAAGGCGCATGGCGGATACGCAGCAGGCAATACCGTAATCATCTCCCCACACCTCGCGCATGAGGTCATCGCTCTCATACTGGATGGAGCTGGTATCTATGGATACCTTAGCACAGAACTTCTTAAATGCCTCAGGCAGGAATACCGACCACAGCACCGTGAGATTCGGCTCCGGCGCAGGTCCCAGATTATACAGGGTATGAAGCACACGGAAGCTGCTCTTGGTAACCAGCGTCCTTCCGTCCAGGCCCATTCCTCCGATGGATTCCGTTACCCAGGTAGGGTCTCCGGAAAACAGATCATTATAGGAAGGAGTTCTCAGGAAACGAACCATTCTCAGCTTCATTACAAACTGATCCATCAACTCCTGGATTTCCTCCTCTGTAATTAAACCATTCTTCAAATCTCTCTCATAATAGATATCCAGGAAAGTGCTTACCCGGCCAAGACTCATCGCAGCACCGTCCTGCTCCTTGATCGCACCCAAATAAGCGAAGTAGGTCCACTGAGTTGCCTCAAAGGAATTTTTCGCCGGCTGACTGATATCATGCCCATAGGATGCAGCCATTGACTTAAGCTGCTTTAATGCGGCTATCTGCTCGCTAATCTCCTCTCGAAGACGGATATCCGGGGATTCCAGAATCGGAATTTCCAGAAGCTTTTTCTCTTCCATCTTCTCTTCGATCAGGAAATCTACGCCGTACAGAGCAACTCTCCGGTAATCTCCGATAATTCTTCCCCTGCCATATGCATCCGGAAGTCCGGTAATAATACCGGTATGTCTTGCCTTCTTCATAGCATCCGTATATGCATCAAACACACCATCATTATGGGTTTTTCTATTTTCAGAATATATTTCTTCTGTTTTTTTGTCCAGTTTATAACCATAGGCATCCAGAGCACCCTTAACAACCCGGATTCCTCCGTTGGGCATAATACCGCGCTTCAGGGGCTTATCGGTCTGGAAGCCGACAATCAGCTCCTTCTCCTTGTCCAGGTAACCGGCACCAAAGGCTGTGATTGTGGACGGTTTTTCCGTCTCCGCTCCAAGTATTCCCTTGCTGTTCTCTTCCTTCATCAGCTCCATTACCTGCTCCCAGAGCTGGGTTGTTCGCGTCGTCGGTCCGACCAGGAAACTGTCATCTCCCTCGTAGGGTGTATAATTATGTTGAATGAAGCTTCGTACATTGACACCCGTCATCCAACTGCCAGGTTTAAAATCATACCATTCCTGTCTCGTCATGTTATTTCATCCTTTCCACCGCTTTTCCGCGGCAATCAAATTTCGTCATATATCATTGGTAATTGGTACCTATAGCATTTTACTCCTAATTCATAACATAAGCAACATGTAATTAATGTGATTCAAATCACGAAATGAGTAAAATTTTAATAGATTTTTTAATTCCTTACCATGTTATATTTTCCGTACGGCAAAAAGGAATCTTTGGTTCATACCAGATTACTGTATCCGATCAAGCTGGCATCCACCGCCTTGGCCGCTTCTCTTCCTTCCCGAATCGCCCATACTACCAGAGACTGTCCCCGGTGCATATCTCCCGCCGTGAACACTTTATCTACATTGGTCTGGTATTTGCCGGCTTCGGTTCTTACATTGGACCGCTGATCCAGTTCAACTCCAAAGGCCTCCGCCACATAGGATTGTGCCCCCAGAAAGCCGGCGGCAATCAGCACCAGATCTGCTTCTACGGTAGTCTCACTGCCAGGCACCTCCGCCATAATCCTGCGGCCGGTGGCTTCTTCCAGCTTGCTCTCCAGGCGGACAATCACCGCCCCACTCACATTTCCCTGTCCATTCATCAGAAATTCCTTCACCGTAGTCTGATACATTCTGGGATCATTTCCGAAGGTGGCGATTGCTTCCTCCTGGCCGTAATCCGTTTTGCAGACCTTGGGCCACTCCGGCCAGGGATTATTCTCCGCCCTGGTATCGGGAAGCCTCGGCATCATCTCTAATTGCAGCACTCCTGCCGCCCCCTGCCTTATCGAGGTTCCGACGCAGTCATTCCCTGTGTCTCCTCCGCCGATCACCATCACTTTCTTATTCTTAGCCGTAATCGTAAAGCTCTCCAGCTGTGACACCTTCGTGGTTCCCGCATCCAGCAGATCCTTGGTGGAGGCTCCCAGATAATCCACCGCAAAATAGATTCCTTTGGCTTCCCGGCCCGGTACCTTGATGTCCCTGGGATTGGAGGCCCCGCAGGCAAGAATTATCCTGTCATATTCCTTCAGCAGCTTTCCCGCTTTCTGATTGCCGCCCACATCCGCTCCGGTGATAAAGGTAACTCCCTCCGCCTTCATCAGCTCTGTTCTGCGGTCAATCGTCCATTTCTCCAGCTTCATATTCGGAATGCCATACATCATCAGGCCGCCGATCCGGTCCGAGCGTTCATACACAGTAACCGAATGCCCTCGTTTATTCAATTGGTCCGCCGCCGCAAGTCCAGCGGGACCCGAACCGATAACCGCCACCTTTTTCCCGGTACGCAGTGAAGGAGGGCTTGGCTTGATATAGCCTGCCTCATAGCCATATTCCGCAATTGCATATTCATTATCCTTAATGGTTACCGGATCACCATTCAAGCCGCAGGTACAGGCCGCCTCACAGGGGGCCGGGCATACCCTTCCGGTAAACTCCGGAAAGTTATTCGTCTTCATCAGCCGGGACAAAGACATCTTCCTATTCCCCCGGTACAGCAGATCATTCCACTCAGGAATCAGATTCATAAGCGGACATCCGGAGGCCATCCCGCCGATAATCATACCGGACTGGCAGAAGGGTACGCCGCATTCCATACAGCGTGCTCCCTGACGTTTACGTTCCTCCATGGACAAGGGCTGATGGAATTCATCAAAATGCTGCAATCTATCCCCCGGAGACTCGGCTATGGTCTGAAGTCTCTGATACTCCATAAATCCTGTTGGTTTTCCCATACTTATTCCTTTCCTTTCTATCCTCACCACCGCATTCAATACGGACGTCACTGTCAACCATTACTCTCATCCTTTTGTATTCGCATAGAAGGCTTCAATCTGTGCCTGCTCACTGCTGAGTCCCTTTTCCTCCATCAGCAGTATCGTCTGCAGCATACGTCTGTAATCATGGGGTATGACCTTCTTGAACTTCGGCAGATAGGAAGCAAAATCATCCAGGATCTCTCTGCCCTTGGCGGAACCGGTACATTCCACATGCTCTATAATCATTTCCTTTAATTCAATAACATCATATTTCTCAGTGACGGCTTCGAAGGAAACCATGCCCTTATTCAGCTTCTTGTACAGGTCACTCTCCTCATCCAGAACATATGCGATGCCTCCGCTCATTCCTGCCGCAAAATTCTTGCCTGTCTTGCCGAGCACCGCGACCCGGCCTCCGGTCATATATTCACAGCCATGATCACCGACTCCTTCCACCACTGCCATAGCGCCGGAGTTACGGACGCCAAAGCGCTCCCCGGCAACACCGCTGATAAAGGCCTTCCCGCTGGTAGCTCCATAAAGCGCCACATTGCCGATGATGATATTCTCATCAGCCTTGAAGGCGCTCCCTTTGGGAGGATAGGCGATCAGCTTCCCGCCGGATAAGCCTTTGCCAAAGTAGTCATTGCTGTCTCCCTCCAGCCGGATGGTCAGCCCTTGGGGAATAAAAGCTCCGAAGCTCTGGCCTCCGCTTCCGTATGCCTCAATAACATAGGTATCATCCTTCAGTGCAGTGCCGTATTTTCTTGTGATCTCCGACCCAAGGATGGTGCCGAAGGTCCTATCTGTATTTTCAACGGTCAATTTAACTTTTTGCCCATTCTTTTCGTTCAGCTTGAATTTCTTTAGCAACACCCGCTCATCCGCCGTATTTTCCAGCTCAAAATCATATATCTGGGAAGGTTCAAAATGAGTTCCCTCTCCCTCACAGATAAATGGATTATGGAGTACCGCACGAAGATCCACTGTTTGCGCCCTTTCATCCTGAAGACAGGCTTCCTTCAGCTTTAGCAAATCAGTGCGTCCGACCATCTCATCCACGGTCCGAAAGCCAAGCTTCGCCATATATTCCCGCAGTTCTTCCGCTACGAAGCGCATGAAATTCTCCACGTATTCCGGCTTTCCCTTAAAGTTCTTGCGAAGCTCGGGATTCTGGGTTGCCACGCCCACCGGACAGGTATCTAAATTGCATACCCGCATCATGACACAGCCCAGGGTTACCAGAGGGGCGGTGGCAAAACCGAACTCCTCCGCACCGAGCATTGCTGCGATAGCAACATCACGTCCTGTCATTAGTTTGCCGTCGGTCTCAATCACTACCTTGGTACGCAGACCATTCATAATCAGGGTCTGATGCGTCTCCGCCAGCCCTAATTCCCAAGGGAGGCCGGCATTATAGATGGAAGTTCTGGGAGCCGCGCCGGTTCCTCCGTCATAGCCGGAGATCAGAATGACACCCGCTCCCGCTTTGGCCACACCGGCGGCTACGGTACCCACACCGGCTTCCGATACCAGTTTAACCGATATTCTGGCATTTTTATTGGCATTCTTCAGATCATAGATCAACTGTGCCAGATCCTCAATGGAATAGATATCATGATGGGGCGGAGGGGAAATCAGTCCCACACCGGGAGTGGAATGCCTGGTCTTGGCAATCCAGGGATATACCTTTTCCGCAGGCAGCTGTCCGCCTTCCCCGGGCTTGGCTCCCTGGGCCATCTTGATCTGGATTTCCTTCGCGCTCACCAGATACTCGCTGGTTACGCCAAATCGTCCGGAAGCGACCTGCTTGATGGCGGAGCATTTGTTGAGGCCGTCCTCACCAATTTTTAGGCGCTCCAGACTCTCGCCGCCTTCTCCGCTGTTGGATTTGCCACCCAGCCGGTTCATGGCAATCGCCAGCGCTTCATGAGCTTCCTTAGAGATGGAACCATAACTCATGGCGCCTGTTTTAAACCTTTTTACAATGGATTCTACGCTTTCCACCTCTTCCAGGGCTGCTCCCTGCTCCGGATAGTTAATATCAAGGAGTCCCCTCAGGTTGATCTTCTCCTGCTCCGAGGTCACTTCCCTGGAATATTCCTTAAACAGTTCATAGCTTCCGGTACGGGTGGACTGCTGCAATAAATGGATGGTCCTGGGATTATACAGATGCTCCTCCTTGCCGCTGCGCAGCTTATGGGAGCCGGCGCTGTCCATGGTCAAATCCAGATCCAGACCCAGGGGATCAAAGGCCTTGGAATGGAGCGCATCCACCTGGAGCTCCATTTCCTTCAAGGTAATCCCGCCGATACGGCTTACGGTTCCCGTAAAATACTTGTCAATTACCTCCTTACAGATTCCGATGGCTTCAAATATCTTGGAGCCTTGATAGGACTGGATTGTGGATATCCCCATCTTGGATGCAATTTTGATAATTCCCTTCAGCACGGCCTTATTGTAATCATCCACCGCCGCATAATAATCCTTATCCAGCATATCGCTGCCAATGAGCTGGCGGATGGTCTCCTGCGCCAGATAAGGGTTGACCGCACAGGCTCCGTAGCCCAGCAGGCAGGCAAAATGATGCACATCCCGGGGCTCCGCGCTTTCCACAATCATAGCCAGGGCCGTTCTCTTCTTGGTTCTCACCAGATGCTGCTGCAATGCGGATACAGCCAGCAGCGAAGGAATTGCCACATGATTCTCATCCACGCCCCGGTCGGAGAGAATTAAGATATTAGCCCCTTCCTTATAAGAACGGTCCGCCTCCAGACAGAGATGATCTATCGCCTTCTCCAGCGAAGTGTTTTTATAGTAAATCATAGGCAGAACTTCTACCTTGAAGCCGGGTTTTTTCATATATTTGATTTTTAATAGATCCGTGTTGGTCAGGATTGGATTATTAATCTTTAATACCTTGCAATTTGCGGCGTTCTCCTCCAGAAGATTGCCGTCCTCTCCGATATATACGGAGGTTGCTGTCACAACCTCCTCCCGGATGGCATCAATGGGAGGATTCGTTACCTGTGCAAAGAGCTGCTTGAAATAGCTGAACAGGGGAGGATTATTCTTTGACAGGGCGGGGATCGGTGAATCCACACCCATCGCCGCAACTGCTTCCTGCCCGCTGGCCGCCATGGGTAAGATCGTAGTCTTATAATCCTCATAGGTATATCCAAAGGCCTTCTGCAGTCTTGCAAGCTCTTCCTCACTATATTCCACCACCTTTTTATTAGGAATATGGAGCTCCTTTAACATAATCAGGTTGGAGTCCAGCCATTCACCATAGGGGCGGCGTTTTGCATAGCTGCTCTTCAGATCCTCATCGTCAATGAGACAGCCCTTTCTTGTATCCACCAGCAGCATTTTGCCGGGGCGAAGCCTTTCCTTCTTTACAATCTTATCTGGAGCGATCTCCATCACGCCAACCTCGGAGGAAAGAATAAGGTGATCATCCTTGGTTATATAATATCTGGAAGGCCTCAGTCCGTTTCTATCCAAAACCGCTCCCATAATATCCCCGTCGGAGAACAGAATGGATGCCGGTCCGTCCCAAGGCTCCATCATAGTGGCATAGTATTGGTAAAAATCCGCCTTCTCCCTGCTGATTGCCGAATCATTGCTCCAGGGCTCCGGAATGGTTATCATCACCGCCAGCGGCAGATCCATACCGCTCATCACCAGAAATTCCAGGGTATTATCAAGCATTGCCGAGTCTGAGCCTTCCGTATTCACTACAGGAAGCACCTTATGGAGCTCTCCCTTCAGATGCTCTGATTCCATGGTTTCCTCCCTGGCCAGCATCTTATCGGCATTGCCCCGGATGGTATTAATCTCTCCGTTATGAACAATCAGGCGGTTCGGGTGGGCCCTCTGCCAACTGGGATTGGTATTTGTGGAGAATCTGGAGTGAACAATGGCGATGGCGCTGTCATAGCTCTCATCCTGAAGATCCTCAAAGAACAGACGAAGCTGCTTCACCAGGAACATCCCCTTATATACGATGGTACGGCTGGATAAGGAAACCACATAGGTGTCATCATTGCTCTGCTCGAAGATACGTCTTGCAATGTACAGCTTGCGGTCAAAATCCAGGCCCTTGGACAGATTGGCAGGCTTACGGATAAAGCCCTGCAAAATACACGGCATACACTCCACCGCTCTCTCGCCAAGGGTCGCGGGCTTAATCGGAACCTCCCTCCAGCCAAGGAACTTCATGCCTTCCTTTTCCACAATGATCTCAAACATTTTCTTAGCCTGGTTACGGCTCAGTTCATCCTGGGGAAAGAAAAACATGCCGACTCCATATTCCCGCTCTGCTCCCAGTCCAATTCCCAGGGGCTCCGCCACCTTGGTAAAGAACTTGTGGGAAATCTGCAGGAGAATTCCCACACCGTCACCGGTCTGTCCATTGGCATCCTTTCCGGCGCGGTGTTCCAGATTTTCAACAATCTTCAATGCATTAACCACGGTTTCGTGGGTTTTTATTCCCTTCATCTGCACTACTGCGCCGATACCGCAGTTGTCATGCTCAAACCGGGGATCGTAAAGACCTTGGGGAACCTGTGTAATTTCCTCTCTGATACCATCCTTCATCATAATCTCCTAACCTCCGTTTTGCCGAAGCACCGTTCATTTGGGTGCCGGCACAGATTTACTGCGTAAATTATGCCTTTTGATAATTCACAATAAAAGGGCGCTTTTAGACTTACCAATTGATTAGTCTAAAAACGCCCTTGTTTCACTGGGTTGATTATAATATATAGTGATAGGTTTTGCAAGCGTATTTTTGATAAAATACTTGCCATTGATTAATTTTTTAAATATTAAATCATTTTATTCAAACTAATTAATGTGATGGCTATATAAATCTTTATATTATTAAGCGCCCAATAACCACTATTACCATAACATGTCTATTCATAATAGCCTTTTTTCCATATAGAAAACCACGCCAGTCCTTACCCGTAATTCAACTGCTGCAAACCGCACTCCGGCTCCGGCGGAGGCCCATACCAATCACCATGACTTTGCATGGCCAACCCGCGGCAGCTGGCATCACAGAGAAAATTATTCCTGCACTCCTTGCATTTGTCGATACTGCTAACCTTCAACGCTCTGATTCTCTGAAATAATTCGGAATTTGACCAGACCTCATCAAATTCATCTTTCATAATATTACCGGCCGATAAGCCCAGGTCATGTAGTCTCCAGCAGGGAACCACTTCACCATCCGCAAGTATAACGATATTATTCAGACACAATCCGCACACCTTGTCCAGTGCATCTTCCTCCAGGGTATCCTGTAAAATAGCCGGAAACAATTTGCTTCCAACTACCACCTGGCCCAGCTGTCCCTTGAAACTGTTGTAATAAGTCAGGATTTCTGTCTTCTCTTTTATATCCAGACCAAGATTATCCCAGGCCTTGGCAGCCCGCCCGCTCTTGACAATAAAATTATAGGCGAACTCTCTTACTCCAAGCTGTTTTACCAGATTGCCAATTTCCCTATATTCCTTTTTATTCAATTGGGAAAATACCGTATTGATACAAATCGGCAGTCCTGCATCTACCAATATTCTTATTTTTTCTATCAATGCATCAAATTTATTACCACCTCTGTACAGGCTATGGGTATGTTCCGTTGCCCCATCCATACTAACCTTAATGGAGCCGATCGCACAGGTTTTCAGAGCTGATATATGCTCCTCCTTTATTAGAGAAGCATTGGTACAAATACTGACCAGCATCCCTTTTTTATTGGCATACTTTATCATATCAATTAGATAGGGTTTTAAAAAAGGCTCGCCTCCCGTAAAGGTTATGTGCAGAACCTTGTACTCTTCCAATTTATCAATTAATTCCTTAATCTGTGCTGCGCTATATCCCTCCTCATACCCCCTGCTGGAGTCCGGGAAGCAATGCACGCATCTGAAGTTACAGGCATTGGTCAGCCTTAGATTGACCAAATCCAAAGTCGGGCCTTTTTGCCGGGTCTTTGGTATCTTTCCGATGCTGCTGCTAAAGGTCAAAAAGTTGTGCTCTATAAGATAATCAATGACACTGGCAAGATTGTATTTTTTATATATTTCTGCATTATGTAATTGCATATTGACCAGGATATCATTTTTGCCGCGGCTGCCATCAACTAATTCCAGGATGTCTGCTGCAAAAAGATCCATTTTCAACCGGTTGCTATAATCAAAGACATTGTATAGAAGAACCCAATTTTTATACCTTTTATAAAATACGTCCTTATGAAAATAAAGAGCTGCGTTCATACATCCTCCTTTTCTAAGCATAGTTCCTCCTGAGTAGTTTAAAGCCGGCGAGATATACCGCACCTAAGGTAACACTTCCGACCGCAAGTATAGCCAAGTTCACAATATCTAATTGATTATGCATAGTCAGGGCATAGAAAACAGAATACAGCGGAAATGCAGCTATATCTCCCTTGGAGTATATAAATATCAATCCAAATATTATTAAAATCGAAACAGGGCTCATTACCAGCAAATAGCTTTCCAGACTATCAAAAATCAAACTGGCTACTCCTGACAATACGGATATAAAAACAGAAACAACCGCAATAATTGTTATGAAATAGGTTACATTAACGGAGTAGGAGCAAATCCCCAATAAGAAGAGCAGTAAAGATGCCATAGAGGCAATGAAGCCGAATAGTATCTTTGCTGTCAGCAGTTCCCTATAGGTAATCGGCGTAATGGTCATATAGGAAAAAATACCGTCTGTGTATTCCGACAGATAGACAATGGGACAGCCGATAATACATATCATCACAAGCAAGATAACAGACAGCAGGGAATTATAAGAATGCATGCCGGATTCTCCATTAATAATATTTAGTTCCGCACTGTTATCCTTAGCCAAAACCGCCTTTAAGGAGGTGAGAAATTTCATGTCTTTATTATAAGTTCTGACCGATTTATTATAGGTATCTACAATCCCGTCCACTTCTCCTTCTTCCAGAAGTCTCTCTGCTCTTTGAGGGGAATCTACCGATATAATCTTAAAATTCTCCTTAAGACCGGATAGATCAAAGCGATCCTCTGCTACGACTGCCAGCTTTGCTTTGGGTTCAAAGTTTAATTGCGGAAGGTAATATGCAAAGATCGGGATCAGTATGACAATGAATATGACAATATAATTCTCTTTTAAATCTTTTTTTAGAACAGTGGATATTCTTTTCAAACTCATATCTTACCTCCCTTCCCGCTTTGCCAGGATCGTATTTTGAAACATCCTCAGGATTAAGAAATAGCAGGCCCCTAACACCATTATTGCAATCCCCGCTGTCACAATAAAACGCACTCCATTATCAAAATAGTCTTTTAAGGAAGTAATATCTAAGACTCGAAGGATAAACATCTGGGAAATCACTAAGAACAAAAACAACAGCCAAAATAAAACTGTAATGTATTTTTTCTCCGACATTACGGCAAAGATAAAGCCAAAAAAGGAATAAAGCATCATTAGAAAAAAGATCAGCAAGCCTATCGAAAAAGGTAACCCAACCGAGATCCCGTAATAACTGCAGAGCAGAACATTTAAAAATAGTATAATGCACAGCTTTGCATGAAAAATATGGTTTGTCTTTTCAGGAGAGTATATGATCATATCCAGTGTGTGTTTCTCACTGGTATAAAGATTATAGGAAATTAAAATAAAGGCAACCGAAGCAATGGTCATAAACATACTCATGCCGCCTTTCAGGTCCTCCAGCTGCCATGCATCACTGCCTGCATTACTTTTTTCCAGAACCTCAAGAGTAAAATCGGTTTGATTCATAGACTGGCGGAATATATTACTGATGAGCTCCGCATTGGCTCTTGTCGGATTAATGATCACATCAAAGACATCCGTCACGCGATTATAATAGAAAAAGGTATCGGCATTGCCGGCAAAGCGATTTCCCTCCGCTCTGTTTTTTACAGGAATAATTTTAAAATCGTTAAAATTGCTTCTTAAATAATCCCTGGATACAGTATCATCTTCCAAGACAGCAACCATTACGTTCAAACTCTCAGAGGCTTCCTCTGTTTGAGTAAATTTCAAAGAAATCATAATAATTGCGATAACTAATACGGCATAAGTACAATACTTTTTCAAAGAAATATTAAGCTCTTTCCAATACATTCCCTTTTCCTTTCGAATTAGTCTGGTTAATAAATATTTCTTTCAGGGTATGGGTATTCGAGTATATTGATATGATCTCTTCTTCCGGCAAACTGCTGATCTTATGCAGTTCTCCCAGACTGTATTCCTTTCTTCCCTTGGTTGTCTCCACATAAATGGTAAGCTCTTTTCGGCTGCGTTTGATATTCCTCATGTTATTATGAAGCGCCACGCTGCCCCGGTTGATAATCAGAACCTCATCACAAAGCTCCTCGGCTTCATTCATATCATGAGTGGTAAGTATTATGGTTTTCCCGATTTCTTTCAAGGTTACGATCATTTCCCTGATCTCCAGGGCAATATTGGGATCCAGTCCTGAGGTGGGCTCATCCATAAAAATCAATTCCGGATCATGGAGGATTGCTCTTCCGATTAGGACCCTCTGCTTATACCCCTTTGACAGAGCTTTTATTTTGGTTTTCCTATACTCTGCCAGCCCCAGCTGTTCCATAACCTCCTGGACCCTTTCCGGCTTCACCTGATATAATTTAGCAAAAAAGAGCAGATTGTTTTCTACGGACATATCCAGATAAAGACTGACCTGTTCCGTTACCACTCCTATTTTGGCTGCCAGTTTCTTCTCCTGGGTAGAAGGATTCAGACCGCATACTTTAATTTTCCCTTTGCTGGGCAGTAACTGTCCCGTAAGCAGCTTTATGGTGGTCGTCTTTCCGGCCCCGTTGGTCCCAAGCAATCCAAAGATTATCCCCGCCCTAATCTTAAAGCTGACATTATTGACTGCCAGATTGCTTTTATAGTATTTCGTTACTTCCGATACTTCCACAATATGTTCCATCGTCATTTCCTTTCTCGCACATTCTCGACTATTCCAGTTTTAACATCTTAGTTACTGTTCCTGCCGTAGTGGAAACAATACCGGTATAATTATATTTGATAACTGCTGTCACCTGAAGCTGTTCTTCCGTCACATTGGTAACTTGAAGCACGTAATTGGAATCATCTGAGGTTAAAGGAACTTCTCCGGCTAAATCTTCCGATTCATGAATCGCTTCCCCATTGCAGAAAACTTCAATCTTGAGGTCTCCGGCTTCCGCTCCGTCAAAATTCCAACTGATTCTCCGATCCGGTTCCTTATTCGTCGCGATCTTGTCTTCTATGGTTTCATTACTTTCAATCGTATAAACCTCGGATTGTTTTTCACACCCCGCCAATAGTATTGCTAACAAGAAGCATACTGCTATCTGCTTTAATACTCTTCCCATATTTATGCGGCATCCTTTCCCATTGTAAATTTTCTTTCACTCTTTCCATCATAATGAAGCCGGAGCATCACTTACATAACCAAAGAACCGTTTATCCCTGCCAAACATAATTAAATTCTCCATTTTTCATACGCTGGCGCATCTTAATGGATATCTGGCAGAATATATCATCCATATCTCCTGCCAAATCTCTGGTAGCCATAAAGGCCTTGGCTCTGCAGCCTCCGGGGCATAGATTAAAGCAGTCACATTTTTTGCATTTTTCAATTGTATTAATATCCAGATGCCTTAAATTATGAAAGGCTTCCTGGCGAGTCCAGATATCGTACAGAGAATTCTCTCTAATATTGCCTGCTGAGAATTCTTCATACTCTTTAAACAGGGTGCAGGGAAATATCTCTCCGTCCGAACCGATAAAGCAAGTGGTTATCCCTGCATTACAGCTGTATTTTCGCTCCTCCGGTTTTTGAAATGCTTCTGCCTGTTTCCCAAAGCCCATGCCCTTCCTGAAGCTATTGTTGTGATTTGCCAGCTCCAAATTATAGACTCTAAGCTGTTCCAACTGCCCGGCATCTAACAACAGGCCATCATTCACTCTCCCATTACCTTCACATATCATTTCAGACAGCTCCAGCTCTCTAACCTTTAAACTGTCTGCCAGCTCCACAATATCTTTATACTGATTGTAATTCAGTGTATTGATGGTCGAGGATATTCCGATATCAATATTTTTGGCTTTGCACATCTCCATGGCTTTCACTGTTTTCTCGAAATTCCCGGCCCCCCGGATTGCGTCATGTACCTCTTTTGTTGCTCCGTCAACACTGAAACGAAGCAAAACATTTTCGTTTTTTATTTTCTCTAATATTTCTTCTGTAAGCAGCGTTCCATTGGTGAATACAATGGTCTTTATACAATTATCCGAACATCTCTTAATGATTTCTGTCAGCTCCTTACGGCAGAAGGGCTCTCCTCCGGTCAAAACAAGGCGGTAGACCCCCAGCATTTTAAAATCATCAATGAGATCAAATATTTCATTCTTAGTCAGTTCCTGCTGTTCCTTTGTCCCTCCCTCTATGCAATGCCTGCAGTCCAGATTAATAGCTGTCTCCCTAGTAATATGAAATTCCTCCATAAAACTATCTGCCATTTCTTTGATGGTGGTTAATCCGTCACATTGCTCCCAGATCATTGTGCCGGGATAATTAAGTACCATCCCTAACCCGTCGTTTGATTCAACATTTAAATGAGGAAGCTCATCCTTAAAGACTTTTTGCAGATCCTTTTGCTTTTCTGTCTTCAAACCTACAATTCCTGCACAGCCTGAGCTGTCATAATTCCATAGTATGGATTTTCTTTTGGGAGTAAGGTCCAAATCAATTTTTATCATCTGCTTCACGTTCCTTCTTTATCTTTTCCAGATCTAATATTCTCAAACTTGACAGTACAAATGCCAACAGTGTCATAAATACAAGTTTTATGTCTTGTTTGTTAGCTGCTAAATATTTAATGGCTCTGGCTCCGTCACTTCCTTTTAATGGCAGCAGAGATGCAATATTGATAAAACTGAAGATCAAGCATATCAGCAGAACTGCAATATTTAATTGAAATAAAAAGCAAACCATCATTACCGGTAAGGTAACTGCTAAGGGGATAAAAGGACCGGCAAGAAGCACTACGATAAAATCTGTCTCCGATATGGCGCCTTCTTTGCCAAATGCAGTTCTAATCCCTAAAGAATACGGAACAAGCAGCACTTTATCCGTTCTTAACCCTAAAAATCTGGCACAAAGCATATGACAATATTCATGAAAAGTAAGTGATAGAATAAAAACCTCATAAAGTAATATTCCTGCAAGAAAAAAAACAATAGAATGCTGTGCTATTCCACCCAAGGCAAAAACAAAAATACAGAAATATAAATCGGGCAGTTTATACCTATGCAATGATAAATAAAGCCATCCAAAAAATTTAATGCTCTTCTGATTTTGCTCATCACTTACAGGAAGGATTAAACCTCTTGCTACCATAGGATCCTTTCTCTCAAGTGGGGGCTGTTGCATAGCATGCCTTCATCGCCGGTTAAAAGTATTTCACTTTGCGGGAAGTCATACTGTTTCACCCTCAATGATGCATATTACAACAGCCCCTGCACAATAAGATTATGTATTACCAGCAATATTTGGTGAATGCTGCGGCGCCAACCGCAGCACCTGCCGTTACAACAGGTTGTACTGCCGGTGCTGCCGCCGGTACTGCGGCTGCACTATAAGCCTCCTCTGCTGTCAGATCGCTTGTCTGCACACTGATTGTCGGTTTTTCATAACTGAAATCCTTGTTATCCATCCTATTCACCTCCTTTTGTCCATAATCCGCACCGAATACCGGTGTGATATCGTTATGCTGATCATATATAATAGCAGTAACCGGATGCAGCAAAATCTTTAAGTCATTCCCTCTTTAAAGTCATTCCATTATTTAGCCATAAATCCATTTCCATATTTCATCAAATAAGTTGCATACTGATACAAAAATATCCATAATATTCACCTCCTTGCTATTAACCTAGCACATGAATATTATGGATATCAAGTATAACTCCTTTAACGGTCAGACAACTCTATTAACGGTAACATATTAATCAGAATTATCCGGCTTCCTCTGTTGCAGCGCTTTTTACAGGCAGAATTAAGACGACCTTAAACTGCCCTTGTTGAATATCAATTTGAAATAATCCATTGTTCTTTTCCACAAGAGTTTTCACGTTTTTTAGTCCAATTCCATGATTTCTCTTATCCTCCTTTTTTGACTTAGGTATCCCCTGAAGCGTGTTCGTATCTTCTGCAGCACCTTTCGTATTATCTTTTGCAGTCTCATGGATATCAAAACTGTTACAGATCTGAATCTGAACATTAGTTTCAGTGGAATTCATATGAATATTAAGATACTTTTGCCCCTGCTGCTGACGGATTAAGGCTTCTACGGCATTCTGCAATGGATTGGATACGATGGAGCAAAGCTCTGCATGACTTACATCCAGTTCACGATTACATAAACCGGTTACACTAACCTCAACTTCTTTTCCCAATCTACAGACATAGTAGTTAAGGATGGCATCTATGATTTCATTCCCTGAAGTATAGCTTTTCTTCTGTATTTCCAATAATTTAATCTGCATCTGATTCATATAGCAATCCGCTTTCTCCGGATTGCCGCTCTTTATAAACTCTTTTAAGCAGAGGATATGATGGAACAGATCATGGCGGAAGGCTCTGGTCTCCTCTTCTCTGTCAAGCATGATTTCATAATGCTCCTTCTGCAGCTTTCTCAATAAATATTCCGTCTCCAGCAGATGACTGTAATTTTCATTTGCTTTTCGGGTGTAAAGGATAAATAATCCCAAGACCACGATTCCTAAATAGGATACGATAATCAGAATACCGCTGATTATTGAAAACCTTTTGTTATTTACATATGGTTCGGCGTAGCTAAGACTCGCTATAATGCTCACCAAAGACGCTGCCATGAGTCCCAGAACAATCATCATGACAGAATGAGGCATCCTTTTACTCATTGAAATGCTATTTTGTCTTAAACGTCCAACGATGAGCATGATTAGGAGCAGCAGTATACTGGATAATAGAAAGCTCTGCTCCGGAGTGATCCTCACCTTGAAGAATTGTGTTCCTGTAATCTCCAGAATTGCTTCCATAATTCCAATACTGCAGGATATAATAAATACATTTTTTATTACAATCAGAACTCTTTGCCGCAGAGTGCCTTCCACTAATATTGCAAAAACCACAATTGCGCTGACATTAACATAGAGCAAATCGCTGATTGACAGTTTTAGAAGATAATGCCCCGTCATGCATAAAGCAAGTATCAGAATGCCGAACCGAATATTACGTATTCTATGATGAAATAATACACAGGCTCCAACGCAGTAGACTAATATATGTAAAGAAGTTGTTATGAATACCTCCGGTATTCCCATCCTGTCACCTCCTGTGGTTAACATCAAAGTAGAGATACCTTGCCTCAAACTCCTTCTGCTTTCGGCGGGAGACAGGGAGAAATTCTCCGCTGATTGCAATCGTATGATTCTTGTAATGATCAATATACTGCATATTCACAATGTACTGCTTATGTATACGGACAAATAACCGGTCATCTAATAATCCTTCCACTTCATTCAGTGACAACTCCCTGCGGAAATTTTTATCCTGCACTTTTGCTTCACAATATCCGTTATAGGCTTTCCAATATGCGATAACCCTCTGCGGCATGTCATAGGGTATGCGTTCATAATACAGGCGAATTCTTTCCTCCCCTATTTTCATTTTAAGCAATGCCTCCACCGCCTCATCAATCTCAGCTGGATCAAAGGGTTTCGTGATAAAGCGGAACGCATTAATCTTAAAGGCATCCTTATACCTCTGTGTGTTGCCGGTAGCCATAATGATCTTACAAAAAGGGTTTCTTTGGTTAACGTTAAAACCCACCTCAAATCCATCCATCTCCGGCATCGATATATCTAAGAAAACTGCATCAAGTTCATTCACTTTCTCAAGCAGGCCGTACCCGGATAGAAAAGGTATAATTTCCGCCTTAACCTTCCTCTGCTCTAAACTCTCTTCAATGAACGGAACAAGTATCTTCACGATCATAGGTTCATCATCACATATTCCTATTTTCATAACGCACCTCCCCAGGCATCCAAATTCCATGAGCAATGACGAAATGCCTCATTTACTTAATTCTCCAGTTCCAATATGGATATTTTACCCTAATTCCGTATTGTTTTCAACATTATTTTACAACAAAGACAATTCAAAGCATTTACTGTAAAACCTCCCTTTATGAATTCCTCTGTAACGTCGATATATTAATATAATCCTTTGATCCATCCCACTGAAATTGCAGCTTATTCTATCTGCATTGGAAGGCTCGGATTGGCAATATCTACAGAATGGAGGTTTTTATGGATATTCACTCATCATTGAATTCACGTTCCAAGCTGAATAAACCTGGGATTGCCCGGACTGCTGCCGAGAATAGGGCGATATCAGAAGCCATGAAAGCAAGGGAGAGCCAAAGCACTTCCTCCGCCTCCAGCATAAACTCTTCAAAGTTGCAGGAAGGTCAGGTAGTCAGAGGGCAGATTATTGACCACCGCTATAATGAAGTAAAGATCCAGCTGGAGCCTGATAAGCAAATTGTGCAAGCCAGGCTTGCCGGCGATATCCCCCTGTCCATTGGAGAGGAAGCCCGGTTTCAGGTAACGGAGGGCGGCCCGGAACGCCTTACCCTCAAATATCTTCCTGACGCCGCTCCTTCCTCCGACCCTACGGTGCAAAAGGCTCTTGCCGCCTCCGGCTTTCCTGCGACGGAACGGAATAAACAAATCGTGGAAGAATTACTTCGCCACACCATGCCGGTGGATAAGCAGACACTTCAAACCCTGATCCAGCTGTCCCACACGCACCGCGAAGCTTCTGCGCTCACTCTGGTGTTAATGTATAAGAATAATATTCCAATGACTCCCGCCAATATAAGGCAGTTTGAAGCTTATCAGAACGGAACCGGACAACTGATTGGGGATATACGGGGTACTATAAAGAGCCTGGTCGAACTGCTAGGGCCTGAATCCCCATCCTCCTTTGACCAAGGAGCAGCGTTCGCCTCCTCTCCGGAAGAATTCTCCCTGCTTCAACCGCCGGCAGAGGGGCTTTCTTTTGCTGCCTCTGATGTATCCTCCGGCAATCCGCTGTCCCAACTTCTTCAAATAAACCGCGAACTGACGGATCTCCTGTACGGAGCAGACAGCAGCCTGCCGGTTTTTACAGCAGATACCCCGCTGGCGCAGATATTCTCTCAGGAGCAGCTGGCACAATTGACAAAAGAACTTGGACAGGATTTAGCGATTTCTCCTTCCCTGTCCGAAGGACTTGATTCCTTGAGTCTGAAAGAAGCTGCCGCTCTGGCCGAGCAGCAATACTCCGGCACGGATCAGTCACTTTCTTCCACCCAGACAGCGCAGGCGACTTCCGCACCAGCTTCTCCTTCGCCCTCCATGCCGGAGCTGGTAAGCATCCTGCTTGAGAAATTTAACTCCGTTTCCTCCTCTCCGATATCGCAGTATATCCCTTCTTCCCAGCTGATCTCTCTGGCGGAGCTGCTTCAGGCGTCTCCCTCAGCTGAGCCCTTAGCGGCAAAAATCGCCGAGGGTCAGATCTCTTCCAGGGAACTTCTGCTCTTTCTTCGGGAAAACCTCCCCGGTATAAGCGGCGAGACCGCCATGAAACTCCTGGCCTCCTCTGAATATCAAAGGCTGATGGAGGGGGCATTTCTTGACAAATGGACTCTTACTCCGGATAAGCTGATGAAAAAATCAGCCGTAAAAGAGCTGTATCGGCAGCTGTCTGAGGATATGGAGAAGCTCGCTTCCATCACAAGACCGGACAAAGCTGCCGGTGGGGAAGAAAGCATACGAGAGCCGTCAAAGCAGTTGCAGGACAATCTTCGGTTCATGAAGGATCTGAATGAGACCTTCACCTATTTACAGCTTCCCGTACAGCTGAAAGATCAGACAATTCACAGCGAGCTCTATGTATATACCAGAAAGAGGGCTCTACAGAGCAAAGAAAGTCTCAGCGTCCTCCTCCATCTGGATATGCCTAATCTCGGTTCCATGAATGTACGGATACAAATGGAGCATAATACGGTTCATGCCGGATTCTTTCTGGAGGACAAGGCCGCCCAGGGCATTCTGACCGATTATATGCCAACCCTTACGGATGCTCTGGCTAAAAAGGGCTATCATCTTGTGAGTGAGGTTGCAAAGACGTATGAAAAGGTTGATTTTTCTAAGGATTTTATAGAAGAAAGAGCAGGGGAAGGTGAGATTAAGCGCTATAGCTTTGATATCAGAACCTGAAAAGGAGGGCCTATATGAGCTTCCTGCCGATTGGAGGAAGGAAAAGCGGAATGTGACTAATTACGAAGTAATATAAGAACAGAAGCAAGGACGGATTTTTCCATTCTTGCTTCTGTTCTTGTATATAATAATATATAATAATATCCATTTCTTTCTGTTCGACGGCTGTTTCTCATTTCGCCCTGGCCCTCTAGCAGAGAATTAGTTTGAAAAACAACGCAGTTGTACTGATACCCCATCCGGATCATATACATAGAAATAACGGGTTTGATCACCGGGTTCCTGAATCGGTGAGGGATTTAGTCCCTTCTCCATGGCAATCTGATGCATTTCATTCAGCTTATCCGTTTCAAAGCAAATAAACATGCCTTTCCCTTCAAAGGTTTGGCCCTGGGGTATAAAGAGAAGCTCTATCTCCGTTTCTCCCTGCCCGTTAGATAAAAACACAACTTCCGCCGGTTCTGCCGTAAAACGGCGTACTACCGTCAGCTCCGTTATTGTTTCATAAAATTGTATTGATTTTTCTAAGTCCCTGACCCGCAAGGTCACATGCTTGATATGCATTGATAGACACCTTCCTTATTCACTGATCTTCTTTTCATAATCATCAAAGATATAGGATAGAACATCCGCCATTCCGACGAAAGCACATCCATAAAGGATCGAATCCCCCTCCTCCTGGGAACGGACAATATTAACGACGGAATACAGGGTATCCTCATCGCCCAGATTGATGCCGGCGTTAAAATAATAGCCCAGGGGCAATATGCTCCGGGTGCGGAAAGCAATTCCTGTCTTTGATATGTTCACCACTTCAATCGGTGCTTTTAAATTGCTTACCTCGATATGATCCTGCTTATACAAATTAAGTATTTCCAATGAGAGTGTTACTGGCATTCTTTTGGCTCTTCTTCTATCCTCCACGGTAAATCCTCCCTGTACGGCTATAGTTTATACACTCTATTATAGCGTAAACAGGCTCCGGATACAATCAATAAATACCAAAATGGCCTCGAAGCTTCTTTTCGTTTTCCTGGTTCACCGCTGCTGCCAGCTGCTGCACGCTCTGCGATCCGGGACGGTTTTTGGACCAGATACCATCGCAGGACCTCTCTCGATTTACAGAGAATCCAGCATTTCCTTCACCAGCTGGTTTACCTTGCCCGGGTCTGCCTTGCCCTTCATCTCCTTCATGGTCTGCCCCACCAAAAAGCCCATGGCTTTGGTCTTGCCGCTCTTATAGTCTGCAACGGATTGGGGACTGTCGGCAATGCTCTTCTCTATCATGGCACGCAGGATTCCGTCGTCGGATACCATCCCCAGACCATGGAGGCGGACATAATCCCGGGGCTCCACATTTTCCTTGAAAATCTTCTCAAAGACATCCTTGGCTACCGTCCGGTTAATTTCATTGCGATCTACCATTAGAATCAGCTCTGCCAGCTGGGACGGGGTGAAGGTGATTTCCTCCGGCTCCATCTCCTGTTCTTTCAATAAGCGCATGGTCTCCACCATCAGCCAGTTGGAAACCTCCTTGGGCTTTTGGCAGAGAGCTACCGTCTCCTCAAACAGATCCGCAAGGTGCTTGGATCCTGTGATAATGGATGCATCATAAGCAGGAATATCAAATTCCTTCTCATAACGAAGCATTTTCTCATCCCTTAGCTCCGGCTGGCGCCTGCGTATGCTCTCCAGCCATTCATCGCTGATTTCAACCGGAAGAAGGTCCGGCTCGGGAAAGTACCGGTAATCCTGGGCATCCTCCTTGGATCGCATGGCAAAGCTGGTATCCTTGTTATCATCCCAGCGCCTGGTTTCCTGGACAACCTTTTTCCCCTCCTCCAGCAGTTCAATCTGGCGCTTTCTCTCCCCTTCGATGGCCCTGGCAATGGCCTTGAAGGAGTTCATGTTCTTCATCTCCGTCCTTGTTCCGAATTCCGGCGCACCAACCTCCCGGACCGACAGGTTGATATCCGCCCGCAGAGAGCCTTCCTGCATCTTACAATCGGATACTCCAAGGTATTGGAGGATTAATCTCAATTTATCCAGATAAGCCACTACCTCCTGGGCAGAGCGCATATCCGGTTCACTTACAATCTCAATCAAAGGCACGCCGCAGCGGTTATAATCCACCAGGGTGCAGTCCTCCCATGGATCATGCACCAGCTTTCCCGCATCTTCTTCCATATGAATCTCATGAATACGAATCTGCTTCCTGCCGGTTTCCGTCTCAATCTCCACCCGGCCGTTCCGGCAGATGGGCAAGTATAATTGAGAAACCTGGTATGCCTTGGGAAGATCGGGATAAAAATAGTTCTTACGGTCAAATTTATTATGCTGGGTAATGGTGCAATTCAGGGCAAGGCCCGCAGCCATGGCAAATTCCACCACCTTTTTATTCAATACCGGAAGTGTCCCCGGCATACCGGTGCAGACAGGACAGCAATGAGTATTGACTTCTCCTCCGAACTGTGTGGTACAGCCGCAGAAGATCTTGGATTTGGTGGCCAGCTCGACATGAACCTCCAGGCCAATGACAGTTTCATATGACTTCATACTCTATGCCTCCTTTCCTTTTTTTTGTGCCAGAGGACTCTCATAGGTCCTTGTCTGTTCAAAGCTATACGCAGCCCGAAGGATATCTTTCTCTCCGAAATGTTTTCCGATGAGCTGCAGGCCGATGGGCAATCCCTTAGAATCCCTTCCGCAGGGCAGGCTGATTGCAGGTAATCCGGCAAGATTAACCGATACGGTATAGATATCGGAGAGGTACATCTTAAGCGGATCAGAGAGGCTTTCCCCCAGGCGGGGTGCTGTCCCTGGGGCAGTGGGCCCCAGCAAAATATCATATTTTTCAAAGGCCCTCATAAAGCCCTGGTTAATTACCGCTCTCACCTTTAACGCTTTATTATAGAAGGCATCGTAATATCCGGAGCTGAGCACAAAGGCCCCTATCATCATTCTGTGCTTCACTTCATTGCCAAAGCCCTCGGATCTGGTATTTTTGTACAGCTCCTGAAGTCCGTCGAATTCCGCTGTGCGATAGCCGTACTTTACACCGTCAAACCTGGATAAATTGGAGCTTGCTTCCGCACAGGCAATCACATAATAGGAAGGTACCGCAAATTCCACACTGTGAAGATCAAACTCCTCCACAACCGCGCCCTTGCTCCTGTATACCTCTGCGGCCTCTAATATGGCGGACTTCACATCCTCTTCAATCCCTGCTCCCAGATAATCCCTGGGAATACCAATTCTCATCCCCTTTACATCATCCTCCAGCGCCTTGGTATAGCTATAATATCTCTCCGGCGCCGAAGTGGAATCCTTGGCATCGTGACCGGAGATCACTTCCAGCGCGGCGGCACAATCGGACACATTCCTGCCGAAGGTACCGATCTGATCCAGGGAGGATGCATATGCAATCAGTCCATACCGGGATACCGTACCATAGGTGGGCTTTATTCCGGTTACGCCGCAGTAGCCTGCGGGCTGTCTTATGGAGCCTCCGGTATCCGAGCCGAGGGCATAAAAGCTCTCTCCTGCTGCAACCGCTGCGGCGGAGCCTCCGCTGGAACCTCCGGGGACACGACAGATATCCCACGGATTTTTTGTTTCCTGAAAGAAGGAGGTCTCCGTGGTGCTGCCCATGGCGAACTCATCCATATTTGTCTTACCGATGATAACCGCACCCGATGCCCTCAGCTTTCCGATTACGGTAGCATCATAGGTGGGCTCAAAATTACAGAGTATCCTGGATGCACAGGTGGTTTTCACCCCTTTGGTGCAGATATTGTCCTTCACCGCCATGGGAACACCGGCAAGGGGAGAAGCCATAAGCTCTCCCGCATCTATTCTTTGCTGTACCTGTGCTGCCTGGGCATAAGCCTCTTCCTCCAGAACCGTAATGTAGCATTGATACTCCGGCTCCCGCTGTTTTATGATATCAAGCTGTGCCTTCACGGCTTCCGACACGGTGATTTTCTTTTCCTTAATCATCCGTCCAAGCTCCAGCGCAGATAATGCTGTTAAATTCTTCATATTCCAACCTCCATGCTGCCACGGGGCAGACTTATATTATTCCACTGTCTTAGGTACGGCAAAACTGTCTGAAATTCGCCGCGGGGCATTCTTCAGCAGCTCATCCCGGTTATCCTGGTTTACCACCTCGTCCTCACGGAATACATTCTTCATGGGAAGAACATGGGACATGGGTTCCACTCCCTCCGTATCCAGCCCGTTCATGGTTTCTATATACTCCAGGATGCGCTCCAGATCCAGCGCAATCTTTTCCTTCTCTTTTTCTGTGACCTTGAGTTTGGCAAGCGCTGCAACATACTCAACCGTTTCCTCTTTTATTCTCATGGATCATTCCCCTTTCTATTCTTCGTCATTTCTATGGCTCCAGCCGGGACACATCTCTGGGAAACAGGGCAGTCTCCCTCACATTCTGTTCGTCCAGAAGCTTCATGGTGAGCCGTTCCAGACCAATTCCAAGACCTCCGTGGGGCGGCATACCATGCTTATGGATCATAAGAAAGTTGGAAAACTCCTCCGGGTTCATTCCTCTCGCCACCATCTTTGCCGCCTGTGCCTCATAATCATGAATTCTCTGTCCGCCTGTGGTGATTTCCATCCCCTTAAAGAGGAGATCAAAGCTTAATGTAAATTTCGGATCCGATGGATCGTCCATTGCATAAAAAGGCCGCTTTTTGGACGGATAGTGGGTAACAAATACAAAATCGCTGCCGTACTCCTCTTTAAAATACCGGCCAATCAGCACTTCCTCCTCAGGCTCCAGATCATACGGGTTTTTGATCTTACGGTTGTATTTTTCGGAAACCAGGACTTTCGCTTCATCAAAACGCACGGAAGGAATTTTTGCCGCATCCGGCAGGGTTACTTCCAGCAATGCCAGCTCCTTCCCATATTTCTCCTGAAGAAAGGCAAACACATACTGAAGCATCTCCGCCTCCATAGCCATGATATCCTCAAAGCCGTCAATATATCCCATCTCAAAATCCAGGCTGGTATATTCGTTCAAATGCCTTGCCGTATTATGCTTCTCCGCACGGAACACCGGTGCCGCTTCGAACACCCGGTCATAGACCCCAACCATAGTCTGTTTATAAAACTGGGGACTTTGGGCAAGAAAGGCCTTGCTTCCGAAATACTCCAGTTTGAACACATTGGCTCCGCCCTCCGCATTGCCTGCAACAATCTTTGGTGTACGGATCTCCGTAAAGCCCTGGGAGAACAGGAAATCACGATAGCCCCGGACAATTCCTTCCTGAAGCTTGAAAATTGCCCGCTCTCTGATATTGCGCAGGGAGATGGGGCGATAATTTAACTTCGTCTCAAGAGAGGTTTTCATCTTCCATTTTGAAATCGGAAGAGGAAGCATGGAGCCCTCCTTCGGTGCTGTTAAGATTGTAATCCTTGTAAGTCTTATCTCAAAGCCCTGGGGTGCCCGTTTTTCTTCATGAAGACAGCCTTCTGCCTCAGCGGTCATTCCCTCTTTCAGCTCCTTCAGGTTGCACTGTGTCACACCGTCCTCATAGACACATTGTACCAGACCTTCCCTTTTACGAAGGACCACAAAGGCTACCTCGCCCATATGCCGGATTGCATGAATATAACCGTTTATTTTTACCGTTTCTGCAATCCCTGGGCGCTGCTTCTCGTTACCGCTGCTTGATAAATTCTCGCCTTGATCTCCTTGCAAATGCACATCGCTGCCAATTTGTGCAATTATGTCACTGATTTCCTTTGTTTCCTTCGGGCGTATGCCTGTAATAAATTCCATTCCTGTTCCTCCTATTCCCAGCCGGCTCTTCCTGCCATAGATTTCGTTCCACCGGCTTCGACTGCCGGGGAACCGCTCTGATTATCTGTATTGCATTCTTTTGGGCTTGAAATAGTTCTGCATATCTATAAAAATGCATATAAAAAGTCCCGAAGAATGCTTTTTTGCATTCTTCGGGACGAGAAGTCGAATTTCCCGCGGTACCACCCGCATTGAGAGCATCTATCGCTCTCCGCTTTCCACAGAACTGTGTTCTGTCTCACTTAACGCGTGTCACGCGCGAACCTACTGATTGTTCAATCCGCGAGCTCCGGAGTGTTCCGTATCCTACTTATCATCACAGGTGTGCTCTCAGTCGGTGGCTCACCATTCCTGTCCTTCGATTATTCGGTAGAATAAAGTCTCCTTCTTAGCCGATTACATATGGTTTGGTTATAAAAATACAAAGGTATTGTTATGAAACAACACCTTTGCTGTTGACTTATATTAGCATATTGTATTTATAAAATCAAGAGTTAAATACTTGAATTTTTTAAATTTTAATTTTCAACTCTTAAGTTTACTGTTATTTCTTACTTTTCTCCCCGGATTGCTCAATTTTTATTTTTCGGGAACAGACAGCGGTAATAATCCTCTTCCAAAATGCTCTTGGATACGGAGAACTTATTCTTAACGACCTTGTTCAGATTGCTGATATAATCCTCCGGTAAGGGCTCCTCCGTAAGCAAGGTCACTTCGCCCGACGAAGAATTGTACATCGCCTTATCTGTAATAAAACTCCGGTTGGACAGCATCACCAGCGGCTCGGCATCGGAGAAAATATCCCGGCCCATAAGAAGCCTTGAATCATACTCCAATCCAAACAGGTTAGACAGCGTAGGCAAAATATCCAGGCTGGAGCAAGGCTCATCAATCTCAACCTTTTCCTCCATTCCCTCCGACCATAGAATAAAATGATTTCGATAGATCTCAAAATCCGGATCCAGTTCACGCCCTGCCAGCTCATCCAGCTTTTCCTTCTCCCAACCATAGGGATAGTGATCCGCGCTGAGCGCAATCAAGGTTTTTTCTGCCACTCCGGCTTCCTCAAGCTTCGCAATCAGCAGCTCAAGGGCCCGGTCCAGCTCCAGCTGGCAGGCCAGATAAGCCTTGGCATCTTCAGAATAAGGCAGCTCTCTGACCAGATCCCGATTCCTGGCAGACATGCTGTTCCCGGCAAAGGTGTAATTCATATGCCCGCTGACCGTAAGATAATAGACATGAAACTGCTCCTCCCCTACGTATTCCTCCACCGTGGCCTCCATCATTTCCAGGTCGGAACGCGGCCAGCCGTTGCTGGGAAGCTTCAGTCCGTTTCCTACCGCCTTCCAGAGATACCCCATATTCGGATGGGTTTCATTTCTCTGGTAATAGGTGTAGGTGTGATTATGATAAGCCTTACTCTCTACTCCAAGCAGATTAAACTGATGGCCCAGGGAAAAAGGCCATAGATTCTTTCTTCCCCGGTACATGCTCCTGGTTCCCTGAGGGATCAAGCCCGTCATGGCGACATATTCTCCGTCGCTGGTGCTGGTCTGCCACAGCGCGGTGTAAAAATTATTAAAGACAAAACCTTCCCGAACCAGCCGGTACAGAGTCGGAGTTGCTTCCTCATGAACCGCATAAGGCGAGAAACCCTCTGCGGTAATCATAATCAGGTTATAGCCCTTGAACCGGCCCGTATATTCATTCTTATTGGTGGGCACAGCCGAGGCAAAATAGTTATGTAGGGTTTTGATGGTTTTATTCTTCTCCTTCTCTGCCAATGCCTGAAAATCTATCTCCATCACATTGGGAGAGGTATCAATCGGAATTGGGGTCGGCAACGGAGTCGGCGTCGGTGTGGCATCCGGCTTCACCGGCAGTGTCGCCTCCGGATCCGCCGGTCCGGCAGTCGGGGCTGCCGGCGTGCTGGGAACAGGCTCCGGCTCTGCCGCATTTTTCATCATATTCATGGTCTGCACCAGCGTCAGCTCCTCCTTCTGTTCAAAGAGAAGATTGGAGATATCAAGTCTTGTCATGGTTGTAATTCCCAGCTGTTCTCCGCATAAATCGGGAATATGGGATTTGAAATACAAATCATAGGGAGAGTAATCCGACCTGCCAAAGTAGAGCAAAACCAGCACAGCCAGAATATGAAACAAAACCCCTCCTCCCAGCAGCATCCCCTGCGCTCTCAGCCCTCTCCTCCTGTATTTTCCCCGGCTTTTCATAAGAAATCCAAGCAGAACCAGAGGCAGAAGAAGCAGAAGTATCCCTCCGGTATTCTCCTTAATTGCCGTAAGAATATCCGATGAGAATTCCGATACCGCATCGCTTGCCATTCCAAGTATCTGAAAGGAGAAGAATACTTTGAAGACATAATAATAAACCAGCTGCACCTGGAATACGACGCATACCAGCACCGTGCTCAGCCACATCGCTATTTTCCCCGGACCGCCGGAGAAAAACCCGGTAATCAATGCAAGAATAATCCCAAATGGCACCGCAAAAAGCACCGGATATATGATTTTGATATCAATGCTGTGAAATATCAAGAAATGGAGGACCACTTCCAGGTATACGATCAGACCGATAAAATACGGCACCGGATACCATATTCCCTCCGACTGTACCTTCTGCCCTTCCTCTTTTTGCTTCTCAGGGTCCGCAGTTCTCCTATTAATAAATTTTTTGTTGATTCTCTGAAATCCTTCCAGGATGTTTTGACGGATTTTGGATATCCGGTCTCCCGGAGCTTCTGCCTTCTTTGGAGTCACCATTTGATCTGCATCCGGCTTATCCCCGTCTGGTAGCTTTCTTTCCTCCTGCACCAGTACATCACTCTGACCCAGCCGTTCTTCCCGGCCCGATACCTCTGACTGGCCGGTTAAATTCGGCGGCTCCGGCGGCTTTGATATATCTGTTTCATCCGATTCCTTCGGCGGCTTCGATATATCTGACTCCTCGGGTTCCTTCTCTTTGTTTACTTTCTCTTTGGTATCCGCTTCTTCTCTCTCAGGGATACTGTCTTGCTCGCTTTGATTGCTCTGCTGTTCCCTTTCCATCCAACAATTTACCTTCTTTCAAATGTGATGCTGCCCATTCCGTCATGACTTCTGACGCAGGCGATTGCTCCGTTCATCATCGCAAACTGCGGAGGCTTATGTCCAATATCGGCATCTAATATGATGGGCAAATCCAGCTCCCCCAGTACAGAAAGCACTGCCTCCTCGTAGGAAGTATCCGTATGAGTTTCGTACATGCAGGGGCGCCCAAAGACAAAGCCGGCCCCGTGTTCAAACCATCCGGCCTCCCGAAGCTGCCAAAGACCGCGTATCAGGGCCTCGGTATTCAGGTCATAGCTTTCCAGAAACCATAATATTTTATCCTCCCGGTAACGGCGGCTAAACTCCTGCACCTTGTCGTACCTGGTGCCTGCCAGACAAAGACAGACATCCAGACAGCCTCCCAGGGCACGCCCGTTCATCACCAACTCTTCCCTGTCCCACCGGTGCTTCGGCCAGGCATTCACCCACCGGGTCTCCTGAGTCAGAACAAACTCTTCCAGGCCGGTGACGCGCGGATAATAGCCGTTTTGGTGATATTGTGAGCTCTGCTGTATTATATCCCGGCCTTCCAGAAGGCTTATATTATCCTGCAGGGAGGAATGCCATTTCTCCATACCGAAGGTGCCGAAATTATATCCATAGGTGGTTGCCATATCGAGATTCGTTGTCAGGGTAAATACCAATCCTGTGTTATCGGAAAAGCCCTGTACCCATTTAGGATTCCGGCCTATGGCTTCAAAATCAAGATAGGGAAGCATTTCTACCAAATAATCCCCTCCGCTGGCAGCAAAAATCGCACCCACCTCAGGTTCGAGAAATAACTCCATGCATTCCTTGGCTCTGGATGGCCCATCCCCGCTTCTTCCTTTTTCGCATTTTCTTACATTCTCCGTCACAATCACCGGATATCCCAGCCTATTTAAATGACGGATACCGTTCTCCAGCCTGGTCCGGTCCGGTTCCTCGATAAAACCGGACGAAGGAGCCGTCACCCCAATCTTATCTCCCGGTTTCAGGTTCTTCGGATATATCATATCCCAACCTCCTTATTCCTGCTTTTTATACTATTCCATAGTATATCATCTCAGGAAAAATATATCAACGGCAGAAACCTCTCCTGTTATTCTGCCTGTTACACCCGAAGCAGCCTTCTAAATCCGGCGGCACATCCCTTTGGTGAGCCTATGGGCTTGTGCCGAAGAGAAAAACGCAGCAGAGTGGATCATATTTTCAGACGACACTTCTGTATCATTGGCTCTGGCAATGGTTTGCATTATTGTTCCTTATTTCATAAATTTTTTGAATTGTATGGAGATGCTGCTTTTTTTCGTCGGGCGACTCTGCGGATAGGTACCACTCAATAAGCCGATACCCAAACATGATAGGGATGATTTTACTGTCTGAATAGAAAATGTTCGTCACCCAAAAATCTCTGTGGCATAATACTACGGGAAGCCTTTCAATACGGTTGAATATTTCCTCTGCATTCTCATCAATGTGGATAAGCATTTCGCACAAATGCCTGGGGATTTCGCAGTCGCCGGAACGTATGTAATCGTATACTACCTTCCATGATCTATAATGCAGATAGTAGTTTTTCATGAACTCTACTTTGCTAAGGTTGGTCGGTATTACAGAATTTTTTTGCAGGCTGCCAGGAAGCTTTTTCACTCCATAAACAAAATTCCCCCATCAAATATGATAATCTTTACTTCCTGCTTCCCTTTATTTTCTTCATTACGCTTTAAAATCTTCCAACATAATAAAATGCATCTTCTTGGCCTCTAAACTCAGTTATCCCCATATATTTCATCCCTATTTTTTGAAGTACCCTTCTGGATGCTAAATTTTCCGGTTCAGACATTCCGTAAATGCCAATGATGTCTGTTGTCTTGAAGGCTTCTTTTATTATTTCTTTGCCAACTTCAGTTGCATATCCTTTATTCCAATAAGAAACACCGAGTTTCCATTCTATCTCAGGTTCGTTTTCCTTATATGGATTCAACCCGGTTAATCCGACTATCTTATTACTCTTTTTTTCAATTATAGCACCATGAAAACAATCCAGGGTAACGAAATTTTTATCAATAAAGAATTGAATATATTGTTCTGTCCTAAGTCTATCCCAAGGATGGTTCTGGTCTTTTGTATATCGATGAACTTGAGGATTTGACATAATCTCGTATAATCCGTCTATATCGAACATAGTATATTGACGTACCAAAAGGTTTTGAGTTTCAAAATAAATATTTTCCAAATCTTTCATTGTTTTGTTTTTCCCTTTCAAATTCCTATCTACTGTCATTTATTATATCATTAGTTTGTAATTTTTTCTATTTCCGTTTAATTTGTTTGATATCCATAGTGTAATGCTGTCTGTAAGTAAAGAGGCTGAACACCCTCAAATGGTGTCCAGCCTCTTTGTTAGCTGTAGGTCAATTCATCAAAACTAATTTCTTCCGCCAGGTTGCGGACACTGTTCATTTGCTGCGTTAAAGCCATCGGGTAACATATTCTCCTACGTTGTCCAGGCCGCAAGCTCTTCCGGTGTTGCCAGAACATAATGCTGCCCGCCCACATGCCGCTGTTCTCCCTTATGATAATCGATTCCGCTGCTCTTATAATCGTAGCTGATAGCAACACGCTTCTTTTCCGCAATGGGATTTGGCTGCGGTATGGCTGAAAGCAGGGATTTGGTATAAGGATGAATCGGATGGTCAAAGATCTCCTCTTTGGTTCCCGTTTCCACCAAATGCCCCAGATGAAGTACCCCGATCCGGTCGGAGATATACTTTACCATGGATAAGTCATGGGCAATGAACAGATAGGCCGTATTGGTCTTGGTCTGGATGTCCTTCATCAGATTCACCACCTGCGCCTGGATGGATACATCCAAAGCGCTGATTGCCTCATCGGCAATAATCAGATCCGGGTTCATGATCAGCGCCCTGGCAATACCGATGCGCTGTCTCTGTCCACCGGAGAACTGGTGGGGGTAACGGTCCGCATGCTCACTTGCAAGTCCCACCATATCCAGAATCTGATATACCTTCTCCCGGCGCTCCTCCTGGTTCCGGTACAGATGATGGATATCCAATCCCTGGGCAATAATGTCCATTACCTTCTTCCTGGGATTAAGGCATGCCATGGGATCCTGGAAAATCATCTGCATCTTGGTGCGCAGGTGCTGCGTATCCCTGGCGGAAAGCTTGCCGGAGATATTCTTGCCGTTAAAGACCACATCTCCCGCCGTAGGCTCGTACAAACGGATGACAGAGCGTCCGATGGTGGACTTTCCGCTGCCGGATTCTCCAACCAGGCCATAAGTCTCCCCCGGATAAATCTCAAAGGTGACGCCGTCCACGGCGCGTACCGTAAATTTACGGTTTATTCTGAAATGCTGCTTCAGATTATTTACTTTTAACAGAGGCTTTCTCGCTTCCATTCCTACCTCGCCTCCTTTGCTTGAGCCGGTTCGTCTTTCAGCATCATATCGATTCTCTTTCTTAACTCCTCGGGCATCGTCACCTTGGGAGCCTTCTCATGCAGAAGCCAGGTGGCGGCATAATGGGTATCCGATATCTTAAACATCGGCGGTTCCTGTTTGAAATCAATATTCAAAGCATAGATATTGCGCGGGGCGAAGGAATCTCCGTCCACACGGTGGAGGAGGTTGGGAGGACTTCCCGGAATGGTATAAAGTTTATCGTCCGCGCTGTTTAAATCCGGCATTGCGGATAACAACCCCCAGGTATAGGGATGCCTCGGCTGATAGAAAATCTCCTCTGTTGTTCCCATCTCCACTACCTTACCCGCATACATAACCTCAACATAATCCGCAACCTTGGCCACGACCCCCAGATCATGGGTAATATAGATTACCGAAATTCCTGTTTTCGCCTGAATATCCTTAATCAGCTCCAGAATCTTTGCCTGGATGGTAACATCCAGTGCGGTAGTCGGCTCATCACAGATCAGCAGCTCGGGATCACAGGACAGAGCAATGGCAATTACCACTCTTTGGCGCATACCGCCGGAAAGCTGATGGGGATAATTTTTCATCCGTTTCTCCGGATCTGTGATGCCTACCAGCTCCAACAGCTGGATGGCTTTCTCATAGGCCTCCTTCTTCTGAGTATGATAATGATAGATCATTCCCTCCATAATCTGTGCACCGATGGTCATGGTGGGATTTAGGGAGGTCATCGGGTCCTGGAATACCATGGCGATCCGCTTGCCGTTAATATGCCTTCTCATCTCCTTTTTTGAAAGAGAGAGCAGTTCCTTCGTAACCTCCTGCTTCTCCCGGTTGTAGGTAAACTGAATACTTCCGCTATTGACTTTTCCGTTGCTGCTTAAGATACCCATGATTGCCTTTACCGTCACCGACTTGCCGCTGCCGCTTTCCCCTACGATGGCAAGCGTTTCCCCCTGGTACAGCGAGAGGTTCATGCCCCGGATCACATTCACCTCTCCGGCCGAGGTTGTAAAGGATATGGATAAATCCTTGATTGACAGAATCTTTTTCTTCTCCATGCTCCACCTCCTACATTTCCTTCATCTTAGGATCAAAAGCATCCCTAAGACCGTCTGCCATCATGTTAAAACTCAGCATAATCACCGCCAATACAATTACCGGGAAGATAATCATGTAGGGATGGGTTGTAAAGGACTTGAAAGCATCACTGATCAGGGATCCCAGCGACGCAAGAGGCTGGGGCACGCCAAGCCCGATAAAGGCCAAAAATGCCTCCGTAAATATTGCGTTCGGGATCGAGAACATGGACATAATAATTAACTGCCCAAAGATGTTGGGCAATATTTCACGAAAGATAATGAATAAGTTCTTTGCCCCCAGGGTCTTTGAAGCTAAGATATATTCCTGTTCCTTCAGCTTTAATACCTGTGCCCTTGCAATCCTGCTCATTCCGATCCAACCGGTAATTGCCAGGGCAAGAGTGATGGTAACCAGTCCCGGCTTAAATACCAGAATTAGCAAGGTAACGATAACCAGGGTCGGTATCCCGTTGAGTATTTCGGAGAAGCGCTGGAGTACCATGTCCACCCTGCCGCCGAAGTACCCGGAAACCAGACCGTATATCATACCAAAGCACATATCTACAACAACCGCAACCAATGCAATATAGAGCGAAATTCTGGTTCCGGTCCAGGTTCTGGTAAAGATATCCCTTCCCAGGACATCCGTTCCGAACCAGTAATAAATCTTCTCCAAACCGGTGGTTATATTCGGATCCTCCGAGATATATTTATTCTGGACAATACTGCCGGTTGAGGTATGCATCCGCTCGGAGCCGTCAAATACACCAAGCTTCTCTACCCCGGGAATTCTTGGAGCCAGATTCTGATGAGTGATAATCTGGGAATCAAAGGTATGCTCCGTCATATTCGGACCGATCACCGCCATGGAGATAACAATCAGAATACAGATAATTCCCACGACTGCTCCCTTATTCTGTGTAAACCGCGCCAGCACATCCTTCCAGATTGGTTTGCTGGGAAAGGTTTCATCCACCCGGGATATTTTCTCTGCACCGACCAGTTCAAAATCCTCAGCTGCAAATACGAATTCTGTTTTTTCGAATTCCGCCTTATTCATGTTCCTCCCCCTTTGCCAGTCTGATTCTCGGATCAATCACGCCATAGAGAATATCCACGACAAGCATAATTCCGATATACATAATGCTGTAAATAAAGGTTAACGAGACTACTACATTATAATCATTGGATTGAATCGCCGACACCAGGAGGCTGCCGATCCCGGGTATGGAGAACAGCTTCTCGATTACCAGGCTGCCGGTCATTAATCCGACCACCAGGGGAGCCAGTACCGTGATGATTGGTATCAGTGCGTTTCTGAGGGCATGCTTAAAAATCAGGCGAAAGCTGTTCAATCCCTTGCTTTCTGCCAGAAGCATGTATTCCGAGCCCAATACCTCCAGCATCTCCGTTCTCGTGAAACGGGCTACCGTCGCTACGGTGAACATGCACAGGGATATGGTGGGCATAATAGAGGAATACAGAGGCGCCTCCATCTGATACAGCAGTGGGAACCATTTCAGCCGGAAACCAAGAGCATAGATCAGAGCCATAGCAAATACATAGGAGGGCAGGCTGACACCCAATACCGAGATTATGGTGGTGATCGTATCATAGATGGTATTGTGCCTGATGGCCGCAATAATGCCTAAAATCAGCCCGATGATTGTACCGATCAGGATTGCCTGGCCTCCGATCCTCAGAGAAATCGGCAATCTTGTCTCAAGCAGGGCTGTGATGGGCGTATTCTTGGATATTGTATAGGAGACCCCAAAATCTCCGCTTAACATTGCTTTGATATAATTAAAAAAACGTACCATTACAGGTTGGTCCAATCCGTATTTGGCATTGAGGACGACACGCTGCGTATCCGTCAGCTTCTCATCGTTAAAGGGAGATCCGGGCATAAACTCCAGCATTAAAAACAGTACCAGCAGGATCACCAACAGGGTTACGATGGATATAACCACCCGTTTCAATATATACTTTTTCACAAATTCACACTCCTTACCATATGGTGTAACTGTATCCACGGCTCTGCCGCGCAAAAATCTACAATAGGAGTTCTGCAATTGCAAAACTCCTGAATATACACGCTCTATGAACCAACCGGCCTCTTACCAAGAATAGTGACGCCGTCTTCAGTGTCAGACACACCCGACAGCGTCACTACAATGCATGCTTGGTAAAACGGAACCGGCTGCTTCTATTAATTAGTTCATAGCCGCATTCTTATAGATTCGATTGATACCTACGGAGTGGAATTCGATTCCTTCAACACCGGCCTTAATCATTACCGCATCACCCTTCTGGTATACAGGAAGGATAACTGCTTCCTCCATAGCAATTGCCTCCGCTTCCTTTAATGCTTCCCATCTGGCAGCCAGGTCAAGCGCTAATTCACCTTTCTTGGCAGACTCAATGATTGCATCATACTCTGCATTGGACCAAAAGCCATAGTTATTCGGGCTGCCTGTAGTCCACATATCCAGATAGGTCATCGGATCCGCATAGTCGGGACCCCAACGGGTTAAACCAAGCTCAAAGTCACCCTGCTGCATTCGCTCTACACGGTTCTTCTTAGGCATGGTCTGAATCTCAATGGTAATTCCGGATAAGGTGGTCTGAATCTCCGACTGGATAAACTGTGCCACATTAATAGCAGATTCGGTATCCTCCACGATCATAACATATTTTAACTCGCTGACACCGAGTTCCGCCTGAGCGGTCTCCCAATACCGAAGAGCCTGAGCCTTATCGGTGGTAAAATAGGTTCCTGCAGTTTCACGGAAGTCTTTCCCGTCGGGACCGGTAGCCAATAAGGTAGGAACTGCAAAATTGGCAACTATGGAACCGTCCTTAAGAATATTCTTTGCAATTGCCTCCTTGTCATAGGATAAAGCAAGGGCTTTACGAAGGTTTCTATTCTCCAGTCCTTTCACGGTCTGGTTGGGTGACAGATACCACAGATAACCTGCCATAATATTATGGAATTCCGGATCTGCCTGGAACTGCTCTACCTGCTCGCCGGACAGGGTTGCCACATCCAGATCTCCGTTTTGGTAGGACAGCATCGCCTGCTGTGAATCCTTGATTACCTGATACTGAATACCATCCAAAGCAACCTTGGAAGCGTCCCAGTAGGTAGGACTCTTCGCTAATGCAATGGTCGTTGCTGCCGGCTCATAAGAGGTGATCGTAAAGGGTCCGTTTCCTAAGATCGTCGCAGGTGAGGTACCGAAGCTGTCGCCTGCAGAGGTAAAGAACGCTTCATTTACCGGCAGGAAGGACGGGAACGCCATCAGTGACTCAAAGAACGGGACCGGAACATCCAGGCTTACCACTAAGGTTTTGTCATCCGAAGCCGTTACACCCAGCTGATCCGGTGCAACCTCACCGGCGGTAATTGCCGCTGCATTCTTAAGACCGGCGATTTCAGCAATAAAGGCATATTCACTGGCTGTTGCGGGATCTACCAGACGTCTCCAGGCAAATACAAAATCATTTGCGGTTACCGCAGTACCATTGGTCCACTGGGCATCTCTGAGTTTAAAGGTATAGGATAAACCGTCAGCACTTTTGTCTACGGACTCAGCCATTGCCAAAATCGGAGATCCTGCTTCATCGATGGAGTATAAGCCTTCTGTGATTGCTGCGATTACTTCGAAGGAAGTACCATCCGTAGCGATCTGTGGATCCATCGAGGCTACCTCAACATCAAAATGCACCTTCAGCGCCTTGCCTGAAGCTGCCGGGGAATTTGCTGCATCGTCTGCCGTGCTCCCCTTGGTGTCCCCACTCTTGGTCGGCTCTGCGCCTGTATTGGCTTCCTTACTTGCCTTGCCGCAGCCAGCGAGTGAGAATATCAATAAGAACATGAGCAATAATGCCATTAACTTACTAATTCTCTTCATATATTCTCCTCCTTCATAATGCATAAAACATCGGTGTTTCATGAAGACCTGAAATAAATCGGCCTAAATTATTCAATAAAAAAAAATGCAGTCCAAAAAGTTCTAAGAACTTTTTATGACTACATCGTCCAATGTTTTACGTTTAGATTATGGATGCTATTATATCTAATCACAATACAGTTTGTCAATATAAATTTATAAAGCAATATTGCATTAATGCAATAAAGCGATAATATATCATCTCCGGAAAAATATACCGGAAAAATATATCAGCCGCAGAGATATAACTTTTCAATCCGGCCAACCACTTCTTCTAAATTCGTTTCTTTTTTCAGCAGATTTTTTACTTCCATGCTGCGTTTTCGTATATGTTTGTCGTTGTATACATCTTTAACCGTTTTATATAGTTGTCTGCCGCTGCTCGGGAAAGAACGCACTCTTTTCCCGATTCCAAGCCCAACAATCTGTCTGGCATTCGATATTTGGTCATTGATGAACGGCATTGCAACCATCGGTACCCCATAGCTCATGGCCTCATTCACACTATTCATTCCGCAATGTGTTAGAAAAACATCGGCGTGCTGCAGCACTTCGACTTGCGGTACAAAAGAATAAGCATAAATATTTCCCGGAATCTTACCAAGCGTTTCGGGACGGACTTTACCCGTGTTAAGAATAACGGACATATCTTTTCCGCCAAAGGCGCGGATACATTCCCTGCAAAATCCTTTGTTGCTGATAATGCTTCCCAAAGAAATATAAATAACAGGCAATTTCATCTTTTCATAAGGGATCTGCTGTGATATGCCGCTGCTTTTATATTCGGGGATAACGAACAAATAATCCTTGCCAAAAGCTTCTCTGTCCGTCTGAAATATTTGAGGAACATATACAATGTTAAGTGCCGGTTTGTCATTTGTTACGGCTTTACCCAGTGTTTTATGTGACAATTCCATGTACTTTGCATTTTTCCTTCCCATTACTTGAAGGTCAATCAATATACAGGATAGTTTGAACAACCATGTTGCTTCGGAAAGTGTTTTTTGATTCCATGCCGGCTGGGAAAATTGACGGACACATGGTATCCCAAGCTTCTCCGCAATCTTTATTCCCGGATAAAAAAACATCTCATAAATTAATAAATCAAACTTCTGCTCTAAACTAATTGCCGTATCAAACGCAGCACGAAAACATTTTGTTTTTTTCTGCTGCTCGGTTGGGAAAGTGGGATAATTACGATATGGAATAAATTCGGCACCTGTACTTTCAATTTTATTGCGAAATTCTTCCGCATTAATGTAGTACACCTTATGTCCATGCTGCACCAGGGCTTCTGCCAGTGGCAGCGTTGGATTGGTATGCCCTGCATACGGTACATTAATCATCAATATCGCTGCCATATAGTTCCTCCTTTTAATTGGACTTAATATACATCGTATGAAAACTTCTATGATTTATTGTTCCATTTTTACCCGTAAAAATCGGGATTTGTTATCGTTCAATGCACATTATCAGAACCATATTGTTTTTATTAAAAGATAAATTATAATCAGCCATATTGCCACAATTGGCAAGGCAAAATACCATTTCTTAGGTTTGCCGTCTGCCCATATCCCTTCCGCACGAATACGGCATTCCGCAAACATATCAGGCGGAATCAAACATATTGTCAAAGCAATAAGACATGGCAATATAATTACATCATCTAAATAACCCAACACGGGTATAAAATCCGGAATAAGGTCAATTGGAGATAGAGCATATATAATTGTTATTCCGGCAAAAAATTTGGCTATCATCGGTGTTTCTTTTTTCCTTAATGCAATAAAAACAGCGGGAATATCTTTTTTTAATTGTTTCGCTCTTTCTTTAAGATTCATAAATATGCTGCTCTCCTGCATTATAGAAATAATCTGAAACCTAAGCTCTGCTGCAAACTTCTAATTTATATTTCCAATGACATTGCATCAAATTAAATCTTGTAAAACAACCATGCTTTTTTCTATATATTATCTGTACTTAATGCCGCATAAACATAGGTATCCCAATAGATTGGATTGCCTGCTTCATCCTTATGAAATGATACATTCTGCCTAAACTCTGCCTCTCTCTTCAATCCGATTTTCTCCATCGTCTTCCAGGAAGATATATTAAGTGGTGTACACTCAGCAAATACCCTATGTACTCCTTGTGAAAAAGCCCACTGAACCACTGCTTTAGCAGCTTCGCTGCCATATCCTTTTAAATGGTAGTTTTCGTTTAATACATAACCTAATTCTTTTGAATTGAAATCTCTGACTCCCAAATATATATTACCGATCACCTTGTGTTCCTCTTTTAACTCAATAGCAAAAAATTCATGACTTTCACTGCGATATTTAATTTCGCCTTCAATTTTGTCTGCGCCAAAGTCAGGATATCCTTCGAACTCTTTATTGACCCTTTGGAGCATATATTCGCCCAAATCATCTCTATCTTCCATTATAAAATTTCTAATGATTAATCTGTCTGTTTCAATTCTCATTTATATACCATCCCCCATAAATTCCTATTTACCACATCGCATACCCACTCAAGTATTGCTTTGCTGCGCAATGACGCAATCGATTACGAGTACCACTGCAAGCGCATAAATCTCATCTTCCGGAGATGTAATATCGAGCGCATAGCTGTCCCCCCATGTGAACCACTCCTTTTGAATAGAGACCACAGTTCTTCCGCATTGCGTTATTTCATAATGATGAGCCCAGGAATCCCCCTCGATCATCCAGTTAAGCCCTTCAATTGTGTAGCGTGGTCTCAGGAATGTAAACTCCTTCCTGATCTCTGCGATATGTCTGCCACCTATAAAAACATCATAATTCGGCATAAAGCTCCATAGCTTTTGTTGGATAAAAGCTGCCTCGTTTCCAAAGGCATCCATTACGTGCAGCTTCTTGCCCCATGAAAATAGTTCCCCTTCAACAAAGTACCGGTCAACTCCATTTACATCCTTTACCGTAAATCGATCCTGCCAGGAAAATACTTTCTGTTTGATGTATAGTTTCATATCTTTTCCCCCTTTTCACCTAAGGTAGTGTCAAGTCTGACACCCCTGTTTTTCTTTCAAAACCTTTTATTTTCAAGGGTTACACCATCTTTTTTCACAAAAAAACAATGACCCCCTATTTTTTCGTCAATAATTGAATCGCCTAAACAA